>DASUXA010000116.1:0-4962 GCA_036378155.1 Micromonosporaceae bacterium | reverse complement strand
CCACGCCCGACTCGCCCGCACCGGCATCGCCCCACTAACCGCCGACCAGGGACTCGCCCTATTCGACACGGTCATCGCCGACACCCTGTCCGACCAGCCCACCACCCAAATCATCGCCTCCCGCTGGGACACCGCCGCGCTGCGCGACCGCCTCGACAACGGGCAGCCCGTGCCCGCCGTACTGCGCAGCCTGGTCCGTCCGAGCCGCCGGCAGGCGGCACCCGGCGAACCCGCGCCGTCGACGTCGACGTCGACGTCCACCGGGGCGACCGGTGCCGGTACACCCGGTGGGCTGGCTGCCCGGCTGATCGGGCTCGCCGAGACCGATGCGCGGACGCTGATGACCGACGTGGTGCGCGGACACGTGGCGGCGGTACTGGCGCACAGCTCACCGTCCGACGTGGACGCCGACCGGGCGTTCTCCGAACTCGGCTTCGACTCGCTGACCGCGGTCGAACTGCGGAACCGGTTGAACGCGGAGACCGGGCTGCGGCTACCGGCGACCCTGGTGTTCGACCACCCGACCGTGTCGCAGCTCGCCGAGTACCTGCACCGCACGCTCGCGCCCGCCGCGCCCGCCCCGGACGAGGTCCTGCGCGAGGCGCTGGACCGGGTGCAGGCGCTGGTGGAGTCCGACGCCGGCGGCCGCGCGCGGGTCGTGACGGTACTGCAGGCGGCGCTGACCCGACTGGGCGGCGACGTGCTCGACGTCGGCGTCGAACTCAACCAGACCTCCGACGAGGAACTGTTCGCATTCATCGATTCCCAGCTCTAGCTGGAACGGCAGACATATTTCCGGTGCATCTTGGCTGAAAGAAGTTGGCGATGGCGACCGAAGACAAGCTGCGGGACTACCTGAAGCGGGTGACCGTCGACCTGGCGGAAACCCGTCGACGACTGGCCGACGCGGACGCACGAACACACGAGCCGATCGCTGTCATCGGAATCGCCTGCCGGTTCCCCGGTGGCGTACGCACACCCGAGGACCTGTGGCGGCTGCTGGAGAACGGCACCGACGCGATCGGGGACCTGCCCACCGACCGGGGCTGGGACCTGGAGAAACTGTACGACCCGAATCCGGACGTGCCGGGCACGATGTACGTCAGGCGCGGCGGGTTCCTGTACGACGCCGCCGACTTCGACGCCCCGTTCTTCCAGATGAGCCCGCGCAACGCGCTGGCGACCGACCCGCAGCACCGGATCTTCCTGGAAATCGTCTGGGAAGCGTTCGAGCGCGCCGGTATCGACCCGGTATCGCTACGCGGCAGTAAGACCGGCGTCTATGCGGGAATGATGTACGACTACTACTCGACCCAGTTCCTCGGGCAGGTGCCCGAGGCGTTGGACGGCACCCTGCTGATCTCCAGCGCGCCGAGCGTGATGTCCGGTCGGGTCGCGTACACGTTCGGGCTGGAAGGTCCGGCGGTCACGCTGGACACCGCATGCTCGTCGTCGCTGGTCGCGCTGGATCTCGCGGTCCACGCCCTGCGCCGTGGCGAATGCACCCTGGCGCTCGCCGGCGGGGTGACTGTGATGGCGACGCCCGACCCGTTCGTCGAGTTCTCCCGGCAGCGGGCGCTCGCGCCGGACGGGGTGTGCAAGGCGTTCTCCGACGACGCGGACGGCGCGGTCTGGGCCGAGGGCGCCGGGGTGCTGCTGTTGGAACGGCTGTCCGACGCGCAGCGCAACGGGCGGCGCATCCTCGCCGTGATCCGTGGTACCGCCGTCAACCAGGACGGCGCGAGCAACGGCATGACCGCCCCGAACGGCCCATCCCAGGAACGCGTCATCGAGCAGGCGCTCGCCGACGCCCGGTTGGAGGCGCGCGACGTGGACGCCGTCGACGCGCACGGCACCGGTACCCAACTGGGCGACCCGATCGAGGCGCACGCCATCCTCGCCACGTACGGCAAGAACCGACCCGCCGACCGTCCCCTGTGGCTCGGCTCGATCAAGTCGAACATCGGTCACACCCAGGCTGCCGCCGGCATGGCGGGCGTGATCAAGATGGTGATGGCGATGCGGCACGGGACGCTGCCCCGCACCCTGCACGTCGAACAGCCGTCGCACCACGTGGACTGGTCGCTGGGCGCGGTCCAACTGCTGACCGAGGCGCAGCCGTGGCCGCGCGGCGAGCAGCCGCGCCGGGCGGGCGTGTCGTCGTTCGGTATCAGCGGCACCAACGCCCACGTCATCATCGAGGAGCCACCGGCGCTCGACCCGGCGACCCCGACCGGCGACGCCGAGGACACCGACCGACCGACCGCCTGGGTCGTCAGCGCCCGTACCGCCGTGTCCCTGCGCAACCAGGCGCGACGGCTGTACGACCGGGTCGACGCCGATCCCGACGTACGCCACCGCGACATCGCGTACTCGCTGGTCACCACGCGTTCCCGGTTCGACCACCGGGCGGTCGTGCTGGGTCGCGACCGGGCGGAGCTGCTCGGCAACCTCGCCGGGTACCTCGACGGACGCCCCGACGCCGCCGTGGTGGAAGGAGTCGCCCGGGGCAGGGCGAAGCTCGCCTTCCTGTTCACCGGGCAGGGCGGTCAGCGTCCCGGCATGGGTCGCGAGCTGTACCAGGCGTTTCCCGCCTTCCGGGCGGCGTTCGACGAGGTGTGCGCCGCCCTGGACGTCCACCTCGACCGCCCGCTGCGCGAGGTGATGTGGGCCGAGCCGGACAGCGCCGACGCCGCCGCGTTGAACGAGACGTATTACACCCAGCCGGCGCTGTTCGCCTACGAGGTCGCCGCGTACCGGCTGCTGGAATCGCTCGGAGTCACCCCCGACCGGGTCGCCGGGCACTCCGTCGGCGAGATCGCCGCCGCCCACGTCGCGGGCGTCTGGGACCTCGCCGACGCCGCCCGCCTGGTCACCACGCGAGCCCGACTCATGCAGGCGCTGCCGGCGCGCGGGGCGATGGTCGCGATCGCGGCGTCGTACGACGAGGTCCTGCCCACCCTCGCCGGTCAGGAACACCTGATCGGGATCGCCGCGGTCAACGGACCCGGCAGCGTCGTGGTGTCCGGCGACGAACAGACCTGCCTCGCCGTCGCCGACCAGTGGAAGGCGCTGGGTCGGCGTACCCGCCGTCTGACCGTCAGCCACGCGTTCCACTCCCCGCTCATGGAGCCGATGCTCGACGGGTTCGAGGCGGTCCTCGACACGCTGACCTTCCACGAGCCCCGGCTGGCGTACGCGACGAACCTGCGCGACGACGCGCTGCCGTGGACCGACCCGCGGTACTGGCGGGAGCAGGTACGCCGCGCGGTGCTGTTCGCCCCGATGATCGGCGACCTGGCAGCCGCCGGTATCGGCGCGTACCTCGAGGTCGGACCGCAGACCGTGCTGTCCGGGATGGCTCGCGAGTGCCTCGACGAGCAGGCGACCGTCGCGGCGACGTACCGCAAGCACCGCCCCGAGCCGGAAGCGCTGCTCACCGGCCTCGCCGAAGCGTTCGTGGCGGGGGTACCGGTGGACTGGAGCCGGCTGGCGACCGGCGGCGTCGTCGTCGACCTGCCGCTGTACGCGTTCGACCGGGAACGGATCTGGATGAGCCGTACCCCGGCACACGCGGACGTGACCTCGGCGGGGCTGCGTCAGGTGAACCACCCGCTGCTGCGCGCGGCGGTGGACGTCGCCGAGGACGGCGCGGTGGTCGCCACCGGTCGACTGTCGCTGGCGGACCTGCCGTGGCTGGGCGACCACATGGTCGCCGGCACCGTCGTGGTACCGGGTGCCGCGCTGCTGGACGTCGTCATGGAGGTCGGCGCCCAGGCGGGGTACGGACGGGTCGAGGAGTTGACCTTCGAAGCGCCGCTGGTCCTGCCGACCGACACGGCGCTGTCGCTGCAGATCGTGGTCGACGGCGGCGGGTCGGGGGGACGGTCGGTGCGGGTGTACTCCCGTCCGCACGGCGAGGACGCGTGGGTGCGGCACGCCTCGGGTGTGCTCGCCGCCGACACCCTGGGCGGCGCGGGATGCGACTGGGCGATGGTGTGGCCCCCGGCGGACGCCGCTCCGGTCGCGTTCGACGGCGGGTACGAGCGGCTCGCCGACCTGGGCTACGAGTACGGCCCGGCGTTCCGGGGCGTGCGCGGCGCCTGGCGGCGCGGTGACGACCTGTTCGTCGAGGTGGAGATCCCGACCGGTGCCGAGACCGACGGTTTCGGTCTGCACCCGGCGCTGCTGGACTCGGCGTTCCACCCGTACGTGTTCGAGGGCGGCTCCGACGAACTGCGGCTGCCCTTCGTCTTCCGGGGCGTGCGGTTGTCCGCGACCGGGGCGTCCGCGCTGCGCGTGAAGCTCACCGCGGACGGTCCGGACGGGTTGTCGGTCCAGGCAGCCGACCCGTCCGGGCAGCTCGTCCTGTCGTTCGACGAGCTGCGGGTACGCCCGGTGTCGGTCGCCTCGCTGGTGGCCGCGATGGGTGGCGCTTCGGGTCCGAGCGGGTACCACCGGCTCGACTGGGTCGCGCTCGACGTCCCGTCCCCTGACGACGCGCCGCGCTGGGTCGCGCTCGGTGACCCCGTACCGGGCCTGCCCCGTTACGCCACCCTGGCGGATCTCGGCGCGGCGATCGACGCCGGTACCCGTCCCGACTACGTCGTCTGCGCCGTCACCAGCGACTCCGGATACCCGGACACCGACCCCGCCCAGTCCGCGGAGGTGCCGGCGGCGGTCCGCGAAGGGCTGTCCGAGGCGCTGGACGTGGTGCAGGGCTGGATCGGTGACGAGCGGTTCGCTGGTTCCCGGCTGGTGATGTTGACCCGTGGCGCGGTCGGGGCAGGCGGTGCGGTCGGGGTGGGCGGTGCCGCCGCGTCGGTGGTGAGCGGTCCGGTGTGGGGGCTGGTCCGCTCGGCGCAGGTCGAGCACCCGGACCGGTTCGTGCTCGCCGACGTGCCTGCCGATTTCACCGGCTGGGGGCTGCTGGCGGCGGGTATCGCCGCCGGGGAGACCCAA
>DASUXA010000115.1:0-11795 GCA_036378155.1 Micromonosporaceae bacterium | reverse complement strand
CGGCGGCTGCGGTACCGCAGCCGCCGCCCACGACGCGTCTACTTCTGGGGACCCGCCCCGTCGGCTATTTGCGTGAACCGGCCCGTAGGTCCTGAGCCGGCTCACCGACGAGGATCGCCTGGTGCAGCTGTTGCAGCTCGTCGGACGGCTCGACGCCCAACTCGGAGACGAGCGCGAGTCGTACCTGCTGGTAGGCGTGCAGCGCGTCGGAACGGCGACCGGCACGGTAGAACGCTGTCATCAGCTTGCCCTGGAACCCCTCGTGCGTGGGCTGCTGGGCGGCGAGCCTGACCAGCTCGCTGAGTACGCTGTGGTGCCGGCCCAGCCGCAGGTCGGCGTCGATGCGGGCCTCCAGGGTGCTCCTGCGCAGCTCCTCCAGCCGGACCACTTCCACCTGCAGTACCGGGCCGGGATTGACGTCGACGAGAGCGTCTCCGCGCCACAGGGACAGGGCCTCTCGCAGGGTCTGCGCCGCCTCCTCCACCCGGCCGCTTTCAAGCTCGGCCTGGCCTCGTTTGGCGAGGCGCTCGAAGCGCGCGGCGTCGAGCGAGTCGGGCGTCAGTGACAGCATGTAGCCGCCGGAGAAGGTGTGCAGGGCTTCCGCCGGGCGGTGGCGGTTGCCGTAGTCCGCTGCGTTCGCCGTGGCGAGCCCCAGCGATTTGCGGAGCTGATACACGTATGTCTGTAATGTGGTCGTCACGCTGGCTGGCGGACGGTCCTCCCACAGCTCCTCGATGATCTGCTCGTTGCGGACCACGCTGTTGAGGCTCATGGCGAGTAACGCGAGCACCCGGCGCGGTTTGGGAGCCGTCGGAGTTACCGCCTTCCCGTTCACGGTGACCGTGAGCGGACCCAACACATTGATCTCCAATGTCCTTTCGCCCTTCCCGGTAAGTATGCTCGGTCGGCCGCATGCGGAGGTTCCGTAGCCGCTTCGTACGCTCGTGGCTCCCCTTCGGAGTCCCGGTAATCGGTCCTCCGGCGCTCTCAAGGAGCGTTTCTCGCGATCCTTCACAGAGCGAACGAATCGGTCGGCGCACGCGGCCCATGCCCGTGGTACAAGGAGGGCAGGAAATGCGCCGTCGCATACGCATTTTCGTGGACAATCCGGCGTGAGTACCGCGATACCCTCGGAGTTTCCTTTGACGCGTCAAATATTCTCGCGGAGGTTACCACTGCGCCCACCGTTAACTTAACAGGATGTACAATACTGCCAAGTAGCATATTGGTGATCACCGATCATGCTTGCTATGTATGGTAGGGGGTCGCTTCCGCCGATGGCAAGCATCGATCTTAATGGACTCGTATTCGAGCCCGCCTTGAGCCGAGCCCGAGTGCCGCGCGAGGGCGCGTCCACGCCGATGGTGTAAGAGACGACCACGGTTAGGCAGGTGCGGATTTTGTAAGACCTCCACCGGGGCGCGGCTCGACGTTGCCGAGTCGCCATTGATGAAGGTCAGGCGGCTGTGGTTGTTACCGTAGTTCAAGGCCCAGGCAGCCCTGCTATTCGGTCCATTTGTCCGGCTGTTCCGCCGGTACGGCGCCGACCAGGGAGGATTGCGACCAGCCGAGGGATCCGACGACGTCGCGCAACCAGACCGGGGACTTCGGGCGGACCGTCGGCGACTCGGACCGCGGCCAGGCGCGGCGACGATCGTGCGCCCGTCCGCCGCCTTGATCGCCGACGCGTCCACCCACCCGAGGCATGCGGGCCCGGGTGGGCGGCGTTGCGAGACGACCTGCAGGTCGAGGTCGTCTCGGGATCGTGACAGCGGTGCCGCCGCGCCCAGCTGGCCGACCACCTTCTCCACCCGCTCCGCCGAACTTCCACAGGTACGGCTGACGAACAGGCGGATCACTGAAGCGGCAGCCGGCGGCGGTCCGGTACCGCTGCGCGATTCGTCCGGGTGACGCGCACGAGGCGCCTCCGTGGACTGACGTTGTGCCTGGTGGGGGAGTGTTTCGACGAGGCGGGTGCGGTGGTCCGGTCGCTCCGCGATCGGACGGTGCCCGGAATGGCGGGGCGGTCGGCACCGTGGTGGTGACGACTTCGGCAGGCACACGTCGCGTGGCGCATGACCGGTTTCCACCGGAGATCTGTAAGGAAAGGAAGGCCCTGGCCCGCGTCGCGAGGTCGCGAACCAGGTGGTGTGCGACCTCGGCGGGAACCTCGCCGTTCCCGATGCGCCGAGGTCAAGGCGCGCCTGCGCGCCCAGCGGCCGAACGATCCCGGACCAGCGTCTCTTCGAAGAGGTCGCGGTGCCGCTGCGGTTGCCGTCGCCGGGCCTGGGGCAGCGGTATGAACCGCGCCCCAGGGACCTCGTCGCGGGCTGTGGAGCGGACTGCGGCACCGCAGTCCCCGCGTCGACCGCGCTCTGACCGCTTCACCGAGGGGAGCCCGCTAAGCATCCCGGAAAAGCAGTTCTAGAAACGCCGTTCCAATATCGCGGGCACGTCCGGCGCGCATTCTCGCGAGAAATCCGGACCTGCCGGAACTATCGCAGCGCTTCCTCGATCTTGCGGAGCATTTCCGCTTCGGCTGGTGACGTACCGCCGTTGGCGCCGGCAGCCGATTCGGCGATCATACGGATTGTGCGGCGGAAGTTCTCTCCCTCGCCCTCCCGAGCGCGTTCCAGTATCTTCGCGGACTCGGTGAGCGCGGGCAGAACGATGTCGGCAGTGTTGGCGACGCTGCCCTTGAAGGGAAGCTTCGGAGGCTTTTTCGCGAGGACCTTCCCGGTGAGTCCGGTCGCCGTGGACATCGCCTTCGCCGCGGCGATCCCCGCCCGTGGCGCCGATACCGTGCCGGGTGCGCAGGAAGCCATCAGCGTGACGACGCCGTGTGCGGCGACCTGGATCGTGTACTCGTCCTGGGCGCTGAGTTGGTCGGACATATTTCTCCTCGGTGAACGTAAGAAGGTAAATTTGTGCTGTTCGATGCGATCATCGTCCGGCTGCGGACGTTGGGTGCGTAACTGAGCCCAGGCGGCGACCTCGTGGTCGCCCGGTCGACCCCGTCCGCGGAGCGACTGCTGCGTTGCAGTCAGCGGCTCGGAGGGGGAGTTGCGCGAGAGGGCACGCCGAGGTGCTCTCGCCGCGCAGATCCATGAACGCTGCCGCTGGCGGTACGGACGCCGTTACCGACGGCCCCATCCAGCCGGTCCTCCACTACAATCCCATCGGTACCACCTCACCGACCGTTACTCGCACCATGGGATTATCCCATAGTGGGACGACAAGGCAAGGGGCGAGATGTCGAGTCCGCGCGGCGCGCGAATCCAACGCGCGTTCCAGGCGGCCCTCGTGAACGCGGTCCTGGGCAACGACCGCCTCGCGCGGGAGTTCGGACTGCTCGTGACGGACACGCAGGCCCTCCACCTGCTGGTGCTGCGTCACGACGTCCGGAACGCGAAGCAGCTCAGCGATGCGACGGGGATATCGACCAGCACGGTGAGTCGTGTCCTCGACCGCCTGGAGCGCGCCGGGTACCTCCGGCGGGTGCCCGACCCGGAGGACCGCCGTCGCGCACGGCTCGAACTCGACATGGGCAAGGTCCAGCCCCTGATCGACCGGTACGCCGAGTACGTCGCCCACCTGGAGAAGGTCAACGACGGGTACACCGATGACCAGCTCGACCTGATCGCGGACTATCTCGAGAAGACCAACGGCCTCTTCTGAGCCGGACCGGCCGTAGCCGGCCGTAGCCTGCCGGGCAGGTCGCCGTCGACGAGCAACCCACCAGCGCGACTTGAGCCCGCCGAGAGCCCGTCGCGACATGCTCCGCTCACAACCCGAGAAGGAGCGTGTGCGACATGCGGCTGCTCTTCACCACCTGGGCCTGGCCCTCGCACCTGTACGCGATGGTGCCGCTCGCCTGGGCGTGCCGCGCCGCCGGCCACGACGTACTGGTGGCCAGTCAGCCGGCGCTGCGCGACGCCATCGAGGCGACCGCGTTGCCCGCAGCAGAGGTCGGCTCCGACGTGGACGCGGTCGGCATGGTCCGCGGCTACGTACTGCCGGCCGGCTCAGCCGCCGGCAGCGCACCCTCCGGCGCCGCACGAACCGGCGAAGCCCCGGCACTGGGCGGCGCGGCGCCGCGTACCGGTGGTGGGCCGCGCGCGCTCGCGATGGTCCTCGCCAACGCGGTGTCCATGGTCGACGGTCTGATGGACCTGACCAAGGCGTGGCATCCCGACGTGGTGGTGTACGACCCGACTGCGATGGCGGGACCGGTGGTGGCAGCCGCGGCGGGGGTACCGGCGATCCGCCACCTGTACGGCACCGACCTCATGCAGCGGGCCGGCAGCGCGCTGTCCGAGATGCTGGTACCGCTCGCGCACCGGCACGGCGTGACGTCGTTCGACCCGTTCGGCGCCCTCACCCTCGATCCGTGGCCCGAGTCGTTGCAGCTGCCCGACGTGCCGAACCGGGTCGGCACCCGGTACGTCCCGTTCAACGGTCCCGGGGCGCTGCCGCCCGCGCTGCCCGACCGTGGTCCCCGACCGCGGATCCTGGTCACCTGGGGGCACACCATCGGTCGGGTGGCGCCCGAACGGTTCCCGGTCACCGAAGTCGCCTCGGCGCTGGCAGCCGACGCCGACGTGCTGGTCGCGATCTCCGCCGGTCAGCGGTCGCTGCTCGGCACGCTACCGGCGGACGTCACCGTACTGACCGACGCGCCGCTCGAACACGTGGTCGGCGAGTGCGACCTGGTCGTCGCCCACGGCGGCGCGGGCACCGTGCTGACCGCGCTGCACGCCGGGGTGCCGCTGCTGCTGGTACCGCAGCTGCCGGACCACGCCGGTCACGCGGCCCGAGTGGTCGCGCGCGGCGCCGGGCGGGTCCTGCGCTACGACGAGTTGAGCGTCGACCGGATCCGGGCCGAGGCGGCCGAGGTGCTGTCCAACGGAGCTTCCGCGGCTGCCGCCGGCGTACGCAAGGAGATGCTGGCCCAACGGTCTCCGGCGCAGATCGCCGCCGAGCTGCCGGCGCTCGTCGCCGCCGCCCGACCCGTGGCGTGACGCGCGACCGGTCCGGCAACACGTGACGCGCGACCGGTCCGGCGACACGTGACGCGCCACCGGCGGCAGCCACAGGTCCCGTTCCCGTACCGCAGCCGAACGAACAGCCCACCGCACACCGTCGCGCCGAGGGCACGGACCCGACGACGACGCGAGCCGCTCGATCCCGAGTCGCTCCGGCGACTCGGGATCGTCGCTGACGTCCGGGCGCACCGTGCCGACCAGTTCGGGCCGCACACCGAGCAGGCTCATGTGCTCGGCGTACGGCCCGACAGGTCGCGGCGATGGAGCGGTCGAGGACGACGCGGACCGCCGTCACCCCACCGCGTTCTTCAGGTCCTGAGCGCGGTCCGTGCTCTCCCACAGCAGGTCGGGCAACTCCCGCCCGAAGTGCCCGTACGCGGCGGTCTGCTGGTAGATCGGGCGCAGCAGGTCCAGGTCGCGGATGATCGCGGCCGGGCGGAGGTCGAACACCTCGGCGATAGCCTTCTCGATCCGCTCGACCGGCACGTTCTCGGTACCGAAGGTCTCGACGAACAGGCTCACCGGGTGCGCCTTGCCGATCGCGTACGCCACCTGCGTCTCGCACCGCTCGGCGAGCCCCGCCGCGACCACGTTCTTCGACACCCAGCGCATCGCGTACGCCGCCGACCGGTCCACCTTGGACGGGTCCTTGCCGGAGAACGCGCCGCCGCCGTGCCGCGCGTACCCGCCGTACGTGTCCACGATGATCTTCCGGCCGGTCAGACCCGCGTCACCCATCGGACCGCCGATCTCGAACCGTCCGGTTGGGTTCACCAGCAGCCGGTACCCCTCGACGTCCAGGTCGAGGTTCTCCAGCTCGGGGCGGATCACGTGTTCGCGGATGTCCGGCGTCAGCAGCGACTCCAGCGATACGTCCGCGGCGTGCTGGGTCGACACCACGACGGTGTCCAGTCGCACCGGGCGCAGCCCGTCGTACTCGATGGTGACCTGCGTCTTGCCGTCCGGGCGCAGGTACGGAATCGTGCCGTCCTTGCGCACCGCCGCCAACCGGGCGGCCAGCCGATGCGCCAGCGCGATCGGCAGCGGCATCAGCTCCGGCGTCTCCGAACAGGCGAAGCCGAACATCATGCCCTGATCGCCGGCGCCCTGCGCGTCCAGCGCGTGCTGGGAGTCACCCTCACGCAGCTCCAGCGCGGCGTCCACACCTCGGGCGATGTCCGGCGACTGGGAGCCGATCGACACGCTGACGCCGCACGACGCTCCGTCGAAACCCTTCTTCGACGAGTCGTAGCCGATATCGAGCAGGGTCTGGCGGACGACGCGGGGCACGTCCGCGTACCCGCTCGTGCTCACCTCTCCCGCTACGTGTACCTGACCGGTGGTGATCAGGGTCTCCACCGCCACCCGGCTGCGGGGGTCCTGCGCCAGCAGGGCGTCGAGAATACCGTCGCTGATCTGATCGGCGATCTTGTCCGGGTGGCCTTCGGTGACCGACTCAGACGTGAACAGGCGGCCCATGCCTTCTCCTCGCTGTCGTCTCGGCGTGAACGATCGCCCGCGTCGCTAGAGCGGCGGTGGATCCCTTATGGACCGGCGTACGAGCGGCATCGAGCGCTGCGCGCGGGCGGTGCGATCGCGAGCGCCCCGCGGCCCAGCCCCCGACGCGGTACCTTCTCGGTTCATGGGCACAGGGCGCGGACGCGGATGAAGGCGTACCGGGTCCTGCTGTCCCATCCCAGCGTCCGCTGGCTGGTCGCGGCGGCGCTGACCAGCCGGTTGGTCACCCCTGTGCTCAGCCTGAGCCTGCTGCTCGCGGTACGGGCGGGGTACGGGTCGTATGCGCTGGGCGGGGCGGTGCTCGCGGGGTACGCGTTCGCGTTGGCGTTCGCCGTACCGGTGGCCGGACGGCTCGTCGACCGGGTCCGCCCGCGCCCGGTGCTGCTCGGATGCCTCGCGGTACACGTCGCGGCGTACGCCGTCCTGCTCACCGCGCTGGTGCTGCGCGCACCGGGGCCGGTACTGGTCGGGTGCGCGGTACTGCTGGGCGCAAGCACGCCGCCGGCCGGGTCGGTCATCCGGGGCACCTGGTCGGCGGTGGTTCCGTCGGAGCAGGTACACACCGCGTACGCCCTGGACGCGGTGACGAACGAAGCGGCCCTGATCGGCGGCCCGCTGCTGGTCGCGGTCCTGGTCACCGTCGTGCCGGCGGTCCTGGTCGTCCTGGTCGCCGGGGTCGGTATCACGGCGGGCGTGCTGATCCTGTCGCAGACGCCCGCGGTCAAGGGACGGTCCGGCGTGACCCCGGGCAGGGCGGGAAGCCGCGTCCTCGGCCCGCTGTCCGACAGCGGCGTGCGCCGCCTGCTCGCCGTCGTCGCGTTCGACTCCTTCTCGTACGGCTCGCTGATCGTCGCGATCACCGCGACCGCGACCGCTCGTCACCACCCGAGCGCCGCCGGGCTGCTGATCGCCGTGATGTCGGTGGGCGTGGTGGTCTCCGGCCTGGTGTACGGCGCGCGCCGCCGGCGTGCCGACGCCAGCCGCCAACTCGCCGTCCTCTACGCCGCCGGCGGCGTGCTCATGGTGGGCGCCGGGTACGCGTCCGACCTGCCCGTGCTGGGCGCGGCTCTGCTCGCGGCCGGGATGGTCGGTGGTCCCCGCGACACCCTGGTGCAACTCGTCCTCGGCGAGGCGGCGCCGCCGGAGCAGCGCACCGAGGCGTTCGCCTGGATGACCACGGTGATGTGGTCCTGCTACGGACTCGGTACCAGCGCGGCGGGCCGGTTTATCGGGGCCGGTACCGGACCGGCGCGCGCGACGTTCCTGCTGGCCGCCGCCGCGGCGCTGCTGGCTGCGGTGGTCTCCGTGCGGGTGCGCACCGGTCGGGTACCGTCCGCGGCG
This sequence comes from Micromonosporaceae bacterium, assembly GCA_036378155.1. GTDB lineage: Bacteria > Actinomycetota > Actinomycetes > Mycobacteriales > Micromonosporaceae > DASUXA01. Next base: position 3,891 of record DASUXA010000115.1, on the reverse strand, counting down.
GCGACCCGACCGGCAGGTGGCACGTAGTCACCGTTCCTCGCTCCGGATCTGCTCACCCGAACCTCGTCCGTGGCCCGGTCGTCGCCGGGCAGCCCCAGCGTGGTCATGACAGAGCAGGGTGGTGGTAGGCGGCTGCGGGCAGCGGATAACGCGCCAGCGAGCCGCCTTGGTTGGCGAGGTTCACGAGTGTGCCGGCGACACCCTCGATGACCATGCCGGCGGTCTGGATGATCTGTCCGGCTCGGGCGATCATCTCGGTGATCCGGGCGACCTCCAACGCCGCCAGACCGTAGCCGACCACCGCGCCGGCACCGGTCTCGATCAATGCCGTCCCGGCAGCTGTACATCCGGCGGCGATCACCGCCGAGTCGATGATCGATTCAAGGAGATTCTTGACCTGGTTCGCCGCCAGCCACGCGCCGCGGGCCGCTTTCTCGTACTCCTGAGCCGCGTCGTCCAGGGCGATCTGCATTCCGCTCACCTTCGCGGCGAGGTCGGAGAAGTAGGCGCGCGCCGCGTCGGCGGCGTTGCCCTCCCATGACGCCTCCAGTCGCAGCTCACCTTCCTGGATGTTGACGCCCAGGTCCTGGCAGGCCCGCGCGAGGTTGGCGTACGCGATGCCGCAGGAGGCGAACGCCTGCCAGTCGCCCATGAAACTGCTGCAGATCCAGCCCAGCGGATCCCAGCCGGTGATTTCGATCAGGAAGTTCGCGATCCAGTCGGTGGGCGACAGGATGGAGAAGAAGTCGAAGGGATCGGCGTATCCGCCGCTGATGCTCGGGTCGGCGGGCTGTGGGGGCACCAGGTGTCGAGTCGGTTGCTCCATGTCCGGTCTCCCGCCTACATCGTGTCCGCGAGCGACGGGCGCGGCACCGGCGGATAGCTGTCGTCGAGGCGGGCGGCACCGGTCCGCTCAGTGTGGTCGTAGAAGGCGGCAACACGCTGCAACTGCGTCCTCGACTGGGTGAGCAGGTCCTGCAGATGACTGAGCGCCTTGACCAGTTCGGTGGCGAACCGTTCGTGCGCCGGCTGCATCTTGTTGATCAGGCCCTGATCGTGCCAGCTGAAACTGCTGTACCGCGCGACGTAGTCGTGCATCGCCCGGGCGTCGTCGGCATGTCCGGTGAACTGGGCGGCATAGGACCGGATCGCGTTCGGATCTACGCGGAAACTCACACATACCCCCGTATAGCGAGTGATTCATAGCGAGTGCTTTGTCAGTTGCCGGCGACTGCGGACGCCACGCCGATCAGCAGCGCACCGCCGACGAACAGGCCCGAAGCCCACCCGGCGGCGCGCCAGCCCTGTGCTTTGCCGTCGGCGGTGAACACCCGCAGCGCGAAGACGAACGAGGCCACCAACAACGGCAAGGCCAGCGCCCACGCGGCCAGCAGCAGGTGGTCCCCGGTGAGTTCGGACCGGGCGCCGGTCGCCATCCGGTACACCACCGACACCGGACCGACCCAGAACAGCAGGTCGAAGAGGATGATTACCTTGGCTATGCCCGATCGGGTGCTACGCCAGTTGTCCGGCCCGTCGTCCGTCATGACCGTTCCCCCGTCGGCACAGCACATCCCCGTGGCACAGGCTGCGTCCCGGATACCACCGGCATAGACGATGGTGCGGACTCGCCCGAGCTGTGCGCCGGATCGTACCGGACGCCGATTCGCCCGCGCTGCCCGTGATCGAGGTCCGCCATGGCGACCGCCTTCGATCCGGGCGTCCCACCTGACCGTTGCCCGGTGGTCGCCGATCGATAGCCTTCCGACACGTCCCCATCCCGGCGACGCCCATGACGCGGAAGAGGTGCGGATGAGCGAGACGATGCTGGCGGATGACCTCGTCGAACTCTCGGCCGTCCCTGGGCGCCACGAGATCACGGTCCGGGTCTGACGCCATGGTCCACATCGCCCGTGACACCGTCCTGGTCAACTGCGCGCTCTACGACGCCGTCGACGACGCGGTACGCCCCGACCAGGGGATCTGGGTGGGCGCCGACGGACTGATCCGAGCGGTGGGCGGATCCGACGACGTGCTCGACGAGGCGGACCGTGACCGGAGCGCCGTGGTGGACATGGCGGGCGGCTACGTCATGCCGGGGCTCGTCAACATGCACGTGCATCTGGCGCTGGTACTTCCCGGGCAGGTCGGTGCCGAGGTCACCAACGCCGGCGACGCCGACCTCGTGCTGCTCATGGCGGATTCCGCCCGACGCACCCTGCACTCCGGGGTGACGACGGTACGGCTGGTGGGGGAGCGGCGGTACGCCGACTTCGCGCTGCGCCGGGCGATCGACCGTGGGGCGGTCGACGGCCCGAGGATCTTCACCGCCGGGCATGCGCTGTGCTGTACCGGCGGGCACGGCTGGGGCGCCGACGCGTTGGAGGCGGACGGGGTCGACGGGTTCCGCCGCCTCACCCGGGAACAGTTGCGCGCCGGCGCCGACCTGATCAAGGTCTGCGTATCGGGCGGGATCGCGGGGGAGTACGAGCACATCGACACGCCGCAGTTGCTCGACGACGAGATGGCGGCGGTGATCCGCGTCGCGCACGACTGGGGGCGCAAGGTGACCGCCCACGCCGGACCTGCCGAGGTGGTCCGCCGCGCCGTCGAGTTGGGCCTGGACTGCGTCGAGCACGGGTACCAGTTGACCGACGACGTCACGAGGCTGATGGCGGCGCGCGGGGTGTGGTACGTGCCGACGATCGTGGTCAGCCGATGCGAGCAGTTCTTCCGCGACAGCGGGGTACCGGGCTGGATGATGGAGCGCGCGCTGGCCGCCGGTCCGGGGCACTGGGCGAGCCTGCGAAGCGCGCTGCGCCACGGGGTGCCTGTCGTGTTGGGTACCGACCTGCCGCCGCACGCGCCCTACGACGAGACGTCGGCGACAGTGCGGGAACTGGAGTTCATGGTCGACGCCGGGATGCCGGTCGCCGACGCACTGCGGGCAGCGACGGTACGCCCCGCCGAGTGGCTCGGCGTCGCCGACCGTATCGGTACCGTCGAGCCGGGCAAACGCGCCGACTTGATCGCGCTGCGCGACGACCCTACGCGCGACGTCGCGGCACTGCGTACCCTCCACCTGGTGATGAAGGACGGCGTGGTGTACCGCGACGACCTGGGACTCACCGGGCGCGCGTGCCCGGCGCGCCCGTCCGCCGGGTGACAGCGGTCCCGCGTCGGGCGGTCGTCACGCCGATCGTCGGCCCGACCCGGTTGTTTCCGACGCGCGTCGATGGATGGGTTTACCGTGGGTGGACACAGGAGTCCAGCCGTGAGTAAAGGACCACGATGACCACACTCGAGAACCGGCCGAACACCGCACTCCTCGTCATCGACATGCAGAACGGTAACGTCGCGGCGGCCCACCAGCGCGACACGGTCGTGGCGAACATCGCGAGCCTGGTCGAGAAGGCGCGGCGGGAGCAGGTCCCTGTCGTCTGGGTCCAGCACAACGACGAACAGCTTGTGCGGGGCAGCGACGACTGGCAGATCATCCCCGAGTTGACCAGGGACGACGCCGAGCCGCTCGTCGAGAAGAGCTACAACGATGCCTTCGACGACACGTCCCTGGAAGACGTGCTGTCGGACCTGAAGGTCGGGCGACTGTTCATCTCGGGCGCGCAGACCGACGCGTGCATCCGTTCGACGCTGCACGGCGCCGTCGTGCGCGGGTACGACGCGATCCTGGTCAGCGACGGGCACACCACCGAGGACCAGACGGAGTGGGGAGCTCCGCCGCCGGACCAGGTGATCGCGTTCACCAACCTGTACTGGGAGTACCACTCCGCGCCGGGGCGGAGCGCCGGGACGGTCGAGACCAAGAGCGTCGAGTTCACCGCGAGTTCGGACGCGTGACGCGCGGGTGGCGGCGCGACCCGGAGGGGGTCG
>DASUXA010000114.1:0-27735 GCA_036378155.1 Micromonosporaceae bacterium | reverse complement strand
ACCTGGGCGTCGGGCACGACGAGACCACCGAGGACGGGAAGATCACCCTGGAGCACGCCGAGTGCCTGGCGGCCTGTGACTACGGGCCCGTCATGACGGTCAACTACGACTTCTTCGACAACGTGGACCCGCAGTCCGCGCTCGGGGTGGTCGAGGAGCTGCGGGCCGGTGGCCGGCCGATGCCGACCCGGGGCGCCCGGCTCTGCACGCTCAAGGAGATGGCCGTGCAGCTCGCCGGCTTCGCCGACGAGCGTGACGGCGCGGTCGCCGACGGCGGGCCGGGGGAGCCGACCCTGCGGGGCCTGCGCCTGGCCGAGCAGCACGGCATCTCGGTGCCGGGCTTCGACCCGAACACGCCCATCCGCAGCAAGGCGGAGTCCGACAAGGCCGCCGCCGAGGCGAAGGCGAAGGCCGAGGCCGCGAAGCCGGCCCCGGCCGTCGCTCCGGTCCGGGGCGGCGACGGCGCTTCCGCCCCGACGGGTACGCCCGGTAACGCCGGTGTCGGCGAGCCGGCTCCCGCCGCCGCGGCCACCGGCAGCACCGCGCCGGACGTGAAGGCCCCGGACGACAAGTCGCCGGAGATCCGGGCCGCCGAGACGCGGCAGCCGGACGCGCGGACCGCCGTCCCGGACGCCCCCGGCACGAAGGTCCCGACCGACAGCACCGCCCCGGCCCCCCGGGACGCGCGGGAGGCCGAGGCCGCCGGTGTCGCCGCCAACGCGCCGGCCGGTGACGGCAAGCCCGCCGGCGACGAGGCCGCGGCGCAGGAGCGCAACCTGAAGGAGGCGGAGGCAGGGACGGGCACCGGTGGCCCGGGCTCCGCCGTCGCGAGCGAAACGGGGGTCCAGAAGTGACCGCTCCTCGGCCGGAGACGCTGGCCAAGCTCACCCCGGTGCTGACCAAGCGCTGGCTCTCGCCGGACGCCTGGCGCATCGGCACCTACGAGAAGCTCGACGGGTACGCGGCGCTGCGCAAGGCGCTGAAGGCCCACCCGGACGACCTGATCCAACTGGTGAAGGACTCCGGCCTGCGCGGCCGGGGCGGCGCCGGCTTCCCCACCGGTCTCAAGTGGGGCTTCATCCCGCAGGGCGACGGCAAGCCGCACTATCTCGTGGTCAACGCCGACGAGGGCGAGCCGGGCACCTGCAAGGACCTGCCGCTGATGACCCACGACCCGCACTCGCTGGTCGAGGGCGTGATCATCGCGTCGTACGCGATCCGCGCCAACCGGGCGTACATCTACATCCGGGGCGAGGCGGTGCACGCCGCCCGCCGGCTGCGCAACGCCGTGCGGGAGGCGTACGCCAAGGGCTATCTCGGGAAGAACATCATGCGCAGCGGCTTCGACCTGGAGCTGGTGGTGCACTCGGGTGCCGGGGCGTACATCTGCGGTGAGGAGACCGCGCTGCTGGACTCGCTGGAGGGCTTCCGGGGGCAGCCTCGGCTGCGCCCGCCGTTCCCGGCGACCCACGGCCTGTACGCGAGCCCGACCGTGGTGAACAACGTCGGCACCATCGCCAGCGTGCCGTACATCGTGCTCGGTGGGGCGGACTGGTGGAAGACCATGGGCACGGAGAAGTCCTCCGGGCCGATGATCTACTCGCTGTCCGGCAGGGTCGCCAACCCGGGGCAGTACGAGTGCACGATGGGCGTGACGCTGCGGGAGCTGCTGGAGCTGGCCGGCGGGATGCAGCCGGGGCACAAACTGCGGTTCTGGACCCCGGGTGGCTCGTCGACGCCGCTGCTGACCGCCGAGCACCTGGACGTGCCGCTGGACTTCGAGGGGGTGGCCGCCGCCGGTTCCATCCTCGGCACGACGGCCACGCAGATCTTCTCGGACCAGGACTGCCCGGTGTACGCGACGTACCGGTGGCTGGAGTTCTACCACCACGAGTCGTGCGGCAAGTGCACCCCGTGCCGCGAGGGCAACTACTGGATGGTGAACATCTACCGGCGCATCCTCTCGGGTCAGGGCACCTACGAGGACCTGGACACCCTGCTGGACACCTGCGACAACATCCTCGGCCGGGCGTTCTGCGGGCTGGGCGACGGCGCGACCAGTTCGGTGACCTCGTCGCTGAAGTACTTCAAGCAGGACTATCTCGACTACATCGAGGGCCGCACCCCGCCTCGGCTGCGTAGTGCGGAACTGGTCGGAGCGCACTAAATGACTGAGATCGCGAAGAGCACCGATACGGTCACCCTGACCATCGACGGGATCGAGGTGACCGCACCGAAGGGCGCGCTGCTGATCCGCGTCGCCGAGCAGATGGGTATCGCGATCCCGCGATTCTGCGACCACCCGCTGCTCGCCCCCGCCGGCGCCTGCCGCCAGTGCCTCGTCGAGGTGGAGGGGCAGCGCAAGCCGGTCGCCTCGTGCACCCAGACGGTGGCCGAGGGCATGGTGGTCAAGACGCAGTTGACCTCGCCGGTGGCGAAGAAGGCCCAGGCGGGGATCATGGAGATGCTCCTGATCAACCACCCGCTCGACTGCCCGATGTGCGACAAGGGCGGCGAGTGCCCGCTGCAGAACCAGGCGATGTCGACGGGGCGGGCGGACACCCGGTTCCGCGACCCGAAGCGGGAGTACCCGAAGCCGATCCAGATCTCCACGCAGGTGCTGCTGGACCGGGAGCGGTGCGTGCTGTGCCAGCGCTGCACCCGGTTCTCCGAGGAGATCGCCGGCGACTCGTTCATCGACCTGATGGACCGCTCCAGCGCCGAGCAGATCGGGGTGTACCGGGACGCCGCCTTCGAGGGCCCCGCCGGTCACAACACGATCGAGGAGCCGGACTACCCGGAGACCAAGCCGGAAGCCGGCGACGTCCCCTTCAACTCGTACTTCTCCGGCAACACGGTGCAGATCTGCCCGGTGGGCGCGCTGACCGGCACCCAGTACCGGTTCCGCGCCCGCCCGTTCGACCTGGTCTCCACGCCCAGCGTCTGCGAGCACTGCTCGGCGGGGTGCGCGCAGCGCAACGACCACCGTCGCGGCAAGGTACTGCGCCGGCTGGCGGGCGACGACCCCGAGGTCAACGAGGAGTGGAACTGCGACAAGGGACGCTGGGGCTTCCAGTACGTCACCGCGTTCGACCGGCTCACCACTCCGCTGGTGCGCGACGCGAAGACCGGTGAGCTGCGCGAGGCGTCCTGGCCGGAGGCGCTGTCGGTGGCGGCCGAGGGGCTGCGACGGGCCCGCGACGGCAAGGGCGTCGGGGTACTGACCGGCGGTCGGCTGACCGTCGAGGACGCGTACGCGTACGCGAAGTTCGCGCGGGTCGTGCTCGGTACCAACGACATCGACTTCCGGGCCCGCCCGGTGTCGGCGGAGGAGACGGCGTTTCTCGCCTCGAACGTGGTTGGCCGCCGCGACGTGACGTACGCCGACGTCGAAGCCGCTCCGGCGACGGTTGTGGTCGGGCTCGACCCGGAGGAGGAGTGCCCGATCCTGTTCTTGCGGCTGCGCAAGGCGTACCGCAAGAACAAGCAGAAGGTGTACACGATCGCGCCGTTCCTCAGCCGGGGCTTCGCGAAGCTCGGCGCGACCCTGGTGCCGGCGGTACCGGGCGCCGAGGCGGATCTGCTCGCCGGCGACGAGGCGGTACGCGAGGCGTTGAGCGCACCGGGCGCGCTGCTGATCGTCGGCGAGCGGCTGGCGACGGTACCGGGCGGGCTGTCCGCCGCCGCGGCGCTCGCCGAGCGCACCGGCGCGCGGCTGGCGTGGGTACCGCGCCGCGCCGGCGACCGGGGCGCGGTCGAGGCGGGCTGTGTACCGAACCTGCTGCCCGGCGGTCGGCTGGTCGACGACCCGGCGGCGCGCGCCGAACTCGGCGCGGCGTGGGGTCTGGAGCCGGGCGTGCTGCCCAGCCAGGTGGGTCGGGACACCGACGCCATCCTCGCCGCGGCGGCGAACGGCGGGCTGGGCGCGCTGGTCGTCGCCGGGGTCGACCCGGCCGACCTCGCCGACCCGCGCCTCGCCGAGCAGGCGCTCGACACCGTCGACTTCCTGGTCAGCTTCGAACTGCGCCGTTCGGCGGTGGCCCGGCGGGCGGACGTGGTGTTCCCGGTCGCGGCGGCGGTCGAGAAGGCCGGCTCGTACGTGGACTGGGAGGGTCGGCTGCGGGTGTTCGGGGCGACCCTGGACACCCCGGCGATGACCGACGCCCGCGTGGTGGACGCGCTGGCCCGCGAGTTCGGGGTGGACCTGGGCTGCGTGGACATTCCGACGATCCGGGCTGAGCTCGCCGGGCTGCCGGCTTCCGGTACCGCCGCGCCGGCCGCGCCGACCAGTCCGGCAGGTGGCGCGCCGATCCTCGGCGAGGGCGAGGCGGTACTGGCGACCTGGCACCACCTGATCGACCTCGGCTCGATGACCGACGGCGACGAGTATCTCGGCGGTACCGCCCGGATTCCGGTCGCCCGGCTGTCCGCCGCAACCGCCGAGCGGTTCGGGGTTCGCGAGGGCGACCCGGTCACCGTCGGTACCGACCGGGGCAGCATCACCCTGCCGGCGGCGATCACCGACATGGTCGACGGGGTGGTCTGGCTGCCGACCAACTCGCCCGGCTCGACGTTGCGCCGCAGCCTCGGCGCGACCTCGGGCACCGTCGTCACCGTCTCCGCCGGTACGCCTGGGCCGCTGCTGGCCACCGATAGCCCTGCGGGAGGGGCACAGTGATTCTCGCGACAGACCCGACGCTGCAGGACTTCGGCCACGATCCGTGGTGGCTGATCCTGATCAAGGTCGTGGCCGTCTTCGCCTTCCTGGTGCTGATGACGCTGTTCACGATCAACTTCGAGCGCAAGGTCGTGGCCCGCATGCAGGTGCGGCCCGGACCGAACCGGGTCGGACCGGGCGGCTGGCTGCAGTCGCTGGCCGACGGGCTGAAGTTGGCGTTCAAAGAAGACATCATGCCGAAGATGGCCGATAAGGTCGTCTACTTCTTCGCCCCGGTCATCTCCGCGGTGGCGGCCTTCACCGCGTTCTCGGTGATGCCGTTCGGTCCGATGGTGTCGGTCTTCGGGCATCGCACCCCGTTGCAGCTCACCGACACCTCGGTCGGCGTGCTGGTGGTACTCGCCTGCTCCTCGATGGGCATCTACGGCGTGGTGCTCGCCGGTTGGGCGTCCGGTTCGACGTACCCGCTGCTCGGCGGTCTGCGGTCGAGCGCGCAGATGATCTCGTACGAGGTCGCGATGGGGCTGTCCATCGTCGCCGTGTTCATGACCGCGAACACGATGTCCACCTCGGGCATCGTGGCGGCCCAGGGCGGCAGCACCGCCAAGCTCTTCGGCGTGGTACCGGCGCCCGCGTGGTACGCCATCCTGCTGATCCCGAGCTTCCTGATCTACTTCGTCTCGGCGGTCGGTGAAACCAACCGGGCGCCGTTCGACCTTCCGGAGGCGGAGTCGGAGCTGGTCGGCGGCTTCCACACCGAGTACTCGTCGCTGAAGTTCGCGCTGTTCTTCCTCGCCGAGTACATCAACATGATCACCGTTTCCGGGCTGTGCACCACGCTGTTCCTCGGCGGCTGGCGGGCGCCCTGGCCGATCTCGATCTGGGACGGAGCCAACTCCGGCTGGCTGCCGCTGGTGTGGTTCGTCGCCAAGGTGCTCATCCTGCTGTTCGTCTTCGTCTGGCTGCGCGGTACGCTGCCCCGGCTCCGGTACGACCAGTTCATGCAGTTCGGCTGGAAGGTGCTGATCCCGGTCAACCTGGTCTGGATCCTCGCCCTGGCGGGACTCAAGACGCTGCAGGGGTCCAGCCTCGCCGCCCGCGACCGTTGGCTGATCGCGGCGGGCGTGGCGGTCGTGGTGGTCGCCGTGCTGCTGCTGTGGCCGGCTCGCAAGAAGGAGCCGGTACTGGAGCCTGCCCCCGCCGAAGGGCGGGTCGGTGGCGCCGAGGGCTTCCCGCTGCCGCCGCTCGACCTGCAGGTACCGCCGAGCCCACGACTGAAGCGGATCGCCGCCGAACGCGAGCCGGTGACCGTGGGCGCCTCGGCGGACGGCACCGACACCAACGCCGACCCGGACAAGGAGGTGTGACGTGGGCGGGATCGCCGATTCGGTGAAGGGCTTCGGCGTCACCTTCTCGCACATGTTCAAGAAGATGGTGACGACCGAATACCCGGAGAAGCCGGCGCCGCTGGCACCCCGGTACCACGGCCGGCACATCCTCAACCGCCACCCGGACGGGCTGGAGAAGTGCATCGGCTGCGAGCTGTGCGCGTGGGCCTGCCCGGCGGACGCCATCTACGTCGAGGGCGGCAACAACACCGACGAGCAGCGCTACTCGCCGGGTGAGCGGTACGCGTCGATCTACCAGATCAACTACTCCCGGTGCATCTTCTGCGGTCTGTGCATCGAGGCCTGCCCGACCCGTTCGCTCACCATGAGCAACGAGTACGAGCTGGCCCGCGACAACCGCCGGGATCTGATCTTCACGAAGGAGCAGCTGCTCGCGCCGCTGCTGCCCGGCATGGAGCAGCCCCCGCACCCGATGCGCCTGGGCGACTCGGAGAAGGACTACTACGTGGGCGCGCTGACCAACCCGGGCACCAGCGCCGGGGCTGAGCGGGCGCCCGTCGGGGAGCGTGCCCAGTGACTCCCACTGTTCTGGCGGCCGCCGGTCACGTGTCGGGCGGCGAGGCGGCGACGTTCTTCATCATGGCGCCGATCGCCCTGCTCGGGGCGATCGGCATGGTGTGGGCGCGCAACGCGGTGCACTCGGCGCTCTTCCTGGTGCTGACCATGCTCTCGCTCGGCGTGTTCTACGTGGTCCAGGCCGGGCCGTTCATCGGCATGGTCCAGATCATCGTGTACACCGGCGCGATCATGATGCTGTTCCTGTTCGTCCTCATGCTGGTCGGCCGCGACTCGTCCGACTCGCTGATCGAGACGCTGCGCGGGCAACGGGTCGCCGCCCTGCTGGTCGGGCTCGGCTTCGCCGGTCTGGTCGCGACCGTGCTCGGGCGGGCACTCGCCGGTACCTCCGCGCAGGGTTTGGCCGACGCCAACCGCGGCGGCAACGTCCAGGGGATCGCGAGCCTGCTGTTCACCAAGTACGTGTTCGCGTTCGAGGTGACCTCGGCGCTGCTGATCACCGCGGCGGTCGGCGCGATGCTGCTGGCCCACGTCGAGCGGCGCAAGGGCGAGCGGCTGAACCAGATCGAGATGATGAAGGCGCGGTTCGCGCCCGGCAACTACCCCGGACCGAAGGCGGGTCCGGGCGTGTTCGCCACCTCGGACTCGGTCGCCACCCCGGCCAGGCTGCCGGACGGCTCCCCAGCCGACCGGAGCATCTCGAAGATCCTGCCGACCCGCGAACTGACCGCGGCGGAGGCGGCACCGAAGAGGACCGACAAATGACCCCGATGTGGTACATCGTGCTCGCGGCGACGCTGTTCACGATCGGCGCGGTGGGCGTGCTGATCCGGCGCAACGCGATCGTGCTGTTCATGTGCGTCGAGCTGATGCTCAACGCGTCCAACCTGGCGCTGGTCACGTTCAGCCGGATCAACGGCGGGCTCGACGGTCAGATCATCTCGTTCTTCGTGATGGTCGTCGCCGCCGCCGAGGTCGTGGTGGGCCTCGCCATCATCATGCTGATCTTCCGGACCCGGCGCTCGGCCAGTGTCGACGACGCGAACCTGCTGAAGTACTGAGGGACTGTCGATGCCTGTTCACTACGCAGCCGCGACCGGCGTGCTGTCCAGCTTCTGGCTGCTGATCGCGATCCCGCTGGTGAGCGCCGCGATTCTGCTGGTGCTCGGCCGACGCGCCGACAAGTGGGGCCACTGGCTGGGCGTCGCGAGCGTCGGCATCGCGTTCGTCCTCGGCCTGATCTACTTCGTCAGCCTGGCCGGACTGGACAACCGGTCGGCGCAGATCAACCTGTTCCGCTTCATCCCGGTCGGCGGGCTGAACGTGCAGTTCGGTCTGCTGCTCGACCCGCTGTCCGGGGTGTTCGTCCTGCTCATCACCGGCGTGGGTTTCCTGATCCACCTGTACGCCGTCGGATACATGGCCCACGACGAGGGTCGCCGCCGCTTCTTCGGGTACTTCAACCTGTTCGTCGCGGCGATGCTGATCCTCGTCCTCGGCAACAACTACGTGATGGCGTACTTCGGCTGGGAAGGCGTGGGTCTCGCGTCGTACCTGCTGATCTCGTTCTGGTACAACCGCCCGACGGCGGCGACCGCCGGTAAGAAGGCGTTCATCATGAACCGGGTCGGTGACGCCGGGTTCGCGATCGCCATCTTCCTGATGTTCGCCACGGTCGGCTCGGTGGGCTTCGCCGACGTGTTCAACTCGGTCGCCAAGATGAGCAGCGGCGTGCTGCTCGCCCTGGGTCTGCTGCTGCTGCTCGGCGCGTGCGGCAAGTCCGGTCAGTTCCCGCTGCAGGCGTGGTTGCCGGACGCGATGGAGGGCCCGACCCCGGTGTCGGCGCTCATCCACGCCGCGACCATGGTGACCGCCGGGGTGTACCTGATCGCCCGGTCCAACCCGATCTTCAGTGCCAGCCCGACCGCGCAGGTCGTGGTCGTGTCGATCGGCGCGTTCACCCTGATGATCGGGGCGATCATCGGGTGCGCCAAGGACGACATCAAGCGGGTGCTCGCCTACTCGACCGTGTCCCAGATCGGGTACATGTTCCTCGGCGTCGGTCTGGGTGGTGTGGCGTACGCGCTGGCGATCATCCACCTGCTCGCGCACGGCTTCTTCAAGGCGGGACTGTTCCTCGGCGCCGGCTCCGTCATGCACGGCATGAACGACCAGACCGACATCCGGCGGTTCGGCGGGCTCTGGCGGTACATGAAGATCACCTGGGCCACGTTCGGTCTGGGGTACCTCGCGATCATCGGTATCCCGCCGCTGTCCGGCTTCTTCTCCAAGGACCCGATCATCGAGGCGGCGTTCAACCGCCCCGGCTGGACCGGCTGGCTGTTCGGTACCGCCGCGCTGCTCGGCGCCGGGCTCACCGCGTTCTACATGACCCGGCTGTTCGTGCTGACCTTCCACGGTCCGAAGCGGTGGACCGAGGACATCAGCCACCCGCACGAGTCGCCGCCGGTGATGACCGGACCGCTGGTCCTGCTCGCGGTCGGCTCCGTGGCGGCCGGTGGACTGATGGCGACGCCGGTGAAGGACTGGCTGCTGCCGGTGTTCGGCAACCCGTCGGGGGAAACCACCGAACACCTCGCCGGCTGGGCGGTGAGCACCCTGACCATCCTGGTCACGCTGCTCGGTCTGGCGCTCGGCGTCCTGCTGTTCCGGCGCGGTACCGCCCTCGAACCGCTGCCCGCCGGCCCGGTGGTCACCGCCGCACGGGAGAACCTGTACGCCGACGCGTTCAACGAGACGGTCTTCGAGATGCCCGGCAAGTACCTGACCCGCGCCCTGGTGTACTTCGACAACCGGGGCCTCGACGGGCTGGTCAACGGGCTCGCGGCGATGGTCGGCGGGGGTTCCTCCCGGCTGCGTCGCACCCAGACCGGCTTCGTCCGGTCGTACGCCCTGTCGATGCTCTCAGGTGCGCTGCTTGTGGTAGCCGCCCTGCTCGCGGTGAGGCTTGGATGAGTTCTTTCCCGTACCTTTCGGTCCTCACCCTCGCGCCGCTGGTCGGCGCGGTGGTGGTGGCGTGCGTCCCGCGCACGAAGCCCGGTCTGGCGAAGTGGCTGGCGTTCCTGTGGTCGCTCGCGGTGCTGGTGCTGACCGCGGTCATGTGGGTCGCCTTCAAGACCGGCGGCGACCGGCTGCAGTTCCGCGAGTCGTACACCTGGATCCCGGCGTGGGGCACCCGGTTCACGCTCGCCGCGGACGGCATCGCGCTGGTCATGCTCGCGCTGATCGCGGTGCTGGTACCGGTGGTGATCCTGGCGAGCTGGCACGACGCCGAGTCCACCCGCAGGTCGGTACCGACGTACTTCGCCCTGATCCTGGCGCTCGAGTTCACGATGATCGGGGTGTTCGCCGCGGCGGACGTGTTCCTGTTCTATGTGTTCTTCGAGATCATGCTCGTGCCGATGTACTTCCTGATCGGCTCCTACGGCGGCGCCCGGCGGCAGTACGCGGCCGTGAAGTTCTTCCTGTACTCGCTGGTCGGCGGTCTGCTCATGCTCGCCGCGGTGATCGGGCTGTGGGTGGTCGGGCGTAACCAGCTCGGGCACGGCACGTTCGACTGGGCGGCCCTGACGAAGCTCGACATGGCGACCGGTACCGAGCGGTGGCTGTTCCTCGGTTTCTTCCTCGCGTTCGCGATCAAGGCGCCGTTCTTCCCGTTCCACACCTGGCTGCCGGACGCCGGCGGGGCGGCTCCGGCGGGAGCCGCCGCGCTGCTGGTCGGCGTGCTCGACAAGGTCGGCACGTTCGGCATCCTGCGGTACTGCCTGCCGTTGTTCCCGCACGCGTCGCGGTACTTCGCGCCGCTCGGCCTCGCCCTCGCGCTGGTCGGCATCGTCTACGGCGCGCTGCTCGCGGTCGGGCAGAACGACCTCAAGCGGCTGGTGTCGTACACCTCGATCGCGCACTTCGGGTTCATCGGCATCGGGATCTTCGCCTTCACCACCCAGGCGGGCACCGGCTCCGTGCTGTACATGCTGAACCACGGGCTCGCCACCGGTCTGCTGTTCCTGGTGGTGGGCATGCTGGTGGCGCGCCGGGGCAGCGCGCTGGTGTCCGACTTCGGCGGCGCCGGCAAGCTGGTACCGGTCCTCGCCGGCGTGTTCCTGATCGCCGGTATGGCTTCGCTCGCGCTGCCGGGCACCAGCCCGTTCGTGTCCGAGTTCCTGGTACTGCTGGGCACGTTCACGGTGAACAAGACGGTCGCGGTGATCGGTACCGCCGGCATCATCCTCGCCGCCGGGTACGTGCTGTGGATGATCCAGCGGACCACCCAGGGCCGGCTCAACCCGCAGCTGTCCGAGGTCGCACCGATGCGTAAGGACCTGTCGGTCCGCGAGGCGGTCGTGGTCGCCCCGCTGATCGTTCTGATCCTGCTGCTCGGCTTCTACCCGAAGCCGGTCATCGACGTCATCAACCCGGCCGTCAAGGCGACGCTCTCCGACGTCGGTCAGAGCAGCGACCCGGCTCCGACGGTCGCGCAGGGAGGCAACAAGTGAGCACCCCCGTTCTCCTCGCGCAGGGGGACTTCAAGCTCCCGCAGCTCGACTACGCCGCGCTCGCGCCGATGCTGATCCTGTTCGGCGCGGCGTGTGTCGGCGTGATCGTGGAGGCCGCCGCGCCGCGCGGCCAGCGGTACCGGGTGCAGCTGCCGCTCAGCCTGGTGGCGCTGATCGCCGCGCTGGTGATGGTGGTCCGCGAGGCGGGCACCCGGATCGCCACCGCCGCCTCCGCCATCGCGGTCGACGGGCCCGCGCTGTTCCTGTGGGGCAGCTTGGCGGTCCTGGGCATCCTCGCCGTGCTGCTGGTGTCGGACCGGTCGCTGGAGCCGGGCGGCGCGTTCGTCGCGTCCCCGGCGATCGCCGCCGGTACCGCAGCCGACCGTGAACAGGCGGCGCATCAGCCGGGCGGTACCGAGGTGTTCCCGCTGCTGCTGTTCGCGCTCGGCGGGATGATGCTGTTCACCGCCGCGAACGACCTGCTGACCATGTTCGTGGCGCTGGAGGTCTTCTCGCTGCCGCTGTACCTGATGTGCGCGCTGGCGCGGCGTCGCCGGCTGCTCAGCCAGGAGGCGGCGATGAAGTACTTCCTGCTGGGCGCGTTCGCGTCGGCGTTCTTCGTGTTCGGCATCGCGATGGTGTACGGGTTCGCCGGGCGGATCGACTTCGCCGGCATCCACGACGCGTCGCTCGCCTCCACGAACAGCCCGGTGCTGCTGTACATCGGACTGGGCATGCTGTCCATCGGTCTGCTGTTCAAGATCGCGGCGGTGCCGTTCCACGTCTGGACTCCGGACGTGTACCAGGGCGCGCCGACCGCGATCACCGGGTTCATGGCGGCGTGCACGAAGATCGCCGCGTTCGGTGGACTGCTGCGCGTGCTGTACGTCGGGTTCGACCGGGTCCAGTGGGACTTCCAGCTGGTCATCGGCGTGGTCGCGGTGCTCACCATGCTGGTCGGTTCGATCTTCGCGGTGACGCAGACCGACATCAAGCGACTGCTCGCCTACTCGTCCATCGCGAACGCCGGGTACGTGCTGGTCGGCGTGCTCGCGATGACCAAGGACGGGCTGAGCAGCTCGATGTTCTACCTGGTGGCGTACGGGTTCACGGTGCTCGCCGCGTTCGGCGTGGTGACCCTGGTCCGCGACCCGGAGGGCGAGGCGACCCACCTGTCCCGCTGGGCCGGGCTGGGGCGTCGCTCGCCGCTGTTCGCCGGGGTGTTCACGTTCCTGCTGCTCGCCTTCGCCGGTATCCCGCTGACGTCCGGGTTCACGACGAAGTTCGCGGTGTTCGCCGCCGGCATCGGCGGCGGGCAGGTGTGGCTGGTCATCGTCGGCGTGATCAGCAGCATGATCCTCGCGTTCCCGTACCTGCGGGTCGTGGTGCTGCTGTGGCTGTCCGAGCCCGCTGAGACCACGCCCGCCGTGTCGCTGCCGGGTGCGCTCACCTCGGCCGCGCTCGGTATCGGCGCGCTGGCGACCCTGGTGCTGGGCGTGGTACCGGCGCCGCTGCTCGACCTGACCACCCGAGCCTCGGAGTTCGTCCGCTGACCCGGTACCGCTGACGAGCGTCGTCGCCCGCACGGATGGGACTGCCGCCCGGCGCCCTGCTCGGGCGCGGACTGCCGCCCGGTCGCGCCACCGATCCGGTGGTACCGGGCGGCAGTCTGTACCAGCATGTGGTCAAGGATCAGCCGGGCGCCGGCGGCGTCGTCGCCGTGCTGCGTCGGAAGGTCCGTGGCACTCGCCTCGATCGTCGGGGCCGGGACGATCACCGGGTGGGGGTATGGCATGGTTGAGGGCGTGAAAGGCACCCGCACGGGCCCCTCCAGCAGCTCGATCGGCATCGATTTCGCCGATCCCGAACTTGAGGCTCGGGTACGCGAGACACTCGACGCCGTCGAGGTCCGGCTGCGTGCCGCCGTAGCCAGCGGCGACCCGTTGATCCACGAGGTCGCCCGGCACCTCGTCGACGCGGGTGGCAAGCGGTTCCGTCCGCTCCTGGTCGCCCTCGCCGCGCAGTTCGGCGGCGCGACCGGTACCGACGTGGTGTCGTCGGCGGTCGTCGTCGAACTGACCCACCTCGCCACGCTGTACCACGACGACGTGATGGACGAGGCGCCGGTGCGGCGCGGCGCCCCGAGCGCCAACCAGCGCTGGACGAACTCGATCGCGATCCTGGTCGGCGACTTCCTGTTCGCCCGCGCCGCCGACATCGCGGCGGAACTCGGACCGGAAGCGGTACGCATCCAGGCGCGCACCTTCTCCCGCCTGGTACACGGCCAGATCGCCGAGACCGTCGGTCCCCGCGACAGCGACCCGGTCGAGCACCACCTGCGGGTACTCGCCGAAAAGACCGGTTCGTTGATCGCCACCAGCGCCCGGTTCGGTGCGATGTTCGGCGGATGCGACGCGAAGCAGGTCGAGGCGCTCGCCGCGTACGGCGAGACCGTCGGGATGGCGTTCCAGTTGTCCGACGACCTGCTGGACATCGCGTCCGACACCGTCGAGTCGGGCAAGACCCCCGGCACCGACCTGCGCGAAGGGGTGCCCACCCTGCCGGTGCTGTACGCCCTGGCTTCCGACGACGCGGACGCCTCGGCGGTACGGCTGCGCGAGATCCTCGCGACCGGTCCGGTGACCGACGACGCGCTGCACGCCGAGGCGCTCGGTCTGCTGCGCGACTCCGCCGCGCTGAAGCGGGCGCGGGAGACCGTACGCAGCTACGCGGAGCAGGCGCGCGCCCAACTCGCGCCGCTGCCCGACATCCCGGCACGGCGGGCGCTGGAGAGCCTGTGCGACTTCATCGCCGACCGGACCGGCTGACCATCCGCCGCCCCACGAGCATGAGCCCGGCCGCGGCGAGCATCGACGCGGCCGCCACGGTCCACGCCGTCGGGTAGCCCCGCTGCGTGGCAAGCGCACCGAAACCCAGCGGACCGATGAAGCCCCCGGCGTACACGCCGGTCTGGGTGATCGACGTCGCCGCCGCCGGCGCTTCCGGATTGAGCTGGACGATCGCGAAGTTCATCACGCCCGGCCAGGACCAGCCGAGCCCGAAGGCGAGCACCACACCCACCACCAGCGCGACCGTGGTGGGCAGCGCGAGCAGCGCGAGCCCGACCGAGCCGAGCCCGAGCAGCACGGTGACCATGATCAGATGGTCGCCGCGGCGCCGGTCCGCGATCCAGCCGCCGAGCAGCCGCGCCGTGACGCACACCGCGCTGCCGAAGGTCAGCACCAGACCGGCGGCGCTCGGCGGCAGCCCGCGGTGGACGCTGGAATCCACCACGAAGGCGCCGAGCGCGTTGGCGCCCCCGGCGGCGAGCGCCGCCGCGACCGCGACCACCACGAGCGGGGCGGTCGACCGTCGGTGTTGCGCCGCCGGGCGTCGCGATCGTGCGTCGCCCGCGTCGCGCGGGATCAACGCGACCACCCCGAGCGCACATCCCGCCGCGAGGATGAACGCCCAGCGCCAGCCCACGGTGAGCGCGAGCGCCGGTACCGCCGCGCCGGACAGCAGGGTCGCCAGCGGTACCGCGGACTGCTTCAACCCGAAGATGACGCCCTGCCGCTGGACCGGTACCCCGTGGGCGAGCAGCAGGTTCGCGGCCAGTTGCCCGAGCGCGTTGGTGGTCGCGCCCACCGCGAGCAGGGCGAGCAGGACCAGGTACGAGTGCGCGACGAGCCCGATCGCCAGCAGCGTCGCCGCCGATATCGCGACGGCGATCCGGCTGGTACGCGCCGAGCCGAACCGCTCGACGGCGTGACCCGCCGGTACCGCGGCGAGGGCGCTCGCGCCGAAGTACGCGGCGACCGCGAGCCCCAGCCCGGCGGGTGAGAAGTGCAGTTCCCGGCGGATCTGGACGGCGAGTCCGCCGACCAGGAACACCGGGAGCACCGAGGCGATCGTCACCGCCACCGCGGTGCCGACCACCCTGGTCACGCTGCCGACACGGGTGGGCGAGGAAAGGGCCACGTCCTTCATCACCCCTGACGCTAGGGGGTGCCGGGCGGGTGCGGTTTGTGGTCTGCGTCTCAGATGCAATTGACAGTTATGGTTGTAAACCTGATAGTTGACGATTCACAATCGTCCGCGCATCTCATATGGTGTGAAGCCGTCCTGCTGACCGGGGGAGGTGCCGGCGGTGCGAGACCCTCAGGGTGAACCGTCGGATCTGATCAGGAGCGTGTCACGCGCGCTGCGTGTACTCGAGTCGGTCGGTCACGCCCCGCGTGGACTGACCGTGAAGCAGATCGCCAGACGTTGCCAGCTCACCGTGGCCACCACGTACCACCTGGTGCGTACCCTCGCGTACGAGGGCTACGTGATCAGGCGGGACGACGGCACGTACGCGATGGGCCTCGAAATCGCCGACCGGTACCGGGAACTCGTCGCCGCGTACCGGGGTCCGGAGTGCGTCGCTCGGGCGCTGCGCGACGCCGCCAACGAGTCCGGGTACAGCCACTACCTCGGGCGGTTCATCGCGGGGCGGGTCGCCGTCACCGCGATCGCCGAGGGGCACCGGTCCCCGCATGTCGAGGACATGGTGCCCGGCTTCGACGAGGGCGCACACGCGACCGCCCTCGGCAAGGCGCTGCTCGCCACGCTGTCGCCCGAGCAGCGCGCCCGGTACGTCCGCGACTGGGGGCTGCGCCCGTACACGCCGCAGACGCTCACCACGGTCGACGCGCTCGAGGCGGACCTCGCCGCCGGGGCGCGGCGGGGCATGCACATGGAACTCGGGCAGTACCGCACCGGGATCGGATGCATGGCGATCACCGTGGTCGCGGACCGCGACCCGGAGCGCAGGATCGCGGTCGCCTGCGCGGTACCCGCGAACGACCTCGTCACCTCGGGAAAGACGCTGCGCGCCCGACTGCAGGTGACGGCGGAACTGCTCGCCGAGGCGTACGCGTCGGTCGACGACGACCCCAGCCCCATCGCGTTCTGATCGTGCGCGGGCACGGCGGCGAACGCCGCGAGCCGACCTAGCCGACCTAGCCGACCGGCTCGGTATCGACGGCACGCGGGGTCGCTGCCGGAGCGGAGGTCGGTCCGAGGACCGGTGCGACGCGCGCCGAGCGGCGGGCGTGGCGCAACGCGTCCCAGGTGAACACCACGAGCGCGATCCAGACCAGCGCGAACCCGACGAGCCGGGCGGCTGGCATCGGCTCGTGGTACAGCACCACGCCGCAGAACAGTTGCAGGATCGGTGCGGCGTACTGCAGGACACCCAGCCCGGTCATCGGGATGCGGTTCGCCGCCCCGGCGAACGCCAGCAGCGGCAGCGCGGTGACCGCGCCGGACAGCACGACGAGCACGGTGTGGGCGACCGACACGTGCCCGAACGTCGCCTTGCCGGCGTAGCTCAGCCACACCAGGTACCCGAGTGCGGGCAGCGCGAGCACGCCCGACTCGACCAGCAGCCCCTCGGCGGGCGGCACGCCGAGCCGCTTCTTGGTCAGCCCGTACAACGCGAACGACAGGGCGAGAACCAGCGCGATGTACGGCGGCCGTCCATAGTCGACCGTGAGCACGGCGACCGCGCCCGTACCGATCGCCAACGCGGCGACCTGGGCGGGGCGCAGCCGCTCGCCCAGCAGGAGGACCCCGAACGCGACCGAGATCAGCGGGTTGATGAAGTAGCCGAGCGAGGTCTCCACCACGTGCGAGGAGTTCACGCCGTAGATGTACGTACCCCAGTTGACGCCGATGAACGCCGCCGCCGTCGCGATGCCGGCGAGCGTCCTAGGGCGGCGGACCAGGGCGGTCAGGTCGCGCCACCGGCGTACCACGGTGAGCAGCGCGGCGACGAACACCACCGACCACAGCACCCGGTGCGCGAGGATCTCCACCGGTCCCGCCGGTCGCAGCAGCTTGAAGTAGATCGGGAAGAAGCCCCACGCGACGTACGCGGCGAGACCGTACACGTATCCGCGACGTAGCTGGCTCACGGCGTCAAGAGTAAGGGGCGCGCAACGCCACACTCCTCACCGGTGAGCAGGGTCACGCCTGCCGGGCGAGGATCACTTCTTGTCCGGTACCACCATGTTGAGCACGAAGCTGACCACACCGACGATAAGCGCGCCGACGACCGCGGTCGGCCAGAACGTGTCGACGTGGAACGGCAGCCCGACCTGACCCGCGATCCAACTGGTGAGCAGGAACAGCAGACCGTTCACGATCAGGGCGATCAGACCCAGGGTGAACACGTACAGCGCGCAGCCGACGGTCTTGATGATCGGCCGCAGCACGGCGTTGATGATGCCGAACATCGCCGCGACCGCGACCAGGACACCGATCTTCGCGGGGATGGAATCGGTGGTGATGGTGATGCCGTCGAGGACGAGCGTGGCGACCCACAACGCCACCGCGCTGATCGCCAACCGGATGACGAGACCCATGGCCGACGATCGTGCCATGACCAGCGTGTCCCGGACCACCCCGAGGTGTCACCTGTGGACAGCGCTACCACGGATCCTCACGCTCCAGCGGTCCCACCAGTTGCCGCTCGACAGGTGTCGTCGCGAGTCGTACCCAGCGGACCGCACGCCGGCTGATCAGCGCCAACAGGTCCGGGCGAGCCCGGGACAGCCACTGCCGCGCGCTGCCCAGTCCGAGCGCCGTACCGACCAACGTCGCCTGGTCCGCCGGCAGCGGCTGGGCGAGCACCAGATCCGCCCGGACCAGCGACGTCTCGTCCCCGGTCGACACCCGCTCGCGCAGCAGCAGGACGGTCTGCCACGCGATCGGCTCGACCGGTACGCCCGGCGCGCCGTCGATCACGACGAGGCTGGGGCGCAGCGCCGAAGCCGGGTCGGGCGGCGACGCGTGCAGAGGGTGTACCGCGAACGTCTCGGCGGGGTCGAGTCGGCGCCGCAGCGGCTCCCACGCGTCGGGTCTGCCGGTACGCACCGCGACCCGCACGTCCAGCGCGAGCGCCCGGATCACCAGCGCCTGAGCCAGCGCGAGACCGCCCAGCAGCAGCACGGTCGTCGGGGCGGCGCGGAACACGTCGACCGCGACCGGCTCCTGTCGCCGGTTGACGCCCAGCATCAGTCCGGCGCCGACCGGTACCCGGATCGCGTCCAGCACCGCCAGGTCGGTGCGTGGCGCGTCCGCCCGGAGCCGACCCAGCGGCAAGGTGGCGGCGCAGCCGGGCAGGTGAGCACCGTCCGGTACGAACGGGGCACAGCCCACCGCGGTCAACGTGTCGATGAGCGTGGACACGGCGGCGGCGAGGGTACCGGGCTTCGGCGCGGCGAGGCGTACCGCCAGATCCGCGCGCACCCCGTCCAGGTCGCGACCGGCGGTGACGGACAACGCGACGACACTGCCGGGCACGGTGAGCGCCCGGGTGATCGCCTGACCGGTCAGCTCGCCGACGGGCAGCCGACGGGTGGACAGGCACGCCTGGTACCGCCCGCCCGCGCGCAGACCCGCCCAGTTCTCGCGTACCGGTTCGGTGGCGTCGTGGCACGCGAGCTCACCGATCAGCGCGAGAGTCGCGGCGGGGTCGAGGGGTCGTGCGGACACCCGGTCGGCGGCGAGCCGGCGGCGTATCCGACGTACCGCGCCGCTCAACGCCCTGGACAGGTCGTCGGTCGTCCACCTGTCGTCGCGGCACGCGCGGACCGCGAGGACCGTCCGCTGCCGGGCGGCGATCCGCCCCTCGGCGAGTTGCCGGTAACTCGACCCGGCGAGCCCGCCGTCCACTGGGGCGGCAGCCCAGACCAGCAGCTGCACCCGGACCCGAGGCGAGCCGGGCGTCGCCGCCGGGAGCAGCGCGGACAGCGGCGGTAGCGGTGCCGGTGCCTCGCACAGCGCGGTGTCCGGACCGGTGAGCTCCAGGACCGCCGCCAAGCCGTCCACGTCGGCGACGACACCGGTCGGTGCCGAGTCCACCTCACCGGCGAGGACGCGCGCGCCGGCGACCACGTCGAGCAGGGTTGCCGGGTTCGCCCCCGTCGGCAGGGTGCGGGTGCGACCGGCGAACCGGAGAGCGTCGACCAGCCACCGGTACACCGGACGTCCGCCCCACCGCCCGACGGCGAGCAGCGTCAGGACGAGGGCGACCGGCAGCGACAGCGGCAACGGGACCGGACCGCCCGCGACGGCGAGCGCCACCAGCAGCGCCGCCGCCTCGACAACCACGATCCGTCCAGTGTGGACATCGAATCGCGACCGCCGTGCCGGCGTCGGTACCGGTGCCATGACCTGGGACTTCTCGTCCACGGGTGCCTGTGTCGCCGCCAACGGACCTCCCACCGCCGCCGTTCGGCCGCCTATCGTATGGCCGCGATCGGATCGATGGGGGTACGCATGGCGTCACGGCAGGACGAGCTGCAGTCGTACCAGTTCACCATGCAGCGGGTGGTCGCCGCGCTGGTCGCGCGCGACACCGACCCGCTCCGCTCGCCGTCCCGCCGGCTGGCCGGCGCGAGCCTGGCGAGTGTCCTGGTCGCCGTGCTGTCGCTGGCGGCGGTCGCGGTGTACGGCGTGATCGTGCCGGGCGGGGGGACCAGTTGGCGGGACAGCGGCGCGGTGATCGTCGAACGCGAGTCCGGCGCCCGGTACGTGTACCTCGACAACCGGCTGCACCCCGTCCTCAACTACGCGTCGGCGCTGCTCATCCTGCAATCGGACGCACCGCGGACGGTACGCGTCCCGCGCGCCTCGCTTGCCGGGGTACCGCGCGGCGTGCCGCTCGGAATTCCCGGCGCGCCCGACTCGCTGCCGGACCCGACGCGGCTGCTCGGCACCCCGTGGACCGTCTGCTCCGAACCGGCACCGGACCGGCCCCGGTCGTTGCTGTGGATCGGTGGTACCCCGCCCGGCGGGCAGCGCCTCGACGAGCGGGGTCTGCTGGTCGAGGACGGTCTCGGCAGCGTGTACCTGGTCTGGCACCGGCATCGGCATCTGGTGCGGGACCCGGCGGTGGTACTGACCGCGCTCGGCTGGCGCACCGCGCCCCGGGTACGGGTGGCCGCCGCCCTGGTCAACGCGCTGCCGGCAGGTCCCGATCTCGCCCGGCTCGCGCCCGCGATCGCGCGGCTGGGCAGACCGTCGACGGTGGCGCGCGCCCGGATCGGGCAGGTGTTCGTGGTGCAGACGCCGGGCGGTGAGCCGCAGTACGCGGTGGCGCTCGCCGACGGGCTCGCCCCGATCTCCCAGGTACAGGCGGACCTGCTGCTCGCCGATCCGGACACCGCCCGGCTGCTTCGCCAGGACCGGGCGACCCCGCTGCCGCCCGGTGAGTACGCGGTCGCACCGGTCTCCGCGACCGGGCTGCCGGACCCCGGTGCGCGGGTCGCGAGCGACGTCGCGCTGCCCGCCGGTACCCCGGCGCTGGTCGGGTCGGCTGCCACGCAGCAGGCGACCTGTGCGGTCGTCGGCGACCCCGCAGGGGTCGCCGACGTGCTGCTCGGGGTACCGGTCGGCGAGGCGCCGACCGCGTTGCCGACGGGCGGGGCAGCGGGTGCGGTGCTCGCGGACCGGGTGGTGGTACCGCCGGGTGGCGGCGCTCTGGTCGAGGCGGCGGCAGGTCCCGGCGCCCAGGGCGGGACGCTCAGTCTGGTGACCGACCTCGGCATCCGGTACCCGGTGCCGAACAGGCAGGTGCTCGCGATGCTGGGGTTTCCGGACGCGCGCCCGGTCCGGGTACCGGCTGGGCTGGTCACCCTGCTGCCCGTGGGTCGCACCCTGGACCCCGACACCGCCCGCCGCCCCGCGTCGATCTCCGGGTGACCCGAATTGCCGCCGGCTGACCGTGCCACCACGGTTATCCACAGGCTCGCGGCGAGTGTGGCGTCGTATCGAGCACGACCGCTACCGTCTGCCGGTCAGAAGTCAGCGCTACGGGAGCGGGGTGAACGCGAGCGATGTCCACGACGCAGGCGCAGGCCGCGGTGATGGAGTCGACGGCAGCGAAGTTCGAGCGGGTCAACGAGTCACTGGAATCGATGCTCAAGCGGTTGATGGACGAACTGGACGTGCTGCGCGGGCAGTGGCAGGGTGCCGGCGGGCGCTCGTTCGAGCAGGTCAAGCAGGCATGGGCGAAGGACCAGGCGGCACTGCACCGGGCGCTGGCGGAGACGGCTGAGGCGATCCGCGCCGCCGGCAAGCGCTACCACAGCTCCGACACGGCGGCGGCCGACCGGGTCGGCGCCGCCCAGCACGGTCCGATCTCGCTTCCGCTCTAGGCACGGGGAGGTTTCCGATGAGTGACATGCTCGTCGTCGATTTCGCGGCGCTGCAGCGCGCCAGCGGCGACATCCAGGTCGCGTTGAACACCCTGCACAACGAACTGGACCAGTTGGAACGCGACGCGGCGGGGCTGGTCGCGTCGTGGGACGGCGACGCTCGCCACGCGTACGACGTCCGGCAGGCGCAGTGGCGGCAGGCTGCCACCGACCTCGCCGCGATGCTGGGCGACATCCGCAAGGCGCTCGACGAATCGGCCGCCGACTACCTGCAGACCGAGAAGCGCAACGCGGGTCTGTTCCAGTGAGCCGACCGGACCCGCTCCGGTCGTGGACGATCCACGACCGCCACGGCGGCGCGACGCCCTGACGGGTGTGGATCGGCGACGGTTCAGGTCGCGTGGTTCCCGAGCTTCCCCGGTCGCCAGCGGCGTGCCGCACCGGCGGGCAGCACCAGCCCCATGACCAGTACGACCAGCGCCAGGGTCACGCCGGCGCCGGCGAGGGTCAGCGCGCGCTGGTGTGAAGGGGCGGGTGCGGCACGCGGCGCCGGGGGCGGCGCGGCAACCCCGGACGCGGGGGAGGAGAGGTCGAGCGCCTCGGTCACCGCGCGGTACGGGTTGAGCACCCCGGCGCCGTAGCCGTCGGACGACCCTCCCGGTGCGGGATCGGCGGTCGCGGTGAGTCGACGCGCGACCTGCGCGGCGGACAACCCCGGTCGGTACTGGCGGATCAGTGCGGCGGTCGCGGCCACGAACGGGGCGGCGAAACTCGTGCCGGTGTACCGGGCGAATCCGCGTACCCGAGCCGCGGCGGGCACCGCCTCGCCGGGCGCGACCAGGTCGACGTACGGACCGACCTGCGACGCGGACAGTCGGGCACCGGTCGAGGTGATCGCGCCGACCCCGACGACGCCCGGGTATGCCGCCGGGTACGGCACCGGGTCGCCCCGGTCGTGCTCGTTGCCGACCGCGGCGACCAGGACCACGTCGTGCCGTACGGCGTAGTCGACAGCCGCCCGTACCGCCGGGACGTCCCGGTGGAGCACGAGCGACAGGTTCACCACCGACGCGCCCCGGTCGACCGCCCACCGGATCGCGGCGGCGAACGCGTCGGGGCTGACCGTGCGACCGGTACCGGAACCGCCGTCGGCGGTCTGTTCGCTGACCCGTACCGGCAGGATCGTCGCGCCGGGCGCCAGCCCCCGGAACAGCGCCGCTGCCGGGGACCGGTCCGCTGCCGGTACCCCACGCCCGGCGATGATGCTCGCCACGGCGGTGCCGTGCCCGACGCAGTCGGTCCGACCGTCGCCGCCGTCGAGCAGGTCGACCCCGGGTACCACCGCCCCAGCCAGCTGCGGGTGCCGGGCGTCCACCCCCGAGTCGACGACGGCGACGGTGACACCGTGACCGTCCGCCACCGGGGTGAGTCGGGCGAGGTCGTACCGGAGTTGGGGCCAGGGGGTACCGGTCAGCGCCGCGCCCGGTCCCGGCGAGCCGACCGGACAGGTCGGCGCCGACCAGGCGGGTGATGCCGCCACGACGGCGGTACCGAGAATCGCCATCAGCACTACCACGGCAGTCGTCGCCGCCCGTATCCTCACACCCGCCTCCGCCACGCTCAGGTACGGCCGGAGGATCCCAGTGGGAGTCGATTCACACAAGCGTGGCTGCGTATCGCGAAGCGATTCGATGCGTTAAGTTCGCTGGGGCGCGCCCGGGAGCGAGGAGGTGGCCGTGACCGACTGGGTGCCGACCACCGACCTGGAACACGCGATGCGTGACGCCCTGCGCGCCGGCGACCAGGAACTGTACTTCCGCCACCTGTCGCGCGCCGAGCTGCTGCTCCCGGTGTCCGCGGAGGCGGCTGCCGGTCGCGCCCCGCTCGGCTGGGGGACGTGGACCACCGGCGGTCGTACCCACCTGCTCGTGTTCACCTCCGACGAGGCGCTGCGGGCCTGCCTGACCGACCACGACGGTTCGGCGCGCCGGGTGTCGTACCAGGACCTCGCTGCCAACTGGCCGAACGACCAGTGGTGGCTGGCAGTCGACCCGGGGCTGCCCATCGAAGGTTTTCTCCCGGCGTGGTTCGTCGCCCAACTCGCGGCGGGCGACGTGCGGCTGCCGGGGCGCACCCACGCCACGCGGGCACGTGTCGCGCCGCCGCCGAGAGTCCGCGCCGCCGCGTCGGTGCCGCAGCGCGCGCCGCGCGCCGGCGCGCCGGCGCCGCAGCCTGTCTCGGGTGTCGCCCCGAGCCCGTTCGGCGTAGCGAACCCGTCGGGCGCAGCGAACCCGTCGGGCGCAGCGAACCCGTCGGGCGCGCCGAGCGCGTCGCCGCCGGGTACCAGTGAGCAGCCCGGCACCGGGGCGGTACCGCCTCCACTGCCGAAGCGGGTGGCGGGCGCCGCCGTCGGCGTATGGACCGGCCAGCCAGGGGCAGGCGGTACGACCAGCCCGGCGTCGCCCGCCGACGCCGGGCGGACGCCGGGTACCGCCTCGTACCTTCCGGGTCAGCCCGCGCCCACGCCCACGCCCCAGCCGCCGGCACCGCCACCGACGTCCGCCGAGCGACCCGCACCCGCCGAGCGACCCGCACCTGGCGACCGGCGCGCGCCCACCGAGCCGGTCCGGGCACGCGCCACCGCGCCGGTCGTCCGCGGCCGTACCTCGCCCACCGACGACTTCCTGCTCGGCGACGCCCCGATCGCCGGCTTCGTACCGGCGAACAAGGTGGAGGAGGCGCTGCTCGACGCGGCGTCGCACGGTCAGACCGACCGGTTCCTGTCCACTCTGCTGCTCGCCACGGTGCTGCTTCCGATCAACCCCGGTACCGCCGCCGGACCCCGTCCGGGCAGCCCCGGCTTCCAGTGGCGGCACGAGGAGATCGACGGGCAGCGGTACATCGCGGTCTTCACCTCGCCGGATCGGCTCGTCGCACACCGCGCCGGGGTCGAGGCGGTACCGGTCCGGTTCGTACGTCTGATCCACATCTGGCCCGACGAGTCGTGGTCGTTCGCCGTCAACCCCGGTACACCGATCGGCGCGACTCTGCCCGGCAACCAGGTGCGCGCGCTGGCGAGTTGGGCGGCGGAAGCCGGACTGAGCGGCGAGATCGACGAGGTCGGGGAGGTCGGCGGACTGACCCGCGCGGCGCAGAACTCGTCGGACGCGCGCCAGCCGACCATGATGCAGAAGGTCGTACCGCCCGCGCACGTGCCGTTCTATCTGGAACGCGGCTACGACCGGGTGTGCGGGTTCGTACACCGTGCGTCGGAGGTCGCCCACCTCACGTCGCCGCAGCGGCTGTACGCGGCACTGGGGTTGGCGCAACCCGGCTCGGCGTTCAGCCCGGCGGACCCGTACGTCCACGTGATCCGCTGGTCGGCGGTGTGCGAAGGGCTGTACCGCATCCCGTACGGCGGGCAGCACGAGGCGGGCATGCGGGCGATGCAGGGCTGGGTGATCGAGCGCGCGCCGTTCCGGGGCAACGGGTTCGCCCCCAGCGAGACCAACGACGTGATCGCGGAGTTCAAGGTCGACAGCGCCCGGCTGCCGCACGGCGCGCAGATGTGGCGCCTCGACCGGGACGGTACGCAGACCCTGGTGGCAGTCTTCGACGCGGACGGTCCACTGTGGACCGCACCGTCCGGCGGGGAGGCGTGATGCGCGACGGGTACTACGCGCGCTGGCGCGGTCGCGAGTACGAGGTCAGCCCCGCCGGCGACCAGGTGCGGGTGTACTCGGCGACCGCCGAGGACGGCTTTGTCCAGGTGCGCCCCGGGCGGTACCGGCGGATCGTCAGCGCCGCCGAGGTCGAGGACCTGCACTATGTGCGGACCACGTGTACCTGGCGCGGTGAGCCGTTCCTGGTCCTGGCGGAACACAACTCGTGGCTGCGACTGGAGTACGCCGGCGGTCGCGCCCCGATCGCCCGTGGGCTCGGTCTGGAGGAGTACGACTTCGGCGTGTACCAGGGTTGGGTGCCCGCGACCGAGGTCGTCGACGTCCGCGAACATCGGGTCTGACCTGCGCGGCAGCAGCAGCCGGACGCCTCGGGTGGCGACGCCGTCGTCACGACTCCTTGGCCCAGCGCAGAATTTCGCCGGTCACCAGGTCGGGCGCCTCGACGTGCGGGAAGTGCCCGATGTCCGGCAGCACCCGCCACTCGTACTCGGCGGCGACGTAGCGGCTGGAGCCCTGGGCGGTGCGCGGCAGCACCGCGGGGTCCAGCGCGCCGTGCAGTTGCAGGGTGGGGGTGTCGATCGGCTGCTGGAGCAGCTTGACGAAGCGGTACCCGTGCAGTCGCAGCGCGGAGCGGAACGCCCAGCGGTACGCCTCGAGCGCGCAGAACGCCACCTTCGGGATCGCCATCGCGGTACGGCACCGCGTCTCGTACTCGGCGAAGTCGGGACTCGCCACCCAGTGCGGTCCCGCCCAGCGGCGCAGGTACTCGCCGACCAGCGCCGCGTCGTCGCGCGTGATGACGTGCTCGTACCGGGGGATCTGGAACTTCAGGACGGACTTCGCGGCGGCGAGTTGCCCGCGCGGGTCGGCGAGCAGGGCGGCGCGCAGCCGCAGCGGATGCGCCGCGCTCAGCACGACCAGCCGCCGTACCAGTCGCGGATGGAACGCCGCCGTGGTCCACGCCATCATGCCGCCGTACCCGGCGCCCACCAGGGTCGCCGACCGTTCGCCGAGCGCCCGGATCAGACCGGCGACGTCGCCTGCCAGGGTGTATCCGTCGTAGCCGCGCGGCGGCTTGTCGGTCGCGCCGTACCCGCGCATGTCCACCGCGACCGCGCGGAACCCGGCATCGGCGGCGGCGCGTAACTGGTGGTGCCACGCATACCAGAACTCGGGGAACCCGTGCAGGAACAGCACCAGAGGACCGGTCCCCGCCTCGACGACGTGGAAGCGGCTGCCGTTCGCGCTCACGAAACGGTGCGTCCACGGGCCGTCGATCAGCACGCAGGACTCGTCGGCGGGAGCAGTCATGCCGCCAGCGTAGGACCGGACCGCACGAGCACAGCGTGATTTCGGGGACACCTCAGGGGCTGCTCGGGGAAGTCTCGGGGTCGGACAGTCGCGACCTTACCTGCCGTCTCAGCAGCATTGCGGACAGTAGCGAGGCGATCAGCGATCCGACCAGTACCGCGATCGTCACCCGGTCAGCCTGCGCCGAACCCTCGAACGCGAGGTCGGTGATCAGCAAACTGACCGTGAACCCGCAGCCGGTCAGCACGCTCACCGCGAGCAGGTCCCGCCACGCCAGTCCGTCCGGCAGCCGCCCCAGCCCGGTCGCGGCGGCCAGCGTCGCGGCGCCGAACACGCCGAGAGTCTTGCCGACGACCAGCCCGGCGACCACAGCCAAGGCGACCCGGTCCGTGGCGAACGCGCGAAGCGCGGCAGCCGACAGCGGTACACCCGCCGCGAAGAACGCGAACGCCGGCACACAGAACCCGGCGGACACCGGTTGGGCGGCGTGTTCCAGCCGCTGCGCCGGGGTGTGCCGCTCACCGGGGTCGGGGCGTACCCGGGTCGCCAGCCCCACCGCGACCCCCGCCAGGGTCGCGTGCACCCCGCTGGCGTGCAGCAGCGCCCAGGCGAGCACCCCCAGCGCGAGGTACGGCCACGGACCCGGCACCCGCAGCCGTTGCAGCAGCGCGTACCCGGCGATCGCGCCGAGCGAACCGAGCAGCGGCAGCACCGCGATGTGCCCGCTGAACACCACGGCGATCAGGACGATCGCACCGATGTCGTCGACGATCGCCAAGGTGAGCAGGAACACCCGCAGACCGGCGGGCAGGCTCCGGGCCGCGAGCGCGAGCACCGCCAGCGCGAACGCGATGTCGGTGGCGACCGGTACCGCCCAGGCGTCGGCGGCGCCCGGCGCGCCGGCGGCGACCAGGAGCGCGATCGCCGCCGGTACCACCATGCCGCCCAGCGCGGCGGCGATCGGCAGCGCGGCACGACGCGGATCGCGCAGTTCGCCGAGCAGAATCTCGCGTTTCAGTTCCACACCGACGACCACGAAGAACACGGTGAGCAGGCCGTCGGTTGCCCACTGGCGCACGGTGAGGTCGAGGTGGAGGGCAGCGGGTCCGATCGTCGCGTCCGACAGCCGGTGGTACGCGCCCGAAAACGGCGAATTGGACAGGATCAGCGCGGCAGCCGTGGCGGCCAGCAGAATCAGGCCGCCGACCTGCTCGGTACGCAGAAAACGGACGGCTTCGCTCGCCGCCCCACGGGCACGGTTCACGGGCATCCGGCACCTCCTCGACCCTCGTCGCGGTGCCGACCAGACTTCCCGGCTCACCCGTGCTCTGACCTGCGAGTTTACCCGGTGCCGGGGGTGCGGCGCGGGCCCGCGCCGCACCCCCGGCACCGGGTAAACTCGCAGGTCAGAGC
>DASUXA010000113.1:0-15379 GCA_036378155.1 Micromonosporaceae bacterium | reverse complement strand
GAGCCGGTTCGCGACGCCGTCGTGGTGCTGGACGGTCCGGTGATCGAGTACGCGGGTCCCGCGGCGACCGCGCCGCAGACCCCGTCGGCGACGGTGACCCGTGCGACGACCGTGATGCCGGGGCTGTGGGACTGCCACGCGCACCTGATGGGCGGGCGCGGCCTCGACCTGGGGCGGCTGCCGCTGGAGCCGGTCCCGGTACGTGCCGCGCGGGCGACCGCGGACCTGCGCGCCTGCCTCGACGCGGGGGTCACCAGCGTCCGGGAGGTCGGCGGGCTCGGCGTGTACCTGGCCCGCGTGATCGACGAAGGCGCGATCGAGGGACCGAGCGTGTACGGCGCGGGCGCGGTGCTGTCCACCACCGGCGGGCACGGCGACCTGCACGCGTACCCGCTGGCGTGGATCCTCGACTACGCGCACCTGTCCGGTGAGCTGCGGCTGGCGGACGGGCCGGCGGAGTGCGCCAAGGCGGTACGCGAACAGCTGCGCAAGAACGCGAAGGTGATCAAGATCTGTGCCTCGGGCGGCGTGCTGTCCGAGGTGGACCACCCGGTACACCAGCAGTTCACGGTCGCCGAGATGCGCGCCATGGTCGAGGTGGCGGGGATGGCGGACCGGGTCGTGGCGGCGCACTGCCACGGCAAGCCGGGCATCATCGCGGCCCTCGAGGCGGGCGTGACGACGATCGAACACGGCACGTACCTCGACGAGGAGTGCGCGGTCGCGATGCGCGAGGCGGGCGCGATCCTGGTACCGACCCGAACGATCGTCCAGGAGATCCTGGAGAGCAAGGCGGCGCCGCCGTACGCCCAGGCGAAGCTCGAAGCCCTGGCCGACCAGCACACCGCCGCCGTGAGCCTGGCGCACGAGAACGGGGTGACCGTGGCGATGGGTACCGACCTGGCGGTCAACGGCGACGGCGCGCCCGGCTCGTGGGGGCGCAACGGCCGCGAACTGCCGCTGCTCGGGCAGTGCGGGTTCAGCCCGCTGGAGGCGATCGAAGCCGCGACCGCGACCGCCCCGCTCACCCTCGGTCCGCAGGCGCCCCGCTCCGGACAGTTGCTGCCCGGCTACGACGCCGACGTCATCGTCCTGGACGCCGACCCGCTCACCGACCTTTCGGTGTTCGCCGACCCGCTGCACGTCACCGGTGTCTGGAAAGCCGGTCGGCGGGTCAAGGGCTGAACGTATCGGTAGAGAATGGCTGGTCGTACGGGTCCTGAATGCCCCCGTCAGTCGCCGAGCGGGGACGGTCGAGGCACACTCGCTGACGTGTCCCATTCTCGGTCGATCCGTCCCGTCGGGCGCGATGCCGTGCTCGACCGTGCCCGCGCCCATCTCGGCGCGGGCGGCAGCGTGCTGCTGTACGGTCCGCCGGGCATCGGCAAGTCGATGCTGCTCGACGCGCTGTCCAGCGGGTACGACGGGGCGCGGGTGCTGCGCGCGGCGGCGGCCGAGGCGGAATCCGGCCTGCCGTACCTCGCCCTGGTCGACCTGTTCGACGGGGTACCGACGGACGCCGTGCCGCTGCCCCAGCATCTGCGCGCGGCGCTGGACGCGGCGCTGCTGCGCGGCGACGTACCGGGCGCGGCGCAGGACCAGCTCGCGGTTCGCCTGGCGGTGCTGGAGCTGCTCCGCGGACTGGCCGCCCAGCAGCCGCTGCTGCTGGTCATGGACGACGTGCAGTGGATCGACGAGCCGAGCGTCGGCGTCCTGCGCTTCGTCGCCCGCCGGCTGGCTGGCGGCAACGTCCGGCTGCTGTGCGCCGAACGGGTGGATCTCGGCGCGGCTCCCGCCACGATCGACCTGTGCCCGGCGCCGTGCCTCGAGTTGTCGATACCGCCGCTGACCGAAAGCGACCTCGCCGACATGCTGCGGGTACGGTTCGGGCCGTCGATGACGCTGCCGGCGACGTCCCGGGTGTACGCGGCGAGCGGCGGCAACCCGCTGTTCGCGATGGAGTTGGGTCGGGCGCTGGCGGAGCGGGACCGGCCGGTGGGTCCGGGCGAGCCGCTGCCGGTACCGGGACGGCTGCGCACCCTGCTGCACAAGCGGCTCGCCAGCCTGCCGCCGTCCAGCGCCCCCGTGTTGCTGCTGGTCGCCGCCGCCGCCCGACCGACCCGCGCGTTGCTGGCGGAACTCGCCGGCGACGAGGTCGGCGGCGGGCTGGCGGCGGCGGTGTCGGCGGGTGTGGTCGACGTCGAGCCGGACGGCGTGATCCGGTTCCGGCATCCGCTGCTGCGCGAGATGGTGTACGCCGACGCCGACCCGGCGGCTCGCGCGCTCGCCCACGAGCGGCTGGCGGCGATCGTTGTCGACAGCGTGGAGCGGGCGCGCCACCTCGCCCTGGCTCGTCCGTTCGCGGACGAGGCGCTGGCGAGCACGCTCGCCGAGGCGGCAGCGGTGGCGCGTCGGCGCGGGGCGCCCGCGGTCGCCGCCGACCTCGCCGAGCGTGCCGCCGACCGTACCCCGCCGCGGAACGAGAGCCTGGCGAGCGCGCGCCGGCTCGAAGCGGCCCGCCAGGCGTACGCCGCCGGGCTGACCGCCGACGCGGTACGGCTGGCGAACGCGGCGCTGCACACCGCCGACGACCCGGCGGTACGGGTCAAGGCTCGACTGCTGCTGGTCGACCTCGCGGGTCAGGACCAGTCCGGGGCGGGTCCGCTGCTGGACGCCGCGTTCGTCGACGCCGACGGGCAGCCGGCGCTGCTCGCCCAGGTGCGGCTGTACCGGGCGATGAAGGCGTACTTCGACGGGGACACCGCGTCGGCGACCGCCGAGTTGAAGCGCGCCGAGGAGGCTGCCGAGCAGAGCGGCGACACCGAGCGGCTGGTCGAGGTACTGACGTCGCGCGGCATGATCGAGACCCCGGTGGGCGCGCCGGAGAGCGACGAGTTGTTGGCCCGCGCCGCCGCGCTGTCGCGTGGGCTGCCGCTGAGTTCGGCGGTGGTCGGGGCGCGGCAGTCGTACGCGATGGCCCGGCTGTTCCGCGGCGACGTCGCCGAGGCGGTACGCGGTATCGAGGCGCTGCGGATGGCGGTGGAGCGTTCCGGTACGGTCCGCGACCTCGCCCTGGTGCTGTTGTCGGTGGCGTCGGTGTACAGCCGGGCCGGTCGGTGCGCGGACGCGCTGGCGGCGGGGCAGTACTGCCAGCGGCTGTACCTGGACATCGAGGCGACTCCGGGACCGGGGCTGCTGGTGGGGGCGCTGGTCGAGTTGGGCGGCGGGTCGGTGGTCCGGGCCGCGCAGCTCGCCGACCAGGCGATCGAGGCGTCCCGCGCGGCGCGGGACGACGACTGGCTGCGCGGCGCGTACGCCACCCGCGGCCAGGTGTACCTGCTGGAAGGCGACCCGGCGGCGGCGGTGGGGCTGATGCGCGAGGCGTACGCGATCGAGCAGCGGCTGGGCCGTACCGACCCGGCGATCTTCCTGTGGCACGCGGATCTCGTCGAGGCGCTGGTGGCGACCGGGGCGCGCGCCGAGGCGGCGACGGTGCTCGGCGAGGTGACCGGGCACGCCGACCGGCTCGGCCGGGACGTGGTCCGGCTCAGCTTGGCACGCGGCAGGGCGTTGGTGACCGCCGGCGACGGCGGTGCCCGAGCCGCCGCCGACGAGCTGTCCGCGGCGCTGCGCCGATGGGCGGACCACCCGTACCCGATGGAGTTGGCGCGCGCCTGGCACACGCTGGGCGGTCTGGAGCGCCGCGCGCACCGGCGCAGCGCGGCGCGCGCCGCGCTGGTCGAGGCGATCAACCGGTACACCGCCTGCCAGGCGGCGCCGTGGCTGGCTGCCGCGCGGGCGGAACTGGCGAGGCTGGACGGCGGGCGGGGCGCGGGCCTGTCCGAGACCGAGCAGCGGATCGTCGACCTGGTCCGGGCGGGCGCCACGAACCGGGAGATCGCCCGCGCCACGTACCTGTCGGTGAAGGCGGTCGAGGCGAACCTGACCCGGTTGTACCGGAGGCTGGGCGTGCGCAACCGGGCGCAGCTCACGCGCCTGCTCGACGAGTCGGGGTCGTCGGACTGACCCGCTCGTCCGGCGCGGCCGGATGCGTCGCGACCTGCGTACCCGCCTGGTGATGTGCGTACATCCCGAGGCGGGTACCCCTCAACCGGCATCCGCCCGCGCGGCGGCAATCCCGGATTGGTCCGGTATCGCGCGCGGCCGCCCCATGTCGTGTGCCGAGGACGACTGCCTCGCGCCCGACGAGCCTGAGCGACCGCGCGATATTGGCAGCGCTTGTGCATGGTGATACGGTTACCTGCATAGCGATGCGAGGAGGGATGTCGGCATGGGTGCGCGCGTGGCGGTCGCCGGGGCGAGCGGGTACGCCGGCGGCGAACTGCTCCGCCTGCTCGCCGACCACCCGGACTTCGAGGTCGTCACGGTCACCGGGCACGGTCAGGCGGGCGCCCCGCTCAGCGCGGTACACCCGCACCTGGTCTCGCTCGCCGACCTGACCGTGACCGCGACCGCACCCGCCGCCCTGGCAGAGGCGGACCTGGTCTTCCTCGCCCTGCCGCACGGCACGTCCGCCGAGGTCGCGGCGGCCCTGCCCACCGGTACCCGGATCGTCGACCTCGGCGCCGACCACCGCCTCGCGGACGCCGACGCCTGGCGGCGGTACTACGGCGGGCCGCACGCCGGGCGGTGGGTGTACGGGCTGCCCGAGTTGCCGGGGCAGCGCCGCGCGCTCGCCGCCGCCGAACGGGTCGCCGGTACCGGCTGCTACGCCGTCGCCACCATCCTCGCCCTCGCCCCGCTGATCGCGGCCGGTGTCGCCGACCCGGACGACGTGGTCGTGGTGGCCGCCTCCGGTACCTCGGGCGCCGGTCGGTCGGCGAAGCCGCACCTGCTGGCCAGCGAGGTGATGGGCGCCCTGTCGCCCTACAAGGTGGGCGCCCACCAGCACGTACCCGAGATCAAGCAGGCGACCGGGGCGGCGACGCTGTCGTTCACCCCGGTACTGGCGCCGATGCCGCGCGGCATCCTCGCCACCGTCACCGCCCGCCCGGCACGGGTCGGGCTGACCGCCTCGGACGTGCGTCACGTGCTCGCCGAGGCGTACCAGGCGGAGCCGTTCGTCCGCGTGCTGCCCGAGGGGGCGTGGCCGCACACCGGGGCGACGCTGGGCTCGAACGCGGCGCATCTGCAGGCGACCGTCGACCTCGACTCGGGCCGGTTGATCGTGGTCAGCGCCATCGACAACCTCGGCAAGGGCGCCGCCGGGCAGGCGGTGCAGTGCGCCAACCTCATGCTCGGTCTCCCCGAGACCGCCGGGCTGACCGCGAACGGGGTGGCGCCGTGAGTCACGTCCCGAACGGAGTCGCGACATGAGCGTGACCGCTGCCAAGGGATTCCGGGCCGCCGGCGTCGCCGCCGGGCTGAAGGACAGCGGCGGACCCGACGTCGCCCTCGTCGTCAACGACGGACCGGACGCCACCGCCGCCGGCGTGTTCACCCGCAACCGGGTGAAGGCCGCGCCGGTGCTGTGGAGCCGGCAGGTGCTGCGCGGTGGAGTACTGCGCGCGGTGGTGCTCAACTCCGGCGGCGCGAACGCCTGCACCGGCAGCGCCGGGTTCCAGGACACCCACGCCACCGCCGAGTACGTCGCCGCCGCGCTGCGCCGCCCCGGCGTGGCCCGGCTGATGCTCGGCGCGGGCGACGTCGCGGTGTGCTCGACCGGGCTGATCGGTCAACGGTTGCCGATGCCGAAGCTGTTCGCCGGGGTCGACGCGGCGGTACGGGCACTGTCCCGCGAGGGCGGGCAGGCGGCAGCCGAGGCGATCATGACGACCGACACCCGACCGAAGACCGCCGTGGTGACCGGGGACGGCTGGACGGTCGGCGGGATGGCCAAGGGCGCCGGCATGCTCGCCCCGTCCCTGGCGACCATGTTGTGCGTGCTGACCACCGACGCGGTCGTCGACTCGTCGATGCTGGACGTGGCGCTGCGCGACGCGGTGGACCACACCTTCGAACGGCTCGACTCCGACGGCTGCACCTCGACCAACGACACCGTGCTGCTGATGGCGAGCGGCGCGTCCGGGATCACCCCGACGCCTGACGAACTCACCGCCGCGGTCACCGAGGCGTGCCGCGACCTGGTCCGGCAACTGCTCGCCGACGCCGAGGGGTCCACGAAGGACATCGCTGTCGAGGTGACCGGCGCGGCCAGCGAGGCGGACGCGGTCGAGGTCGGGCGCGCGGTCGCCCGCAACAACCTGGTCAAGACCGCGCTGTTCGGCAACGACCCGAACTGGGGGCGCATCCTCGCCGCGGTCGGTACCACCGACGCCGCCTTCGAACCCGACGCGGTCGACGTCGCCGTCAACGGCGTATGGGTGTGCCGGGGCGGCGCCGCCGCCGAGGATCGCGCCAAGGTCGACCTGTCGGGGCGGGACGTGTCCATCGTCATCGACCTGGCCGCCGGTACCGCCGGCGCCACCATCCTCACCAACGACCTGTCCCTGGCCTACGTCCACGAGAACTCGGCGTACTCGACATGACCGAACTGCTCAGCCGCGACCTCGCCGCGGCGCAGACCAAGGCGGCCACCCTGATCGAGGCGCTGCCCTGGCTCGCCCGCTTCCACGGCGCGACCGTCGTCGTCAAGTACGGCGGCAACGCCATGATCTCGCCGGAACTAGGCGCGGCGTTCGCCGCGGACATGGTCTTCCTGCGGTACGCCGGGCTGCGCCCGGTCGTGGTCCACGGCGGTGGGCCGCGCATCTCGGCGATGCTGTCCCGGCTCGGCATCGCCACCGAGTTCCGCGGCGGTCTTCGGGTCACCACGCCCGAGTCGATGGACGTGGTACGGATGGTGCTGGTCGGGCAGGTCGGCCGGGAACTCGTCGGGATGATCAACAAATACGGTCCGTTCGCGGTCGGGTTGTCCGGAGAGGACGCCGGACTGTTCACCGCGGTCCGCCGGTACGCCTACGTCGGTGGCGACCCGGTCGACGTCGGGCTCGTCGGCGACGTCGCGTCCGTCCACGTCGCTGCGGTCACCGACCTGATCGACGCCGGGCGCATCCCGGTGATCGCCACGGTCGCCCCGGACACCGACGGGGTCCTGCACAACCTCAACGCGGACACCGCCGCCGCCGCGCTCGCCGTCGCGCTGGAGGCGCGCAAGCTGGTCATGCTGACCGACGTCCCCGGGCTGTACGCCGACTGGCCGGTCGCCGAAAAGCTGATCTCGCGGATCACCGCCGACGAGGTGGAGCGGCTGCTGCCCACCCT
Source organism: Micromonosporaceae bacterium (assembly GCA_036378155.1). Lineage (GTDB taxonomy): Bacteria > Actinomycetota > Actinomycetes > Mycobacteriales > Micromonosporaceae > DASUXA01. Next base: position 8,134 of record DASUXA010000113.1, on the reverse strand, counting down.
GGACTCGGGCATGGTGCCCAAGATGGAGGCGTGCCTGCGCGCGGTACGCGGCGGGGTACCTGCCGCGCACATCGTCGACGGTCGCGTGGCGCACTCGACGCTGCTGGAAGTCTTCACCACGGAAGGGTTCGGAACGATGGTGCTGGGCACGGAGACCCTCTCATGACGCTGACCGACCGGTGGGCGAAGTCCCTGATGCCGAACTACGGCACGCCGCCGCTGGCGCTGGTACGCGGCGACGGCGCCGTCGTCTGGGACGAGAACGGCCGCTCGTACGTCGACCTGCTCGCCGGCATCGCCGTCAACGCGCTCGGGCATGCCCACCCGGCGGTCGTGTCGGCGGTCACCCGACAGGTCGGCACCCTCGGGCACGTGTCCAACCTGTACGTCGCCGAACCGCCGGTCGCCCTGGCGGAGCTGCTGCTGGCGCTCGCCGGACGACCCGGACGGGTGTTCTTCGCCAACTCCGGCGCCGAGGCGAACGAGGCGGCGTTCAAGCTGTCCCGGCTGACCGGGCGTACCCAGGTCGTCGCCGCCGTCGGCGGGTTCCACGGTCGGACCATGGGCGCGTTGGCGCTGACCGGGCAGCCGACCAAGGCGGACCCGTTCCGGCCGCTGCCCGGCGAGGTCACCCATGTGCCGTACGGCGACGTGGCGGCCCTGCACGCGGCGGTCAGCGATGCCACCGCCATGGTCATCCTCGAGCCGATCCAGGGCGAGAACGGTGTGATCGTGCCGCCGCCCGGATACCTCGCCGCGGCTCGCGAGATCACCACCCGGCACGGCGCGCTGCTCGCCTTCGACGAGGTACAGACCGGGGTCGGCCGGACCGGGCACTGGTTCGCGCACCAGGCGGACGGAGTCGACCCGGACGTGGTGACCCTGGCCAAGGGGCTCGGCGGCGGGCTGCCGCTGGGCGCCTGCGTCGCCTTCGGCGACGCAGGCGCCCTGCTGACCGCGGGTACCCACGGCAGCACGTTCGGCGGCAACCCGGTCAGTTGCGCCGCCGCGCTCGCGGTACTGCGCACCATCGCCTCCGAAGGTCTGCTCGACCATGTCAAGCGGCTCGGCGAGCGGCTGCGTGCCGGTGTCGAGGCGCTCGGGCATCCACTCGTCGACCGGGTACGCGGCGCCGGGTTGCTGCTCGGCATCGTGCTGACCCGACCGGTCGCCGGGGCCGCTACCGACGCCCTGCGCGAGGCGGGATTCCTGGTCAACCCGGTACAGCCGGATGTGCTGCGGCTCGCGCCGCCGCTGGTGCTCACCGTCGGGCAGGCCGACGCGTTCCTCGCCGCCCTGCCCGCCGCCCTCGACAGGTCCGCGTCATGACCCGCCATTTCCTGCGCGACGACGACCTGAGCCCGGCGGAGCAGGCCGAGGTGCTCGACCTCGCCGCCCGGCTCAAGGCGGACCCGTACGGGTCGACCCCGCTCGCCGGGCCGCGCGCCGTCGCGGTCATCTTCGAGAAGCAGTCCCTGCGCACCCGCGTCTCGTTCGAGGTCGGCATCGCCCAGCTCGGCGGCCACCCGGTGGTGTTCGACGCGCAGGACACCCACTTCGGGCGGGGCGAGACCGTCCAGGACGCGGCCCGGGTGCTGGCGCGGTACGTCGACGCGATCGTCATCCGCACGTACGCCGACGCCCGCGTCGCGGCGCTCGCCGCGGCCAGCCCGGTACCGGTGGTCAACGCCCTCACCGACGGGTTCCACCCCTGCCAACTGCTCGCCGACCTGCTCACCCTGCGGGAACGGCTGGGCGGCACCACCGGGCGGACGTTGGCGTACCTGGGCGATGCCGGCAACAACATGGCGCACTCGTACCTGCTCGGCGGCGCCACCGCCGGGCTGCGGGTACGGCTCGCCGGCCCGCCCGGGTTCGCTCCCGACCCCGACGTGGTGGCGCGCGCCGCGCGCATCGCCGCCGGTACCGGCGGCTCGGTCGAGGTCCTGCAGGACGCCGCCGAGGCGGTCGCCGGCGCGCACGCCGTCGCGACGGACACGTGGACGTCGATGGGTCAGGAAGGCGACGGTCGCGACCGGTCCACCCCGTTCCGCCCGTACCAGGTGGACAAGGCCCTGGTCGAACTCGCCGACCCGGACGCGGTCGTGCTGCACTGCCTGCCGGCGCACCGGGGCGAGGAGATCACCGACGAGGTGCTCGACGGACCGCGCAGCGCCGTGTTCGACCAGGCCGAGAACCGGCTGCACGCGCAGAAGGCGCTGCTGACCTGGCTGCTCGACCAGCCGCGGCGGGGGTTGTCGTGAGCGGACCGACCAGCAAGGCGGCGCGGCACGCCCGGATCGTCGACCTGATCCGGGAGCAGCCGGTGCGCTCCCAGACCGAACTGGCCGACCTGCTCGCCGAGTCCGGGGTACAGGTCACCCAGGCGACCCTGTCCCGCGACCTGGAGGAGTTGGGCGCGGTGAAGGTGCGCGGCGGCGACGGCGGACCGGCGGTGTACCTGATCCCGGAGGACGGCAGCCCGCCGCTGCGCCCCGCCGAGCAGGCGCCCGGCCGGTTGGTACGGCTGCTGCGCGAACTGCTCACCGGCACCGACGCCAGCGGCAACCTCGCGGTGCTGCGTACCCCGCCCGGCGCCGCGCAGTTCCTGGCCAGCGCCCTGGACCGGTCCGGGCTGCCGGACGTGGTCGGCACCATCGCCGGCGACGACACGATCCTGGTCGTCGCCCGCGACCCGGCCGGCGGTCCCGCGCTCGCCGCCAAACTCGCCACCTGGGCCGGCTGCGAGCACCTGGTCAACGGTGCCCGCCGCCCGGACCCGCAAGTTTCGCCAACCATCGCCAGCGACATAAGGAGCAGTACGCCGTGACGGATCGGGTCGTCCTCGCCTACTCCGGAGGGTTGGACACCTCCGTGGCCATCCCGTACCTCGCCGAGAAGACCGGTGCCGAGGTGATCGCGGTCGCGGTCGACGTCGGCCAGGGCGGCGAGAACCTCGACGTGGTCCGCCGGCGCGCGCTGGACTGCGGGGCGGTCGAAGCCGAGGTGGTCGACGCGCGGGAGGAGTTCGCCGCCGACTTCTGCGTACCGGCGCTGCGCGCCAACGCGCTGTACATGGACCGGTACCCGCTGGTGTCGGCGCTGTCCCGCCCCCTGATCGTCAAGCACCTGGTCGCGGCCGCCCGCAAGTACGGCGGCACGATCGTGTCGCACGGCTGCACCGGTAAGGGCAACGACCAGGTGCGTTTCGAGGTCGGCATCGCCGCCCTGGCGCCCGACCTCAAGGTCGTCGCCCCGGCACGCGACTTCGCGTGGACCCGCGACAAGGCGATCGCGTTCGCCTCCGAGAAGGGGCTGCCGATCGACGTCACCCACAAGTCGCCGTACTCGATCGACCAGAACGTCTGGGGTCGCGCCGTGGAGACCGGCTTCCTGGAGGACATCTGGAACGCCCCGATCGAGGAGCTGTACAGCTACACCGCCGACCCGACCGAGCCGCGCGACCCGGACCAGGTGGTGATCACGTTCGACCAGGGCGTACCGGTCGCGATCGACGGCGAGACGGTCACCCCGTACCAGGCGATCGTCGAACTCAACCGGCGCGCCGGAGCGCAGGGCGTGGGCCGGCTGGACATGGTCGAGGACCGGCTCGTCGGTATCAAGAGCCGCGAGGTGTACGAGGCGCCCGCCGCGATCGCACTGATCACCGCGCATCAGGAACTGGAGAACGTCACCGTCGAGCGCGACCTCGCCCGGTTCAAGCGCGGCGTCGACCAGCGCTGGGGCGAGCTGGTGTACGACGGGCTGTGGTTCTCGCCGCTGAAGAACGCGTTGGACGCGTTCATCGCGGACGCGCAGCGGCACGTCAGCGGCGAGGTACGGCTGATGCTGCACGGCGGTCGCGCCACGGTCACCGGGCGGCGCTCCGACGCGTCGCTGTACGACTTCGGGCTGGCGACGTACGACTCGGGCGACACCTTCGACCAGTCGCTGGCGCGCGGCTTCGTCGAGCTGTGGGGGCTGCCGAGCAAGCTCGCCGCGGCGCGCGATGCCCGGCTCGGCGACAGCGAACGGTGAGCATCCGTACCAGAATGGCCGGAGTGAACACCTCGCCCGCCCCCACCGAACCGGACCGGCCCTTGACCACCGACCCGCACGAAAGCACCCCGGCGAGCCCGGCGACCCGACTGTGGGGCGGACGGTTCGCGGGCGGTCCGGCCGAGGCGCTGGCCCGGCTGAGCGTCAGCGTGCAGTTCGACTGGCGGCTCGCCCCGTACGACCTGGCTGCCTCGCGCGCACACGCCCGCGTGCTCGCCCGGGCCGGTCTGCTCAGCGCCGACGAGCTGGGTCGGATGCTCGCCGCCCTGGACGACCTGGAGGCGGCGTGCGCCTCCGGGCAGTTCCGGCCCACGGTCGAGGACGAGGACGTGCACACCGCCCTGGAACGCGGGTTGTTGGAGCGGCTCGGCTCGCTCGGCGGCAAGCTGCGCGCCGGGCGGTCCCGCAACGACCAGGTCGCCACGGATTTGCGGCTGTACCTGCGGGACCACGCCCGCGGCGTGGCGGGTCGGCTGGTCGAACTCGCCGACGCCCTGGTGGACCAGGCGGGGCGGCACGTCGAGACGCCCGCGCCGGGCATGACGCATCTGCAGCCCGCCCAGCCGATCACGTTCGGCCACCAGTTGCTCGCCCACGTCCAGGCGCTGCTGCGCGACCTGGACCGGCTCGCCGACTGGGACGACCGGGCGGCGGTCTGCCCGCTGGGCGCGGGCGCGCTGGCCGGCTCGTCGCTGCCGCTGGACCCGGTACAGGTCGCCCGTGAGCTGGGCTTCACCGCCGCCGCGGCGAATTCCGTGGACGCGGTGTCCGACCGGGACTTCGCCGCCGAGTTCCTGTTCGTCGCCGCCCTGACCGGGGTGCACCTGTCCCGCCTCGGCGAGGAGGTGGTGCTGTGGACCACCCCGGCGTTCGGCTGGGTGGAACTCGACGACGCGTTCGCCACCGGATCGTCGATCATGCCGCAGAAGAAGAACCCGGACATCGCCGAGCTCGCGCGGGGCAAGTCGGGGCGGCTGATCGGCGACCTGACCAGCGTGCTGACCATGCTCAAGGGGCTGCCGCTGGCGTACGACCGGGACATGCAGGAGGACAAGGAGCCGGTCTTCGACGCGGTGGACACCCTCGAACTGGTGGTACCGGCGCTGTCCGGCATGATCGGCACCATGACGGTACGGGTGGACCGGCTCGCCGCCGTGGCTCCGGTCGGGTACACGCTGGCCACCGAGGTCGCCGACTGGCTGGTCCGCCGGGGCGTGCCGTTCCGCGACGCGCACGAGGTCACCGGTCGGCTGGTCGCGCTGTGCGCGGCGCGCGAGTGCGCGTTGGACGACGTCTCCGACGACGATCTGCGCTCGGTGTCCGAGCACCTGACCCCGGAGGTACGCGACGTGCTGTCGGTACGGGGTGCGCTGGCCGCCCGCACCACGCCCGGCTCGACGGGACCGGGACCGGTCGCCGATCAGCTCGCCGACGTCGCCGACCGATTGGAGCGGTGGCGGGAGTGGGCCGGGACGCGGGTGGTGCCCCGCTGAGCGACACCGCGATGGATTCCCTGCTCGTGCTGCTGGCCGGGCCGGTACAGCACGCCGCGCCCGGTTTGCTGGGCTGCCGGCTGACCGGCGGCGGGGTGACGGTCCGGTTGACCGAGGTCGAGGCGTACGAGGGTGACGGGGTCGATCCCGCCTCGCACGCGTACCGGGGCCGCACGGCTCGCAACGCGGTGATGTACGGGCCGGCCGGCTTCGCCTACGTGTACTTCACGTACGGCATGCACTACTGCCTGAACGTGGTGTGCGGGACGGCGGGACACGCGTCGGCGGTGCTGCTGCGCGCGGGTGAGGTCGTTGACGGTGTGGACCTCGCGTGGTCGCGCCGCCCCGCCGCGCGTACCGCGCGTGACCTCGCCCGCGGTCCCGCCCGCCTCGCCCAGGCGATCGGTTTGGACCGGTCCGCGTACGGCACGTGCATGCTGGACGGCAGCGGCCCGCTGCTGCTGCGACCGCCGGCGGTACCGGTCGATCCGGCGGTCATCCGTCGCGGCCCGCGGGTCGGCGTCACCGGCGGTCACGACACGCCGTGGCGGTTTTGGCTCGACGGTGATCCCACGGTCAGCGTGTACCGCCGTCACACCCCCCGCCGCCGCGCGCCGCGCCCGTCGGCGTCGTGACGCCGAGCAGGGCTCGCCGCCGGGAGAGGCGCACCGCTGCCACTGGCGAAACCGGTCGACCGGTCGCCGCGCCGATGGGCGACAATGGCCGGCGTGAGCGACCTACTCGACGACCTGCTGTGGCGGGACCTGGTCCAGGACTCGACCGACCTCGACGACCTGCGTAAACACCTCGACAGCGACGAGGTGACGTTCTACGTCGGCTTCGACCCGACCGCGCCCAGCTTGCACGTCGGTCACCTGGTCCAGGTGCTCACCGCGCGGCGGCTGCAGCGCGCCGGGCTGCGTCCGTTGTTGCTGGTCGGCGGCGCGACCGGGCAGATCGGCGATCCGCGGGAGAGCAGCGAACGGTCGCTCAATCCGCCCGAGGTGGTGGCCGGTTGGGTGGAGAAGATCCGCAGCCAGTTGGCGCCGTTCGTCAGCTACACCGGCGACAACGCGGCGACGCTGGTCAACAACCTCGACTGGACCGGTCCGATGTCGGTGGTCGACTTTCTGCGCGACGTGGGCAAACACTTCCCGGTGAACCGGATGCTGGCTCGCGAGGTGGTGAAGGTACGGCTGGAGACGGGGATCAGCTTCACCGAGTTCAGCTACCAGCTTCTGCAGGCGAACGACTTCTTCGAGCTGCACCGCCGGTACGGCTGCACGTTGCAGTTCGGCGGCTCGGACCAGTGGGGCAACATCACGGCGGGGGTGGACTACATCCGCCGGCGCGGGGCGGGTCCGGTGCACGCGTTCGTGACGCCGCTGGTCACCAAGGCGGACGGCACGAAGTTCGGCAAGAGCGAGGGCGGCGCGGTGTGGCTGGACGCGTCGATGACCAGCCCGTACGCGTTCTACCAGTTCTGGTTCAACACCGACGACCGTGACGTCGGGCGCTACCTGCGGTACTTCAGCTTCCGGCCACGCGGGGAGATCCTCGACCTGGAGCGTGCGGTGGCGGAGCGTCCGGCGGCACGGCAGGCGCAGCGCGCCCTGGCCGAGGAGCTGACCGCCCTGGTGCACGGCGAGCACGAGATGAGGCAGGCGGTGGCGGCCAGCCAGGCGTTGTTCGGGCGGGGTTCGCTCGACGAGTTGTCCGAGCCCACGTTGCGCGCCGCGCTGTCCGAGGCGGGTTTGACCGGGGTACCGGTAGAGCTGCCCCCGATAGCTGCCCTGTTGAAGGAGTCGGGTCTGGTCGCGAGCCTCAACGAGGCGCGTCGGACCATCGCCGAGGGCGGCGCGTACCTGAACAACGTCCGGGTCACCGACGCCGAGCAACGGGTCGAGCCGACCCAGTTGCTGCACGGGCGGTACCTCGTGCTGCGGCGCGGCAAGCGCACGGTCGCCGGAGTCGAGCTGCTGCCCTGAGTTCGCCTTCGCGTGATCGGGGATGCCGGCGCGGCTGTCGCGAGGAGTGCTGCCTCGCGAGCCGCGCCGGTTCCGCTTCTCGTGGGGCTGGTGATGTGATCGGGGCCATCGCGACTGGATTTGACGATGAGTGGGTGGGCCGCGTAATTTTCTCTCTGCCCGCGGGGCCCGGCAGGAAATCGGTCGGGTCGGTGGGTGGTCAGGACCGAGGCGGTGACGCCGGTTGGGACTGGCGCCGGGCGGTGGCCCGATCGACCGGGAGGTCGATTTGGGATCCGGAAGCCGACCGGCTAGCATGGTTGTCCGGCAGGGAAACGGACGAGCGCCGACCTGAAGGGTCGAGGAGCCGGCCGTCCTGCTGACTCCCTCGAAGACATCCGGAGATGATCCGGTTGTTCGGGCTGGGGAGACCGGGTGGACACCCGTCAAATCGCGAAATCGCGATTTGACGAGGAGGATCTGGCCGGGTAGGTTTGTGGAGTTGCCCCGGATGGTGCCGGTTTGTCCGGTGTTTGATGGTGTGTGTTTGTTCTTTGAGAACTCAACAGGGTGCTTGTAAGCCAGTGCCAAGTTTGTTTACCCCCGTCGGCGCGG
>DASUXA010000112.1:0-15806 GCA_036378155.1 Micromonosporaceae bacterium | reverse complement strand
CGGGGTTGGGCCCGGTCCGCCGACTGGTCACACGCTCGCGTACAGGGTCGCGATGTTGATCTCGTTGGTGTCAGGGATCCAGGCGCCCAGGATGTGCACGTGCTGACCGACCGTGACCTGCGAGAAGTCGGGCACGGCCGGGGTGTGGTTGTACACCGCGGCGCTGGTTCCCGGTACCACGTGGGCGACGATGGTCTGCCCGTGGTGGTCCATGTGCATCCAGTTGCGGCCCATCGAGCGGATGGTGCCGTGCAGGTTGACGATGTTGACCCAGACCGCCTCGGCGGCGAGCGCGCCGTCGACCAGCGGTACGCCACGGGCGTAGAGCCCGTCACCCACAGCGATCGCGTTGAAGTCGGTCGGGGTCAGCTTCCAGATGCTGGTCGCTTCGGTGACCATGATCCGGTACAGCACGTTGTCCGAACCGGTGACCATCAGGGTCGTACCGTTGATGCCGGTGATCCGGCCCTCGGCGAAGTTCGGGTCCTTCACACCGGGATCGAGCTTGATCGGCTCGGCCGCGAACGCCGCGTCCGGGTCGACCACGCCGAGCGCGCTCGCGCCGGCGATCGCGCCACCGGCCCCGAGTACCGCCGCGGTGAGGAATCGACGACGATCGAGTCTGTTCATCTCCGCCCCCTCAACTGTCGACCCGGCAGACGCCGAGGCCGCTGGACAGGGACGCGATCGCGCTGTACGCGGAGGCGGTCAGGTCGATGATCCGGTTGGTCCCGCAGTTGCCGTTGGAGCAGCAGTGCCGCTCGCCGCAGAAGCTGTTGGTGTCGGGACCGCAGTCCGCGATCGTGACGCTGACGCAGGCGCCGTTGCACCGGTTCGTCACATAGAACACGTGCCCGCAGAGCCGCCGGGCAAGGTTCTCGCCGCACTGGTCGGGGCGGGTGATGCCGAAGCAGGCATCGGAGGTGTTCGGCCAGGCGCACTGGTGGGAACCCGAGTTGCAGGTACCGCACGCGCCGTGCCCGGTGGAGCCGCACGGGCCCCAGGCGTTGCCGCAGCAGAACCACGACATTTCGCCGTAGGCCGGGGATGTGCTGCTGGAGCAGCCCATGACTGGTCCTTCCGAAAGAGTGCAATGGGGGTGGCGACCGCGCGGGTCACCTGGGGTGTGCAGAGCTCTTAACGGATCCGACTCATTGACTGGGGTTGATGGGACAGCCCGGGTTTCATCGATGATGGACGAAGTAAACGACTGCCGTCAATGCTCGCGCCGCAGTCAGTTTCCTTCACGCTGCGCAAGGTACGGCGCGTTGGCGGACGACCCGCCACGACACCCGATCCGCCTTCCGCGCAGCCGGCGCGGTGTGCTCAAGTCCGACTGGTGATCAGCGCCAGCGCACGTCGATCCGGCGACCCAACGCGTCGAAGTAGTGCAGCGCGGCGAGATCCACCGACACCGTCAGCGGGCTACCGTTGCGGACCGCCGGGTACGGCGCCAGCCGCACCGCCACCTCGGCGGGGCGCACCTGATGCCGCGGCGCACCGCCGGACGCGGACGTGCGGGTGGACGTCGGCGCACCCGACCTGGCGCCGACCGTCGCGCGACCGACCGCGGGTACCTCCGGGTCGACCGGCTCGGTGCCGGCGCGCCCACCCAGCCGACGCACCACCGAGCCGAGCCGGCGCAGACCCCGAGGCTCGTGGAGATCCGGGGGCACGCCGGTACCGTCGTCGACCACGACCGCCATCGCCCCGACGTCGAGGAACGCCAGCGACTCGTGACCGTGGTGCTCCAGGTACCGGATCCGGCCGCGCAGCACGTTGCCCGGCGCGTCGACGGGTACCGGGGTCAGCGCCTCGGCACGCATTCCGACGACGATCCGCTCGCTGTGGTAGTGCGCGACCGCGCGCGACCGGATGTCGTCCCACGGCAGGCGCAGCGTCTGGTCCCCGATGTGCAGCGCCACGTACCGTTCCAGGTGGACGTACACCTCGGCTTCCAGCAGGTTCATCCGGGGAGCGCCGAGGAACGCGGCGACGTACAGGGTCGCCGGCTGCCCGTACACCTCGGTCGGGGTGCCCACGTCCTGCAGGACGCCGCGGCGCAGGACGGCGACCCGATCCGCCATGGTCAGCGCCTCGGACTGGTCGTGCGTGACGTAGATCGTGGTCACGCCGAGTTCGCGGGTGAGCGCCGAGATCTCCGCGCGCAGTTCGGCGCGCAGACCGCTGTCCAGGTTCGACAGCGGCTCGTCCATCAGGAACAGTCCCGGTCGGCGGATGATCGCGCGCCCCATGGCGACGCGCTGCCGCTGCCCGCCGGACAGTTGCCAGGGCTTGCGCCCCAGCAGTTCGCCGATGCCGAGCGCGGTCGCGACGTCGGCGACCCGCTCGGTACGCGGGGTCGGCTCGACTCCGGACAGGCGCAGCGGGAAGCCGATGTTGTCGCCGACGGTCATGTGCGGGTAGAGCGCGAAGTCCTGGAACACCATCGCGATACCGCGGTCGCGGGGCGGGATGTCGTTCGCCAACTGCCCGCCGAGCAGCACACTTCCGGAGGTCAGGTCCTCCAGCCCGGCGACCATCCGCAGGACCGTCGACTTGCCGCAGCCGGAGGGCCCGAGCAGCACCATGAACTCCCCGGCGCCTACGTCCAGGTTCAGCCCGTCCACAGCGACGGTACCGTCCGGGAAGATCTTGGTGACGTCCTTGAGCGCGACGGTGGTCACTCCGTCACCTCCAGTTCGGCGACTGCTGAACCGGTACTGTGACGAATGCCGATTGCCCTGCCCATCGGGCGAACGTGCGAATGTCAGCCGGAAAACGGGCGCTCCGGCGGCGCACTACCGATCGACGCCGCTCAGCACTCGATGACGTTGACGGCAAGTCCGCCGCGCGCGGTCTCCTTGTATTTGACTTTCATGTCCGCCCCGGTCTCGCGCATGGTCTTGATGACCTTGTCGAGCGCGACGAAGTGCGTGCCGTCACCGCGCAGCGCCATCCGCGCCGCGGTGATCGCCTTGATCGAGGCGACCGCGTTGCGCTCGATGCACGGAATCTGCACGAGCCCGCCGACCGGGTCGCAGGTCAACCCGAGATTGTGTTCCATCGCGATCTCGGCGGCGTTCTCCACCTGGTGCGGGGTCCCGCCGAGCACCTCGGTCAGCCCGGCGGCAGCCATCGAGCACGCCGAACCGACCTCGCCCTGGCAGCCGACCTCGGCACCGGAAATCGACGCGTTCTCCTTGAACAGCACGCCGATCGCCGCCGCGGTGAGCAGGAACCGGATCACGCCGTCCTCGGTCGCGCCGGGTACGAACCGGGTGTAGTAGTGCAGGACCGCCGGCACGATGCCGGCTGCCCCGTTCGTCGGGGCGGTGACGACCCGGCCGCCCGCCGCGTTCTCCTCGTTGACCGCGAGCGCGAACAGCGTCACCCAGTCCATCACCCGCAACGGGTCGACCGCGAAGTGCTCGGCTTCCAGCCTGCGGCGCAGTTCCGCCGCGCGACGACGTACCTTCAGCCCGCCCGGCAACTGCCCTGTCGTGTCGCAGCCCTTCGTCACGCACTCCTGCATGACCCGCCAGATGGTCAGCAGCCCCGCCCGTACCTCCGCCTCGGGGCGGCGGGTCACCTCGTTGGCGAGCATGACGTCGCTGATTCGCAGCCCGGTCCGGTCGGCCCAGCCCAGCAACTCCGCCCCGGTGCGGAACGGGTACGGCACCGCCGCGTCGTCCGCCTTCAACGCGCCGGTCGCCTCGTCGACCACGAACCCGCCCCCGACCGAGTAGAAGGTCCGGGTACGCAGCCGCTCACCGTCGGCGCGCAGCGCCGTGAAGATCATGCCGTTCGGGTGGTACGGCAGCGCCCGCCGCCGGTGCAGGACCAGGTCGCTGTCCGGATCGAACTCGACCTCGTGGACTCCGAGCAGTGGGATCCGCCGCTCGGCAACGATCGCGGCGGCACGCGGCGCGACGGTGTCGGTGTCGACCGTCTCCGGGTCCTCCCCGCACAGTCCGAGCAGTACCGCCCGGTCGGTGCCGTGCCCGTGCCCGGTCGCGCCGAGCGAGCCGAACATCTCGGCGCGTACCCGGGCGGTCTCGGCGAGCAGCCCGTCCGCCTTGAGCCCGGACACGAACATCCGGGCCGCACGCATCGGGCCGACGGTGTGCGAACTGGACGGGCCGATACCGACCTTGAACAGGTCGAACACACTGATCACGGGCTGCACTCTCCATGTCGGGCACCCGGCGTCGCTACCGGAAGCCGCCGGTGAGCCTATCGTGCGGGTACCCGACCGCGACCTGGGCAACCATGCCCGGACGTACCGCTACGGAGCGTCGACGGTGACCGTGATGGTCTGGTATCCGAGCGAGCGCAGCATCTGCTCCAGCATCTTCCTGGTGTTGTCCGCGGCACGCTGGGCGAGTCCGCTGTCCTTCGCCGCCGCCGCGATCCGGTCCTCGGCAAGCTGGTACAGCTCCTGCTGCTTGTTCGGGTCGCCGCCGAACAGGTCGCCGACCCGGTTCGCCAGCCCGCGCGACTCGGCGAACACGTAGCTCTTGTCGTGGTCGATGTTCGGCTTGTCGAGCTGGGGCGCGGGCAGGTGGACGGTGACGGTGCGGTGGTCGGCGGACTCGGTGATCGCCCCCGCTCCGATCCCGCTGAAGTCGACGTACGCGTCGACCGAGCCGGCGGCGACGAACAGGATCCGGTCGCTGAAGATGAGGTCGGGAATGTACGAACGGTCCTTCTGGACGTCGATGACCACCTGGAAGTTGCCGCTGGCCGCCTCGAACCGGCTGAGGTCCTGGATCGACTTGAGCAGCGCGGGCTGACTGCGGTCGGTCTTCTTCTCGGCGAACGGGTTGCCGAAGTGCGGCCAGACGCCGATCGAGCGGCTGCCGTACAGCACCGCGCCGATCAGCACGACGATCGCGACGAGCCACAGCACGCCACGCAGCACACCGCCCCGGCGCGGCGGGGCGTCGAGGTCGAGCCGGCGGGTCGCCGGGTCGCCGCCCACGCCCAGGGGACGGGTCGTGCCGTCGTCCCCGAGTCGGTGCGTCGTGGCGTCGCCGTCGGGCCAACCCGTGCCCGAGTCGAGTTCGCCGACCGGGGGCAGCTCCGCGGTCGGGTGCGGATCACCAGCCGACGGCTGGCGCGGCGTGCTGCCGCCGATGGCGTTGTCCGGACGCGTCATCCGCCTTCACCTCGCGACTTCGTGCCTCGGCTGGCGCCGCGGCGATTCGAGCGACACCAGTCACGGTACGGCGTCGGTCCGACACCCGCGACCGATCCGGTCGCGTCGAAAAGCGGTGCCCGCGCCGCCGTCGCGAGGCGGGAGCGCGATCGAAGCGGATCGCTGTGAAAGGCGGAGGTACGCCCTGGTCAGGCGAACGCCGACAGACCGGTCAGCCGCTGTCCGATGACCAGTTGGTGCACCTCCGAGGTGCCCTCGTAGGTGAGCACGCTCTCCAGGTTGTTGGCGTGCCGCATCACCGGGTACTCGCCGCTGATCCCGTTCGCGCCGAGGATCGTGCGGCACTGCCGGGCGATCGCGATCGCCTCCCGGACGTTGTTCAACTTTCCGACACTCACCTGCTCCGGACGCAACGCCCCGGCGTCGGCGAGTCGACCCAGGTGCAGCGCCAGCAGGTACCCCTTCTGCAACTCCACCGCCATGTCGGCGAGCTTCGCCTGGGTCAACTGGAACCCGCCGATCGGTCGTCCGAACTGCATCCGGTCACGCGCGTACGAGATGGCGGTGTGCAGGCAGTCGCGGGCGGCGCCGAGCGCGCCCCAGACGATGCCGAACCGCGCCTCGGTCAGGCAGGACAGCGGCGCCTTCAAACCGATCGCCTCGGGCAGCCGGGCGTCGGCGGGCAGCCGTACCTCGTCCAGCGTGATCTCGCCGGTCAGCGACGCGCGCAGGGACAACTTGTGCCGCACTTCGCGCGCGGAGAAGCCGGGTGTCGCGGCGGGCACCAGGAAGCCGCGGATCCCGTCGTCGGTACGCGCCCAGATCACCGCGACGTCGGCGATCGGGGCGTTGGTGATCCACATCTTGCCGCCGTGCAGCACCCAGTCGTCGCCGTCGCGGCGGGCGTACGTCGCCATCGACGCCGGGTCGCTGCCGTGGTCCGGCTCGGTCAGCCCGAAGCAGCCGATCGCCTCGCCGGTCGCCATCCGGGGCAGCCACTCCAGCTTCTGCTGCTCCGAGCCGTACCGCCAGATCGCGTACATCGCCAGCGACCCCTGCACGCTGACCAGGCTGCGCACACCGGAGTCGCCCGCCTCCAACTCCAGGCAGGCCAGCCCGTACGCGACGGCGGACGCGCCGGCACAGCCGTACCCGGTCAGATGCATCCCGAGCAGCCCCAGCGCGCCGAACTCCTTGGCGAGCTCACGGGCGGGGACCCGGCCCTGCTCGTACCACTCGGCGACGAACGGGCGCACCTTGTCGTCGACCAGCCGCCGTACCACGGCGCGGATGTCGCGCTCCTCGTCGGAGTGCAGGCGGTCGAAGTCGAGCAGATCCAGCGGCAGCGTCGGGTCCATACCCACCACGGTAGCGGTCTACAGGACGAGGACCCGCGCGTGGATCTGGTGGCGCTGCTGCAGCGCGGCGCGCAGCGCCCGGTGCAGCCCGTCCTCGAGGTACAGCCCGCCCTCCCACTGCACGACGTGCGGGAACAGGTCGCCGTAGAACGTCGAGTCCTCGGCGAGCAGGCGGTCCAGCGCCAGCTCGCGCTTGGTGGTGATCAGTTGGTCGAGCCGGACCGGTCGAGGGGGGATCTCCGCCCACGCCTTCATGGTCAGACCGTGGTCCGGGTATGGGCGGCCGTCCCGTACCGCTTTGAAGATCACGGCTGGCTCGCCCCCTCCCGAATCGCGCTGGCCGTTGACAGCCTAGCGACCGGTGCCCAGGGCTTGTTCACCACCGCCACGCGGTACCTGGGGTATCACGCGTCCCACCGGCCCCGATGTACCACGTCGGTCACGGGTCGCCGCCCCCGCTTCAGCGACGGGGACCGCACGTCGGGCGCCGGGTACCCGATCGTCATCGCCCCGATCGGGGTGTACCGGGTGGGCACGCCGAACGCCTCGCGATAGGCGTCGGTGCGCTCCGGTGGGATGCCGAAGAAGCAGGCGCCCAGCCCCTCGTCCACCACTCCGAGCAGGATCAGCAGGCTGGCGAACCCGGTGTCGATGTGCCAGTACGGTACCGGCCAGCGCGCCTCGTCCCGGTCTGTCCAGCCCTTGTCGGGTTCGGCGTACCGGTCGAGATAGGCGTCCCGGTCGGCATGCGGTACCACGATCAGCGGAGCACGCGTCATCCCGGCGAGCCAGCGGCTTCCCGACGTCCCCTCCGGGGTGGTCGCCGCCCAGAACCGGGCACGGTCGTCGGGCGCGTCCAGCACCAGGAAGCTCCAGCCCTGGGAGAACCCGGCGGACGGCGCGTGCACCGCGTACTCCAGCAGCCGATCCAGCACGTCCGGCGGTACCTGCCGGTCGGGGTCGTAGTTGCGCACCATCCGACGACGTCGGACGACCTCGCGGTACTCCATGCGGCTCCTTCCCGCGACTACCGGCTCGGGCGGATGCCCCACGTGCCCCGCCAGGTCCGACCGGGGCGCAGGACGACGACGTCCCGCCCCGAGTGGAAGGCGTCCGGCGGACAGGTCATCGCCTCGACCGCGACCGCCCGCCGCGCCCGGTGGGGCGGCAGCGTGTCCCCGGTGTACACCTGCCACCAGGAGAACGCCTCGTCCGCCCAGATCGCCACGCTTCGATCGAGGTGCGGCGCGGACACGGTGACCTCGGTACGCCCGTCGCCGCCCCGGTCCAGGTCGCCGAACGCGGTGTCCAGGTGCGCCCCGCCGATGCGGCGCGGCGTGGTGTAGTCGAATTCGCCGCCCGCCACCTTCGCCGCGCCGATCGGCAGCTTGCGGCCGTCGACCAGCAGCCGGCTGCGCGCGGGTACCTGCAGGACCAGGTCGTCCACGGCGACGCCGGGCAGCATCAGGTACGGGTGGACGCCCAGCCCCCACGGGCACGACGCGTCGCCGAGGTTGGTCGCCTCGTGCCGGACGGTCAACCCGTCCGCGTCCAACGACCAGGTGGTCCGCAGCTCGACCGGCCACGGGTACCCGGGCTGCGCGGTGATCAGGCACGCGACTGTGATCTCGGACTCCGACCCGCCGACCCGTTGCCAGGGCAGCCACCGGACCAGCCCGTGGATCGCGGCGTGCGTCGCCGGCTCGGACAGCGCCAGCTGGTGGGTCTTGCCGTCGAACACGTACCGCCCGTCGCGCAGCCGGTTCGGCCAGGGCGCGAGGACCTGCCCGGCGCCGCCCGGACACAGCTCGTCCTCGCCGTACCCGTCCACCACGTCGACGTCGCCGACCCGGTAGCGCCGCAAGCCGCCGCCGACCTCGACGATCGTGGCGTGGTGATCGCCGGACGCGATCGTCCACTGGGCACCGGACGGCCTGATGATCTCCCGCATGACTTGCGACCTTAGTCCAGCTTCGGACCCATCGTGTACCGACGCAGCGCGGGAAACGCGACCGCCAGGATCACGGCGACCACTGCCGCGGCGATGCCGCCGCTGACCCAGGCGACGGTCGGTCCGACCACGACCGCCATGCCGCCCGCGCGCAGATCGCCCAGGCGCGGTCCGCCCGCCACCACGGCGGTGTACACGCCCTGCATCCGACCCCGCAGCTCGTCGGGTGCGTACGTCTGCAGCATGGTCTGCCGGTACACGGCGCTGACCAGGTCGGCTGCCCCGCCCACGGCGAGCAGCAGGACGCACGCCCACAGCGACGACGCCATCCCGGCGCCGGCGACCGCGAGCCCCCAGCCGACCACCGCGACGATCAGCGCCAGACCCTGGCGACGTACCCGCCCGATCCAGCCCGACGTCACACCGGCGACCACCGAGCCGAGCGCGATCGCCGCGTACAGCCAGCCGATGGCGTGGTTGCCGCCGAACCGTTCCGCCGCGACCTGCGGGAACAGTGCCCTGGGCAGAGCCAGCACCATCGCCGCGATGTCGATCGCGAACGACAGCAGCAGGACCGGTGTGGTCGCCAGGTACCGCAGCCCGTCGACCACGTCGCGCAGCCGCGAGCCCGCCGCGTTGACCGTCAGCGGGGGCAGCGCGGGCAGCCGCAACGCGGCCCACAGGGCGACCGTGAACAGCACCGCGTCGATCGCGTACGCGGTACCGACCGGGAAGCTCGCGAGCACCAGTCCGGCACCGAGCGGACCGGCGACCGTCGCCGCGTTGAACATCGTGTAGTTGACGGTGTTCGCGGCGGCGAGTTCCTCGGGCGGTACCAGGCGCGGCACGATCGCCGACCGGGTCGGCGTGCTGATCGCGAACGCGGTCGCCTGTACCGCCACCAGAGCGAGGATCAGCCCGGCGCTGTCCACCCGCAGTACCGCCTGGGCGAGCAGCCCCAATGTGGACAGCCACATCAGCACGGAACTGCCGAGCAGCAGCCGGCGACGGTCCACGGCGTCCGCGACCGCCCCGCCCCAGACGGCGAACACCAGCAGCGGTACCAGCGACGCCAGACCCAGGAACCCGACCCAGAGCGACGAGTTGGTCAGCGCGTACACCTGTACCGGCACGGCGACCGCGGTGAACTGGTACCCGAAGCCGGACACCACGTTGCCGACGAACAGTCGCCGGTACGCGGCGTGCCGCAGCGGCGCGGTGTCGATCGCGACCCGCCGCCAGGCTCGGAGCCTGGCGGCGGGGACACTCGCGGACGAGCCGGATTCCTCCTCGGATTCCTCGACCGTGGTCATGCCGATCGTCCTGACGTCACGGGGCCAGCCTTTCCACAATCCATTCGCCGTTGTCGAGGCGGCGGTACCGCAGCCGGTCGTGCAGCCGGCTGCGTCTGCCCTGCCAGAACTCGACGGTGTCGGGTACCACCCGCACGCCGCCCCAGTGTTCGGGCGCCGGTACCCGGTCCGGGAACCGCTCGTCCGCCTCTGCCCAGGCGCGTTCCAGCGTTTCGCGGCTGTCGATCACGGTGGACTGGGGGCTCGCCCACGCGCCGAGTTGCGCCCCGCGCGGGCGGACGGCGAAGTACTCCTCGGTCTCGGCGCGACCGACCCGTTCCGCCCGCCCCACGACGATCACCTGCCGGTGCATCGGGTACCAGGGGAAGACCAGGCTGGCGTGCGGGTTGGCGGCGAGCTCGGCGCCCTTGCGCGAGGTGTAGTTGGTGTAGAACGTGAAGCCTGTCGCGTCGTACCCCTTGAGCAGGACGCTGCGCGCGCTCGGTCGTCCGTCCGCGTCGGCGGTGGCGACCACCATCGCGTTGGGTTCGGTCACGCCGAACCCGATCGCGTCGGCGAGCCACCGCCCGAACTGGGTCGGCCAGTCGCGGGCGAGGTCGGCCTCGTTCAGCGGCGCGTCGGTGTCGTATTCGCGGCGCATCCGGGCCAGCTCTTCGTCGTCTGGTGTGCCGGGTATCACGCGAACATCCTTCCGCGCCGCCGCGACCTGCGCGAAGAACTGTCGTAGGGAACACACGGGGGTGCGGTCGGTAGGGCGACTCGGGTGGGTACACGAAAGATGTCGCGCGTAGCACACCCCGCGTGGGTCGCCTACTAGTTACCCGCCAGGCAAGATACATGCCAACCAGAACCCCCGGATCGCACGCGGTCTCCGGCGACCTGACCGGTCGCCTGGCGACGCCGTCAGCGAGGACATGAGATCCAGGAGAGCGAGATGTCCGATTTCAAACCTGGCCTGGAGGGTGTGATCGCCTTCGAGACCGAGATCGCCGAGCCCGACAAAGAGGGCGGCGCGCTGCGGTACCGCGGGGTGAACATCGAAGACCTCATCGGGCGGATCTCGTTCGGCAACGTCTGGGCGCTGCTGGTAGACGGCAAGTTCGGGCCCGGTCTGCCGCCGGCGGAGCCGTTCCCGGTGCCGGTGCACTCCGGGGACATCCGCGTCGACGTGCAGTCCGCAGTCGCCATGCTCGCCCCGTACTGGGGTCTCGGGCAACTGCTCGACATCTCCGACGAGCAGGCCCGCGAGGACCTTGCCCGGGTCAGCGTGACCGCGCTGAGCTTTGTCGCGCAGTCCGCCCGCGGTCTCGGTCTGCCCGCCGTACCGCAGAAGGAGATCGACAAGGCGGAGACCATCGTCGAACGGTTCATGAAGCGGTGGCGGGGCGAGCCGGATCCGCGCCACGTCAAGGCGGTGGACGCCTACTTCATCTCGGCCGCCGAGCACGGTATGAACGCCTCGACCTTCACCTGCCGGGTGGTCGCCTCGACCGGCGCGGACGCGGCGGCGTGCATCTCGTCCGGGATCGGCGCGCTGTCCGGGCCGCTGCACGGCGGGGCGCCGTCCCGGGTACTGGGAATGATCGAGGAGGTCGAGCGCACCGGTGACGCCGAGGGGTACGTCAAGAAGGTGCTCGACCGGGGCGAGCGGCTGATGGGCTTCGGACACCGGGTGTACCGGGCGGAGGACCCGCGCGCCCGCGTGCTGCGGCGTACCGCTCGGGAACTCGGCGCGCCGCGCTTCGAGGTCGCCGAGGCGCTGGAGAAGGCGGCCCTGGAGGAACTGCACAACCGCCGTCCCGACCGGGTGCTCGCCACCAACGTCGAGTTCTGGTCGGCGGTGGTCCTCGACTTCGCCGAGGTACCGGCGCACATGTTCACGTCGATGTTCACCTGCGCCCGGGTGGCGGGCTGGAGCGCCCACATCCTCGAACAGAAGAAGCTCAACCGGCTGGTCCGCCCGTCCGCCCGGTACGTCGGACCGGGGCCGCGCCGCCCCGAGGACGTCGAAGGCTGGGCGGAGATCCCGCACGGCGACTGAGTCGACCGGTGTCCGCTGGGCGACGTGGCCCGGCTCTGAGTCTCGCCTGGTTGTGCCGGTGGCCCGCCCGGCCGGGTGTCTCGCGACAGTTCCACAGCGCTGGCGGTGTGGCTACACCGCCAGCGCTGTGAGCGTCCGGGGTGCGTACCTCGCTGGTGATGTACGCGCACCACGGCGGTTGTCGACCGCTCCCGGCACACCTGCTTCCGGCACACCGGGTCAGCCGGTCGCTGACCCGACAACCCGTTCGCTGTGCGTGATGCCGCATCGCTGTGGGTGATGCCACTGCTCGCCGGGCGTGTGCGAAGCGGGCGAGCGGGCGTGGAAGGATGGCGGTACGGCAGCGCCGCCGGAGCAGTCATCGCCAGGCCAGCCGGAGGGACACACCGTGGCCGACGTTTCCACCATCCGCATTCCCGATGATCTCAAGCCGGGCGACGGCAGGTTCGGCTGTGGGCCGAGCAAGGTACGTCCCGCCGCGGTCGAGGCGCTCGCCCGGGTCGCCAACGGCTACCTCGGTACCTCGCACCGGCAGAAGACAGTGCGCGACCAGGTGGCGCGGCTGCGTCGCGGCGTCGCGGAACTGTTCTCGCTGCCCGAGGGGTACGAGGTGATCCTCGGCAACGGCGGCACCACCGCGTTCTGGGAGGTCGCCGCGTTCGGGCTGATCCGCGACCGCGCCCAGTTCGCCAACTTCGGCGAGTTCGGCGGCAAGTTCGCGACCGTCGCGAAGAAGGCGCCGTTCCTCGGCGAGCCGACGGTACGCAAGGCGGAACCGGGCAGCGCTCCGCAACTCGTCGCGGAAGCCGGCGTCGACGCGTACTGCACGCCGCAGAACGAGACCTCGACCGGCGTCGCGGTACCGGTGAAGCGGGTACCCGGCGCGGACGACGGCGCGCTGATGCTGCACGACGCGACCTCCGCCGCAGGCGGGCTGGACGTCGACATCCGCGAGTCGGACGTGTACTACTTCGCGCCGCAGAAGAACTTCGCCTCGGACGGCGGGCTGTGGATCGCGATCATGTCGCCGGCGGCCCTCGAACGCGCCCAGCAGGTCAAGGAGTCCGGTCGGTACATCCCGGCCTTCCTTGACCTGGTCACCGCGATCGACAACTCGCGCCTGGAGCAGACGTACAACACCCCGGCGCTGGCGACCATCTTCCTGGCCGCCGAGCAGACCGAGTGGATCCTCAGCCAGGGCGGGCTGGACTGGGCGGCGAAGCGTACCGCCGAGAGCGCGTCGATCATGTACGGCTGGGCGGAGCGGTCGCCGGTCGCCACGCCGTTCGTGTCCGACCCGGCACTGCGCTCGAACGTGGTCGCGACCGTCGACTTCGCCGACGGGGTGGACGCCTCGGCGATCGCGAAGACGCTGCGCGCGAACGGGATCGTGGACACCGAGCCGTACCGCAAGCTCGGGCGCAACCAGCTGCGCGTGGCGTTGTTCCCCGCGATCGAGCCGGCTGACGTCGAGCGGCTCACCGCCAGCATCGACTACGTGCTGGAGCGCCTCTGACCGTTGCGGCCGTTGCGGCTCGGCGCGTCGCTCGCCGCGCCTGAACCGCGACAGTCGTCCGACACCCGTGGTGACATGGGCATGTGCCGGCGTGGCTGATTGGCGCGCCGGCACGTTCGGCGTACCGTGTCGACAGAGCCGCGATGTGGCCGATGCTTCGGGTGGGGGCGGAGGGAGGCACGCCATGCGACCGGTACGCTTCGTCGCCCTCTCCGAGGATGGCCGGGCGCTGGTGCTCGCCGACGAGGTCGGACGCCTGCTCGCGCTGCCCATTGACGAGCGCGTGCAGAGTGCGTTGCGGCCGGGTCGCGGCGATACCGCCGGCACCGGCGCGAGCCAGCCCGACACGACGTCGGCATCACTGTCCCCACGCGACATCCAGGCGCGCATCCGTGCCGGGGAGTCGGCGGACGACGTGGCGCGGATCGCCGGGGTGCCGGTCGACCGGGTGCTGCGGTACGCGGGTCCGGTGCTGCAGGAGCGGGCGATGCTCGCCCAGCACGCCCGGCGTACCAAGCTGAAGTCGTCGCCGAAGGGGCAGTCGCTCGCCGAAGTGGTCGACGGACGGCTCGCCCAGCACGGTGTGGACGCCGAGAAGATCTCCTGGGACGCGTACCGGCGCGACGACGGCACGTGGCGCATCGTGGCGACGTGGCCGAGCGGCAAGGCGACCGCGCAGGCGGTGTGGGAGCTGGACAAGGCTCGTCAGGCCGTCACCCCGCACGACGACATGGCGCAATATCTGTGCGCCGAGCGTCCGATGCCGAGGCTGGGTCAGGAACCGCCGAGCGAGCGCCACGGTCACACCGTCGCGCCGCCGAGCCGTGAACCGAGCCGCGGCGGTGGGCACGAGCCGATGCGACCGCCGGTGGAAACCGCGCGGCGCGAGTCGCGACCGGGTCGTGGGCTCGCGCCCGACCCGATCCGCGCCGGACGGGAGGCGCTGCTCGCCTCGCTGGACCGTCCACTGGGGAAGACCAGTGGACGCGGTCTCGAACCGGCGCCGCCGACTGCTCCGGCGGCGTTGGCGGGGACCGGGCCGGTCGAGGCGCCGCGTCCGCGTCCGGTGTCCGGTGGCGCGGCGGCTCTGATCGGCGCCGGGCCCGAGGGCAGCGCGTTCGACGACGACCCGGACCGTCCGAAGGAGGTTCCGGCGGTACCGTCGCTGGCGGTCCTGCGCCCACGGCGGGCGTCGGCTGCGGCGGGCGGTGAGCCGAGCACCGGCGACAAGCCGCGTAAGCGGCTGCCGAGCTGGGACGATGTGCTGTTCGGGTCGGCTCCGGCGGCGCGGGAGAGCAGCTAGCGCGGCGGTCGGCGACGCCCGGCACCTGAGGTCCGAGCCGTACAACGGTGGCGATCGACGCCCACCGTTGTACGGCTCGTCCGCGTCACCGCCGACTGTGATCGAGGCTGGGGCGGGCCGTCCGAGGTCATGGCAGAGTGGGCGGCATGGAGTACACGAATCTCGGCCGTACCGGTCTCACCGTGAGCCGGCTGTGCCTGGGCACGATGAACTTCGGCCCCAAGACGTCGGAGTCGGACAGCTACGCAATCATGGACCGTGCCCTGGAGCACGGCGTCAACTTCTTCGACACGGCGAACGTGTACGGCTGGAAACTCGGTGAAGGCGTCACCGAGCAGATCATCGGGCGCTGGTTCGCACAGGGTGGCGGACGGCGCGAGAAGGTTGTGCTCGCCACGAAGGTGTACGGCAGGATGGGCGACTGGCCGAACGAGCAGGGTCTGTCCGCCCGGCACATCATCCGCGCCGCCGACGACTCGCTGCGCCGACTTCAGACCGACTGGATCGACCTGTACCAGATGCACCACGTCGACCGGACGACTCCGTGGGAGGAGATCTGGCAGGCGATGGAGATCCTGGTGCAGTCCGGCAAGGTGAGGTATGTCGGCTCGTCGAACTTCGCGGGCTGGCACCTGGTACAGGCGCAGGAGTCCGCCGCCCGTCGGCACTTCCTCGGGCTGGTGTCCGAGCAGTGCATCTACAACCTGTTCACGCGGTACGTGGAACTCGAGGTGATCCCCGCCGCCCAGCAGTACGGCATCGGCATCATCCCGTGGTCGCCGCTGCACGGCGGGCTGCTCAGCGGCGCGCTGCGCAAGCAACGCGAGGGCAACGCGTCCCGCTCGGCTGAGGGTCGGTCCAGCGACGCGCTCGCCGAACACCGGGAGACCGTCGAGGCGTACGAGAAGTTGTGCGCGGAACTCGGACACGACCCGGCGAACGTGGCGCTTGCGTGGCTGCTGTCCCGCCCCGGCGTCACCGCCCCGATCATCGGTCCGCGTACCGGCGAACAACTCGACGGGGCGCTGGACTCGCTCGCCATCTCCCTCGACGAGGGCACGCTGAACCGGCTGGACGAGTTGTTCCCGCCGGTCGGCAACGGTGGACCCGGTCCGGAAGCCTGGGCCTGGTAACGGGTCGCGGGGGGGGGGGGGGGGGGGGGG
>DASUXA010000111.1:0-7213 GCA_036378155.1 Micromonosporaceae bacterium | reverse complement strand
CGGCAGACCCGACGCCGACAACGACACCGTCTGTGCCGAACCCGCCGTGGTCGACGTCGACACCGTCGCCGACACCGAACCACCCGCGGTCACCGAACCCGACGTCGGCGACACCGACATCGAGAAATCGTTCGTGCCGCCACCGCCGCAGGAGGCGTCGCTCCCGGCCACGTTGACAGCGGTCCACGCCGCCTGAACCGCCTTGTACTCCGTGGAGCACTGTCCGTACAGGTCGGTCGCGGCCTGCAGGGTGTACGCCCGCGCGGTGTTGCCCGGGTTGCTCGTGTTGACGTACGACGTGTTGGAGGTGAAGTAGTGGGTCAGCGCCCGGTACCAGATCAGCTCGGCCTTGGACCGACCGATCCCGGTCACCGCCGGCGCGCTGCCGCACACCGGGCTGGTGCCCCACTGGGTGCTGCCGGTGCCCTCGGCGAGGTCGAAGAAGAAGTGGTTGCCGACACCGGACGAGTAGTGCACGTCCTTGTTCTTGGTGTTGGTCGACCAGCAGCTGTCCGAGCTGCCGTCCAGCGACGGGTTGTACATGTAGCGCAGCGGGGTGCCGTCGCCGTTGATGTTGATCTTCTCGCCGATCAGGTAGTCGCCCGGGTCGTTCGGGTTGTTGGCGTAGAACTCGACGGCGGTACCGAAGATGTCGCTGGTGGACTCGTTCAGGCCGCCGGACTCACCGGAGTAGCTCAGACCGCCCGGCACCGAGTTCTCGGTCACGCCGTGGCTCATCTCGTGCCCGGCGACGTCGAGCGCGGTGAGCGGCTGGGCGTTGCCCGACCCGTCGCCGTAGGTCATCTGGGAGCCGTCCCAGAACGCGTTGACGTAGTTGCTGCCGTAGTGCACCCGCGACGGCACACCGGTGCCGTTGTCGAAGATGCCGTTACGGCCGTGCACGTTCTTGTAGTAGTCCCAGGTCTTCGCCGCGCCGTAGTAGGCGTCAACGGCGGCGGACTGCCGGTTGGAGTTGGACCCGTTGCCCCAGACGTTGTCGGCGTCGGTGAACTGGGTGCAGGTCGTCGTGCCGTTGTTCATGTCGCACCCGGTGTTGTTGCCGTGCGACGGGTCCTTCATGTAGTACGTGCTGCCGGACAGCGTGGTGTCGATGCTGACGGTACCGACGTAGATGCCGTAACCGGTGCCGGTGACCGTCTCGATCTCATCCCACGAGCCGATGTACGCGTTGCTGTTCGCGTCGGTGAGCACGTGCAGCCGCGACGGCGTCTGCCCGTCCCGCGCCCAGCCGGAGACCAGCGTCTCCCACGCCAGCCGACCGAAGCCGGTGCTCGCGTCGACGATGAGCTCGGGCGTACCCACCGTGGTGACCGTGCCCGAGAAGTGTGCCCTGGCCTGCTGCGCGGCACGCGCCGCCGGTACCGCCGCCTTGGTGTCCAGGGTCAGCGGCGCGGCGAGCCCCACGGATGCGCCCCGGAAGCTGCCGTCCGGCGCGGTGTGTACGACGATGTCGCCGCCCAGCACCCGCAGACCCTTGTAGGTGCGCGTGTACCGCACGTCCGCGGCACCGTCGCTGTCCACGAGGGACGAGTACACCGTGTACTCGTCGTTGCCGGAGTCGCGTACCGCGGACCGGTGCTGGTCGAGCGCGCGGTTGGCGGCGGTGACCGCGGCGCCGCGATCGGGTACCGGCGCGGCCTGCGCCACGGACGGCGCAGTCGCGACGAAGCCGCCGATCAATACGGCGGCTCCGGTTAGTACGACGGATCTTTTCACCAGATCCTCCCATGGTTAAGGGTGGCCAGGGGTAGAGCCACACTTAGGTACATCTATATACAGGAGGAAGATCCAGCTTGGGAAGAGTAGAGCTTAGGAATTTTCATGTATGCCGGCGTGTCGACCGCGGCACGCGGGGCGCGCGCGGAACTCAGCCCGACGACGGCAGCGCCAGGGCGACCGCGTCGCCTGGGTGCCGGGCGACGATCGCCCCCGGTACCCGACGCCCATCGATGTCAATCACTTCCCAGCCGCGCAGCGACACCACCGGGATGTCGCCGCGCCGCAACGCCAGCGCCTGCTCGCTCAGCGACCCCCAGGAACCGCCGACGACGATCACGGCATCCACGCTGGCGACGATGAACGCGTTACGCGCCTCGCCGACGCCCGGATACAGGGTCGCGGACAGGTCCGGACTCGCCTGGTCGCGCTCGTCGTCGCGGCACACGCCGACCGCGATCCCGCCCCGGCTGCGCACCCCGGCGGCCACCGCCGCCATCACACCGCCACCGCAGCCGCAGACCACCACCGCGCCCGCGTCCGCCAACAACTGACCCACGCGGTAGGCGTCCGACCGTTCGGCTTCCGTACAGTCCGCCGGTCCGCACACCGCGACCTGGTACGCCATCCGATCCTCCCGGCTCAGCCGGCGCCGCTCAACGTCACCACCTGCACCCCGTACCGGGGCTGCGCCCGCGCGAACGCGGCGAGGTCCGCCGCCACCTCCGGCATGCCGACCACCACGAACCGTACGTGCGCCGTCGGATTGCCGCGTACCGCGTCGACGAGATGCGCCGCATCGCGACCCTGCCACGGCACGCCCGCCCAGTAGTCGACGCTGTCGCCGTCACGCCGCAGCACGCTGAGGAACTTCGTGGCGAGATAGCTGACATCGTTCCCGGACCGCTGCACGACCACGGTCGGTCGGTCGTACCGCTGCGGCAGCACCGCCAGCGCGCGCACCACGACCTGCGCTCCCGCGTCGTCCGCGCGGATCCTGCCGAGCGCGAGGTCGATGCCCCAACTCGTCTGCGGGGCGGGAGACGAGCCGTACCCGCCGGCGTGCAGCCGTGCCGCGACCGTCAGGTGACCCAGCGGTACCACGCCGAGACCGACGAACGCGGTCGCGGCGGCGAGCACCGCCACCAGGCGTTCCCGGTTGCCCGCCAGGTCCCGTCCCGGCAGCAGCGAGGCGACCACGCCGAACAGCACCAGACAGGTGACCAGCAGGGCGTGGGTGCACTTGTCGAAGTAGTGCGCCACCTCGCCGGTCCGGTACACCGAATACGCCCCGACAGCGGCGGTGAACCCGGTCATGGTCAGAACCACCGCCGCCGCCCGTCGCGCCAGGGGCAGCCGCCAGCGCAGCGCGCACCCGGCGAGCACGGCGAGGACCGCGCCGACCGTCGCGTTGTAGTCGGTGCCGATCGCCGTGCCCGGCAGCACCAACTGGTCGCCTACCTGCGCCGGGTTCCCGGCGTACGTGACCAGGACGGGTACCGCGACGAGCGGCGCCGCCACCAGGCACGTCGCGACCACCGCCGGGCGGAGGCGACGCAGCCGGCGACGCAGCGACACAGCCGCGCAGACGACAGCCGCGAGCGCCGCGGGCAGGAACACGTAGTACGTGAACGACAGCCCGACGGTCAGAGCGGCGACCGTGACCAGGTACTCCACGTCCACGCGCGGCGGACGGACCAGGATCGCGAACAGCAGCGCGAGCAGCGCGATCCCGAGCATCGAACTGAAGAACCCGGAGACGACCATGGTGACCAGCGCCGAGAACGCGCACCCGGCCGCCGCCACGCACACGACGAGCACCCGTCGCCAGCCGTGCAGGAACGGTCGGGCGACCCAGTCCGCGGCCCACACGGTCGCCGCGCCGAACAGCCCGAAGCCGACCACGAAGTACCCGACGAAATGGGTGAACGCGCTGGTCGGCGTGCCCTGCGCCGACGACGAACGGACGAACGAGTCGAGCAGCGCGCTGACGAACATCGACCCGGTCGGGTACACGACCATGCGTGCCGACAGCGAGACGCCGCCGATGTCGGGGTGGAAGAACGGGTACCCGCCGACCGCCCGGATCGCGTCGTACGCGTTGTAGAACCGCGACAGGTCCTCGCCGAGCATCACCAGGGACAGCCGCCTGACCAGACCGCCGACGAGGAACGGACGCCCGGCGACCGCCAGCGGTACCAGCGCCACGGCGAGCACCCCCAGGTCGCCGCGCCAGCGGTGACCGACGCCGACGTCGGGGCGACGACCGGTTACGGCGGCGACCACCACGAGTCCGGTGAGCGCCAGCACGCCGACCGGGTACGGCGCCAGATGCCACGGCCACACCGAGAACAGCAGACCCGCCGCGCAGGCGAACCCGATCAACAGCCCGATCGCAAGGACGACCCGGTCCAGCAGGCTGCGCGACGCTCGCGACAGCGACGCCGTACCGAGGACGACGAGCGGGATCAACAGCCAGTCCACCCGGGCCAGATGCGTCAGCGCCGGTACGAGCCACGCGGCGACCAGCAGCGCCGGCCAGACAAGGAGACGGACCGGATCGCGAACCCGCCTGCCGTGACCGGGCGGGGACGGGTGGCGGACGCCGGTACGACCGCGCATCTCGGTCACAATCGGTCAGCGTAGACGATTCGGACGCACGCGAGCGCGGGACGGCGGCGTTCATCGCCTGTCCGGCGACCCGACGGGTCGCTCGCGGATATTGGCCGACCCGCCGGGTCGCTTGTTGGCTGGGCGACCCGACGGGTCGCTCTCGGATATTGGCCGACCCGCCGGGTCGCTTGTTGGCCGGGTGACCCACCGGGGTCGCGTTGTCGGCTGGGCGCCCGCCGGGTCGCGTTGTCGGCTGGGCGACCCGCCGGGGCGCGTTGTCGGCTGGGCGCCCCGCCGGGCGCCGGTTCGTCGCCGCGCGGCGCCCGCCCCGCGGCGGTCAGTGCACGGTGACCGTCGGCTTCACCAGGTCGCGCAGTTCCTCGGGCAGCTCCGCGCCCATCGACCCGGCGAGCTTCACCGCCTCCTCGACCAAGGTCTCCACGATCTGCGACTCGGGTACGGTCTTGATGACCTCGCCCTTGACGAAGATCTGTCCCTTGCCGTTGCCGGACGCCACGCCGATGTCCGCCTCGCGCGCCTCGCCGGGACCGTTCACCACGCAGCCCATGACCGCCACGCGCAGCGGTACCGGGAACCCGTCGAGCGCGGCGTGCACCTGGTCGGCCAGCGTGTACACGTCGACCTGGGCGCGACCGCAGGACGGGCAGGAGACGATCTCAAGGCCCCGGTCGCGCAGCCCGAGCGCCTCGAGGATCGCGGTACCGACCTTGACCTCCTCGACCGGCGGGGCCGACAGCGACACCCGGATGGTGTCGCCGATGCCCTCGGCGAGCAGCGCGCCGAACGCGACCGCCGACTTGATCGTGCCCTGGAACGCGGGTCCCGCTTCGGTCACGCCCAGGTGCAACGGGTAGTCGCAGCGCTCGGCGAGCAGCCGGTACGCCTTGATCATGACGACCGGGTCGTTGTGCTTAACCGAGATCTTGATGTCCCGGAAGCCGTGCTCCTCGAACAGCGAGCACTCCCACAGCGCCGACTCGACCAGCGCCTCCGGGGTCGCCTTGCCGTACTTCTGCAGCAGCCGGGGGTCGAGCGAGCCGGCGTTCACCCCGATCCGGATCGGTACGCCCGCCGCCTGCGCCGCCTTGGCGATCTCGCCGACCTTGTCGTCGAACTTCTTGATGTTGCCCGGGTTCACCCGTACCGCCGCGCAGCCCGCGTCGATCGCGGCGAACACGTACTTCGGCTGGAAGTGGATGTCCGCGATGACCGGGATCTGCGACTTCTTCGCGATGATCGGCAGCGCGTCCGCGTCGTCCTGCGACGGTACGGCGACCCGCACGATCTGGCAGCCGGCCGCGGTCAACTCGGCGATCTGCTGCAGCGTGGCGTTCACGTCCGCGGTGAGCGTGGTCGTCATCGACTGCACGGAAACCGGCGCGCCGCCGCCCACCGGTACCGACCCGACCATGATCTGCCGGCTCTTGCGCCGGGGCGCGAGCGGTTCGGGCGGGGTCGCGGGCATTCCGAGATTTACAGCGGTCACAGTGTGCTCACCTGGCGAAGAGAGTGATCGGGTTGACGATGTCCGCGGCGATGGTCAGCAGGGTGAAGCCCCCGAAGACCAGGATCACCGCGTACGTGATGGGCATCAGTTTCAGATAGTCCACCCGGCCGGGGTCGCGGCGCCCGAGTTTGCGGTACAACCAGGACCGCGCCTTCTCGAACCAGGCGATCGCGATGTGCCCGCCGTCCAGCGGCAGCAGCGGCAGCATGTTGAACAGGAAGAGGGACAGGTTGAAGCCCGCGACCAGGAAGAGCATGGTCGCCACCCGCTGCTCCGGCGGGATGTCGAGGTTGAAGACCTCGCCGCCCACGCGGGCCGCGCCGACCACGCCGACGGGCGAGTCCGGCTCGCGCTCGCCGTCGCCGAAGGCCGCGTCCCACAGGCCGGGGATCTTCGCCGGCAGGTCGATCAGCGCCTGCACGCCCGCGGTGACCATCTCCGCCATCCGGTCGACGGACTGCCCGAAGGACTGCTGGATCACACCGGTGGCGGGGCTGAAGCCGAGGAAGCCCGCGGTGACGTACTCCCCGGGGACCGGGCGGCCGGAGCCGTCCTTCTTCGCGACCCGGTTGCTCACCAGGTCGGCCTGGAGGGTCCGCCGCTCGCCGTCCCGCACGACGGTGATGGCGGCGGGGCCGACGGTGTCGCGGATGCGGCCCTCCAGGGCGGACCACTCCGTGATGCGGTCGCCGTCGAAGGCGACGATCCGGTCGCCGGGGCGCAGGCCGGCGGCCTTGGCCGGGGAGGGCGCGTCGCCCTCGGCGCAGGTGGTGCGGTTGGCGTTCTGGGAGATCACGCAGTCCGAGACGGTGCTGACGGTGGTCGTCTGGGTGTTGATGCCGAAGCCCATCAGCACGCCGAGGAAGACCGCCACGGCCAGGATCAGGTTCATGAAGGGCCCGGCGAACATGACGATGACGCGCTTCCACGGCTTGCGCGTGTAGAACAGGCGCTTCTCGTCACCCGGCCGGAGCTCCTCGAACGCCGCCGAACGGGCGTCCTCGATCATGCTGCGCCAGGGCGAGGTGGAGCGGGCGGTGTGCCGCCCGTCGTCCCCCGGGGGGAACATCCCGATCATGCGGATGTAGCCGCCGAGCGGGATCGCCTTGATGCCGTACTCCGTCTCGCCCTTGCGACGCGACCACACGGTGTTGCCGAAGCCGACGAAGTACTGCGTGACCTTCACGCCGAACTTCTTCGCCGGGACCAGGTGGCCGACCTCGTGAAGGCCGATGGAGATCGCCACGCCCAGCACGAACAGCACCACGCCGAGGGTGTACATCAGCACGGTGGTCATCGACGGCGCTCCAGGTCGT
The DNA here is from genome assembly GCA_036378155.1 of Micromonosporaceae bacterium. Taxonomy (GTDB): domain Bacteria; phylum Actinomycetota; class Actinomycetes; order Mycobacteriales; family Micromonosporaceae; genus DASUXA01. The sequence goes on along the minus strand of DASUXA010000111.1, from coordinate 19 downwards.
TGCGGGTCCGGGACCGCGC
>DASUXA010000110.1:0-54796 GCA_036378155.1 Micromonosporaceae bacterium | reverse complement strand
CCCCCGGGCCCCCCGACCGACTGGCGAGACCGGCGGACGCCGGCTGACTGTCGGTCCGCCGACCGACTGGCGAGATCGGCGGACGCTGAGTGATGCCGGTCCGCCGACAGACTCGCGACGAACCGAGAAAGGTGCACCGATGGACCGGTACTCCTGGGTCGCGGCGGTTCAGCCGCTCCCCGTTGCCGCGCTGCTGCTGTGGGCGGGCGCGGTCAAGCTGGCCGGGCGGCGGTCGGCACAGGCCGCCGCGCGCACGGCGCTCACCCGCCTCGTCGGTACCGACCGGGTCGCCGCCGCCTATCGCGGTGTCGGCGCGGTCGAGGTGCTGGTCGGCGGGTTCCTCCTGGTGACCGGGGCGGGCACGGTCGCCGCGACCGGCGCCGCCACGGCGGCAACCGTGCTGTCCGCCGGGTTCCTGGGCTACCTCGGCTGGGCCCGGGCGGTGGCGCCGGACTCGTCGTGCGGCTGTCTGTCCGCTCGCCGGTCCCGCATCACCTGGCGGGCGTTCGTCCGCGCCGGACTGCTGTTCGTCGCCGCTGCGGTGGCGACCACCGCGACGGACGGTTGGGTACCGACGATCGCCGCCCATCCCGCGACCAGCGTCGCGACCGCCGTCGTCGAACTCGCCCTGATCTGCTCGTTCTCCGCCGAACTCGACCGGTACTGGCTGCTGCCGCTGCGCCGGCTGCGGGTCCGGCTGCGGCATCCGCTGGCGGGCGGCGGTTTCGACATCCCGCTCGAGTCGTCGGTACAGCAGTTGGAGCGCAGCGAGGCGTTCCGGCGGGTCGGCGCGACGCTGCGTTCCGCGGTGCTCGACCACTGGGACGAGGGCGAGTGGCGGCTGATCAGCTATGCGGCACTCGTCGAGGGTCGGCGGATGACGGCGGTGTTCGCGGTGCCCCGACTGCGGTACGCGCCGGACGACGTGCGGGTCGCGCTCGTCGAGGACGCGGAGGCAGGCGACGACCAGGCGGTACCGGTACCCGCCTGACCCACGCCGGCGCTGGACGCGCCGCCGGACCCAACCGCCCGGACCCGGACCGCCGGGTCCGGGCGGTCACGTGTTTCGGGTCGGGGCACCTCGGGTAGCCGTTTCGGTGCCGCCGCGCCACGGGTACGCCACGGGTACCGAGTGTGCGGCGGGTCGGCGACGGCACGGTGAGGAGGCGCACGTGGAGCACGACGAGGCGGTACGCCGCGCGCGGCAGGCGGCGGAGGCGTGCCGGAAGGCGGCGGAGGACCTCGTCAGTTTCGCCGAGCGGATGTCGGGCCGGCCCGGCATGGCGGAGATCGCCGAGTACGACGCGCTGGTCGCGCGGGAAGCCGCTGCTCAGTCCGAGCGCCGCGACGCGTTCGCCGAGCTGGGTTTGACCGTACCGAGCGTGGACGGCGAGACCGGCGACATCGTGACCGGCGGCGGACAGTCGGGAGAGATCGTCAGCTGACACTCGCGGCGGGCGCGCCGCCCCGCCCGACTCCGACCGGACGCCGGGCGAGTCGCAGCGCTGCCTGGGCGACCGCCGACGGGTCCAGATCCAGGCACGCCATCGTGTACGGGCAGGTGAACCGTCGGCAGGGCGCGCACCAGGTCGGCACCGTGAGCACCTCCGCTTCGCCGGTTCGCGGCCCGTACTGCGACACCTGTTCGGTACCGGAGAACAGGACGACAACCGGCACCCGGAGCGCGTCGGCGAGGTGCGCCCCGCCGCTGTTGTTGCACACCACGACGTCGGCGTCGGCGATGAGCGCGGCGAGTTCCGGTACCCCGGTCGCGCCGGCGACCGGCACCGCGCCGGGGACGTCCCTCGCCACCTCGCGAACCAGGTCGTGTTCCCGGTCGGTACCCACCACCAGAACCACCCTGCCGGATTCGGTGAGCAGCCGGGTGACCTCGGTGTACCGACTTGCCGGGTAGCGCCGGGCGGCGCAGGACGCGCCGGGCAGCACGACCGCGTAACCGACGGCGTCCGGTATCCCGGCGGCGTGCCTGACGCCGGCCGCCGCCCGCAGGGCGGCGGCCGGCACCCGTAGCTCCAGTTCCGCTCCGACGGGCGGGACGCCCACCCGGTACAGCACGTACAGCGCGCGATCCACCTGGTGCGTCTCGTCGGGTGGCGCCGGTACCCAGTGGGTCAGCGCGGGCCCGCCGAACTCCTTCGACGTCCCGACCCGTACCGGGATGCCGGCGCGCTGGCACAGGTAGGCGGGTACCCACGGGGACTGGGAAAACGAGGTGAGGATGATCGCCGCGTGGTACCGCCGTTCGGACAGCCGCTGTACCAGGTCGGTGTCGTCGTCCGGGCGGACCTGGCGCGGGTCGATCTGCTGCCACGACACGCGCGCCTCGATCACCTCGTCGAGCCCGGGGAGCAGCGGCGCGACCTGCGCGCCTGCCGGCGAGGCGAGCAGGTCGATCCGCGCCGTCGGCAGCGCCGCGCGTAGCGCCCGGATCGCGGGACCGGCGAGGACCACGTCGCCGAGGTTGTCGGGTCGGACAACCAGGACGCGGTCGACTGCCGCCCAGTCGATCGGCGGGCCGCTCAGGGCGGCGGGATGCGCGAATCGCACCGCCGCCAGTTACCCGGGGCTAATTGGGGCAAAACACCGTTTCCCCGCCTGCTTCACGGGAAGATCGGCGCGTGCGGAACAGGTACCCGGAGACCGGCCCGGCACGCACCCCGGTCCGCGACCGGACCCGCGTCGCGCTGCTGCACGGTCTGCTCGACCCAGCCCGCGACGGGGTCGCCGACTACGTGACCCACCTGGTACCGGCGCTGCGCGCAGACGGCGTCGAAGTCGTCGCCCTGCCGGTACCGTCGCGTCCCGCCGGCGACCGGACCCACGCCGGTGACCTCCGCCGCCTCGCCGACCTGCGGCGACGAATCGCGGCAACCCGGCCCGACCTGGTACACGTGCAGTTCGCGCCCTCGGCGTTCCGGTCCCAGACGCCGCCCGGTCTGCTGCCGCTCGCCGTCGCGGGCACGCCCCTGGTCGCCACGCTGCACGAGTACGGCGGCGCGTCCGGAGCGCGGTGGCTGCCGGAGGCGGCGTGGCGGGTCGCGGAGCGCCACGGCTGGTGGGACCGGGACACCTGGCGGCTGGTACCGGCAAGCGACGCCGTCGTGGTGACCAACCCGGGTCACGCCGCGCTGCTGCGCGACCGGACCGGGCGCGAGCCGGTGCTCATCCCGCTCGCGCCCAACGTCCAGCCGGTACCGCCCGGCGACCGGCAGCGGGCTCGCCGGCGACGACGCCTCGACCCGAACGCCCCGGTGCTGGTGTTCTTCGGCTTCGTCCACCCGGTGAAGGGCGTGCGGTACCTGATCGAAGCGGTCGCGCGGCTCCGCCGCGAACATCCGGACCTGCGCCTCGTCGTGGTCGGCGGGTTCACCTCGCTGGCGCTGCCCGGCGACGAGGCGGAGGCGGTACGGCGGGACCTGCAGTCGCACGCCGCCCGGCACGGTGTCGCCGACGCGGTCACGTTCACCGGGCACCTGCCCGAGCAGGAGGTCTCCGAACTGCTCAGCGCGGCGGACGTCGCGGTCCTGCCGTTCACCGCCGGGGTGACCGCGAAGAGCGGGGCGCTGCTGTCGGTACTGGCGCACGGGCTGCCGACCGTGGTCACCCGCGCCGACCGTCCGGACCCGGAACTCGTCGACGGGGTAAGTGTGGTCGAGGTCGCCGACCGCCGTGACCCGACCGCGCTGGCAGCCGGGATCAGCCGACTGCTGCGCGACCCGACGCTGCGCGCACGGGTCGCCGAGGGTGGCGCGGCGGTCGCCGGGCGCCGCACCTGGCCGGCGCTCGCCGCGGCGCATCACGACCTGTACCGGCGGCTGCTGGCGGGCGAGCGTGCCTGAGCGGTACCGCGACATCCTGGTCGTCGACCTGCTCGGCGGGCTCGGCGACCTGATCCTCGTGCTGCCCGCGGTACACGCCCTGGCTCGGCGCAACCCGGGTGCGCGACTGCGGGTGCTGACCCACCAGCCGGGCGCGGCGCTGCTCACGACCGACCCGACCGTGACCGAGGTGGTGACGCCCGACCACGACCGCCCCGGCGCGGAACGGGATGCGGTACGGCGCGAATTGGCGCGGCGACCGCCCGACCTGGCGATCAGCACCACCCGGTACGACGGGATTCCGGCGATCCTCGACGCCGGGGCGGGACGCGCGGTCACCGACCTGTGGCGGCGACCCCCCGCCGACGAGCTGGTCGACCGGCGGTACCTGCGCATCCTGCGCGACGAGGGGCTGATCGAGGACGCCGACCTGGCGGTACCGGCGCGGGTGTACCCGACGCCGCGCGAACTCGCCGACGCCGACGCCGCGCTGGACGCGCTGCTGCCGGGCGACCCGCGACCGCCGGTGGTCCTGGTTCCGGGCGCGGGTATGGCGGTCAAGCGGTGGCCGGTCGAGCGGTGGGTCGGGCTGGCTCAGGGTCTGACCGCGCGGGGCGTCGAGGTGCTCGCGGTCAGCGGCGACGGGTGCGAGGTACCCGGTGCGCGTTGCCTTCCGCCGACCACGGTGCGGGGACTCGCGGCGTACTTCGCGGTCGTCGCCCGGCGCGGCGGCGTGGTCGTCGGCGGCGATACCGGACCGTCACGGGTGGCGGTGGCGGCGGGAGCGCGTGCGGTGGGGCTGTTCGGTCCGACTCTCGCCACCCGGTACGGGCTGGACCCGCGTCCGGCGGTCAACCTGCAGGGGCTGCCGGGGTGCCCGGTACGCCGACCGACCGCGATCACCGAGCAGCGGTGCTGGTGGCACGCGTCGTGCCCGTTGTCGCCCGAGGGTCCGGCGTGCATGGCGGCACTGTCGACGACGGACGTACTCGACGCGGTGTGCGCGATGCTGTCCGGTTAGGACGTGGTACGCGCAGATATCGACGCGACCGCGCGGCGTTCGCTCGTTGATCAAGAGATTGCACTCTGCCAGGCAAAATTCACTCTTGTGGATACTACCTCGGGCATGCGAGCATTCCTGCCAGGTCGTATCGGTAACTCGAAATGTCTGGATCACACCCCTGGTGGCCCAGGCGAGATACCGAGCGGACCCCGCAGAGACACGCCACCCCCGGACGTGTCCAGACACCAGGAGGCACATGTGAGACTCACAAGGTCCTCGCTCAGCCGCGCCGCGATCACCGCGGCGGCCGCCGGCCTCGTCGCCGCGGCCCTGATCGCACCCACCGGTGCGCAGGCCGCTCCGATCGCGGACATCAACGCCGCCAACGCCGTCGCGAACAGCCTCGGCGACCGCGCCGCCGGCGTCTTCCAGGACTCCAGCGGCAACTTCGTGGTCGCGGTGACCGACACCGCCGCCGCCCGCACCGTGCACGCCGCCGGCGCGCTCGCCAAGGTGGTCAAGTACAGCACCGCGCAGCTGTCGCAGGTCACCGACGCCCTGAACGCGTCGGCGAAGATCCCCGGTACCGCCTGGAGCATCGACCCGGCGAGCAACCAGGTCGTCGTCAGCGTGGACAGCAGCGTGACCAGTGCCGCGTTCGACAAGCTCAGCGCGGTCACCTCGAAGTTCGGCGACGAGGTCCGCGTGCAGCGCGTGGCAGGCGAGTTCCGCCCCACCATCGCCGGCGGTGACGCCATCTACGGTGGTCAGTACCGCTGCTCGCTCGGCTTCAACGTGTACGGCGGCGGCGCCTACTACTTCCTGACCGCCGGGCACTGCGGCAACATCGCCACCTACTGGTACACCGACGGCGGGCACACCAACTACATCGGCTACACCGCCGGCAGCAGCTTCCCCGGCAACGACTACGCCATCGTCCGGTACAACAGCTCGGTGTCGCACCCGGGCGTCGTCGACCTGTACAACGGCAGCACCCGCGACATCACCGGCGCCGGCAACGCGTACAACGGTGAGTACGTCTGCCGCAGCGGCAGCACCACCGGCGTGCACTGCGGCTACGTCACCGGCACCAACGCGACGGTCAACTACTCCGAGGGCACCGTGTACGGCCTGATCCAGACCAACGTCTGCGCTGAGGGTGGCGACAGCGGCGGCTCCCTGTTCGCCGGCAACACCGCGCTCGGCCTGACCTCGGGCGGCAGCGGCAACTGCACCTACGGCGGCACGACCTTCTTCCAGCCGGTCACCGAGCCGCTCAGCGTGTACGGCGTGAACGTCTACTGACAGCCGGACACCCGTCCCGCCGTTCCCACACCCGGTAGGGGCACCCCTGGTAGGTCCGCCAGCCCGCGAGGGCTGGTGGACCTCACTGTTCCCGTCGGTCGGACCCGCCGCCGAGTTTCGCGTCACGTCGAGCCGGGTAGCCGGTACCGGATCGGACGCAAACGAAAGGAACCGTGGTGACCAGCGAAGACCCGTCGGCGCGCGGAGGGGAGCAGCCTGGGCGACCGCCACGGGTCAACCCCGAACCGCCCGCGCCGCCGGGCGCGCCGGACTTCGAGGTACCGGAGCCCGACATCCCCGGTGGTCGCGTGCTGCCGCCCGACGAGGACGCCGACCCGGACGCCGGCACCACCGAACCGCCCGACTGAGCGCGACCGGGCGCGCGAGGGGGCGCCGCCGTACCCTGTACCCGGCGAGGGAGGGTGCGGTGGTGGAAGTCGTGACCGCCCGGACGAGCGAGCCCGACCAGCGACGCGTCGCCGGGGCGCTGCGCGCCGCGGGGCTGGGACCGGGCGACCGGATCGCGCTGCTGCTGCCGGCGTCCGGCGGACTGCTCGCCGCCGCGCTCGGCGCGCTGCGTACGGGCGTGGTACCGGTGATGCTCGACCCCGCCCTGCCCGCGCGGGAACGCGCCGACCTGCTCGCCGACTGCCGACCCGGTCTGGTGGTCGACACGCCGGAGGCGCTGGACCGGCTGCTGGGCGGTCCGCCCGCCGAACTGGCTCCGGTACCGCTGGCGCGGCCCATGCACTACACGTCCGGTACCACCGGACGGCGCAAGGGCGTGTGGTCCGGCGTCCTCGACGAGGACGCGGCGCGGGCGTTGCTCGGCGAGGAGCGCGTCCTGTGGGGGTTCGACGACCGGGACCGGCACCTGGTCTTCTCGCCGCTGTGCCACTCGGCGCCGCTGCGGTTCGCGATCGGCACCCTGATGGCGGGCGGTACCGTTCTGCTGCCCGGCAGGTTCGCCGTCGACGCGATCCTGGCGGCGATCGCCGAACGCCGACCGACCACGGCGTTCTGTGTACCGACCCACCTGCGCCGGCTGTTCGCGGCGGCGGACGCCGGCGCGGACCTGCCGAGGCTGGACACGTTCCGGCTGCTCGCACACGCCGGCGAAGCGTGCCCGGACACGCTCAAGCGGCGGGTGGTCGAGGCGTTCCCGGAAGGCGCGGTCGTGGAGTTCTACGGCTCGACCGAGGGCCAGTTCACGGTGTGTACCACCGACGAGTGGCGGGCTCGACCGGGAACGGTGGGACGAACCCGACCCGGTCGGCGGCTGCGCACCGACGCCGACGGTGTGATCTGGTGCGCGGTACCCGAGTACGCGAGGTTCAGCTACTTCGGCGATCCGGAGAAGACCGCCGAGACGTGGCGCGGCGACGAGTTCACCGTGGGCGACGTCGGTCGGCTGGACGAGGACGGCTACCTGTACCTGGACGGTCGGCGCGGCGATCTGATCATCACGGGCGGGGTCAACGTGTACCCGCGTGAGGTGGAGCGGGTGCTCGCCGAGTGCCCGGGCGTCGCCGAGGTCGCGGTGTTCGGCGTCGACGACGAGGACTGGGGGCAGCGGCTGTGCGCCGCCGTGGTCGGCAGCGCGACCGAGCGCGACCTGCACGAATTCGCCCGGGCACACCTCGTGCCGGCGCGTCGCCCGAAGGAGTACCACGTGGTCCCCGAGCTGCCGCGGACCAACACCGGGAAGATCCGCCGGGTGGAACTGCCCCGGCTCGCCGCCCGCGCCTGAGCCGTCGCCCGCTGGGCGGGCTGGGCGAGGCCCGGCCGCGCGAGCGACACACCGATCGCGGGGCGTATGTCGACCGTACGAGGGACTTTCGCCCCTGCTCGCGTCGTCTGACCGTTCGGGACAGTTTGCTCACGTGGTGCTGCGGGACATCGGCTCGCAGACCGTTTCCGAGCAGGAGGACGATCGATGCGTCGTAGAGCTTTCGACACGGTTCTCACTTCGGTGGGCTTCATCATGACCGTCGCGCTGCTCGTCGCGGGCGGGCTGTTGATGTGGGGGTACTCGTTCGCGAACAGCAACGTGCATGATCAACTCGCGGCGCAGCAGATCTACTTCCCGGCGAAGGGCAGCCCCGAACTGGCGAACCCGGAGATCGGGCCGTTCCTCAACCAGTACGCGGGCCAGCAGTTGACCAACGGGGCGCAGGCGCAGGCGTACGCCGACCACTACATCGCGGTCCACCTTAAGGACGTCGCCGGCGGTCAGACGTACTCGCAGGTGAGCGCCGCCGCTCAGAAGGACCCGACGAACCTGCGGCTGCAGGCGCAGGCGCAGACCCTGTTCCGTGGCGAGACGCTGCGCGGGCTGCTGCTCAACGCGTACGCCTTCTGGAAGCTGGGTCAGATCGCGTTGTGGGCGGGCATCGCCAGCTTCATCCTCGCCGCGATCATGCTGGTGCTGTCCGTCCTGGGTCTGCTGCACCTGCGCCGCGTACCGCCGGAGCAGGAGATGCTCGGCGGGCATAGCCGCAGCGCCGAGGCAGCCAAGGCGTGACGCGTCGCGTCCCCGGTACGCCGGGAACGCGCCCGCGAAAGGTGTGCAGCCGGGGTCGTCCCGGCTGCACACACGCGTCAGCCAGCCGGGGTCAGCACCGGGTGCCACATGCCGATCCGGACCCGCACGCCGGGCGAGGTATGTACCAGGGGGTCGCCCTGCGGCGCGGGCAGCCCCGACGCCTGTACCACGTCCTGACGCAGGTAGGTCAACTCGCCGCGACGCAACGCCCAGCGCTTGTGCGCGGCGTTGGCGGCGACCAGTCGACCGGCGAGCACGCTGTACAGCCGGAACCGCGCGGTGAGGAAATGGTCCAGCGGGTGGAGTCGGGTCTCGTCGAGGTACGCGCCCCAGCGCACGGTCGCGTCGCATCGCGCGGCGGGACCGGGTCCACGCCGTCGCGACCGGTACACCCCGACGTCCGGGGTGACCCGGACCGTCATGTCCGACCACTGGTACGGCAGCCCGAAACCGGCACGGGCGGCGAGCACGGCGGGCAGCCGGGCGGCGTCCAGCGAGAAGAACCAGATCCCGCTGCGACCGTCCGGACCGCGTACGTAGGTGCGCACGTTCGTCTCGGGGAAGCGGGACAACCACGGCAGCGGCGGCGTGAACGGCGCGCGTACCCCGGTCATCAGGAACGGGACGACGCCCACCCACGCTGACCCGTCGCAGGTCTCCACGTCCAGGCCGGGTGGCAGCAGGGTCTGCACCACGTGTGCCGGGTACCGCCAGTGCAGGAAGGTCAGGTGGTGCCAATGGTGGATCATGATCGGGTGGGGGACGGGCGGCGCCTCGGGCGCGACCAGCCGCCCGCCGGGCGCGGCCTCACCCCAGGTCCGATCGGTCGTCATCAAGCCTCCTGCCGGTCACGATGACAGCCGACTTCCCCGTTCGCCTCCGGCTAATCCCGGTACCGACGAGACGGGGCCCGCGCTCGACCGAGCGCGGGCCCCGGACGTGGAGCCGGGTGGCGGTCAGAAGACCGGCACCCCGTCGCGTACCAGCTGCCAGTTCGGCTGGTAGAAGTCGGCCGGGTCGATGACGCCCTTGGCCTGCGCCCAGTCGATGAGCAGCTGACGGATCTCCTTCTGCTGGTTGTACACCTGGGTCTTGACGATGCCGGGGAAGTTGCCGCCCCCGCTGCGCCGGTAGTTGTTCACCGCCACCACGAACTGGTCGGTGTCCTTGACCGGGGTGTCGGTGCCCAGGTAGGTGAACTTGGTGATCCGCTGCCCGACCGGCTTGCTGATGTCGATCTGGTAGTCCAGCCCCGAGATCGTGTCGTAGTTGTAGTCCGGCACGCTCGGGTCGTTGATGGTGTCCGGGTCGATCGGGTCGTTCGGACCGAAGGTCCGGAAGTACTTCGCCGAGTACTCGAGGTATGCCTTGACCTCGGCACCGGTCATCACGACCGCTTCCAGCGTGTTGTCGTAGATGTACAGCCCCGCCACGTCCTTGATCTTGACGTCTCCGGCGGGGAACACGGCGGTACGGCTGAACGGCGCCGCGATCGACAGCACCGGCAGGTCGGCGTACTGGGTGCCCTGCATCGCCGCCGTGACCGTGTCGGTCTGCACCTTGTTGATGTAGTCGAGGATCGGCGTGTCCTTGTACCGGGACTCCGCGGCCGACAGTTCCTCGGTGGACTTCGCCACGACCTGGTTGACGTACTTGACGGTCTTCTCGTGCTGGGTGCGCACCGCGTCCAGCACCGCCGGGTCCTCGGCGACCGTGTTCGTGTTGAGCGTGGTCGAGCGCTTCGTCTCGACCTGCCAGCGGTCGCCGTGCCGCGCCAGGGTGAAGTCCATCCTGGTCAGCCGCTGACCCCACTTCGACGGCTCGGACAGCAGCACCTGCTCGCCGGTGACCTCGTTGGTGACGAACCGCTGCGGGATGTCCCGGTGCGCGTGTCCGACCAGTACCGCGTCCACACCGGGCACCTTCTGCCCGACCAGGGCGGCGGCGTTCTCGACCGGCAGTTCCGGACCGTAGCTGGAGGTGCCGTCGTCACCGGAGTGCGCGGTCACGATGACCACGTCGGCGCCGGCCGCCTTGATGATCGGTACCCACTTCTGCGCGGTCTCGACGATGCCGTCGAAGCGCAGCTTGCCTTCGACGTTGCCCTTGTCCCAGATGGCCACGCCCGGGTTGGTGAGCCCCAGGATGCCGACCCGGACCGGGTGTTCGCGGCTGTCCACCGACATCGTCTTGATGACGAACGGCGTGTACGCCGGCTGCCCGGTCTTCACGTCGATGGCGTTCGCCGCCAGCGCGGGAAAGTTCAGTTGGCCGACCCACATGTTGAGCAGCGGCAGACCGTAGTTGAACTCGTGGTTGCCGAGGGTGACGGCGTCGTAGTCGATGACGTCCATCGCCTTCGCCATCGGGTGCGTCTCACCGGTGCTGGTGATCGGCTCCTGCTTGGCGTAGTACGTCGCCAGCGGCGTGCCCTGGATCGTGTCGCCGTCGTCGAGCACGAGGGTGTGCCCACGGCCCTGCTGCGCCCGGATCTGGTTGACCAGCGTCGCCACCTTGGCGAGACCGACGTCGTTGTGCTGGCTGTCGTCGTACTCGGCGTCGCGGTAGTAGTCCCAGTTGTAGACGTTGCCGTGGATGTCCGCGGTGCCGAGGACGGTGAGGTCGAACGTCTTCGGCTGTTCGGCCTGGGCGGTGCCGGCGGCGGCGATCGCCGTTCCGGCGACGACCGCCGTGACGATGAGGGAGCGCACTGTTCGCGCGCCCGACAGTCTGAACATGTAAGCACCTTCCGGGGGGAGTACCGGCCGAAGTGTCTCACGAAGACGCTGGCCAGCAAGGTGCCGGATGGCGGGATGGGGCTTGGCGAGGGTCAGTCGGCACTGTCCTCGGGCCCGTGCGCCTCGTCGCGCGCCATCTGCCGCGCGTACGGGTCGGGGCTCTGCTCACCGTTCGGCTCGTCGCCGGCTGCCGCTACCGCTTCGGCGAGTTCGTCGGGCTGGTGCGGGGCGCGATCGTCGGGCGCCGGGCGCTCGTCGCGGGTCGGCTCGGTCATCGTCGTCACCTCTTCTTCCGGTCGTTCGTCCGGTTGCTGTTCGGGCTGCTCTTCGGGTCGTTCTTCGGGGCGATGGTCAGCCAGTCCGGGCTGCGGCGACCCGGCTGGTACGTCGAGTCGAGGCGTTTCGCGACCACTTCGGACAGCCCCTGCTCGCGACTGGTGTCGAGCGCGAAGTCGCCGCCACCGGTGAAGTGCGGCGGGGTCTGCCAGTACGGTCCGGCGACGCCGAGTTCGGTCAGCAGGGCACGTCGCCGCTGGTACGGCTCGTCCAGCGTGGACCTGCCGTCCAGCCAGAGCAGATCGGTCGCGAAGTACAGCACCGGTACCTCGGTCGCGAGGCGGCGCGTGGCGCTCGCGTCGGGTTCGCCGGTACGGCGACCCAGCCGCTTTGCGCTGACGTGCCCGTCCGCGTCCAGCGCGACCACCTCGCCGTCCAGCACGCACTCGGTCGGCGCGAGGGACTCCGCCATGGCGCGCAGTTCCGGGTACCCGGAGGTGATGTCCTCGCCTCGCGCGTCGAGCAGGCGCAGCCGCCCGCCCGAGACGTACCCGATCGCCCGCAGTCCCGCCCAGCCCAGTTCGTACCCCCAGGACCCGTCGTCGGTGGGCAACCGGTCCGCGGTGCTCGCCAGCATCGGCTCGATCCGGTCGGGCATCGGTGTCCAGCCGGGCTCCGGCGGGTCCATCCGGTGGATCATCCAGTCCTTGCCCGAGGTGTGGAACAGCACGTACCGCCCGGTGACCCGCGCGCCGTCGAACACGACGACGACCTCGTCGTCGCGCCACTTCTCGGTGACGTACCGGCCCCGGTCGTAGATGCTCACGTGCCCGCCGCCGTACTCGCCCGCCGGGATGTCGCCGGCGAACGTGGCGTATTCCAGCGGGTGGTCCTCGGTGTGTACGGCGAGGTGGTTGGTGTCGGGGTCGCGCGGGATGCCGCGGGGTACCGCCCAGGAGACCAGTACGCCGTCGCGTTCCAGTCGGAGATCCCAGTGCAGCCGCCGCGCGTGGTGCTGCTGGATGACGAAGGTGTCGTTCCCGCCGCGCGGGGTCGGCTCGTCGGGGATCGGTTCCGGTGTCCGTTTCGCGTCTCGTTTGCGCCGGTACTCGTCCAACCGCCCACTCATATCCGCATTTTCGGACCGGGGTGGGGCTGGGCGCGCGGCGAGCGACGGGCTGTCGGCGACTCGCACGGCGTGATCGACGCAGCGCAGTGGCAGTAGATACGCAGAGTGACACAATGGCGGGGACGCGCATGCGTTCACGCGCCGAACGAGGGGGACTCACGTGGCGACGCAGGGAATGCCGGGTGCCGGCACCGGTGGTACCCGATTCGGCGGCGGGATGCCGCCCGGACCCGGCGGGGTACCGGCGACGCCCGCCGCGGGGCTCGGCGTCGGCGTCGGGCCGGGATCGGTGACCGTGGCGAGCTACGACGAGTACGAGTCGGCGCAGCGCGCCGTCGACTACCTGTCGGACAACCAGTTCCCGGTCGAACGCACCGCGATCGTCGGTACCGACCTGCGACTGGTCGAGAAGGTGCTGGGCCGGGTCACCGTCGCCCGCGCCGCGCTCGCCGGAGCCGGCAGCGGCGCGTGGTTCGGACTGTTCATCGGACTGCTGTTCGGGATCTTCAGCGTGTCGAGTTGGTGGGCCGTGGTCCTCGCCGGTCTGGTCATCGGCGCGATCTGGGGCGCGATCTTCGGCGCGATCGCCCACGCCGCGACCCGCGGTCGCCGCGACTTCGCCTCCCGTAGCGTGCTGCAGGCTGGTCACTACGCCGTCATGGTCGACGCGAACTACGCCGACCAGGCGCGTCAACTGCTGACCCGACTCCACTGGCAGACCAGCGGCGCGGGGGCGTGACTCGTCGGTTGCCACCAGGTCGACGCGCCGTACGACGATCTGCGCGTGAGCCGGCTCAGGCGTCGGCGAGTTCGCGCAGCGCGGCGGCGGTCGCGGCGTCCGCCGGGAAGAAGGCTTCGACCGCCAGTTCCGCGACCGTCACGTCGCGCGGGGTACCGAACACCGAGGTCGTACTGAGCAGCGACAACTCGCGATCGTCGACGGCGTACCGCAGCGGTACCACCACGTCGTGCCCGACGGCGTCGTCCTCGACCTGGTCGCACGGGTACCCGCGCAGTTCCTCGTACAACTCGGACAGCACCGGATCGCCGGTCGCCCGCTCCTGCCGGCGCAGTCGCCGCAGCAGGGTGAGCGCGCCACTGCCCGAGGTTGCGGATGCGCGCCGCCATACCGCGCGGATGCAGGCTCAGCCGGAGCACGTTCACCGGCGGTACCAGCAACTCGTCGGCGACCCCGGCGGTGAGCAGCGGCACCGCGCTGTTGCCGTCCACCAGGTTCCAGTGGTGGTCGACCACGACCGCCGGGTACGGCTCGTGCCCGGTCAACAGTTGCCGGATCGCGCCCCGTACCGCGTCGAGTTCCGGGGCGTCCAAGCCGTGCTGCGGGTACACCGGGGCGTAGCCGCCCGCCAGCAGCAACCGGTTCCGCTCCCGCAGCGGGACGTCGAGGTGCTCGGTCAGCCGCAGGATCATCTCGCGGGTCGGCTTGGAGCGTCCGGTTTCCACGAAACTCAGGTGCCGGGTGGACACCTCCGCCTCGATCGCCAACGCCAACTGGCTCAGATGGCGACGCTCCCGCCACTCGCGCAGGAGTTGCCCGACCGGGGGTCGGCTCGCGCCGAGCGGACCCGGTCGTCGCGCGTCGGTCCGCATCGGGGCGGTACGCCTCGTGGTGCCCGTGGTCATGCCGTGAACGGTAGGCGACGTCCGGTACGGCGACGATTACCTCGCCGGTAATCGGGTGCGCGCCTGGCGGGTCGGCTAGCGGCGGGCGATCGCGCGACGCAGCGCGTACCCGGCGACCATCGCGAGGCCGAGCATGACCAGGGGACCGATCCTGATCCGCGACCGCAGGTGCTTGAACCCGGTACGCGGGTCGACAACGGTACCAGCCACGTCGCTGACCACCGAGGTCGCCACCTCGCCCAGCCGACTCTGCACCTTGTGCCTGCCCGTCATCGCGTCCGCCTCCTCGCCGTGCCCACCGCATCCACGGTCACCGGATGTTCGACCCCTACCCAGCCGGGGCGGGGTTACCCGTGGCGGGGCGGGTTCGCGGGGGCGGGGCGGGGCGGACAGCTTTCACTGTGCGGGGGGTGGGGCGGGGCGGGGGCGACGCCCCCGCCCCGCCCCACCGGGTTCACGCGACGCTCGTCGCCAACCGGTGCGCCTGGTCGAGCAGGACGCGGCACTGGGCGATCTCGTCGTCGACCACGTTCCGGTCGGGCTGCCCGTCGCCGTACCGAGCCTGGTACAGCGTCTGCTTGATCCGCGTGGCGAGCGCATCACGCTGGTCGGCGAGACGCGTCAACTCCGACTCGACCCGGGTGAACTCCGCGTCGCCCGGCGAGGCGCTCGCCAGGGCGGCGGTGTCCGCGATCAGGGTGTCCGTCGCGAACGCGCCGACCGACGAGTTGAGCTGCCGGTAGTACCCGGCGAGAGTGTCCAGCCCCTGGAACGGCTGCCCGTTCGGCTGGTGCGCCAGGATGCCGGTGAGCACCGCGCCGTCCGACACGTAGTCGTCACGCAGCCCGAGCAGCGCCAGCAGGGTCGGACGGATGTCGACCTCGTCCGCCCAGGCCGCCGGGTCGCTCGCCTGCGGCACGGTCAGCGACGGCAACCCGTTCTGCCCCGCTGCCGTGCTCGTCGGGCCGTGCGCGGCGTCCGGACCGTACACACCGTTGCGACCGACACCGGGTCCGACGAAACCAGCCCAGGTCACGTCGATGTCCGGCGAGTAGTACCCGTGGTTCCAGGCGTACCGGGAGTACTGCGAGACGCAGTCGCTCGCCGGGTTCGACGAGGTCGTGCACCTCGGGTACGCGTTGTCGAAGTAGTAGTCCGGCCTCGGGAAGATCGTGTAGCTCGGGGTACGTCCCGGATCGGCGGTCTGCATGTGCAGGATGCGCTGCTCCACCGCGCCCGCCTGGTAGTTGACGATCTTCGTCCCGGTGCTGCCGCTGTACACGTTGTCGCCGGTCAGCGCCGCGGTGTCCCGTTCCAGCCGGCGCAGCGTCGGGTCGGTCGGTCCAGGCTGCCCGTTGACGTACATCGCGGCGCCCTGCGGCTCGACGGAGAAGGCGGTGGTGTCGCCCCGCTCGGTACGCAGCAGCCCGGGCAGGTTCGCCTCCAGTTCACCCATCTGGTTCGCGGCGTAGTGGCACGGCACGGTCACGCCGTCGCAGTCGGCGGGCGTCGGCTTCGTGGCGCGCAGCGTGTTCGCGCCCGCGAGGTGGTCGTTCTCCTCGCTGGAGATGACGAACACGGTGTTCGCCGCGGTGATGCCGTCCTTGGCGAGCCGGTCGAAGAAGGTCGCGAACGCCTCGTCGTACGCCTTCGCCGTGGCGATGTAGCACGGGTCGCCGGGGCCGAGCGGGTAGCCGCTGCCGGTCGCCGAGGCGGTGGTGCAGCCGCTCTGTCCGGGCTTGCGCTCGTGGATGTCTGAGATGTACCCGTAGGTCACCGGGATACCGGCCTCCTGCATCGCCGCCAGGTACGCCAGGCTCTGCGTCGCGGTCGGGTTGAAGCCGGGGAAGCCGGCGATCCCGGCGTAGTCGTTGGTGATCGTGTCGCCGTTCAGGTCGACCAGGTCGCCGTTGGCGTCGGTCACTTGGTACCCGTTGCGGACCAGGTTCGCCTGTCCGCCGGTCAGGTACGGACCGACGTACCGGTACCCGAACAGCGCGTGGTACCCGTCGTAGCCGCCCGGCTCGGTGGGCAGCCGGTCGGCGACCGCCCGGTTCGCCGACTGGCAGGCGGTGTCCGCCTTGGCGCAGTGCACCGCCTCGCCCACGTACCGGGCGGTGGTGCGGTTCTTGTACCCGGTGTCGGCTCTCATCTCCGCCGCCTCCGGCGAGTCCGGGCCGAACACGTTCGGGATGTCGACGTTGGTGTTCTCCAGCACCATGTTCGCCGTCGAGAAGTCGCCGACGCTGCAACCGGCGCGGGTGTACGGCACCCAGGGCGCGGGAGTGATCGCGTCGGTGGCGCCCGGCTGCGCCGGTACCGTCGGCGAATACACCATCGACGGGGTGGTCGGTTCGGTGCTGGACACCGCGCCGGCGGCGGAGTTGTAGACCGGCGAGGTCCAGTACACGAACGACCCGTCCGACTCGGTGGTGCCGTCCGCGCGGTACGTCTTGTAGCTGTTGCTGACCGGCATGCCGTGGCGGTCGCCGTAGAGCCCGGTGTAGATCGTCAAACTGTCGTCCGCCGTGTGCGCGATCATCGGCGTGTGTACGTTCGACAGCAGGGTGCCGTTGTTTTCCAGGAACTGCTTCAGATGCGGCATGAGTTCCAGGTCGGACGGCACATTCGGGTTGTCCCGGAAGAAATGGACGTTGTCGAACGTGATCTCGATGACGTGTTGGATGCCGTGGCCCAGGTTGCAGTTCGACGAGGCTGAGCGGTCGGCGGTGGCGGCGGCGTCGCCAGCGGTCAACGCGACGACGGTACCTGCCGCGAGGGTCGCGGTGACCGCCGCGGCGGCCGTACGGCCCAGCCACGATGCTGGTCGTAACACAGTTTGTCTCCCTGATAACGGAAACGCGGGCACAGAGAGCGTATTGAAATCCAGATGGTTGAGCACAACCTGAAGAAGGGAGATTCTTCCGGCGATCTCGAATTGACGCGCCGGTCGGTGCGACTCGGACTGCGCGCCAACCTGCCTCAGTTCGCGCTGCTCGTCGCGGTCAACGCGCTGGTCGGCGGCACGCTCGGCGAGGAGCGTACGGTCGTGCCGCTGCTCGCCACGCAGGTCTTCGGGCTCGCCGCGTTCAGCAGCGCGTTGACGTTCATCCTGGCGTTCGGCGCGGTCAAGGCGATCACCAATTTCTTCGCCGGTACCCTGTCCGACCGGTACGGCAGGAAACCGGTCCTGGTCGCGGGTTGGCTGGCGGCGTTGCCGGTACCCGCGATGATCATCTGGGCGCCGAACTGGTGGTGGGTCGTCGCCGCGAACGTCCTGCTCGGCGTCAACCAAGGGCTTACCTGGTCGACCACGGTCATCATGAAGATCGACCTGGTCGGACCGGCGCGGCGCGGGCTCGCGATGGGGCTGAACGAGGCGGCCGGGTACGGCGCGGTCGCGGTCACCGCCCTCGCCACCGGCTACCTCGCCGGCGAGTACGGGCTGCGCCCGGCGCCGTTCCTGCTCGGCGCCGGGTACATCGCCGTCGGGCTCGGGCTGTCCGTCGTCGCGGTACGCGAGACACAGGCGCACGCCCGCCACGAAGCGGCTGGTCACGCCCACGCCGCACACCTGCACGGCGGGCTGACCACGGGGCAGGTGGCGCTGCTCACCTCGTGGCGTGAACCGGCGCTGTCCGCCGCCAGCCAGGCGGGCATGGTCAACAACCTCAACGACGGGGTCGCCTGGGGACTGTTTCCGATTCTGTTCGCCCGGCACGGGCTCACCGTCGCCGAGATCGGCGTGCTGGCGGCGGTGTACCCGGCGGTCTGGGGCGGCGGTCAACTCGCCACCGGCGCGCTGTCCGACCGGCTCGGGCGCAAGTGGCTGATCGCGGCGGGGATGTGGGTCCAGGCGGTCGCCATCGCGCTGGTCGCCGTCGGCGGCACCTTCCCGGTGTGGGCCGGGGCGGCGGTGCTGCTGGGCGCCGGTACCGCGATGGTCTACCCGACCCTGCTCGCGGCGGTCGGCGACGTGGCGCACCCGGCGTGGCGGGCGCGTGCCGTCGGGGTGTACCGGCTGTGGCGCGACGCCGGGTTCGCGGTCGGCGCCCTCCTCGCCGGGCTGGTCGCGGACGCGTTCGGTCTGGTGACCTCGATCTGGACCGTCGCGCTGCTGACCGCCGTGTCCGGTCTGGTGGTCGCGGTGCGGATGTACGAGACGCATCGCGGGCGACCCGACCCTGCCGGCGTCAAGTAGCAGGGGTCGGGCTGCCGGAATGGATACCCTGGGGCGTACGTTCCCGCCTTGTGGGAGACCCCGGAAGGAGCGGTACGTGCAGGTCGACGACAACGCCCTCGGCGATGTGATCAAGCGGCTGCGTCGGGCCGAGGGACAGATCCGGGGCATCATCGCGATGCTCGAGGCGGGTCGTGAATGCGACGAGGTGGTCACCCAACTCGCCGCGGTGTCGCGCGCGCTGGACCGCGCCGGATTCAAGATCATCGCCAGTGGGTTGCAGCAGTGCATCGCGGCGCAGGAGTCCGGACAGGAGCAGAAGGTGAACGTCGAACAGTTGGAGAAGCTGTTCCTGTCGCTCGCCTGAGCCGCGTCACCACGGGGTACGCGCCGCCGGCGACACGCCCCAGCCCGGCGGTCGCCGTCGCCGGCGTCGGTCATACCGCTTCGGCGGCGCGCAGCCAGCCGACGAACGGCGGCAGCACCGCCGCGGCAACCGTCGCGCCGGTCGCGGCGGTCGCCGCGATTGCCCAGCCCAGCGGACTGATCGGGGTACACCCGAAGAAGTGGCTGACGCCGGGCGTCTGAACCACCAGCGCCAGCGCCGCCGCCGAACCGAGACTCGCGACCAGTACCCCTCGGCTGCGACCGCCGAGCAGCATCGTCTGTCCGAGTTGGGTACCGACCAGCGCGGCGAGGGCCACCGTGCGCGCCCGCGCGCCCCGACCGGTCGCGCGGGCGACCAGCCAGCCGCTTGCCGCGCCGACGGTGGTGGCTGCCGCGCGCAGCGCGACCTCCCTGGTCAGGGCGGTACCCAGGGACCGTTCCGGGCCCTCGGCGAGCAGCGCGTTGGCGGTTCGCGCCGGTGGACGTACCGCGATGGCGAGCGCCGGCGCGAGGTCGGTCAGCAGGTTGACCAGCAGCAACTGGCGCGCGTTCAGCGGCGAGGTACCGACCAGCGCCGCGCCGAACAGGGTGAACCCGATCTCGCCGAGATTGCCGCCGACCAGGATGCCCAGCCCTTCCCGTACCGACCGCCACATCGCGCGCCCCTCGACCAGCGCCGCGATGATCGTCTCCAACCGGTCGTCGGTGACCACCAGATCGGCGGCGGCGCGGGCAGCCGGGGTACCCCGGTGCCCGAGCGCGATGCCCACGTCGGCGAGCCGGATCGCGGCGGCGTCGTTGGCGCCGTCGCCCGTCATCGCCACCACCCGACCCACCCGCTGGAACGCCTTGACCACCCGTACCTTGTGCGCGGGCGTGCCCCGGGCGACCACGGCGATGCTCGGTACCAGAGCGGCGAGCGCCTCGTCGTCGAGCCGGTCGATCTCGGTACCGGTGATCACCCGGAGACCGTTGAGGATGCCGAGCTCCTCGGCGATCGCCCCGGCGGTGTTCGGATGGTCCCCGGTGATCATCACGACCTGCGCGCCCGCGGTACGCAACTCGTCCAGCGACGCCCCGGCGGTGCCGCGTACCGGATCCGCCAGCGCCAGATAGCCGAGAAAGGACAGGTCGGCGACCTGGTCGTCGTCCGGCTGGGCGGCACCGTCGACCGGGCGTCGGTCGACCGAGTGTTCGTCGACCGCGCGTCGGTCGACCGAGTGTTCGTCGACCGGGCGTTCGGCGACCGCGAGGACCCGGTACCCCGAGCCGGTCAGCCGGTGCAACTCGTCCTGCAGGCGACGCCGCGACCGGGAATCGAGGCTGCGCACGCCGTCGCCGGTACGCCAGGACACACAGCGCGGCAGGACGACCTCCGGCGCGCCCTTCACGCTGAGCAGCACGCCGGTCCGGGTGGTACCGGTCGTCGCGTGGTACCCCCGACTCGGCTCGAACGCCAGGCTCGCCCCGCGCCGCCAACCCGGAGCGGACATGGTCGGCGCGATACCGGCGTCCTTCGCCCCCCGGCGTACCGCCCGGTCGGTCAGGTGCGGCAGTTGCTGTCCCGGCGCGGGTTCCGGGGTGGCGCGCAGCCCGGCGGAGACGACCGCGCGCAGGTCGTCGTCGAGTCCGCCGACCGACGCGTGATGCGCCCCGTCGCTCACCGCGGCGAGGCGGATCCGACCCTGGGTGAGGGTCCCGGTCTTGTCGAAGCACAGCACGTCGACGCGACCGAGCGCCTCGATCGTGCTGGCGTTGCGCACCAGCGCGCCCTGCCGGGACAGTCGCCGCGCGGCGGCGAGTTGCGCGGCGCTGACCAGGAACGGCAGCCCCTCCGGCACGCTCGCGACCGCCAGCCCCACCCCCGCGCCGACGGTGCGCTGCACCGGGCGACCCCGCAGCAGTCCCGCCCCGATCACGGCGACCCCGGAGGCGAGCGCGATCGGCAGGGTGACCCGGGTGATCTGGGCCAGCCGCGCCTCGACACCCGAAACGGGGGCGGCTTCCAGCGCGGTCGCGGTGCCCCGTCCGGCTTCCGTACCGGCGCCCGTGGCGACCACCACCGCCAGCCCGCGACCGGCGGCGACCGTCGTTCCCTCGTACACCATGCAGGTCCGCTCGGCGACCGTCGACGTGGCGACCGGGGCGACCGACTTCGCCACCGGAAGCGACTCGCCGGTCAACGACGACTCGTCCATCTCCAGCCCGGACGCCCGTACCAGGCGACAGTCGGCGGCGACCACGTCTCCGGGTGCGAGCGTGGTCAGGTCGCCGACCACCAGTTCGTCGGCGCGCAACCGGACCGTCGCCCCGTCGCGCCGGACGGTGGCGGTGACCGCCGAACCGGCGAGCAGGTCCGCGACCGCGCGGTCGGTGAGCGTGCGCTGCACGCTGCCGACCAGCGCGCCCAACGCGCTCGCGCCCACCACCACAGCCGCGTCCGTCACCGCCCCGATCGCGGCGGACAGGGCGGCGCCGCCGGCGAGGATCGGGGTGAGCGGGTTCGCCAACTCGTCCGCGAACGCCACCGCCAGACTCGGCGGCTGCGGGTTGACCTGGGCGTCACGGCGGTGCCGTTGCCGGGCGTCGCGAGTGGACAGTCCGCCGGTACCAGTACCGAGGTCCGCGAGCACCTTGTCGGACGACATCAGATGCCACGGGATCGTCGACACCGGTGGCGACAGTGGACGGCGCGCCAACTCGGAGGCGGTCCACGCGCCGTACCCGACGGATACCGCCGCGGCGGCGTTGACCGCCAGCAGGGCGCGCGACGCCGACCCGGCAGCCCTGCCGGTCACGGTCGCGACGGCGCCCAGCGCCGTGCCCGCCTCGGCGAGCCGTACCCCCATCCGCGACACCGACCGCGCCGCCGCGACCGCGTCGATCATCAGCGCGGCAGGTTCCAGGTCGTCACCGACCAGCAGATGCGCGCCCCAGGGCGGGACGCCGTCCAGCCCGTCCACGCCGATACCGCAGTCCGCGCCCGCGAGCGCGGTCGCGTCCCGGGACACCAGCAGTACGACGCGACCCTCGGCTTGCAGATCGCGAACGGTACCGAGGAGGCGGTCGCCGCCCGGCATGCGCCGGGCGGCGACCGCCCGCGCACCGGGCGGCTGACCCCCGGCGAACACCAGCGTCACGCCCGCTCGCCGGGCAGCCGCGACCAGGGCGTCCGCCGCCTGCGCCGGCTCCGGGGCGACCGCGACCACGGCAGCCAGGCGGGTACCGTGCGCCAGCCCGAGCACCTCGACCGCTCCGGACCGGCTCAGCCGCAGCCGCTGGCTGGTCGCGGTACCGCCGGCGACCGGCAACTGGTCGACCGGACCCAGCCGCCAGCCGTTCCCGCCGACCGGCGCGCTGAGCGCCCGCTCGTCGTACAGCGCGTGTACCTGGAACTGCGCCTGCTCCCAGTCGCTGTCCGGCATCGGTACCACGTCGCCGACGATCAGTCGTCCGGTGGTCAACGCCGGTACGTCGAGGACCACGGTGTCGACCCGGTCCAGTCGGCGCAGCGCCTGTCGATCCATCACCGGTACCCCGCGCCGCGCCAGGGTACGACCGAGTTGCGCGGCGAACATCTCGCGTCCCGCGCCAGCCGCCTTGGGCAGTGTGGACAGCGCGATCGCGGCGGCGCGGCGGGCGCCGCCGCCACCGGCGAGGGCGGTACCGGCGCCAGCCGCCGCGACCCGAGCGGACTGCGGGGCGTACCGCTCGACCGGACCGTCCGGCAGCGACCGGGGTCGCTCGCTGACCACCGGTGGGGAACCGGCGGCAGCCGGGTCGGCGAGGCGCTGCTGCCAGGCGT
The DNA here is from genome assembly GCA_036378155.1 of Micromonosporaceae bacterium. GTDB lineage: Bacteria > Actinomycetota > Actinomycetes > Mycobacteriales > Micromonosporaceae > DASUXA01. The sequence continues at coordinate 31,945 of DASUXA010000110.1, read as the reverse complement.
GCCACGCCTCGCGCCGCGCCCGCAGTTCCGCCAGTTGCCCGACCCGCAGCGCGGTGTCGACGACCAGACCGGCGTGCCCCTGGGACAGACCTTGGGCGACGGCGTTGGTGACCGCGAGCACCGTGTCCGCGCGGGCGCGCCCCAACGTCCGCTCCACCAGGGCACGCAACCTCGGCTGCGTGTCGACGACGGTGACCAGCGAGGACGCCTCGGCGGAGAACGGTACCCAGCGGGCCAGCCTGCCGGCGGTCGCCAGGGCGAGCCCGGCGACGTCCGCGACGGTGGCCGTCACCGCGCGGGTCAGCGGGGCGTCGTCGTCGGGCGGCTCCGGGCTGCCGTCACCCGGTACCGCCCCGAACTCGGTTTCCGTCGCGTGGACCAGTTCGGTCAGCGTGGCTGTCAGCCGTCGACGCGCCTGTTGGGCGTCGACCCGGTCGGCTTCGCGCACGTCGGACCGGTCGGGTTCGCGCACCGCGACGACGAGCCGGCCCAGCGGGGCGTTCACCACCGCCCATTCGACGCCGGGCAGCGCCTGTACCGCAGCGCACACGGCGCGGCGCAAGGGTTCCGCGTCGGGGCGGTGCACTCCGGCGACGGGTACCACGATCCGGTCGACCGGTACGTGCTCGCCTCCCGCGCCGCTGCCGGCGGACACCAGCGCCCGGGACGCGCGGGACACCGCGCGAACGGGCATCCGGGCCACGTCGACCAGACCCACGGGTCACGCCTCTTCCAAGGCGCCGCCGAACTCCCCGACCATGCGGTCGTGCCGGGTCGCCTTCTCCGCAGCGGCGGCTCGGTGACCCGCGGTCGGAGGAGCCTCGGCGTCCGTATCGCTCACCTGCTCCGGCTACCCTAAGTAGCCGTCTGTAAACAGCAGGCGATCTGGTTGGGTCGACCGGTCGCGGCGGGGCGGGCGGTCAGCAGTGCGACACGTCGACATGTCGCCGCCGGTGAACACCCACGCGTCCGGCACGTAGCCACCCGTGGTCGGTAGACCTACGTCTCTGCGCTCGCCGCGTCGACGGACTGGACCGAGACCACCGGTTCGTGCCGGACCGGGAAGTTGACCGAGTTTGCGATGAAGCACAACCGGTGCGCGTCGTCGTGCAGCGCCGTCGCCCGGTCGACCATGCCCGGCTCGGTGACCGTCACCCGCGGACGCAGGACCACCTCGGTGAAGCGACCGCCGCCGTCGGCGGTCTCGAGCATCACGCCGGTCGGTTCGTCGGCGTACCCGGTGACCACCACGCCCGCGTCCGCGCACAGATGCAGGTACCACAGCAGATGGCACTGGGACAGCGAAGCGACCAGCAGCTGCTCCGGGCTCCACCGGTCGCGCTCGCCGCGGAACGTCGGATCCGACGAGCCCGGCATGGCCGGTCGGCCCGGCGCCGACACCTCGTGCGCGCGGCTGTACGCCCGGTACCCACTGGTCCCGGTGCCCCGGTCGCCGATCCACGTCACGGTCAACTCGTACGTGTGCGTCCTCGTCACCGTCGCTCCCCCCACCGCCTGCCGCCCGGTCATCGCCCTGCGGGATCATCGCACCATGACGAGCGAAACCGAACCCCGCGCCGACTCGGAGCGGGCGAACGGCTACCTGTTGGACAACCGGCAGCGCGAGGCAGGTACCCGGTTCGACGCGCTGGCTGCCCTGTTCAACCCGTGGACCTTCCGGCACGTCGACAGCCTCGGTATCGCGCCCGGCTGGCGCTGCTGGGAGGTCGGCGCGGGCGGCCCGAGCGTGCCCCGATGGCTCGCCGCGCAGGTCGGCCCGACGGGCTCGGTGATCGCGACGGACATCGACGTGTCCTGGATGAGCGGTACCGGCGAGGACGGATACCGCGTGCTCCGGCACGACGTCGCCGTCGACGAGCCGCCCGGCGAGGCGTTCGACCTCGTCCACGCCCGGCTCGTCCTCGTCCACGTACCCCAGCGCGACCGCGCGCTCGCCTCGATGGTCGCCGCGCTGCGACCCGGCGGCTGGCTGCTCATCGAGGACGCCGACCCCGCCCTGCAACCGCTGATCTGCCCGGACGAGTACGGACCGGCGCAGCGGCTGGCGAACAAGGTGCGGCACGGGGTCCGGGCGCTGCTCGCCCAGCGCGGCGCGGACCTCGCCTACGGACGCACCCTGCCCCGCGCGCTACGCAAGGCGGGACTGGTCGACGTCCGCGCCGACGGCTACTTCCCGATCACCTCGCCCGCGTCTACAACCCTGGAGCAGGCGACCGTGGCGCAGGTACGCGGCCTCCTGGTCGGCGCCGGGCTGGTCACCGACGACGAGATCGACCAGCACCTCGCCAACGTCGCCACCGGCGACCTCGACCTGATCACCGCCCCGATGATCTCGGCGTGGGGACGTCGACCGGAATGAGCGTCAGGCGGTCGTACGCCGCCGACCCAGCCGGGCGATCGTCTCCTCGACCGGCATGCCGTGCAGCCGCAGCAGGTTCTCCCCGAGGATCTTCCGCTTCGCCTGGTCGGTGAGCTGCGGATAGCCGTACCCGTCGCAGAGGTCCTGCGGGATCTGGAAGTCCATGAACGCGCGCAGCGCCCACTGCGGTTGGAAGATCGGCGCTTCGCTGCCGTACACGATCTTGTCCTCTCCGCACCAGAACAGCAGCTTGCCGAGGATCTCGGCGAACATCCGGGGCGCGCGGACCAGGAAGTTGATCGTGGCGGCGAGCGAGGCGTACAGGTTCGGGTAGCGGATCAACTGCCAGCACGTCTCGTCGAGGAACGGCAACCCGACGTGGAAGATGACGAAGTTGAGGTCCGGGAAGTTCGCGGCGGCGCCGTCCATGTCCCAGGTCTGGGTCGACTCGATCGGCTGCGGTCCCAGCGGTACCCCCTTGTGCACGCCGATCAGGTTGACGCCCAACTGCCGCGCCTTCTCGAACACCGGGAACGCGATCTTCGGGTCGTCCATCCGCCACGGGTACGGCGAGCCGTAGTCGTACCGGACGTTGTAGAACTTGAACGCCCGCGCGCCGTACTCGCCGACCTGCCGCTCCATCAGGTCGAGCGCCCGGCGTCCCTCCAGCGGGTTCACCGAGCCCCAGAAGATCGTCCGATCCGGGTCCATGCTCGCCAACTGGGCGCAGTCCTCCCAGGGCGACAGTCCGTCCCGGTACAGGTCGGTCAGCGGCAGCGGCATCGCGACCAGCATGTCGGTGTCCGACTCGTCGTACACCATGTGCCGGATGTCGCTCGGAGTCCAGTGCTTCAGGTACTCCTCGGGCGACAGCTTCGGCTCGGAGTCCGGCGTGAGGACGGTGTGGAACGCGTACAGGTGGTTGGAGAACATCTCGCCGGGCGTGCCGAACGCGTTCTTCGGCTCGAAGTTGAACACGTGCGCCACGCCGTCGAACACGAATACATCGTCAATCATCAGACAGCTCCCTCGCCGGTCGCGCGGTGGGCGGCGATGTACGCGTCCCGGTCCGGCACCTGCGCCGGGTCGGGCAGGAACCGCAGTCTGCGCCGCGCCGACTCGGACAGCCGGTCCGTCGTCCACGCCTCGCTCCAGGTCACCTCGACGTCCGCCGAGTCGACGTCGGGCAGTGCTTCGACCCGTTCGCGTACCTCGTCCAGGACGCGAACCGCGAACGGGCACCAGCCCGAGGTGAGCACCAGCGCGATGCGCGCGTGACCGTGGTCGACGGCGACGGAGTGGATCAGCCCCATGTCCACGACCGAGATGCCCATCTCGCGGCAGCACGGGTCGTACACGTCGCCCAGGGCGTCCAGGAAGCGCTGCGGAACATCGCCCATCACCAGAGATTGGCACTCTGAGCAGCGAGTTCGCGGGTAGACCGGGAAATCGTTCAGGGGGCCACGAACTGGCTGCCGAGCCGATCGGCGAGGTACCTCAGCACCGACAGGTCCTCGGCTCGATCTTTCGTCCGGAAGTGGTACAGCCTCACGCGCTCGCCGCCCATCGTCGAGTCGCCGACGGGGCGCCGACCAGGCGGCACCGGACGGGACGCGCCCCGCGGTTGACGGCGGCTGCCGTCGCAGGCGCGGGTTACGGTCGAGGCATGTGCCGCAGCATCAAGACGCTCCGCCCGCCGTTCGTCGAGCAGATCACCGACGACGACGTCCGTGCGGCTGCCCTGCAATACGTCCGGAAGATCAGCGGCTTCCGTGCGCCCGCCGCGCACAACGCCGACGCGTTCAACGAGGCGGTCGAGGCGGTCGCCGAGGCGACCGCCCACCTGCTGGCGAACCTGAGGGTCCGGGGCGGGACCGTGCCGGTCCGCGGCGGCGTCCCCGCCGCCGCGGACTGACGCACGTCAGCTCGCCGGGTACACGACCCCGGCGGACCCGGCGCCCCGGCGCACCGGTTCGGCGGCGGCGAGCAGCCGCCCGTCGGACAGGAACTCGATCCCGGTCGCCGCGCCGATCTCACCGCCGTTGCTGAACGTGTGTCCCAGCGCCTCGAGCCCTACGACCTCAGGTGTGTCGAGGAACCCGGGTTCGGCGGTCACCGAGGCGGTGTTGCGCTGGCTGGCGCGCGGCGCGGCGATCGCGTCCGGCAGCGACATACCCAGATCCAGCCGGTTGACCAGGATCTGCAGGACCGTCGTGATGATCGTCGAGCCGCCGGGGGAGCCGACCGCGAGGTACGGCTCGCCGTCCTTGAGCACGATGGTCGGTGCCATCGAACTGCGCGGGCGCTTGCCCGGCGCCGGCAGGTTCGGGTCCGGCGCGCTGCCCTGGGTCGGCGCGAAGTTGAAGTCCGTCAGCTCGTTGTTCAGCAGGAAACCACGCCCCGGTACCACCATCCCGTTGCCGCCGATCTGCTCGATGGTCAGGGTGTACTCGACCACGTTGCCCCACCGGTCGGCGACGGTCAGGTTCGTGGTGTGCGTGCCCTGGGTGTTCGCTTCACCCGCCGGTGCGGTGGCGCAACCGGAGTAGGAACCGTCCGGTACCCCCGGAGCGACCGGCTTGGGCAGGGCGTGCGCCGGGTCGATCAGGCAGGCGCGCTCCTTCGCGAACGCCGGGTCGAGCAGCTCGTCGAGCAGCGCCCGGGGCGTGTAGTAGCCGACGTACCGGTTGCGGTCCGCGAACGCCAGGGCGCTCGCCTCGAGGTAGTGGTGCAACGCCTCGACCCGCGACATCGACGACAGGTCGAAGTTGGCGAGGATGTTCAGCGCCTCGCCCACGGTCGAGCCGCCGCTGGACGGCGTCGGCATCCCGTACACGTCCAGCCCTCGGTAGTTGACGTGGGTGGGGTCGGGGGTGCGCACCGCGTACCGGGCGAGGTCGTCGACCGTCATCCCGCCCGGTCGGACCTGGTACGGCCAGTTGCCGATCGGGTCGCCGGCAAGCGGCGGGTGCTGCACGGTACGGGCGATGTCGGCGGCGATGTCGCCGTGGTACAGCGCGCCCATGCCGTCCCGTGCGAGTTCCTCGTACGTCATCGCGAGGTCGTGGTTGCGGAACACGGACCCGACCGCGGGCGGCTGCCCGCCCGGCAGGTACAGCGCGCTCGTGGAGCTGAACTGACCGAACGCGTCGCGGTTGCCCGCGATCTGGTCGTGGAACGTCTGGTCCACCACGAAGCCCCGGTCGGCGACCTGGATCGCCGGTTGCAGGGCGTCCCGAAGCGAGATGGTGCCCCACTGGTCGAGGGCTGCCTGCCAGGTCGCCGGGGACCCCGGCACGCCCGCCGAGATGCCGCTGACCCGCGCCTCCTGGAACGGGTACGGCTGACCGGTCGCCGGGTTGATGAACGCGTCCTCGTGCATCGACGCCGGTGCTGCCTCGCGACCGTCGATGGTGTGCACCGTCCCGGTGCGCGCGTCGTAGTACACGAAGAACCCGCCACCGCCGAGACCCGACGAGAACGGCTCGGTGACGCCGAGCGTGGCGGCGACGGCGACCGCGGCGTCCACCGCGTTGCCACCCTTGCGCAATACCTCCAGCCCGACGCGGGTCGCGTCCGCGTCGACGCTGGTCACCGCGCCGCCGTACCCGACGGCGACGGCTTGCTTCGATGTGGATCGGGGCGCTGCGCCGGCCGGTGCGGCCGAGGTCAACACGAGCGCGGCGATGGCCACTGTGGACAGAGCGGTGCGGCGCGACAGCATACGGCCTCCCGTGGGTGCACGACGCCAGGTACTGCTCTGCCTACCGGTTACCCGACGGTTCCACAAGCCGGCGCGACCACGCGCCCAGCCCCGCCGCCGCCCAGGCGAGCACCGCGGACAGGGCGAACACCCAGCCGTACCCGACCAGCGCGACCGCGCCGGTGACCAGCCCGGCGACGCCCAGTCCGAGATCCCAGAACGAGGTGTACGCGCCGAGCGCCGCGCCCCGCTCCTGCTCCGGTGAGCGGCGGATGACGGCGAGCGCGAGCGCCGGGTACAGCAGGGTGAAACCACCGCCCATGACCAGCGCGCCGACCGCGGCGACCCACCACGCCGGAGCGACCGTGATGAGTAGCAGACCGAGCCCCTCGGCGAGGCCGCACCACACCACCACCGGGCGGGGTCCGACCCGGTCGGGCAGCCGCCCGGCGACCAGCCGGACCGTCACGTACGCCGCCCCGAACAGGCTGAGCATCACCGCGCCGTGCCCGATACCGCGCGCGGCCAGGTGCAACGCCACGAACCCGGTGAGCGCGGCGTACCCGAACGCGGACAACGCCAGGGCGGTACCGGGCAGCAGCACCGAGCGCGGCACCAGCCGGTCCGACACGGCGCCGCCGGTACCGGCTGGGCGAGGCAGCGCCAGCACCACGGCGGTCGCCACCACCGGACCCACCGCCGCGAGCAGCCAGACCCGCCCGTACCCGGAGTCGGCGAGCAGCGCCTGCCCGACCAGCGGACCGACCGTCCACCCGGACCACATCGCCAGCCCGTAGTACCCGACGATCTCACCGCGACGCCGCGCCGGGGCGAGCGCCACCACCCACACCGAGCCCGCGGTGAACACCAGCGACTCGGCGACGCCCATCGCGACCCGGGTCACGATCAGCCCGCTCAACCCGACCGGCAACGCGTACGCCACGCCGACCAGCGCCGCGAGCAGGCAGCCGCCCGCCATCACGACCCGACCGCCGAACCGCTGCGCCAGCCGACCCGCGTACGGGCGACCGAGCAGCGCGGCGATGCCCGACGCGGCGAACGCCAGACCGACCGCGAACCGGGAGCCGTGCAGCCGGTCGAGGACCAGGGGCGGCAGTACCGGTACCACCGCGCCGAACGCGGTGAACACCAGCAGCAGGACCACGAGCAGCCCGCCGACCGTCGCCGCCCAACGGTTGGCGAGCCGCGCGGCGAGCACCTCGTCGCTCATCCGATGCCCCGCGTCGCGCCGCCGTCGACGAGCAGGCAGGTACCGGTGATGAACGACGCGGCCCGGCTGGCGAGGAACGCGGCGACCGCGCCGAAGTCCGCCGGCTGCCCGACCCGCCCGACCGGGATGCCGGCGGCGATCTCCGCCAGTCGCGCGTCGGCGTCGTCGCCGAACTGCCGGCGCAGACCGCCGGTGTCGTGGTACCCGGGCGCGAGCACGTTGATGGTGATGTCGCCGGGACCGAGCGAATGCGCCATCGACCGGGCGAACCCGAGCAGCGCGGGGCGCACCGTGCTGGACAACCCGTACCGGGGGATGGGCTGCCGCGCGGTCTCCGAGGCGACCAGCAGCACCCGCCCCCAGCCGGATGCCCGCAGGTGCGGCAGGGCGGCGAGGGTGAGCCCGATGTGCGGCAGCAGCGTGGTCTCGGCGGCGACGCGGTACGCGTCCAGGTCGAAGTCGTCCACCCGACCCGGCGGCGGTCCGCCGCCGTTGCTGACGACGATGTGTACCCCGCCCCACTGGCTCGCGGTGTCCCGTACCCAGCCGGCGACCGCGTCCTCGTCGGTGACGTCGACCGTCTGGTACCGCACCTTCGCCGCGCCCGCGCGCAGCAGCGTGTCGGCGGTCTCCGCGAGCCGCCCGGCGTCGCGCGCGCAGATCGACAGGGCGCAGCCCTCGGCGGCGAGGGCGGTCGCCACCGCCCGACCCAGCCCGCTGCTCGCCCCCGCGACCAGCGCGACCCGTCCGGCGATTCCGAGATCCATAGGGCAGACCTTTCAGTGGCGGTACCGGTAGCCGTACCGGGTCAGCGCCGGCGCGGCGAGCGCCGTGGCGAGCAGCGCCGCGCGGGACGGCAGTTCGGCGCGCCACGCCTCGTCGGGACGCACCTGGACCGGGCCGTGTACCAGCCGGTCCGGGTTGCCGGTGACGGTGTGGTTGACGCCCAGCCGACCGCGACCGGCGTCGTCCACGGGAGCCGGGTCGGTGACCCCGAGCAGCGCCATGACCTCGGTCAACGTGGCGCGCGGGGCGCGCGCGAAGTCCTCGTACCGCAGCCGCAGCCCACGCTCGCCGGCTGCCGCGACGACCCGGTCGGAGGCGAGGTTGAACGCGGTCCAGTACGCGGTGGACCGGGCGACGCCCATGGCGGGGATGTACGCCTTGGCTCGCCGCCACGAGTGCGCGGTCGCCCTCGGGTCGCGGACCAGATGCAGCACCCGCAGGTCGACCTCAGGTTCGGCGTCTTCGGGTTCCGCGCCCGACCGGGCGCGCCCCAGCAGCGCCGCCGCTTCCGCCGGGTACTTCGAGCTGTCCACCACGACCCGCGCGCCGGTCGCGTCGGCGACCGCCCGGTACACCGACAGCAGCCGGTCGACGGCGGTCAGCGCACCCGGCTCGACCGGTCGCGCCCCTCGCGCCTCAGCCAGTCGCCGCCCGGTGTGGCGGGTGCGCAGGTACCGCCGCTGGTCCTCGACCGCGCGCCGGGCGGCGTCGGTCGGCTCGTCCCCGGCGACCCGCTCGATCACCTCGTTCCACAGTGGACAGTCGGGGACCGGCTTGCCGCAGCCGCAGCTGGTGTTGGTACCGCTGCCCAGCACGCCGTTGCGCCACAGGTAGTGGACCTCGCCCACGTGCACCACGCCGGGCACCTCGCCGAGCAGATTGCCGAGAATCGTCGACCCGCTGCGGCACCAGCCCGTGATGTACAGGACCTTCACGCCAGGTCCAGCAGCAGGAAGTGCTGGGGCAGGTGCACCGCGAGACCGACGCGCAGGCTCGCGGCGACCACGTCCGGGGCGTCGCCGCCGCCACGGGTCAGGGTGATGGTCGACTCCCCGGTGTCCAGCAGCGTGACCGCCGCCCGGAAATCGCCCAGCAGTACCTGGTCCGGGCTGATCATCCGGGTCCGGCTGACCCGGACGCCGACGTGGTTGAGCCGCTGCAGCAGACCGCTGTGCACCAGTTCCCAGTACCGGTCGGGATGCGCCACGATGCCGTCGCACGAGCCGCCCATCTCCTCGACCTCGGCGGCGGCGCGGGTGAGTTCGACGCCGAGGTCGCCGGTCGCGGTACGGCGACGCAGCCCGGGCAGGTTCAGCAGACCGGCGATCGCCTTGTCGTCGGTGCCCTGCAGCAGGGCTTCGTTCTCGACCGTGCACAGCCGTACCACCACCCGGTGGTCGACGAACGCGGCGAGCATCGCCGGGTCGTCGACCAGTCCCGGCGGCAACCCCACGCGGGCGGTCAGCTCCGTCAGTTCCGCCTCGGCCCACTGCGCGGTGAACGTCGCCTCCGGGGTGAGGTCGTACTTCACGCCCGCCGTCTGCGGTGTGCCGGCGGGGCGCGGCTCGGTCACGTACCGCACCGGCTCGTCCCCCACCGTCGCCGTCTTGAGCAGGTGGCGCACGGTGTACCGGGGTCGGTGCTCGGCGAGCGGGAAGGTGGTCGGCAGGCAGACCGCCAGCCGCGCGACGACCTGCGGTCCCGGGTTGGTGGCGACCTGGCGCGCGAACTCCTCGCCCGGCGTACGGCTGGTCAGCGCGGGGTCCGCCAGCAGGTATCGCATCAGCGCCTCCGTCAGTCGGTGGGCAGGGCGGGCAGCACCCGGGCGACCGCCTCGACCAGTTGGTCGCAGTCGCTCTCGGTGAGGTTCGCGGACAGCGGTACGTCGACCGCCTCGCTCAGGTAGCGGGTCGTCATCGGCAGGCGCGCCTTCGCCGCGTCCGCGTCCGGTCCGACCAGGAACCGCCAGTTCCAGAACGCCCGGACGTTGCGGTCACCGGAGTCGGCGAGCGCCCGCGCGTCGATACCTTCGGCGCGCAGCGCCGCCGCCAGCCACGCGGACTGCCGTTCGGTCGCGCCGGGTACCCGGAAGACCAGCGCCTCGCCCAGGTACGCGTCGGGCGCCACCGGTCGGCGCAGCGCGACCCCGTCCAGCGCGCCGATGCCGGCGGCGACCCGGTCGTAGTTGCGCCGGTGCGCGGCGAGCCGCGCGGGGAGCCGGTCGAGCAGGGATTCGGCGAGCGCGGCGCGGATCTCGTCCATCCGTACCCCGAAGATCGGGTACGCCAGGTCGTCGATCGGCGCCTCGCCGTCGCGGAAGTGGCGGTGCAGCCGACCCTCGTACGCGCCGCTGTACACGACGGCGCGGGCGAACACCTCGTCGTCGTCGGTGAGCAGGAAGCCGCCCTCACCGGTGTTCAGCGACTTGTCGGACTGCGTGGAGAACGCGCCGACCTGACCGTACGTGCCCAGCGGGCGACCGTTGAGCGTGGCGCCCAGCGCCGGCACCGCGTCCTCCACCACCGGTACCGCGTACTCGGCGGCGAGCGCGCAGATCTTGGGCAGGTCGCTGGCGAAGCCGCGCATGTGGACCACGACCACGGCGCGCGCCCCCTCGCTCAGCGCCCGCTGCAGGTCGGACAGGTCCATGTGCAGGTCCTGATCGCACTCGACCAGTACCGGCTGGTGCCCGGCGAGGATGACGGCGCTCGGCGTCGCCGCGAACGTGAACGCCGGGCACGCCACCCGTGACCCCTTCGGCAGGTCCAAGGCGAGCAGCGCCAGCGCGATCGCGGTGGTACCGCTGGCGCAGGCGAGCGCGTGCCGGCTGCCGAAGTACTCGCACAGTTTGCGCTCGAACCGCCCGGTGTAGGTCTGCTCGAAGGGGCGGTAGTCGTACCGGAAGTACAGCCGGCGGCGGATCGCTTCGATCGCGGCGTTCTCGTCCTCCTCGCTGATCCAGGTGTCGCCCTTGTCGTAGGTGGGCCAGGGCGTGGTACGCACCGGTGTGCCGCCCCGTACCGCCGGAATCGAGGAGGACCTATCAAGCGCCGCCGTCGTATCGTCGCCATGCGTCAACACGGAGTCCTCCGTCGCGCTCGTCGGCTGCGGGCACCTGGTGTCAGGCATTGATGGGCGACTCTACCGTGACGGCGTGATTTCGCAAGGTGTCCGATCGAGTGATCGATCCTGGACGAACAACCATGCCCCTCGCGCGCCTGCGCACGCCAGGATGAGGGCACTTCGGCGCGGCAATCGCCGTCCGGAACGGCGAGGTCGCCGTGCCCGGCGGCGACGGTCGCCGGCGAGCGCGGCGACACGCCGTCACCTGCCCGCTGGTCAGGAGGCATCATGACCGTTTCCGAACTGGACCTCGAACCACGGGCGTACCGCGACGCGGGTTGGTGGCGGGACGAAACCGTGCTGTCCGACCTGCGCCGCGCCGTCGAGCGGCACCCGGACAAGCCGGCGATCGTCTGCTACCACGCCGACGGGGCGCCCACCGAGACGGTGACCTACGCCCAGTTGCTGGCGCACACCGAGCGGTTCGCCGCCGCTCTGTACCGCCTCGGTGTCCGCGCCGGCGACGTGGTCTGCCTGCAACTGCCGAACTCGTGGCAGTTCGCCGCGCTCTGCCTGGCGACGTTCCGCCTCGGCGCGGCGGTGAACCCGGTGCTGCCCATCATGCGCCGTCGCGAAGTGCTGTTCATGGCGGCGCTCACCGAAGCTCCGGTGTACGTCGCGCCGGCGGTGTCGCGCGGCTTCTCCTACGCCGACATGCTCGCCGAGGTCGCCGAGGCGGTACCGACGCTGCGGCACCGCGTCCTGCTGGACGGCGCCGGGGCGGCCGGCGCCGGCATGGTCGACTTCGCCGCGCACTTCCTCGACGGCGACGCCGCGCTGCCGCCCGGTACTCCGCAGGCGGGTCCCGACGACCTCGCCCAGATCATGTTCACCTCCGGTACCACCGGCGAGCCCAAGGGCGTGATGCACTCGCACAACACGCTGTACGCGCTGACCCGCACCGAAGCCGACGCGCTCGGGTTGACCGGCGACGATGTCGTCACCATGGGTTCGCCGATGACCCACCAGGCGGGGTTCGCCTACTGTTTCCTGATGCCGCTGCTGCTCGGCGCGACCGCGGTGTACCAGGACGCCTGGGACCCGGCGCTGATGCTGCGCGTGGTCGAGGAGCAGGGCGTGACGTTCTCGATGGGCGCGCCGACGTTCCTGGTCGACATGATCGCCGAGCAGCGGCGCGCCCCCCGCGACCTGTCCACGCTGCGCGCGTTCGCCTGCGGCAGCGCGCCGATCGCGCCGGTGGTCGCCGAGCGCGCCGCCGACGTGCTCGGCACCCGGGTGTACGCGCTGTGGGGGATGACCGAGAACGGCACGGTCACCATCACCCGCCCCGACGACCCGCCGGACCTCGCGACCCGCAGCGACGGCTCGCCGCCGCCGTGGATGCGGGTGCGCATCGTGGACGGCGACGGGCAGCCGGTACCGCCGGGGCGGACCGGGCGGCTGCTGGTCCGCGGCGCGAACCAGTGCCTCGGGTACTACCGCCGCCCCGACGTGTACGCGGCGTGCCTCGACGCCGACGGCTGGTTCGACACCGGGGACCTGGCGTACGACGACGGGCACGGCGGCATCCGGATCGCCGGGCGGGTCAAGGACGTCATCGCGCGCGGCGGCGAGAAGATCCCGGTCGTCGAGGTCGAAGCGGCGCTGCTGCGCCACCCGGCGGTGCGTGACGTCGCCCTGATCGGGTACCCGGACGAGCGGCTCGGCGAGCGCGCCTGCGCGGTCCTGGTCGCCGACGCCCCGCTCACCGTCGACGACCTCCGGGTCCATCTGGACAGCCTCGGCATGGCGAGGCAGTACTGGCCGGAGCGTGTCGAACTGGTCGATGCGCTGCCGAAGACGCCGTCCGGCAAGATCCAGAAGTACCTGCTCCGTCAACGGTTCGCCGAGGAGTAGCCGATGGACTTCGCATTCACCGCCGACCAGGAGGCGCTGCGCGAGCGGGTCGCCGCGTTCGCCGCCGAACGGGTCGCGCCCGGGTACCAGGAACGCGACCGGCTCGGCGAGATGTCCGACGAGCTGCTCGCCGATCTCGCCAAGGCGGGACTGCTCGGGCTGCGGGTACCGGACGCGTACGGCGGGCTGGGTCGCGACGCGGTCGGCACCGGCGCCGCCCTGGAAGAGTTGGCGAAAGCGGACTTCAACGCCTGCTACCCGGTGCTCAACGCGGCGCTGATCGGCGACATTCTCGCCGGGAACTCGGACGAGCGGCAGCTCAAGCGCTGGCTGCCGGGTATCGCGGACGGTTCGTCGATCGTCGCGCTGTGCCTGACCGAACCGGAACACGGCACCGACGCCGCCGGCATCGGGATGCGCGCCGAACCGACCGGGAGCGGCTGGCGGCTGTACGGCGTGAAGAGTTCCATCATGCTGGCGCGGTACGCGACGCACGGGCTGGTGTTCGCCCGGACCGGTGGACCGGGCGCGCGCGGCGTGACCGCGTTCTATACCCCGCTCGACGACCGGTACGTGACCCGTACCGGCTCGTCCGACGTCGGCAACCGCTCGGCGGGGCGCGGCGAACTCGTCTTCGACGGGCTGCCGGTCGGTACCGGCGACGTGGTCAGCGGCGAAGGGCTCGGCTTCGTCCAGGTGATGCGGGGCTTCGACTATTCGCGGGCGTTGATCAGTCTCATGTGTATCGGCGCGGCGAGCGTGTCGCTCGACGAGGCGCTCGGGTACGCCCGGCGACGGCAGGCGTTCGGCACGCCGATCGGACGCTTCCAAGGGCTGTCCTTCCCGCTGGTGGAACACGCCACGTTCCTGCACGCCGCGCGGCTGCTGGCGTACGAGGCGCTGTGGCAGAAGGACGCCGGGCTGGACAACCGGGTGGCGGCGAACATGGCGAAATGGTGGGCGCCGCGCGCCGCGTTCGACGCGTGCCACCAGGCGCTGCTGACCTTCGGACAACACGGCTGGTCGGACAGTGGTCCGCTGGGTCAGCGGATGCGCGACGTGATGGGGCTGGAGATCGGCGACGGTACCGCCCAGGTCGCCAAACTCGTGGTGGCGCGGCTGCTGCTCGGTCGGGAGTACGCGCCCTGATGCCCGGTGACGACGTGCTGGTCATCGACACGATGATGGGCGACCTGTCGGGGCTGACCGCCGCGTTCCTGGTACCGGCGGCGCGTCCCGCGCTGGTGGAGACCGGACCGGGGCGGTCGGCGCGGCACGTGCTCGACGCGCTGCGCGACGCGGGGCTCGGGCCGGGCGATCTGGCGTACCTCGTGGTCACCCACGTCCACCTGGACCACGCCGGGGCAGCCGGTGCGCTCGCCGAGGCGTTCCCGTCCGCGACCGTGCTGGTACACCCGTCCGGGGCGCGGCACCTCGCGGACCCGACCCGGCTGGTCGCCAGCGCGGCGCGGGTCCACGGTCCGCTGATGGACACCGCGTACGGCACGATGGCGCCGGTACCGGCGCAGCGGATCACCGCCCTGGGCGACGGCGACCGGATCGACCTCGGCGACCGTACCCTCGCCGTCCGGCACACGCCCGGGCACGCGAACCATCACCTGTCGGTACTCGACGAGGGCAGCGGAACCCTGTACCCGGGTGATGCCGCGGGTCTGCGGGTCGCCGGAATGCGGGTGCCCCGCCCGGCGACCCCGCCGCCGGACTTCGACCGCGACCTGGCGCACGACAGCCTGCGCAAGCTGCGCGCCCTGGCTGCCGAGCGGCTGATGCTGACCCATTTCGGCGCGGTCGACGACCCGGACGACTGGCTGGTACGGGTCGCCGACGAACTCGACCGGTGGTGCGACGTCGCGGTGCGCAGCGCGCACGCCGACGATCCGGTTGCCCTGGAGCGGGAGTTGTTCGCCGTGCTCGCCGCTCGCGACGGTCTCGCCGAGGTGGACCCCGCCCGGTTCGGGATCTTCGGCGGGTTCGCGGCGAACGCCGCCGGGCTCAGCCGCTGGGCGATGCGCGGTCCAGTTCCGCGTTGACCTGGGCGAGGCAGCGCGCCATCGTCGCCGGGTCCAGGTCGGGTCGTCCGCCCGCGTGGCGGACGGCAACCCGAGCCGCGCGGCGGCGCGGGTGCCCGAACCGCGACAATGAGGCGTGATCTCAGCCAGGGGCGGGGTGCCGTCGCGGGACGCGCGACGGGTGGTGCTGCGTGCTCGTGGTCACGCCAGCATCCGCGCCGAGCACGCGAAGACCCTGGAGGTCACCCGCGAGACCGCGATCACCGGTCGGGCGACCTGCGTGGTCGGGGTGGCTGCCGAGTTCGACCCGGTTTCCGTCGCGTTGCTGCGCGGACCGGTACGGGTCACCGTCGCGGCGGACGCGGGCGGTCCCGCCGTATCCGGTACCGGCGTGATCAACCCGTACCACGCGGTGCGCGACCGCGTGGTGATCCGGCGCAGCGGTGCCACCGACCCCGACACGCTGGTGATCCACTCCACGCTGACCGCGCGTGACCTGGGCGGGGACCTGGTACCGGCGCTTGCCGACCCGACCGCCGAGGTCGTCGTCACCGTCGAGGAACTGCCCGAGGCGCAACTCGCGCCGCTGGTGCTGCTCGGTACCGCCGGTGCCGCCGACGCGCCCGGTCGACCGGGCACTCTGTGGCGACACGCGGACGTCACGGTTTACGGGTCGACGGCGCTACCGTCGCCCGACGACCTGGTCGCCACCGGTCGCGCCCCGGTGGTCGCGGTCGCCCTCGACGGACCGGTCGAGCTCGCCCCGCCCACGGTCACGTCCTGGCTGGTCGAGCTGGGCAGGCGCGGGGCGCGGTTCGACCCGGTACCGCCGGGGTCGCCGGTCGCGCCCGCGCTGCTCGCCGCCGGTCTGCCGGCGGCACCGGCGCTGTGGCTCGGTCGGCTCGACGCGCGCACCGCCCGCCGCACGGGCACCGCCGGCCGCACGGACAACGCGAGCCGCGCGGACGTCGCCGATCTGCTGCGGTCGGCTCCGCCGGTACCGGCGGTGCTGCTGGTACCGCCGTCCGACGCGAGGCAGGTCCTCGGCTCGTTCGCCGCGCTGCGTCCGCAACACCCGATCGCCGTGCCCGACGGTACCGAGGACGTCGGCACCGCGATGCGCTGGGTGACCGCGGGCGAGGCGGTCGCCGCCGTCGAGGCGCTGCCCGACCGGTACGCCGCCGTCGTCGTCGCCGCCGACCCCGGAGTTCAGCTGGTCGACGCCGAGGCGGTGGTACGGCTGCTGACCGAGGCGGGCGTGTCCCGGCGGGTCCTGGGCACCGCGCTCAAGCCGCTCGGCGTCGACCGTCGCCGCCTGTACGGGACGGGCACCGCCCGGTGACGCCTCACGACGGGCGGGCGGTACCGCGCAGCGCGAGCACGTCGAGCGCGGCTCGCGACGAGCCGAGCCGCTTCGTCCACGACGTCGCCAGCGCCTCGATCTCCGACTGGTGGAGATAGGTCGCCTCGTCCAGCCGCAGACCGGCGGCGGCGTACCGCCGCGCCAACTCGCCTGTCGCCCAGTCCGGTGTCGGCTCCGGCAGGTCGCCGACCTCCGGTACCGGGGGGCGCCAGGCGTGCAGGTTGAGAGTCACCAGGAACGCCGCGCCCGGCGCGCACGCCTGCGCGAGCCTGGTCAGGATCGCCTCGTCGCCGCCGACCGCCCCGCGCAGCAGGCTGCCCCAGGGCATCAGTACATGTAGCTCCCGGACGTCGCGCAGCTCGGCGGGCAGACGCTCCACCGGCGCCCAGACGAAGATCGCGTTCGGCAGTCCGCCGCGTGCCGGGTTCGCCGCCGCCCGCGACGACGCCTTGCGCATCCGGTCGGCGTTCGCGTCCAGCCCCACGATCAACCAGTCGGGTCGGTTCCGGGCAAGGTGCAGCACGTGTTTGCCGTCGCCGGTGCCGACGTCGAGCAGCACCGCGCGGTACCGTGCCCGCAGGTCGGCGAACCCGGCGGGGGACAGGTCGACCACCCGTTTGCCGACCACCTGACGCACCGCCTCACGATAGTGGGGGGTTCGGCTCCCGGTCCGGGCGCCTCGCGCCGGTCCGGCGTGACGTAGGTCCACTGTCGACGGAGTGGCTCGAGCGGTGACCCGCCGATAGGGTTGTTGTCATGCCCGTCCCGGTTCGCGCTCACCGCCGGTCCGGACGCTGGCACCTGCTGATCGGGCTGGCGCTGCTCGCCGCGCCGGTCACGTCCGTCGCGCACGACCCTTCCGCGTTCGTACCGACCGGCGCGCACCGCCCCGCCGTGGCGCGACCCGTCGCGCTGGCGACGACGGCACGATCCGACGTCGCCGCGTCGGTGGTGTACCGGCCCGCGTCGGTGGACCGAGTGCCCACCGCCGACCGGGTGTCGACCGAGGTCGCCCCGGTACCGGCGGCGCCCGCCCAGAATGCGGCTGCCGCTCCGGACGTCGCGCTTCCCGAGTCGCCCGACGGTCCGGGTCGCGGTACCCGCGCCCCGCCCGCCTGACCGCTCACCCGTGCCCTCGCCAGCGGGTCCGCTGGCTCATCGCCCGACCGTCCACCCGCCGTCCGCGCCCGCCGCCGTACCCGCTCCGCTCCGGCGACGGTCGCGCCACCGATACCGCGAGGTGTCTGTCGATGCACGATGCCGCTCACACCACCGCCCACGCCCTGCTGATCGCCATTCCCAAGGTCTTCGCCATCTGGTTGCTGCTCCTGGTCCTCGCCGTGGCGGCGCTCGGCGCGCTGTCTGTACCGGACCCGCGCACCCTGCTCGTCGTCCAGGCGGTCCGCCGCGCCGCCCGCGCCGCGCAGCGGGGCGACGGCGGTGTCAGTCGAGTCCAGCGGCGCGCGGAGGAGGCTGCCCGGTGCGCCGAGGAGATCGCGTTGGCGGCGCGGCGCGCGGCGGTCACCGCCGACCGGCGCCGAGCCGAATGGGTCGCCGCGCACCGCGCCGCCGAGCAGGCGTGGCGGGCGTTCGAGGACGCGGACCGCGAGGTCCGGCGGGTCGTCGCCGCGACCGCGTTCCCGCCGCCGTCGAGCGGGGGCACCGACCGTGAACGCCACCTGGACCGGATCGTCGAGCGCGCGTACCGGCGCGGTGAGCTGAGCCGTGAGCAGCGCGACCGGGCGCGACGTCACCAGGACGGCTTCGACCCCGCGTTGCACCCGTGCGAGCAGGAGGTCGTGCTGCGCCGGGCGGTACGCGAGCACCGGCTGCGGCAGTACCTGGCGGCGTCGGCGAAGGAGCGGGAGGCGTGGCGGACCGCAGACCTGGCTGCCGCCGCGCGGCGCAGCCTCGCCGAGGAGGCGCTGGCGGCAGCGGGGTACGCGGACCGGCTCCGTCGCCGGGTCGCCGACCCGTACCGGCACCGCCGACCGCTCGCGATCGGTCGACCCCACGTCGCCGGCGCGAGCTGACCGGCGACGTCGCCCTGGGCCGACCCGCGGTCACCGGGTGCCCGGCTCGACGCGACCGGGCACCCGGTGACCGCTGCCGCTAATCGGTCTGTACCACCGACAGGACGTTGCCGGCCGGGTCGGTGAACCAGGCGATGGCGCCGCCGGGACCGCCGATCCGGACGATGCCCTTCTCGTCCGCCTCGAAGTTGGGGTACCGCTGGAACTGGATGCCCTGCCGGGACAGCTCGTCGACCGCGGCGTTGATGTCGTCCACCTCGAAGTTGAGGATGGTGAACGTCGCCGGTTGGTGGTCCGGTTTCGAGTACACCAAAATCTCGTTGTCGCCGGACGGGTGCAGCTTCAGCATCCCGTGGTAGTCGCTGACGCGCATGCCGAGCGTGTCGCCGTAGAACTTCCTGGCGGCTTCGAGGTCGTTGACTGAGAAGCCGCTGTACGCCTTCGTGGTATCCACCATGATCGCCCCCTGGACCGGGTGCGGACCCCAGTCGTGAGCGCGGCGCGCCCGGTCGCTCCTCCCATCGTCCGCCCGGCGGTACCCGAGCGTCCGGTGTTCCGGACGGGGCGCGCGGCGGCTGTCAGCCGCGCGTGGCATGCTGCAACCCACGACGACGGGGGGCACGCAGTGTCGGCTGAGGAAGCGGTACCAGCAGCGTCCGCGCGCCGCTCGGCGCGACCGTACGTGTTCGCGTCGACGGTCACCGGCATTCTGGCGCTGCTGTTCGGGGTGCCGTGGTGGACCCTGTTCGGAGCGGGCACCCGGTGGCCGGAGCCGGTCAACCTGACCGGGACGGTCGTCTTCGTCGCCGCGCTGGTCGCCTTCCCGGTCCTGATGTACCAGGGGCATGCCCGTCGACGGGACGCGGCGGCGCGCCTCGGCGACACCCTGCTCGGCGTGGTGTGGGTGCTGTTCGCCTGGGCGGTCGCCGGCAACGTGCTGCGACTGGCGCTGCTGGCGGCGGGTGTCGCCGACCCGGTGCGGTCCCGACTGGTCGCCGCCGCGGTCGCCGTGGTGTCGCTCGTCCTGCTCGTCTGGGGGTACGCCGAGGCGATGCGGGTGCCCCGGGTCCGGCAGGTGGACGTCACCCTGGACCGGTTGGGCGTGGGGCTGGACGGGGCGCGTGTGGTGGTGCTCACCGACACCCATTACGGCCCGGTCGACCGGGCGCGCTGGTCGGCACGCGTGATCGAGGTCGTCAACGCGCTCGACGCGGACATCGTGTGCCACGCCGGGGACATCGCCGACGGTACGGTGCGCGAGCGGCGCGAGCAGGCGGCGCCGCTGGGCACGGTGCGCGCCCGGCTCGCCAAGGGATACGTGACCGGCAACCACGAATATTTCGGCGAGGCGCAGGGCTGGCTCGACCACATGCGCGAACTCGGCTGGGAGGCGCTGCACAACCGGCATGTCGTCGTCGAGCGGGACGGCGACCGGCTGATCCTCGCCGGGGTCGACGACGTGACGGCGGCGTCCTCGAAGAGCCCCGGTCACGGCGCCGACCACGCCGCCGCCCTCGCCGGGGCTGACCCGGACCTGCCGGTACTGCTGCTCGCGCACCAGCCGAAGCAGATCGGCGGGGCGGTCGAGCACGGCGTCGACCTGCAGATCTCCGGGCACACCCACGGGGGTCAGATCTGGCCGTTCCAACTGCTGGTACGCATCGACCAGCCGGTGGTGTGGGGACTGAGCCGGCACGGGGAGCGGACCCAGTTGTACACGAGTCGCGGCACCGGGTTCTGGGGTCCGCCGTTCCGGATCTTCGCGCCGAGCGAGATCACGGTACTCACGCTGCGCCGACCCGCCTGACGACGAGGCGTGCCAGCGGCGGTAGGAAGATCCAGATCGCGACCACGACGCGGGTCTGCCCGGCGAGGACGAGCGGGACCGACGCGCCGAACACGACCGGCACGGTCAGGCAGTTCAGCAGCACGACCCGCCGCGTCGGGCGCTCGACGATCGCCAGCCCGCCGTACGCCATGTACGCCCACAGCAGCGACAGCAGCAGCCCGGCGGACGCGATGCTGACCGCGTAGAGCAGCGCCGCCGCGCGGCTGTACGGGTAGTCGCCCAGTTGCGCGGTCGGGAACGGCAGAAACGCGATCGACAGCAGGAACATCAGGTTGAGCGAGAGCAGCGGCTCGTCGTACGCGCGCAGGTACCGGAACAGCCGGTGGTGGCTGATCCAGAATCTGCCGATCACCAGGAAGCTCAGCCCGAAGCTGAAGAACTGCGGGGCGAGCGCGCCCAGGGCACGGGTGAACCCGGTCGGGCTCAGCCCGGACGGGACCTGCAGGTCGAGGACGAGCAACGTGATCGCGATGGCGATCACCGCGTCGCTGAAGTAGATCAAGCGGTCGATCTCGGGGCGGCTGTCCCGCCGCCGTCTGCGCATCCCTCCGTTGTACCGCCGGACGCCGCACCGCGAATCGCTTCGCGGCGGCGGTACCTCCGATGGCAAGGTGGACGTCCGTGACCGGTGAGTGGAGCGACCTGCGGGCGCGGGTACAGAAGACAATCGACGATCTCGTGGCGAGCGGTCGCGAGGCAGTGGCCGTCGACCCGCGCGGGTCGGGCGGCGTTTGAGCGGTTCGTCGCGGGGTAGGTCGAGCCCCTCGCACCGACCGGGTCGGCCGGAGCGCTGCCCGTACGCGGGTTCTGGGGGTGGTGGGGTGACCCAGGCGGTACCGGAAGCCATGGACCGGCTGATGCGGTCGGCGCAGTACTTCTTCCCCGGCGACCAGTCGCCCGACGGTCGGGTGCTGTACCGGCAGGGCGGGCGCGGCGCGGAGGAGTTCTACCGCGAGCGTTGGCGGCACGACCGGCGCATCCGGTCCACCCACGGGGTGAACTGCACCGGTTCGTGCTCCTGGTGGGTGTACGTCAAGGACGGGATCATCACCTGGGAGACCCAGGCGGTCGACTATCCGTCGGTGGGTCCGGATTCGCCCGAGTACGAGCCGCGCGGCTGCCCCCGGGGCGCGTCGTTCTCCTGGTACACCTATTCGCCGACCCGGATCCGCTACCCGTACGTGCGCAGCCCGCTGCTGCACGCGTGGCGGGACGCGCGGGCGCGGCACGTCGATCCGGTAGACGCCTGGGCGTCGATCGTGTCGGACCCGACCCGTACCGCCCGGTACAAGCGGGCGCGCGGCAAGGGCGGCTTCGTGCGGTCGAGTTGGCCCGAGGTCACCGAGCTGATCGCCGCCGCCCAGGTGTACACGATCAAGCGGTGGGGGCCGGACCGGATCGTCGGGTTCTCGCCGATCCCCGCCATGTCGATGACCTCCTACGCGGTCGGCACCCGGTACCTGTCCCTGATCGGCGCGACCATCTCGTCGTTCTACGACTGGTACGCGGACCTGCCGATGGCGTCCCCGCAGGTGTTCGGCGACCAGACCGACGTGCCGGAGTCGGGCGACTGGTTCAACGCCGCGTACCTGATCGTCTGGGGCACCAACCTGCCGATCACCCGGACCCCGGACGCGCACTTCATGACCGAGGCGCGGTACCGGGGACAGAAGGTCGTCGTCGTGTCGCCCGACTACTCCGACCACACCAAGTTCGCCGACGAGTGGCTGGCGGCGGCGCCCGGTACCGACGGGGCATTGGCGATGGCGATGGGGCACGTCATCCTCACCGAGTTCTACCGGGACCGGCAGGTACCGGGCTTCGTCGAGTACGCGACGAGCTACACCGACCTGCCGTTCCTGGTGCGGCTGGAGCCGCGCGGCGACACGTTCGTACCGGGTAAGTTCCTCACCGCCGAGGACCTCGGGCGCGACGTCGAGCACGCGGCGTTCAAGACCGTCCTGTTGGACGACGCGACCGGGCAGCCGGTGGTACCGGACGGGTCGCTCGGGTTCCGGTGGGGCAGCGAGTCCGGCAGGTGGAACCTGCGGCTGGGCGGGATCGACCCGGCGCTGTCGATGTACCCGCGACCGGGGCGTACCGCCGTCCCGGTGGAACTGCCCCGCTTCGACGGTGTCGCAAGCGGTGTCCTGCTGCGCGGGGTACCCGCGATCCAACTCGGCGACCACCTGGTGACCACCGTGTTCGACCTGGTCATGGCGCAGTACGGGGTGGCTCGCGACGGGCTGCCGGGGCGGTGGCCGACCGGGTACGACGACGCCGCGCAGCCGTACACGCCCGCGTGGCAGGAGCCGATCACGTCGGTACCGGGGACGACCGCGGCGCGGGTCGCCCGCGAGTTCGCCCGTACCGCCGAGCGCACCGGCGGACGGTCGATGATCGCCATGGGCGCGGGGACGAACCACTGGTACCACTCGGACCAGATCTACCGCTCGTTCCTGTCGCTGGTCATGCTGTGCGGCTGCGAAGGGAGGAACGGCGGCGGCTGGGCGCACTACGTGGGGCAGGAGAAGGTACGTCCGCTGACCGGCTGGTTCCACCTGGCGTTCGCGTTCGACTGGCAGCGCCCGACCCGGCACATGGTCGGCACGCCGCTGTGGTGGCTCGCCACCGACCAGTGGCGGTACGACCATTCGTCGACCGACCTGCTGACCAGCCCGCTCGCCGAGGGGCGGCTGTCCGGTCGGCATCCGGCGGACTGCAACGCGATGGCGGCGCGGCTGGGTTGGATGCCGTCCCATCCGGCGTTCAACCGCAACCCGTTGGACGTGTGCGCCGAGGCGGACGCGGCGGGGGTACCGGTACCGGACCATGTGGTGTCGAAGCTGCGCGACGGGTCGCTGCGGTTCGCCGCCGAGGACCCCGACGACCCGGACAACTTCCCGCGGGTGCTGATGGTGTGGCGGGCGAACCTGTTCGCCTCGTCGATGAAGGGGCAGGAGTACATGCTGCGGCACCTGCTCGGCACGGACAATGCGGTGAACGCCGACGAGGCGCCGCCGGACCGGCGACCCGTCGAGGTGACCTGGCGCGAACCGGCGCCGGTCGGCAAGTTGGACCTGTCCGTCGCGGTCGACTTCCGGATGACCAGCACCTGCCTGTACTCCGACATCGTGCTGCCGGCCGCCACCTGGTACGAGAAGTACGACCTGTCCTCGACGGACATGCATCCGTTCGTGCACGCGTTCAGCCCGGCGATCGCCCCGCCCTGGGAGACCCGTACCGACTTCGACGTCTTCCACACCCTGGCGACCGAGTTCTCCCGGCAGGCGGTCCACCACCTCGGGGTACGGCGGGACGTGATCGCCGCGCCGCTCGCCCACGACACCGCCGACGAGTTGGCGCAGCCGCGCGGGGTGGTACGCGACTGGAAGGCGGGCGAGTGCGAGCCGGTACCGGGTCGGACCATGCCGAAGCTGGTCGTGGTGGAACGGGACTACCCGGCGGTCGCCGCGAAACTCGCCGCGATCGGACCGCTGCTGGAAACCCTCGGTACCACCACCAAAGGCGTGACCTGGAACCCGGGTGGGGAGATCGACTACCTGCGTCGCCGTAACGGCACGGTGCGCGGCGGGCTCGCCGACGGTCGTCCGTCGATCGCGCGGGACGACCTGTTCTGCGAGGCGATCCTGGCGCTGTCCGGTACCACCAACGGTCGCCTCGCCGTCGCCGGCTTCCGCGACCTGGAACGGCAGACCGGTTCGGACCTGGTGGACCTCGCCGAGGAACGCGAAGGCGACCGGATCACCTTCGGCGACACCCGCAACCAGCCGCGCGCGGTGATCACGTCGGCGGAGTGGTCCGGCACCGAGTCGGGCGGTCGCCGGTACGCGCCGTTCACGGTCAACGTCGAGCGGCGCACGCCGTGGCACACCCTGACCGGGCGGCAGCACTTCTACCTGGACCACGACTGGATGACCGAGTTCGGCGAGCAGTTGCCGGTCTTCCGCGCGCCGTTGAACATGCTGGCGCACTTCGGCGACCTGCGCCGCGCCGACGGCGACCGTCCCGAGCTGGTGGTGCGGTACTTGACACCGCACTCCAAGTGGTCGATCCACTCGGAGTACCAGGAGAACCTGCACATGCTGACGCTGTTCCGCGGCGGGCCGGTGATTTGGATGAACCCGGCGGACGCCGCGAAGATCGGCGTGGCGGACAACGACTGGATCGAGGCGTACAACAACAACGGCGTGGTCGCCTGTCGCGCCGTGGTCAGTCACCGGCTGCCCGAGGGCGTCGTGTACATGTACCACACCATCGACCGGCATCTGAACGTGCCGAAGACCGAACTGACCGGCAGGCACGGCGGCGGCGACAACTCGCTGACCCGGTTGGCGATCAAGCCGACCCACCTGATCGGCGGCTACGCCCAGTTCTCGTACGGGTTCAACTACATCGGTCCGACCGCCTCGCAGCGCGACGAGCTCACCGTGATCCGTCGGCGGAGCCAGGAGGTGCGCTTCTGATGAAGATCATGGCGCAGGTCGCCATGGTGATGAACCTCGACAAGTGCATCGGATGCCACACCTGCTCGGTGACCTGCAAGCAGACGTGGACGAACCGACCGGGCACCGAGTACGTCTGGTTCAACAACGTGGAGACCAAGCCCGGCGTCGGCTATCCGCGCCGGTACGAGGACCAGGACCGGTTCAAGGGCGGGTGGACGCTGAACCGGCGCGGCAAGCTGAAGCTCAAGGCGGGCGGTCGGCTGCGCAAGCTGCTGACCATCTTCTACAACCCGGAACTGCCGTCGCTGGACGACTTCTACGAGCCGTGGACGTACGACTACGAGCACCTGACCACCGCGCCGCTGTCCGACGACCTGCCGACCGCGCACCCGAAGTCGCAGCTCACCGGGCGGGACATGGCTCCGTCGTACGGTCCGAACTGGGACGACGACCTGGCGGGCGCGCCCCGCAACGCGGCGGTCGACCCCGACCTCGCCGGACTGTCCGAACAGGTACGCCTCGACTTCGAGAACGCGGTGATGTTCTACCTGCCGCGCATCTGCGAACACTGCCTGAATCCGTCCTGTGTGGCGTCCTGCCCGTCGGGTGCGATGTACAAGCGGGTCGAGGACGGCATCGTGCTGGTCGACCAGGACCGCTGCCGGGGCTGGCGGTTCTGCGTGTCGGGCTGCCCGTACAAGAAGGTGTACTTCAACCACCGCACCGGCAAGGCGGAGAAGTGCACGTTCTGCTACCCGCGCATCGAAAGCGGCTCGCCGACCATCTGCTCGGAGACGTGCGTCGGGCGACTGCGACACCTCGGGGTGCTGCTGTACGACGCGGACGCGGTGCTCGCCGCCGCCTCGGTACCCGACGAGAAGGACCTGTACCCGGCGCAACTGTCCGTGCTGCTCGACCCGCACGACGCCGAGGTGGCGGCGGAAGCCGAGCGGCAGGGCGTCCCGCACGACTGGATCGAGGCGGCCCGGCGTTCCCCGGTGTACGCGCTGATCAAACGGCATCGGGTGGCGCTGCCGCTGCACCCGGAGTACCGGACCATGCCGATGGTCTGGTACGTGCCGCCGCTGTCCCCGATCACCGAGGCGGTGCAGTCCCGGGGCGGGTACGACGACGACCCCGACCGGGTGTTCGCCGCGATCGACGAGTTGCGCATCCCCGTCGAGTACCTGGCGAACCTGTTCACCGCCGGCGACCGGGAGCCGGTCGAGTCGACGTTGCGCAAGCTGACCGTGCTGCGTACCCACATGCGGGGCAGGCAGGTGGGCGACGAGGTCGACGAGACGCTGCTCGCCTCGGTCGGCATGACCGCCGCCGACGTGGAGGACCTGTACCGCATCCTGGCGATCGCCAAGTACGACGACCGGTACGTGATCCCGCGCGTGCACGCCGAGGGCGCCGGTCGGCTGCAGGCTCAGCACTGCTCGCTCGACTATCCCGGCGCCGCCAGCGACCTGGGGGCGCGTACCGCCGACACGCTCGCCGGCACGGTCACCCGCCCACCGGTGACCGGCGGTACCCAGTTCCGCGACAGCGACGGTCGCCTCCGGTTCAACCTGCTCGGCTGGAACGGCGCCGGACCGGCGCCCAACCTGTTCGGCGAGGGGAGCGGGTCGTGAAGCGCGCGGCGACCCGTCGCGGGGCGCCGTCGGACGCGACCGCTGCCGCGACGTTGTACCGGATCTGCTCGGTCCTGCTCCGCTACCCGGACCGGGCGGTGCTGGACCTGCTCGACGACGTGGACCGGGTGCTCCCGACGGTCGGTCCGGACACCGCCGCGACGGTCGGGCGGTTCCTCGCCTGGCTGCGCGCCGCCCCGCCGGACGACGCCGCCGCGCACTACGTGGACACGTTCGACCACAGCCGCCGGCGCAGCCTGTACCTCACGTACTACCGCTACGGCGACACCCGGAACCGGGGCATGGCGCTGCTGACGTTGAAGCACGTGTACCGGCAGGCGGGGTACCCGCCACCGGAGGCGGAACTGCCGGATTTCCTGCCGCTGATGCTGGAGTTCGCGGCGCTCGCCCCGGAACCCGGCGCGCGGGCGCTCGCGCAGTGCCGCGCCGGGATGGAACTGCTGCGCGGCGCCCTGCACGATGCCGGCAGCCCGTACCGGCACCTGATCGACGCGCTGTGTGCCCGGCTGCCGGCGCTCGGCACCCGCGAGCACGCCGAACTGCGCCGGTTGGCGGTCGACGGACCGCCGGTGGAACAGGTCGGGCTCGAACCGTTCGCGCCGCCCGAGTTCGCCGAGGGGAGGCACCCGTGAGCGCGTGGGACCTGTGGTGGTGGGTCATCCTGCCGTACATGGCGCTCGCCACCTTCGTGGTGGGGCACGTGTGGCGCTGGCGGTACGACCAGTTCGGCTGGACCAGTCGCTCCACGGAACTGCAGGAACGGCGACTGCTGAAGTGGGGGAGCCCGCTGTTCCATTACGGAGCGTTCCTCGCGGTCGCCGGGCATATCGTCGGCATCCTCGTCCCCAAGTCGCTCACCGAGTTCTTCGGTATACCCGAGACGCAGTACCGGTGGTTCTCCGCGATCGGCGGGACGATCGCCTCGGTCGGCGTGATCCTCGGCGTGGCGGCGCTGGCGTTCCGGCGCACCTCGGTACCGCGGGTGCGTGCCACGACCAGCCCCGTCGACTGGGTCGCCCTGATCCTGCTCGCCGTCGTGATCGTGCTCGGCATCATCCCCACGGTGGCGGAGAACCTGCTCGGACCCGGTTACGACTACCGCAACACGGTGGCGCCCTGGTTCCGTGGACTGTTCTACGGGCATCCGAACGTGACCGCGATCTCGCAGGCGCCCGCGATCTACCAGATCCACGCGACCGCCGCGTGGGTGATCCTGGCCGTCTGGCCGTTCACCCGGTTGGTGCACGTGTGGAGCTATCCACTGTGGTACCTGTGGCGACCGTTCGTGCTGTACCGCAGCCGGGTCGCCACGCATCCGCCGGAGCCGGGGACCAGCGGTCGCCGTTGGCGTCGGATCGGCGCGCGGTACTGACGTCGCGCCGCGTCGCGGCTGCCGGTCACGCCGGCTGCACCGCCGGTTCATGTCCGGACGAGCACCGCGCGCGATCGGACGAGCACCACCAGGCTGCCGATCAGGAAGGGCAGCACCGCGAGGTGGTACACGATGTCCGGCCAGTGCCCGCCCTGGGCGGTCATGGTCAACCCCAGCAGGAACCCGGCGGTGGCGAACCCGGCGGCGACGAGCCCCGCGGTTCGCGCCCGTTGCGGCGAGCGGAACATCACGACGACCCCGGCGACGAGGACCGCACCGATGATCGCCTCGGCGATGCCGGCGTGCTCCGCGTCGTACGGCTCTCCGCGTCCGCTGACCTGCCCCGACAGGTGCAGCGCCGACGCCACCGCGAGGCTGCCGGCGACCGTCGTCAGTACCCCCGCCACGCCGCGCAGCGTCCCTCGGAGGTTCACCATCGTGTTGTCCATGCACCGATCGTGAACGACCCAGGGCGGCACTGTCGTCAGCCGTGCAACGACATGGTCGGCTACCTCCCACGCGGTACGCGGCGGGGTGTGCGTACCGCGCCGGAGGTAGCGCCCGGCGTCGCGCCCCGCGGTACGAACTGCCCTTCCCGCCCTGCTCACCGGCCTGGGTGGAGAGTGCCGGTTTAGTCGAGGACCCCTCGGGAACCGGACATACGTCCCATGCTGTGCCGAGAACGGAGGGCAACCATGAGTCAAGCGGAGCGGACTCCGCTGACGCCGGAGGAACTCGCCGCCGAGACGGCGACGGTGCTCCCGGCGAAGGAGGTCATGTCGCTGCTCGACCTGAACGTGAACCTCGACCTGGCGCTGGACCTCGCCTCCCCGATCGACCTCGCGGTCGCCGCGAACGCGAACGTGGCCGCGCCGATCGACGCGGCGGTCGGCGCGAACATCCTGTCCACCGGTTCCGACGCGGGCTCGCTGGCGCACCAGGCGGTACAGATCGACCAGGGTCTGTCCGGGCAGGCGATCGCGGACGCGCCGCAGGTCAGCGCGATCGACCAGGGTACCGACACGACCACGCCGACGGACGGCGGCACCACGCCGACCGACGGCACCGGCGACGGCGGCACCACCACGACCGATCCGTCGACCGTGGACACGTCCTCGCTGCTCAGCGGCGCGCTGCTGAACGTCAACGTGGACGCCAAACTGGACGCCCACCTGGCGGCGCCGATCGACGGGGCGGTCGCGGCGAACGCGAACGTCGCCGCCCCGGTCGACGCGTCGGTATCGGCGAACGTCGGCACCATCGACTCGCAGGCGACCGGTGTCGCCGACCAGACCGCCGTCATCACGCAGAACCTGGACGGTGTGGTCGCGCACGCCACCGCGGACCAGCAGTCCGACATCAACCAGTGACGGTTGCGCCGATGAGCCTCACCGCATCACCGGATGTCCGCGAGGGGGTGGGTGCCGCGCCGGCGGCACCCACCCCCGCAGGGCGGACCGAAGATCGGGACACCTGCCTTGCGGTACGGTCCGCCGTCCCCGAGCCGGCACCGGTCGCCGGTGCGGAGGCGGTACCGGTCCTGGCGAGCGGCGTGCAGCTGCTCGGTGCGCAGCCGGGGTCGGGGTACCGCAGGTCGCCGGGTCTGGTTCGGCGCGGCGACGGGCAGACGGTGCAACTGACTCCGCTGCTGTACCAGGTGCTGTCCGCCGTGGACGGCGAGCGCGACCACGACGGGATCGCCGCCGAGGTCGGCGCGGCGACCGGGCGTCTGGTCACGGCGGACAATGTCCGTGCGCTGATCGACGCGAGGCTGCGACCGCTGGGGCTGGTGCGCCTCGCCGACGGTACCGAGCCGGCGGTGCGCCGGCAGAACCCGTTGCTGGCGCTCAGGTTGCGGTGCGTGGTGTCCAACCCGGCGCTCACCCGTCGGATCACCGCGCCGTTCGCGGTGCTGTTCCACCCGGTCGTGGTCGCGTGTGTGGTGGCGGCGTTCGCGGCGACCGCCGGTTGGGTGCTGTTCGACAAGGGGCTGGGCGCGGCGACGTACCAGGCGTTCAACCAGCCCGCGCTGCTGCTGACCCTGTTCGTGGTCACCCTGGTGTCCGCCGGGTTCCACGAGTTCGGGCATGCGGCGGCGTGCCGGTACGGTGGCGCGACACCGGGCGCCATGGGTGTCGGCTTCTACCTGTTCTGGCCCGCGTTCTACACCGACGTCACGGACAGCTACCGGCTCAGCCGCGCGGGGCGGCTGCGGGTGGACCTCGGCGGGCTCTACTTCAACGCGATCGTGGCGGTCGCCACGTTCGGGGTCTGGGCGTACAGCCGCCAGGACGCGGTCCTGCTGCTGATCGCCGCCCAGGTGCTGCAGATGCTGCGGCAACTGGCGCCGTTCGTCCGGTTCGACGGGTACCACATCCTCGCCGACCTGACCGGGGTGCCGGACCTGTTCGCCCGGATCAAGCCGACGCTGCTCAGCCTCGTGCCGGGGCGTCGGTACAAGGCTGAGGCGGGCGTGCTGAAGCCGTGGGCGCGGACGGTGGTGACCCTGTGGGTCCTGGTCGTCGCGCCGCTGCTGGCGCTGACCCTGGTCCTGATGGTGCTGGCGCTGCCTCGCGTCGTCGGTACCGCGGTCGCCAGCGTGCAGCGGCAGGTACACCTGCTCGCGTTGGTCTGGCCGCACGCGGGCGGGGCGGTGCGCGGGGCGCGGGTGCTGTCGATCGTCGCCACGATCCTGCCGATGCTCGGCACGGTGTACATCGTCGGCAACACGACCCGTCGGCTGGTCCGGTCCGTCTGGCGGGCCACCGCGGGTCGACCGTTGCGCCGCGCCGTCGCCGGACTGGTCGCCACGGCGATCGTCGCGGCGCTGGTCTGGGCGTGGTGGCCGGACGGCGGGAAGTACCACCCGCTGGGTCCGGGTGACCGGGGCACGATCGGGGACGTACTCACCGCGTCCCGGCACCACGGCGCGTCGGCGCTGCGCCAGGGCGAGGTACGCCGGGTCCAGCCGGCGGTCTGGGCGGCGGCGTCCAGTCCGGTACCGAGCCGGCGGCATCCCCGACTGGCGTTGGTGATGGTGCCGACCGCCGCGTCGAGCGGGCCGGCCTGGGTGTTCCCGTTCGACCGGCCCGCCCCGCCGGGTGCCGATGGCAACCAGGCGTTGGCGGTGACCACCGTGAACGGCTCGACCACCTACGACGTCGCGTTCGCAATGGTGTGGGAGACCGACGGCGATGTGGAGAACCGGAACGAGGCGTACGCGTTCGCCAGTTGCCGGGACTGCCGCGCGGTCGCGGTGGCGTTCCAGGTCGTGCTCGTGGTGGGCAGGGCGGGCATCGTCGCGCCGCAGAACCTGTCCGGCGCGGTCAACTACTCGTGCGTGCGGTGCCTGACGTATGCGCTGGCCGAGCAGTTGGTTCTGACGCTGAAGGACGAGCCGGACGCCGCCACCACGGCGAAGCTGAACGACGTGTGGGCGGACATCCAGCGGTACGGCGCGTCGATCGAGTCGGTGCCGCTGAACGAGATCCGCGCCCGGTTGCTCGGGTACGAGGCGCAGATCGTGGCGATCCTCGACGACGACATCGCGTGGCCGTCGCCGTCGCCGACGGTCAGCGGCGTGCCGTCCGGTTCGCCGAGCGGTACGGCGCCGAGCGGATCGGCTTCGTCCTCGGGTTCCGTGCCGGTGGTGCCGTCCGGGTCGGACGGGTCGGACGTGTCGCCGTCCGGTACGTCGCCCAGTGGTACCGACGCGTCCAGCCCCGCCTCGTCGCCGGCGTCTTCCACGTCGGACTCGCCGTCGACGACGGGGACGTCGGAGCCCGCGTCACCGACTGGGACGATCTCGCCGTCCTGACCGGAGCGGCGGGTGGGTCGGAGCGGAAGCTCCGACCCACCCACCGCCGCGCGGTGCAGCCGACGGTGGGCGTCACGGCACTCAGACGGCTGCCTCGGTCGCGGCACCGGTCGCCGGCAGTGCGGCGGTCGCAGGTTGCGGCAGCCTCCCGTGTACCAGGATCTCCAGTTCGAAACCCTTCATCAGCCACGACAAGCCGAACGCGAACGTGGCGATCGTTTCTCCGAAGAACATCGAGTACCGGTCGTACTGCCCCAGCCATTTCGTGACCAGG
>DASUXA010000109.1:0-143437 GCA_036378155.1 Micromonosporaceae bacterium | reverse complement strand
GCGACGTGCCGGGAGCCTGCCCGCACACGACCCCAAACGGTTCGACGAGGTCAGGCGGCGCCGACCGCGCTCCAACGCGCGAAGGCACTGTCCACGCCCGGCGCCGTCTGCGCCGCCGCGTACATCCGCCCGTCGATACCGAGGTAGAAGGCGACCACCCGTCCCGACCTGTCCACCGCCGCGGCGATGCAGCTCATGCTGACCCCGTACAGGTCGGTCCACGTCGCAGCGTCGTACCCGCCGTTGGCAGCGTCCTGGCGGATCATGCTGACCCCGGTACCACCGTTGCGGCTGAACACCACCACCCGGCCGTTCACCGTGACCAGCGCCGGCGCGGCGTAACCGTCGTCCGCGGGTAGGCGGCGCACTGCCGGTGCCCACCGCCCGCCCGGTCCGGACTGGTACCCGTACACCAGCGATCCGGTGCCGGCCTCCCGGACGAACACCGCCAGCCGTCCGTCCGGGTACTTCGCGATCGCGGGCGAACTCGCCGGGGTGACCGCCGGGAACGCGCCGGCCGCGAAGTCTCCGTTGGGCTTGCGCTGGTACCAGTGCAGGACCCGACTGCCGGTGCTGGCGAAGATCTCGATCCGACCGTCGTCGGTGGTGACCGCCGCCGGGGCGCCCTGGACGCCCGCGCCCGGCAGGTCCACCCACACGTCCGTCCAAGCGCCGTTGTCGACCAACTGGTACTTGGTGCTGATTCCGCCCCCGGCGTTGGTCACGAAGACCTGTAGCCGTCCGTCGCCGTTGACCGCGACGACCGGCGCGCTCACCGAACGGGTAGCGGGCCAGCCCTGGCGGGCGCTCGGGTTGCCCATGTCGTCCCAGTGGGACACCCAGTCGCCGTCGCTCTTGCTCTGGTACGTGGTGTAGATGTTCGCGGCGTCGTCCGCGCCGATCACGAACACCTCGAGTCGCCCGTCGTCGTTGTTGCCCACGGCTACCGGCGCCGCGAGCGGTACACCGGGATTGCCCAGGTCCCGAGGGCCGTCGAAGGCGCCTCTGCTGTTCTGCCACCACGTATACAGCCGCCCGCCCTCGACCGCGAACGCGTGCAGTCGGCCGTCGGCGTCGCGCCCCACCCACGAACTGCCCCGCGGCCAGCGCGGGTAGGTCCGCTCGACGTACCGCGGATACGGGTCCATGAGCAGACACCCCTTGCCGTCCGATCTGCCGACGTGGATGTCCTCGCGGGCGTACTCGCAGAAGATCCCGTTCTTGACCGCCGTGACTCGGGGCGACAGGTCGGGTGCGCTGTCCTTGACGTTGTAGTCGCGGTAGTACTCCTGCAGCAGTCGCGGGTTCGCGGTCGCGCTGTACCGGCGGGCCGCCTCGTCGGCGAAGCGTGCCGCGTTGACGTGGTCGTAGTGGTCGTGGAAGCTGTCGCCGTTCCGACACTGCCACACGTCCCGCTCGCCGAGGCGCGGATTCGGGGCGGGATCCTGGGTACGTACCACCGTCGGGTCGACGTTTTTCATCAGCGCGACGAGCGTCCGGATCAGTGTCTCGCGGGTGTACGCGACCTCGCCGACGAGTTGGTTGCCAGGGTCCTGCAGCGTGTGGACGGTGACGTCCGGGTCCCGCCACAGGTGGTTGAGTGCGCAGCTCTTGCCGTCGTCGTACCCGTCGGGCAGGTCCAGGAACACGAGCTGCACGCCGGGGCGCTTCTTCAGCGTGAACACCTGTACCGGCGCTCCGCCCCCGACCGTGAGGGTGTGCGAGGACCAGCAGCTTCGTACATCCTGCCGGCACTCGCTCGTGTCGGCGCCCGCCATCTTCTGGTACGCCAGCAGCGATCCGTCCTGCCGCGACCGGGCGTAGTCCGCGCCGGAGCGACCGTTGCCGGCCGTCAGATACACCGTCATCGAGTCGTACCCGGCGCGGATTGCCGCGTCGATGTCGGGATTCATGAACAGGAGATCGTCGTCCTCATGCGCGACGATCTGCATGAACCGCGCCGGATTCGTCGTCTGCGGCGGACTTGCCGACGGCTCGCCCAGACCGATGTGAGCCGTGGTGTACGCGCCGACACCGAGCAGGAGAGCTCCGACCGCAGCGAGGACGATCTTCCCTGTTCGCATGCGGCATTATGTTCCTAGTGATATCGGTCGAAGAATGCGGTAACGGTCGCGGCGCCGCAACACCGGCGCCGCAACACCGACGCCGCCTGAAGCAGCGGCTGCTCCGAACGCGGGTCGGTGCGCCCAGGCGATGTCCAGTAGCATGTCGACGCTCCTGAGACCGGCTGGGTGGTGTGGCGATGGGGACGTCTTCGACGTCGGAACCGACGCGTGCGGGCGTCCGTACCCGCGCGAACGTGCTCATGTTGGGCACCGCCGAGTGGGATGCGCCGATCGCCACGAACCAGCACTACGTCGCCCGCGAGTTGGCGGGCGCGGCTCAGGTCACGTTCGTCGAGTCGCTCGGGCTGCGCCGGCCGACCCTGCGCCGTGCCGACGTGGTACGGATGGCGTCCCGGGTGCGCAAGGCGGTCGCCCGGCACGCATCGAGCGAACCGGCGCACCGGCCGCGTCCCGAGGGGACCGAGGTGGTCTCCCCGCTCGTCGTACCGGTGCACCGCGCGCCGACCCGGCTGGTGAACACCGCGCTGCTGCGGCGCGCGACCGCGAAATGGCTGGCCAGCCCCCGGCCGCGGGTACTGTGGACGTTCACGCCGGTCACGTACGGTCTGGAAGACGCCGCCGACGTGGTCGTCTACCACTGTGTGGACCTGCTCGCGACCTTCCCCGGCGTGGACGGCGTCGCCGTCGCCCGCGGCGAGCGGCGGATCGCGCCCCGCACCGCGGTGGCGATCGCGACCAGCCGTGCCGTCGAGGATCACCTGCGAGCGGTCGGCTTTCCGCGCATCACGCTGCTGCCGAACGTCGCCGACGTGTCGGTCTTCCGTGACGCCAGCCGCCCCGCGGCCGAACGACAGCGCGCCGCGCTCTTCGCCGGCAACCTCACCGTGCACAAGCTCGACCTCGCGATCCTCGAGGCGGTCGCGGCGGCGGTACGCGGTCACGGCGAGCTGCTGCTCGCCGGTCCGCTCGCGGCCGGCGGCGGCTCGTTCGACGAGGAGTTACGGCGGCTGGAGGACCTCGGAGCGCGCCACGTCGGCATGCTCACGCCCGCACGGTTGGCGGAACTCGCCGGTACCTGCGCGGTCGGTCTGATCCCGTACGCGCTGAACGACTACACGCGCGGGGTCAGTCCACTGAAGTGCTTCGAATACCTGTCGTCGGGACTCGGGGTGGTGAGCACGGCGCTCCCGGCGGTCGACGAGCTGGCCCGGACGAACCCGCACGTCGTCGTCGCCGACCGTGCCGACTTCGCGGGGCGGGTCCTCGACCTGCTCCAGCCGGTACCGGACCGGACCGTCCACGAGCGGATGGCGAGCGCCGAGGCGCACGGCTGGGAGGATCGCGGACGGTCGCTCCGCGAGCTGCTCGACTCGGTACTGGCGGGCGCCGCGGCATGATCACACGCCGGCTCCTGGACGCCGCCGCACGGGTCGTCGACCCGCCGCAGCGGGTCAAGGTGTACCTCATCTACGGTCTGGCGCTGCCGCAGCTGTACTTCCTGCCGAAAGGCAGCAGCGACGTGTCGCTCTGGACACTGGTCACCCTGTTCCTCGCTCCGGGCATCGTCATCTCCTGCTGGTCGGGCAGCGGACGACAACTGCTGCGCACCGGTCTGGTCCGCGTCCTGCTCGCCCTGATCGCCGTCCGCGTCGTGGCGTGGCTCGTGTGGTCGCCCGACCGGTCCGCCGGTCAGCAGCCGATCGCCCTGCTCGTCGAATTCGTCGTCGTGGTGCTGCTCATGCTGACCGTGGTACGGCAGGACCGCGACGTGTTCGGGCGGCTGCAGCGGGTGTACTGGCCGGCGGTCGTCGTCGAGGCGGCCCTGGTCGTCGTGTTCCGGCTGCTGCCCGGCGTCGAGAACGCGTTCCTGCACACCGTGGGCGGTGTGGTCATCGGACAGAACACCATCGCCGGGCTGTTCGGTACGCAGCCGAACAACGTCCTCGACGTCGCCAAGTCGGGCGGGGTCTTCGTGAACGCCAACGTCGCGGCGATGTTCCTCGGCGTGAGCGGGCTCGCCGCCCTCGCCGTGTGGTCGGTCACCCGCGACTCCCGGGTCCGCCTGGTCGGCATCGGCGCGCTGGTCGCGGTGCTGTTCACCGGTTCGAAGTCGGCGATCCTGCTCGCGTTCCTGCTGCCCTGCCTGGTCTTCGCCGCCTACTACGCGACCCGCGTCGCGCGTCCCGCCGTGCGTCGCGGTCTGCTGGTCGGCGCCGCTGTGCTGGGTGTCGCGGGGATCGTCGTGCTCACCACCGTCGACGTCGGATTCGTCCGGGCGTTGCGGCACGCGTTCTTCGAGCGCACCGAAATCTGGGCGTACGGCGGGCAGGCGTTCGTCCACCACGCGGTGCTGGGGCTCGGCTACGGTGGCTGGCAGTCCGGGTTCGCCCGGTACGCGGCGGAGCACCACATCCCGAGGTTCCCGCCGCACAACATGTTCCTGGCGGCGTGGGCGAAGACCGGGTTGGCCGGTCTCGCCCTGACCGCGGCGTTCTACGTGTTGCTGTTCCGGCTCGTCGGGCGGCGCCTCGCCCGGACGACCGGTCGGCGCACCTGGTTCGTGCTGTACGCCGGCGCGGCGCTGGCATGGACCCTGATCCAGGGAATGGGCGAGAACACCGACATCTTCGGTGACATCCACCTGATTCCGGTGGTCGCGTTGTTGATCGCGTGCCTCATCGTGCCCCCTGACGAGGAGACTGGTGACCTTGCCTTCCCCTTCGCCGACCGTCGGGATCGTCAGGCACCAGCAGTTCCTGCCTTCCGAAACGTTCATCCTCAACCAGGCGTCGGCACTGCGGACGTTCACGCCGCTGTTCGTGGCTAGAGATCCGGTACCCGACCGGCCGGGGGTCCGCTCGGTCAGCGTCGCGCAGTTCGGACGTTCCGCGGTGGTCTCGTACACCCTGACCCGACGGGCGCCCGGGCTGGGGCGGGTACTGCGCGAAAACGGCACCGCGCTGCTGCACGCGCACTTCGGGGTGGAGGGCGTGTACGCGGTGCCGATGGCGCGGGCGCTGGGTGTACCGCTGGTCACCACGCTGCACGGGTTCGACGTCACGGTGACGAAGGCGCAACTGCTCGCGTCGAAGAAGCCGTCGTGGCTGAACTACGTCGCCTGGCGCGACGGGTTGTTCGAGGCGGGCGCGGTGTTCATCTGCGTGTCGGAGCACATCCGGCGGCGCGCCCTCGACTGGGGATACCCCGCCGACCGGACCGTGGTGCTGCCCATCGGCGTCGACGTCGACCTGATCCGACCGGCCGAGCCGGTACCGACGCCGAGGATCGTGCACGTCGCCCGGCTGGTGCCGAAGAAAGGCACGTCGTACCTGCTGCGGGCGTTCGCCGCGGTACGCACCGCGGTTCCGGACGCCGAACTGGTCGTCATCGGCGACGGACCGCTCCGGGGTTCCCTCACCGCCCTGGCGGACGAGTTGGGCGTCGCGGGACACGTCCGGTTCCTCGGGGCCCAGTCGCACGCCGAGACGCTCCGGCAGGTCGCCCAGGCGCGCCTGCTCTGTCTGCCCAGCGTCACCGCGCCGAGCGGCGACCAGGAAGGGCTCGGCATGGTGCTGCTGGAGGCGGCTGCCACCGGTAGACCGGTGGTCGGCACCGACCACGGTGGAATCCCGGAAGCGGTCGTCGACGGGTGCAACGGGTACCTGGTGCCCGAAAAGGACGTCACCGCCCTGGCGGACCGGCTGCTGACCCTGCTGCGCGACCCGGCGCTGTGCGAACAGTTCGGCGCCGCCGGGCGCCGGATGGTGGTGGAGCGGTACAACCTGCGTCGGCGGACCGACCAACTCGAGGCTTTGTACAGGACCCTGATATGACCGAGTCGGTACTGATGTTCTCCCGCTCCACGCCGCACCATCAGGCGGGCGGGATGGAGACGCTCGCGTGGAACCTCGCGGCGGAGTGGGCCGCGCTGGGCACCGAAGTACGGGTCGTGACAACCGAGATCCCGGGTGCGGCGCAACCGTTCCGCGAGGACGGGGTCGAGGTGGTCCCACTGCCCGGCACCCGACCGGGGCGCTACTCCGCGTCCTGGTGGGAGGCTTCACGTCGGTACTGGACGTCGCTGGACGCGGCACCGCCGGTGGTGCTGTCGGTCAGCGCGGGCGCGTACTCGGTGGTACGCGCCCGCGCGCACCAGCCACGCACCGCGTTCGTCATGCAGGCGCACGGTACGTCGATGCTCGACATCGGGTCGAAGCTGCGCGATCACGATCCCCGGTCGCTCGCCGGCGCGTCGAAGAGTTCGTTGTCGCTGCTGCGGGACCTGGCGCGGTACCGCGACTTCGACCGGATCGTGGCGGTCGGCGACCGGGTCCACGAGTCGCTGACCGCCCCGCCGCAGCGGTGGTCGGTACCGGTGGACCGGGTGTGCCTGATCCGTAACGGCGTGCGCGGCGCGGACCACGCGTTCGACGCTCGGGCGCGGGCCGAGGTCCGCGGACGTCTCGGCATCGCGGACCACGTCACCGTCGTCGGATGTGTCGGACGGCTGCACGTCCAGAAGCGGTTCGACCGGGCGTTGCGGGTCGCTGCCGCGCTGCGGGACCGTGGTCTCGCCGACGGTTTCCGGTTCCTGCTCGTCGGCGGCGGCCCGGACGAGCGTCGACTGCGGGACATGGTGGGCGATCTCCGCCTGGACGGCATGGTGGTGTTCGCCGGGCGTGCCGAGCCCGACCGGGTTCGCGACTACTTCTCGGCGTCCGACGTCGCCTTGCTGACGACCTCGACCCTGGAGGTGGGACTTCCACTGGTGGTGCTCGAGGCGCTGGCGTCCGGGCTGCCGTGCGTGATTCCACCGGGACCGATCCGGTCGCCGGCGATCAGTCGGGTCCTCGAACAGGTCGACCCGTCCGACGCCGCGCTGCTCGCCGACGTGCTGCAGAAGGCGACGCCGCTGCCCGGACCGCGTGCCAGCCTGCTGCCGCCCGAACTCGACCTGCGGCACTGCGCGACCGAGTACCTGAGCCTGTTCCGGGAACTGGCGTCCGCCCCCGGCTCAGCCGCCGGCATGTGAGCTGCCGTGGCGAGGATCTTTCTGCGGCTGGTACTCGGCGGCATGGCGGGCAAGGTTCTCGGCGTGCTGCGCGAGGTGCTGCTCGCGGCTCTGTTCGGCGCGGGGCGTGCGGTCGCCGCGAACCGGGTCGCACAGACCGGGACGCTCATCCCCATCAACTTCTTCACCGCCGACGCGTTGTCCGCCGGGTTCCTGCCGCTGTACGTGCAGTACCGGCGGGAGAAACCGGCGCTGGCGCTGGCGCTGTACCGCAGCGTGCGGATGCTGCTGACCGGGTTCTCGGTACTGCTGGTCGTCGGGCTCACCGTGGGCCGCGGGACGTGGGTCGACCTGCTCGCGCCGGGGCTCGACGCGCGAACCGCGGGAATCGCCGCGTCGATGCTGGGCATCTCGGCGCTCGGGGTGCCGTTCTGCGTGCTGTACAACCTGTACACCCTGGTCGGGCTCGCCAACGACGACGTCCGCCTGATCAACCTGCGCCCGTCGTCGCAGAGCATCGGGCTGATCGCGGCGACCGTCGCCGCGTACCTGACCGGCGACGTGGCGCTGCTCGCGTGGGGGTTCACCGGCCCGTTCGTCGTCCTGTGGTGCTGGGGCGCGTACTGGGTGCGGCGGCGAGGGTACCTCGCACCGGACGTCGACCAGCCACGCCCCGTGTTCGACCGGGCCGCGTACCGCCCGGTGGCGGCGATGTTCTGGCAGCGGCTCCGGCCGCTGCTGCTGGTACCGGTGATCCTGCAGGGCTCCATCGCGGTCGAGCGGGTCGTCGGGTCGCTGCTCGGGGTGGAGGTGGTGGCAGCCACCGAGTACACCCGGTTCGTCGTCGACTCGCTGATGGCGCTGGTGGCGGCGCCGTTGGGGCTCGCCGGGCTCGCGTCGTTCGCGAAGATGGACGCGCACGAGGTCGGCGGGGGACTGCGGCGGATGGTCCCGCCGGTGCTGATGTTCACGATTCCGCTGGCGCTGGTGCTGTCCATCAACAGCACCGGCATCGTCACCGTGCTGTACGCGCGTGGGCAGTTCGACGCCCGTGCCGTCGCCATCTCGTCGGTGATGCTGCTCGGCTTCGCGCTCGGCATCTGGGCGCAGGTGCTCGGGTACACCTTCGTCAAGGTGTTGAACGCGCGCGGCGCGAACCGCATGGTCGCGGCGGTCATGATGGTGTCGTTCGGCGTCCCGATGCTGATGAACCTGTCGTTGTACCGGTACTGGGGCGCCTTCACCATCGGCGCCTCGGCGTCGTTCGGCGGTCTGGTCATGTTCGTCGCGTCGGCCCGCGCCCTCGGTGTGCTGCGGTTCAGTTTGCGACTGCTCGCCAGCCTGGCGCCCGCGGCGCTGGCCGCCGGGGCGGTCGGGTACCTGCTGTCCGGACCGGGTCTGCCGCGTCTGGCGGCGTCCGCCGCCGCGACGCTGACCGTGTGGGTCGTCGCGGTCGCGGCGGTACCGGGCCTGCGCCGGACCTTCCTGTCCGGTGTCGTCGCGCGGCTGCGCGAGATGATCCCCGGCAGGAAGCGGCGGACGATCGCGGACGTGCTCAACGAGCCCACCGTCGTGCTTCAGGTCACCGGTCCGATGGTGGCGGACGCGGGCACCGGCGGGTACCCGGTCGTCGAACCGGGCGCCCAGCGGTACGTCGGGGAGCGGCAGGCGGGGGCGCAGCGCCCGACGACTGCCGCGCCCCGCGTCGACCCGTGGCGCTAACCGACGACGCGTGACCCGTCGCCGGTCGGGCGCGGCTCGACCGGTCCTGCCTGCCGGGGCACCCGGGTCAGCCTGGAGCCGGTCAGGGCGAGCCCAGCCTCGGTCGCGAGCCACGATCGGAACCGCGCGGCGAACACCGCCGCGCTGAACCCCTTCGCGTGCTCGGCGATCACGGTCCGATCCAGCTCGTCGACGTGCCGCAGCCGTTCGCCGTACCGGGCAGGGTCGTTCGAGTCGACCAGGAATCCGGTCCTGCCGTCCACGACGGTCTCCAGCAGTCCGCCCGCGCGCAGCCCGAGTACCGGGGTCCCGCACGCCATCGCCTCGACCGGAATGATGCCGAAGTCCTCGTGCGTGGGGAACAGCAGCGCCCTGGCACCCCAGTACAGTTCGCGCAGCCGCTCGCGCGGCGGGCGGTGTTCGAACGTCACCGGGACGTCGACCGTCTCCGCCGCGCGTCGCAGCGTCGCCTCCATCGGTCCGGAGCCGGCGATCACCAGGGGCAGTCGCGCCGCGTCCGCGATCCGGATCATCAGGTCGAAGTTCTTGTACGGGATCCACCGGCCGACACCGAGCAGGTAGTCGCGGTTCTGGGCGCGTTGCGCCGGGGGCGCCGCGGCGAAGTAGTCCACGTCGACCGGGGGGTGGATGACGTACGCGTCGCGGTTCCAGAACCGTTGGATCCGGGAGCGGACCTCGGCGGAGTTGGCGGCGTAGCTGTGGACGTGCCGGCTGAGCCGCAGGTCGGCGGCCTGAAGGAAGCGGCGGGGAACGGTGAGCAGCGGGTTGGAGCCTCGCCCGTCGAACCCGGGACTCCACACGTAGCGCGCCGGCGAATGGACGTAGCTGAGGTACCGGGTGGTCTCGGCGGGACCGATCTTCACGGTGTGCGCGAAGGCGTGGCTGGACGAGACGACGACGTCGAAGTGCTGGCGGGTGAGGGTACGCCAGGCGAGCGGCATGGCCGGAAGGGCGAGCGCCTTGCTGTGCCGTAGCGGCGTGCGGGCCAGCCACGACTCGGTGAACGCCGCGCCCCGGTGCGCCTGCGGGTGGCGCCACAGGACGAAGCCCTTCGCCTGCGGTACCACCTCGTGCATCGCCATGAACACGTTCTCGGACCCGCCGGTCACCTCGAACCACTCGTGCACCAGGGCGATCGACGGGGCGCTGACGGCGTTGCCGCGCGGTTCGGACATGCTGCCTCCACTCTCAGGCGCGGTTTCGGTACCGGTACCGCATCGGCTCGGCGGTGCGGCGGGCGGACGGCTCAGCGTCCGCCGCCGCGGAACACCTCGGTCACCGTCCTCAGCAGCACCTTGACGTCGAGCCACAGCGACCAGTTCTCGATGTAGTAGTTGTCGAATCGGGCGCGGTCGGCGATCGGGGTGTCCCCGCGCAGTCCGCTGACCTGCGCCAGCCCGGTGAGCCCCACCGGTACGCGGTGCCGCAGCGCGTACTCCGGATATTCGGCGGCGAACTGCTGGACGAAGTACGGCCGTTCCGGTCGCGGTCCGACCAGCGACATGTCGCCGCGCAGGATGTTCCACAGCTGGGGGAGTTCGTCGAGCGAAGTGCGGCGCATGAACCGCCCGATCACGCTCACCCGCCTGTCGTGCGCGATGGACCAGTTGGTCTGCGATTCCTGGTCGCTGCTCGGCCGCATCGAGCGGAACTTGATCAGCCGGAACGGCTTGCCGTGCCGACCGATGCGTTCCTGGTGGAAGAGGATGCCGGGTCCGCCGTCGATGAAGGTGGCGACGGCGCACAGCAGGAGCAGGGGGCTCGTGACCATGAGCGCGAGCGAAGCGAAGGCCACGTCCGACGCGCGTTTGACCGCCCAGCGCCAGCCGGACAGCGTGGTGTCTCCGATGTGG
Source organism: Micromonosporaceae bacterium (assembly GCA_036378155.1). Classification (GTDB taxonomy): domain Bacteria; phylum Actinomycetota; class Actinomycetes; order Mycobacteriales; family Micromonosporaceae; genus DASUXA01. The sequence continues at coordinate 132,743 of DASUXA010000109.1, read as the reverse complement.
ACTACGGGAACCGCGCCGATGTTGTCGGGAATCCTGCTCTTCGCGCGGGAGCCCCACAGCCGGGGCACGACCCAGACGTCGCAGGTCGCGACCGCCGCGTTGCGTACCGACTCCATCAGGCGCAGCTCGTCGCAGGCATGGTCGGCGATGATGATCACATCGCTGTCCGTGGTCACGATCGCGCGCCCGAGGTTGTCGATCGTGTCGACCATCGGAAGCGTGGCGTGGTCGGCGGCTTCCGCCGCGTCCACCAGTCCGGCGAACCGCAGACCGTACTCAGGGTATCGGCGCAGCAGTCGGGCCAGGTCGACCGCGATCGGCCCGGTACCGATGATGAGGGCGTTGTGCTCGACCCAGCGTCGCCGGCGCGCGACGACGATGATCTTACGGGTGATCGCGCGTCCGACGATGACCAGACCGGCGGACACGGCGACGCCGTTGAGGAACCGGGCGACGTACGCGACGGAGTCGTGCCGCTCGGCGGCGATGATGGCGACGATCGCGGTCGACGCCAGCAGCCGACCGGCGAGCGTCGGCAGTTCGTCGAGCAGGCTCATGTGCCGCCGTCCGCGGTACAGCCCGCCCATGCCGAACAGCACGATGGTGAGCAGCGCGTTCGACACGACGGCGCGCCAGTAGGAATTCGACAGCGTCAGGGGCGCGAGGAGCGCGGCGAGGTCGACCGGTACCGACAACATCCAGGCGCGCAGCGGGCGGGTCCGGCGGGACGCGGGTGAGGCGACGTAGGGCAGTACCGTTGTGGTCCGCGATCCCCTTCGCGGCACCGGAACCGGTGCCGTCGATCCACTCGTATCCGGCGCAGATGACGGATCGCCGTCCTCCGTGTTTCTTTCTTCGGACGCGTGTGGCGTACCGGTCCGAATCACCTGCAATTCGACGGTCGGCGCGGCGACCGCCGGGATAAACCCGTCCACTGCAACCCCGTGATGTCCTTCAGCCCGACCAAGGTTCGGAAATTGAGCCGGTGCGCAGCCTAGGCGGCGAGCCTGGCAGCGCGCCGGAGCGGTCTATTTCAAAATGGTGGAAATCTCGTCGGGTTCGTCGCGGCGAATGGCGTCGAACAGCCGACTCGCCTTGTCCCGGTCGGCGAATACCACGCTCTGGTCGCCCACCATCCCGGTGCCTTTCGACGGGCTGGTGTAGAAGTGCATGCTGCCGCTGCGCAGATGCCGCAAATCGTTCGCCATGGTGAAGATCGACAGGGTCTTGTCCACCGTCACAGCGTCGGCGGTTGCCTTGAGGAAGTCGTTCAGCCTGGCGGGGTTGGCGAGCAGCCCCCCGGACGCCGCCTTGTCGACGATCGCCTTGATGACCTGCTGCTGGTGCCGGATGCGCGCGAAGTCGCCGTCCTTGAAGGAGTACCGCTCGCGGGCGTAGTCGAGCGCGGTGGCGCCGTCCATCGTCTGCAGTCCCTTGTGGAACGTGCGATGGCCGTCCTTGTTGAGCGAGTGCGTGGAGGTGAAGTCCTGCTCGACGTTGATCTCGATGCCGCCCAGGGCGTCGACGATCTCCTTGAACCCGGAGAAGTCGACGAGTGCCACGTTGTCGATCCGGACGCCGGTGAACTGTTCGATCGTCTCTACGGTCAGCGCCACGCCGCCCCACGCGAACGCCGCGTTGATCTTCGCGTCGGTGTCGCCGTACTTGCCGTTCGGAGCCTTCGGGATGTGCACCCAGGTGTCGCGCGGGATGGAGATCAGCTGGACGCTCGACCGGTCCTTCGGCAGGTGGGCGAGGATGATGGTGTCGCTGCGGGAACCGGACGTCGCCTGTGGATCGCGGGTGTCGCTGCCGAGGATCAGGATGTTCAGCGCGCCGTTCGCGGCCTTGCTCGGCCGGGACGCCTCGGGTATGCCGGTGAACGCGTCGACCCGACCGACCCGGTTCTCCACCGAGTTCAGGTAGAGGCCCGAGGCGAGCAGCGAACCGCCGCCCACCACGGCGAGCACGATGAGGACGATGAGGACGATCCGCCGGGTACGGCGACGACGCGGGGGCGTGTCGTCGTCCGGCCCGCCGATGGTGTCGATGACCTGGGTCGCGTCGTCCATCGGGCTTGTCCGGTAAGGCATGGCGGCGATGGTAGCGAGTCAGACGCCGCCGGGAGGTCCCAGGCAGACGCGGTTCAGGCGCGTTACCTCGATCGACGAGCCGCTGAGGCGGTGTCGATCGTACGTACGGTCCGCAAATTCCGACCCAAGCGCCGAGGTGCGTCGGTACCGGATACGGAAATATCCGCGCCCCGCGCCGCCGTCATTGACGGCGGGCTTCGCCATGCCGACGGGTCGCGCGGAACCGCATGCTCACGCAGGACAATTTCGTCTCATGCCCAGGTGAGCGACGAACCGCCGTTGCCGCGCGACAGCGGGAGCCGGGCGACAACGAGAACCGGGCGGGCGAGCGTCAGGACCGGTGTTCCACGCCGGCGCGCAGGTCGCGGGTCAGGGTGGCACCGTCGTCGACGGTACGACCGGGCAGCAGCACCAGCGCGACGCTGCCGTAGTCGGCCCAGCCGCACACGGTCATCGACCCGCCGCCGTCGGTGGCGGTCGTCCCGCACTTCATCACGCCGCCCAGCGGCCCCGCCGGTACCCGGTGTACCCCGGTCACCGCGCCCGCCTCGTCGCTGATCAGGTCGAGCGCGACGTCCAGCCGGTGACCCGGGTTGGACGCGAGCCCCCTGCCCCCGATCACGATCACGCTGCGGTCGGCGTTTCCGGTGCCGTCCTGGTACACCGCGCCCGTCGTGGCGGTCAGCGCCATCCGGGCGTCCAGTACGGTGCGCAGATAGTCGGCGGTGTCGGCGGCGTCGGCGTTGTCGTCGACGGTCAGCCCCGCGACCTGCTTCGGCGTGTCGACCCGGATGCCCCGCGCCTGGAACAGCCGCCACTCGGTCGGGCCGAACACCGCCCCGACCACGATCAGCAGGATGAGCAGGACGACCATGGCGCCCGCCAATGCCCGGCGCCGCCGGGCGCGGCTCGGCTGCCGTTCGTCGAACTCGTCGAATCCGCCGGGGAACGGCGCGTCGCGATCGTCGCCCAACACGGCGTCCAGGTCTGACACGACGTACTCCTTGCCGACAGGCCGGCGGCCCGTCATCCGACGAGCCGCGAATCGAATCCCGCTCGTCCGCCCTCGTAGACTTCCCTCGTGACGACGAATCCGCAGACCCGAGTGACTGAGACCCTTCCTGCGCAGTACACGCCGGCCGAGGTGGAGCACCGGCGGTACGAGCAGTGGGTAGCCTCAGGCTACTTCCGGGCGGATGCTGATTCGGACCGCCCGCCGTTTTCGATCGTGATTCCTCCCCCGAACGTGACCGGTTCGCTGCACATCGGTCACGCGCTCGACCACACCATCCAGGACGCCCTGATCCGGCGCAAGCGGATGCAGGGGTACGAGACGCTGTGGCTGCCCGGCATGGACCACGCCGGCATCGCCACCCAGAACGTGGTGGAACGGCAGCTCGCCAGCCGTGGGCTGTCCCGCCACGACCTCGGGCGGGAGGCGTTCGTCGAGCAGGTGTGGCGCTGGAAGACGGAGTCGGGCGGCGCGATCCTGGGGCAGATGCGCCGGCTGGGCGATTCGGTCGACTGGTCGCGCGAGCGCTTCACGATGGACGAGGGGCTGTCCCGGGCGGTACAGACGATCTTCAAGCGGCTGTACGACGACGGGCTGATCTACCGCGCCGAGCGGATCATCAACTGGTGCCCGCGCTGCCTGACCGCGCTGTCCGACATCGAGGTGGAGCACAGCGACGACGAGGGTGAGCTGGTGTCCATCCGGTACGGCGACGGCGACGCGTCGATCGTGGTGGCGACCACCCGCGCCGAGACCATGCTCGGCGACACCGCGGTCGCCGTGCACCCGGACGACGAGCGGTACCGGCACCTGGTCGGCACCGAGGTCGAGCTGCCGCTGACCGGGCGCCGCATCCCGATCGTCGCCGACGAGCACGTCGACCCGGCGTTCGGCACCGGCGCGGTCAAGGTGACCCCGGCGCACGACCCGAACGACTTCGAGATCGGTCAGCGCCACAGCCTGCCGTCGCTGACCGTACTCGACGAGCACGGCGTGGTCACCGTGCACGGCCCGTTCCAGGGGCTGGACCGGTTCGAGGCGCGCCCTGCCGTGGTCGCCGCGCTGCGCGAACAGGGTCGGATCGTCGCCGAGAAGCGACCGTACGTGCACGCCGTCGGGCACTGCTCGCGCTGCGGGACGACGGTGGAGCCGCGACTGTCGCTGCAGTGGTTCGTGCGTACCGAGCCGCTCGCGAAGGCGGCCGGGGACGCGGTGCGCGACGGTCGGGTCCGCATCGAGCCGGGCGAGCTGGCGAAGCGGTACTTCGCCTGGGTCGACAACATGCACGACTGGTGCATCTCGCGTCAGCTGTGGTGGGGGCACCGGATTCCGGTGTGGTACGGCCCGGACGGCGAGGTGGTCTGCGTCGGACCGGACGAGCAGCCGCCCACGGGCGCGGGCTGGCACCAGGACGAGGACGTCCTGGACACCTGGTTCTCCAGCGCGTTGTGGCCGTTCTCCACGCTCGGCTGGCCGGAGCAGACCGCCGAGCTGCGCCGGTTCTACCCGACCAGCGTCCTGGTCACCGGGTACGACATCCTGTTCTTCTGGGTCGCCCGGATGATGATGTTCGGGCTGTACGCGATGGACGGGGTGCAGCCGTTCGACGTCGTCGCGCTGCACGGGATGGTGCGCGACCAGCACGGCAAGAAGATGTCGAAGTCGTTCGGCAACGTCGTCGACCCGCTGGACTGGATCGACCGGTTCGGCGCCGACGCGACCCGGTTCACCCTGGCGCGCGGCGCCAACCCCGGCGCGGACGTACCGGTCAGCGAGGAATGGGTGCAGGGCGCCCGCAACTTCTGCAACAAGCTGTGGAACGCCACCCGGTTCGCCCTGATGAACGGCGCGACGGTGGCGGGGGACCTGCCCGCGCCGGAGAAGCTGTCCAGCGTCGACCGCTGGATTCTGTCCCGGCTGCAGCACGTCGTCGGCGAGGTCGACGACGAGTTCGAGGCGTACGAGCTGGCCAAGGTGTGCGACACGCTGTACCACTTCGCGTGGGACGACGTGTGCGACTGGTACGTGGAGCTGACCAAGCCGGTGCTGGCAGCCGGCGGCGAGCGCGCCGACGTCACCCGCCGCGTGCTCGGGCACGTCCTCGACCAGTTGTTGCGCCTGCTCCAGCCGATCATCCCGTTCGTCACCGACGAGTTGTGGACCGCGCTGACCGGCGCCCCGTCGGTTGTGGTGGCGCCCTGGCCGACCGTGGACAAGGCGTACGTCGACGATGCGGCCGAGGACGAGTTGGCGGCGTTGCGCAAGGTGGTCACCGAGGTCCGCCGGTTCCGTTCCGACCAGGGTCTGAAGCCGGGTCAGCGGGTAGCCGCGCGGCTGCTGGGGCTCGCCGACGCCGGCTTGTCGGAGCACGAGCCGCTGGTACGGTCGCTGGCCCGGCTCGACGAGCCGGGCGAGGCGTTCGCCCCGAGCGCGACGCTGGCGGTCACCGGCGGGGTGTCGATCGAGTTGGACACCCGGGGCGCGATCGACGTCGCCGCCGAGCGGGCGCGGCTCGCCAAGGACCGGGCGGCGGCGGAGAAGGAACTCGCCGGAGCGCGGGCGAAGCTCGACAACGCCGACTTCCTCGCCAAGGCGCCCGAGCAGGTGGTGGCGAAGATCCGGGACCGCAAGGCCGCGGCCGAGGCGGAACTCGAACGCATCGCCGCCGCGCTCGACGCGCTCGGTTCGGCGTGAGAACAGTCGGCGTGAGGACAACGGACAGGGCACGGGGATGACGGACGAGTTCGAGCAGGTCGATCGGGAGCTGCTGCGGCGCGGGTACGTCCGGATGGACTTCGACCTGGGTCGCATCCAGCGCCTGCTCGACCTGCTCGGCGACCCGCAACGGGCGTATCCGGCGATCCATCTCACCGGTACCAACGGCAAGACGTCGACGGCTCGGATGATCGACGCGCTGCTGCGCGCGCACGGGCTGCGTACCGGGCGGTACACGAGCCCGCACCTGGAAACGGTGCGGGAGCGGATCAGCATCGAGGGCGAGCCGATCTCCGAGCAGAAGTTCGTCGACGTGTACCGCGAGGTGGCGCCGCTCGCGGCGTACCTCGACGAGCAGGCGGGCGAGGGTCGCACCCTGACGTACTTCGACATGACCACGGCGTTGGCGTTCGCCGCGTTCGCCGACGCGCCGATCGACGTCGCCGTGGTGGAGGTGGGGCTGGGCGGGGCGGACGACTCGACCAACGTGCTGCACGCCCGTACCTGCGTGATCACCCCGATCGGGCTGGACCACACCGAGTGGCTCGGCGACCGGATCGAGGACATCGCGTTCGCCAAAGCCGGGATCGTGCACAAGGGCGCGACGCTGATCTGCGCCGCCCAGCCGGAGGAGGCGATGCGTCCGATCCTGGAACGCTGCCTCGAGGTCGACGCGACCGTCGCGCGGGAAGGCAGCGAGTTCGGCGTACTGCGCCGGTCGCTGGCGTTCGGCGGGCAGCAGGTGACGTTGCAGGGGCTCGGCGGGGTGTACGACGAGGTGTTCCTGCCGCTGCACGGCGCACACCAGGCGCAGAACGCGGCGGTGGCGCTCGCCGCGGTCGAGGCGTTCCTGGGCGCCGGCGCCGAGCGGCAGCTCGATGTCGAGGTGGTACGAGCGGGTTTCGCCGCGGCGTCGTCGCCGGGTCGGCTGGAACGGGTGCGTACCGCGCCCACGATCCTGCTCGACGCCGCGCACAATCCGCACGGCATGGCGGCCACCGTCAGCGCGCTGCAGGAGGAGTTCGCGTTCCGCCGCCTGGTCGGGGTCGTCGCGATCCTGCGCGACAAGGACGCCCGAGGAGTGCTCGAACAACTGGAGCCGGTGCTCGACGAGGTGGTGGTCAGCCGCAACACGTCGGACCGCGCCATGCCCGTCGCGGAACTGGCGGAGCACGCGCGCGAGGTGTTCGGCGAGGACCGCGTGCATGTGGTGGCGGATCTGCCGGACGCCATCTCGGAGGCGGTAGCGCTGGCGGAGACCGATCTCGACGGCGAACTCGGCGGGGTGGGCGTCCTGATCACCGGGTCGGTGGTCACCGTGGCGGACGCGCGGAAGCTGCTGGTCCGGTGAGCGAGCCCACTCCTGCCCAGCCGTCGGACGCGTCGCGTCCCCAGCCGGCGGACGCTTCGCAACCGGCGGACTCTTCAAACCCGGCGGACTCTTCGCGGTCGCCGGATTCTTCGCGGTCGCCGCGCTCCGGGTTGCGCAACCCGGTCGCGGCGGCACGCGCGGTCGGGGCGGGCGCGCTCGCGGTCGAGGCGATCGTGCTGCTGCTCGCGATCCTGCCGTTGATCAAGCTCGGCGCGCACCTGACCGGGGCAGCGATCGCCGTCGTGGTCGCCCTCGCCGTGCTGTGCCTGGTGCTCGCCGGGCTGTTGCGGTACCGCTGGGCCTGGTACGCCGCGCTGCTCCCGCAGGTCGCGCTGCTGGCGAGCGGATACTTCCACGTCGCGCTGGCGGTGCTCGGCGTGCTGTTCGGGCTGCTGTGGCTGTACGTGCTGAACGTGCGCAGGACGGTGCTCGGCGCGCCGCACATCCGTCGTCGCTGGGGCTGACCGTCAGTCCAACGGACGCAGCGTGGTCAACGTAACCCGGTGCAGGTCGGGATCGAGGAACGTCGCCGCCCATACGGCACGCCGCTCGATCGCGCCGATCCGCCGCGGCCCGTGTTCGAACACCACGCCCCGGTCGAGCAGGTCCTGGTACGCGCCGTCCAGGTCGGCGACCTCGAGCATCAGGTGGGTGCGGCGCGGTTCGGCGGTGTCGATGGGGTCCGCCTGGCGGAGTACCACCCCGTCGTTGCCGGCGCCGAGGATCGCGCTGCGATCGGTGTGGTCGATCTCGGCGAGTCCGACGATGTCCCGGTAGAACGCCAGCGACCGGCGCAGGTCGGCGACCACCATGCTGGGGGAGCTGCCGCGCGCTGCCGGTCCACCGCGCTGCGCCGGTACCCACTGGGCATACGCGCGGGTGATCGCCTCCGGTACCGTCTCGGCGGGTTCCCCGGCGGGCTGGTCGAGCAGCCGGACCTGTTCGACGGGCAGCGCGGACGGGGCGGCCGCCTCGGCTGTTTCGGTCGGTACCGCCGCCTCGGCTGTTTCGGCCGGCGCCGCCGCCTCGGTCGCGGCGGGTCGCTCGGTCCCGCCGGCAGTGGTCAGTACCAGCGCGTCCGCCACGCGGGTGAGCCCGGCGATCTGCTCGTCCGGGCTGGCCGGCTGGGTCGGTACCGCGACCGCGGTGGGCGCGGACCCCGGCGTCGTGGCGGGCTCCGGGTACGGGCGGGGTCGGCGACGCGGCGGCGGTACCGTCGTCGCGATCTCTTCCGTCGGCTCCTCGGGAAGCGGTTCGCCGCCGACGACCTGTGCCGGTTCGACATCCTCCTCGGCCAGCGGAGCCGGGGCGTACCCGTGGCCCCGCGCCAGGTCCCAGCGCACCCGGACCTTGCCCGGGTTGCCCAGCGCCACCTCGATCGGGATGTCCCGTCCCGGGTCCGGCCAGATCGCGACCGGTACGTCCGGCTCACGCACGCTGACCTTCACCTCGGGTACCCCCGGGGCGTGCACGATCATCTGCATCACGCAGCGCCCGGTCGGCGCCCCGTCCGGCGGCTCGGAGCGGCTGATCACGTGGCCCGAGCCGCGCACCCAGTTGAACACCCTGCTGTTGAGGGCGGACACCGTGTACAGCGCGACGCCGGCGGCGAGCAGCGCCACCCCGAGCGCGGCCAGACCCCAACTGCCCATGCCCACGCTGACCGACGTGACGAACAGGGCCAGGACAGCGAGCGCGGCGCTGGCCATGACCCGACCGTCCGATACGGACCAACGACCGTTCGCCACCGCCCCACCTCCCCACGATTTTTCGTCAGGCTAAGGGGAGCGGGCGGGCGGTGCCAGCCGCCGCGCCGCCGGGCGACCCGGGTCAGCGACGGGTCTGTGCCGCCCGCCGCCGGGCTGGTCGGTCGCGCCGGTTACGCTGCCCTCAGGATCACGTCGAGGAGGTATCGCGGTGTCGCAGCGCACGCTCGTCCTGGTCAAGCCGGATGCGGTCCGGCGCGGCCTGGTCGGGGAGATCGTGTCCAGGTTCGAACGCAAGGGCCTGGTCATCGAGGCGATGACGCTGCGGACGATGAGCGCGGACCTGGCCGACCAGCATTACGCCGAGCACCTGGACAAGCCGTTCTACCCGCCGCTGAAGGCGTTCATGACCAGCGGGCCGTTGGTCGCCATGATCCTGTCCGGCGACGAGGCGGTGGACGTGGTGCGGGCGCTGGTCGGCGTGACGGACGGGCGCAAGGCCGCGGCGGGCACGATCCGCGGCGACCTGTCGCTGTCCAACCGGGAGAACCTGGTACACGCCTCCGACTCGGTGGACAGCGCCAAGCGCGAGATCGCGCTCTGGTTCCCGGAGCACGTCGCCTGACCGCCAGTCGCGGCGGGTACCGCAGGGCGCGGGCGGCAGGTCAGCGGTCCGGCCCGGCTCCGGTAAGTATGCGTGCTCCGGAGACCAGCCCGATGACGACCACCAGCAGGTACCCGAGGCTGCCCGGCGACCCGAACGGGAACTGTCCGGGATAGCGGACCATGGTCAGCAGTTGCACGGCGGCGAGCGCCACCCAGATCACGGCAGCGGGACGAGCCCGACGCGGGTCGCGTTCGACGAGTACCTGCACCGTGACGACGCCGAGCCCGACCAGCCACGCCCCGGTCGCCTGGGCGGTCAGCGAGGTCAGCTGCCACGGCCAGACCCGGCCGGCGTAGCCGGGGGCGAACAGCAGGATGCCGCCCACGGCGAGCAGCGCCACCGCCTGTACCGCGACGAGCGACCACAGCCAGCGGGGCGTCGGTCGTCCGCGGGGCGGCGTGGTACCCCTGATCCGCCACTGCCCGACGGCGGTCACCGCGAGCAGCACCGGTACCACCAGGTACACGGCGAGCCACAGCCAGGTGGCGAGCAGGGTGACGGCGCCCGAGTCGGCAGCCGGGTGCAGGGTGTCGCGGTGCACGAGGGCGACCACCACGGTCGCGACGGTGTACACCAGGGATCCGGGTACCACCACGCGGGCATCCGCCCAGCGGCGCACTCGTGCGGCGACCCACAGTCCGGCCGCGCTCGCCCAGTACGCGCCGCCCAGCGACACCGCCGCCAGCGGATCGGGAACGGTCCAGGCGAAGAACAGGCGGGTCGCGGCGGCGAACAGCGGTAGTCCGAGCAGCGCGAGCAGCGCCGCGACGAGCATCAGCAGGCGCGCCGAGCCGCCGGTCAACGGCTTCGGGGTGCCGGCTGGTTCGCGGCCGTGCCGCCAGGCGAAGTGGTCGCCGTAGGGTGCCATCCAGACGGGAATCTACCGCCCGTCGTGCCCGCTTCGGGTGACTTGCCCCTACCTGGGACACCCGCGGTACGCCGGTAACCGGGATGAGGAGCGCGACGCGGTACGGGTACTCTTGTCGGCACAGGCATCGACCCGGCTATCACCGGTGAGCCTCCGGAAGAAAGGGCGCGTCGCGCCCGAGTAGAACCGGACGGGTCCGGCCCGTCACAGCCGGCCAACGAGCGGGTCGGGGACGTGTCCCCGACCAAGCGAGGTGGTACCGCGGGCGTACGGCGCGCCACAGATGGCGCTGCCGCGCTCGTCCTCGCGTGACGATGCGGACGTAGCGGCGCGAGGAGATCGAGTCATGGCGTACCCCCGGAACGCTTCCGCGGCCGGTGTACCGGCCAGCCCCAACCTGCCCGAGGTCGAGCGGGAGGTGCTCGACTACTGGGCGTCCGACGGCACCTTCGAGGCAAGCGTCGAGTCCCGCCCGGCGGGCGAGCACGGCGCCAACGAGTACGTGTTCTACGACGGCCCGCCGTTCGCCAACGGGCTGCCGCACTACGGGCACCTGTTGACCGGCTACGTCAAGGACGTGGTACCGCGTTACCGGACGATGCGCGGTCACCGGGTGGAGCGGCGGTTCGGCTGGGACTGCCACGGGCTGCCCGCCGAGGTGGAGGCGGAGAAGCAACTCGGCATCACCACCAAGGCGGAGATCCTCGACCTCGGCGTGGAGAAGTTCAACGAGGCGTGCCGGACCTCTGTGTTGCGGTACACGCAGGAGTGGGAGCGGTACGTCACCCGGCAGGCGCGCTGGGTCGACTTCGCCGACGACTACAAGACGCTCGACCTCAGCTACATGGAGAGCGTCATGTGGGCCTTCAAGAGCCTGTACGACAAGGGGCTCGTGTACGAGGGCTTCCGGGTGCTCGCCTACTGCTGGCGGTGCGAGACGCCGCTGTCGAACACCGAGACCCGGATGGACGACGTGTACCGCGACCGGCAGGACCCGGCGGTGACGGTCGCCTTCCAGCTCGACAGCGGCGAGAAGATCCTGGTCTGGACGACCACGCCGTGGACGCTGCCGTCGAACCTGGCGATCGCGGTCGGTCCGGACATCGAGTACACCGTGCTGGAGAAGGACGGCGAACGGGTCATCGTCGGCTCGGCCCGGCTCGCCGCGTACGGTAAGGAGCTCGCCGACTACACGCCGGTGGCGACCCTGCGCGGGGCTGAGCTGGTCGGTCGCCGGTACACCCCGCTGTTCGACTTCCTCGCCGACACCCCGAACGCGTTCCAGGTGCTCGGCGGCGACTTCGTGACCACCGAGGACGGCACCGGCGTGGTCCACATGGCGCCCGCGTACGGCGAGGACGACCAGAACGCGTGCGCCGCCGCCGGCATCCCGACCGTGTTGACCGTCGACGACCACACCCGGTTCACCAGCAAAGTGCCGCCGTACCAGGGTCTTCAGGTCTTCGAGGCGAACAAGCCGATCATCCGGGACCTGCGCGAGCGGGGTGTGCTGGTGCGCCACGACACCTACACCCACGCGTACCCGCACTGCTGGCGCTGCGACACGCCGCTGGTGTACAAGGCGGTGTCCTCGTGGTTCGTCGCGGTGTCGAAGTTCAAGGACCGGATGGTCGAGCTGAACCAGCAGATCGACTGGACGCCCGAGCACATCAGGGACGGCTCGTTCGGCAAGTGGCTCGCCAACGCCCGCGACTGGTCGATCAGCCGCAACCGGTTCTGGGGTTCGCCGATCCCGGTGTGGAAGTCCGACGACCCGCGTTATCCGAGGGTCGACGTGTACGGGTCGCTGGCCGACCTCGAACGCGACTTCGGGGTCAAGGTCACCGACCTGCACCGACCCGGCATCGACGAGTTGACCAGGCCGAACCCGGACGACCCGACCGGACGGTCGACGATGCGCCGGGTACCGGAGGTGCTGGACTGCTGGTTCGAGTCGGGTTCGATGCCGTTCGCCCAGGTGCACTACCCGTTCGAGAACGCCGAATGGTTCGAGCACCACTATCCGGGCGACTTCATCGTCGAGTACATCGGTCAGACGCGCGGCTGGTTCTACACCATGCACGTGCTGGCGACCGCGCTGTTCGACCGGCCGGCGTTCAGCGCGGCGGTGGTCCACGGCATCCTGCTCGGTTCGGACAACCGCAAGATGTCCAAGAGCCTGCGCAACTACCCGGACGTCTACGAGATGTTCGACCGGTACGGGTCGGACGCGATGCGCTGGATGCTCATGTCCTCGCCGGTGCTGCGCGGCGGCGACATGGCGGTCACCGAGACAGCGATCCGGGACGCGGTCCGTCAGGTTCTGCTGCCGCTGTGGAACGTGTGGTATTTCTTCTCGCTGTACGCCAACGCGGAGGGGTACCAGGCGCGCCGGCGGGTCGACTCCGACCACCTGCTCGACCGGTACGTGCTGGCGAAGACCGGGGAACTGGTCGACGACGTGACCCGGGCGTTGGACGACTACGACATCTCCGGGGCGTGCGGGACGGTGCGCGGGTACCTCGACGCGCTGACCAACTGGTACGTGCGCCGGTCCCGCGACCGGTTCTGGGCGGGCGACCACGACGCGTTCGACACGCTGTACACGGTGCTGGAGACCCTGTGCCGGGTGATGGCGCCGCTGGCGCCGCTGACCACCGAACAGGTGTGGCGGGGTCTGACCGGCGGGCGCTCGGTACACCTGACCGACTGGCCCACGCCGGGCGAGCTGCCGGTCGACCACGAGCTGGTCGCCCGGATGGACGCGGCGCGTGACGTGTGCTCGGCGGCGCTGAGCCTACGCAAGACCAAGGGGCTGCGGGTACGCCTGCCGCTGTCGAAGCTGACCGTCGCCGCGCCGCGCGCGGCGCAGCTGCGACCGTTCGCCGACCTGATCGCCGACGAGGTCAACGTCAAGTCGGTGGAGCTGACCGGCGAGGTCGGGGAGTACTGCCAGCAGGTGCTGACCGTGGTACCGCGGGTGCTCGGTCCACGCGTCGGCGGTCAGGTGCAGCAGGTGATCAAGGCGGTCAAGGCGGGCGACTGGTCGCTGGTCGACGGGCATCCCGTCGCGGCCGGGGTGGAACTGCGTGAGGGCGAGTACGACCTGAAGCTGGTCGCGGCGGACGCGGAGCGCTCCGCGCCGCTGCCCGGCGGCGAGGGCGTCGTCGTGCTCGACACGCAGGTCACGCCCGAGTTGGCGGCGGAAGGTCTGGCTCGCGACGTGATCCGGGTGGTCCAGCAGGCGCGCCGCGAGGCGGACCTGGACGTGGCGGACCGGATCAGCCTGGTGGTCGACGCGCCGGACGGGGTACGCGCGGCGGTCGAGTCGCACCGCGAGTTCATCGCCGCCGAGACCCTGGCGACGTCGGTGACGCTCGGCGACGTCGGGGCGGACGGTTTCGCCGGCGAGGTCGGCGACGGCGAGACGGTACGGGTCGCCGTCGCCCGGAGCTGAGCGGGCGCCGTTGGCGCGCGTGCGTCCGCGGCGTGCGTGCGTCCGCGGCGCGCGAGGAGGCGGCGCGCAGAACGTGCCACCGGCGGCGCGCGAGGAGGCGGCGCGCAGAGGTGTGCTCGTCGAGGTCCACAACCCTGGAGATGTGCGTACACCACCAGCGAGGTAGGCATCCCAGGACGCTTGTCCCGCTGGTGGTGTCGCGACACCACCAGCGGGACAATCCTGTCGCGACACGTCTCGCCAGGCAGGGCACCGGCGCCGACCCGTCGGCCCCCTCCTGCGGTGGTTCTGCGCACAGCACCGAGGCGTACGCTCGGGCGGTCGGTTACATTGTCCCGGCCCGTCGTCGCAGGCAGGAGGCTGGGTGACCGCGCTGTACTCGTTCGCAAAAGCCACTGTCGCACCCCTGGTACGTCAGGTGTGGCGGGTACGGGTGACCGGACTCGACCACATCCCCGCGACCGGTCCCGTGATCCTCGCGAGCAACCACCTGTCCGTCGTCGACTCCGTGATCATTCCGTCGATCGTCCCCCGGCCCGTGTACTACCTCGCCAAGGACGACTACTTCCGGGGTACCGGCATCAAGGGCTGGTTCTGGCGTTCGGTGATGTACGGGCTGAACCAGATTCCGGTCGACCGTTCCGGCGGTCGGGCGAGCCTGATGGCGCTGGACGCCGCGCTGCCCGTGCTCCGAGCCGGCAACATTCTCGGCATCTTCCCCGAGGGCACCAGGTCGGTCGACGGCCGCCTGTACCGGGGGCGACCCGGCGTGGCGAAGTTGGCGCTGGACGCGGACGCCACGCTCATCCCGGTCGGGCTGATCGGCACCGAGAAGATCCAGCCGATCGGTTCGATGATTCCCCGGTTCGGCCCCGGTGTCGAGATGCGTATCGGCAAGGCGGTCAACCTGGAGCCGTGGCGGGACGCTCCGATCGACTCGCGCGTGCTGCGCGAGGTCACCGCCGTGCTCATGCAGGAAATCGCCGCGCTGACCGGGCAGGAGTACGTCGGGCGGTACGCCCGCCGCCGCGACGCCGGTCCGCCCGCCGCCGACACCGGCGGCGAGTAGCGCCACTCACCGCAGCGCTACCCAGAGCGCCCAGCCCAGCAGACCGAGGATCAGCAGCCCACCCGCGCGACGTGTGTGGATGAACGCCAGCGGCGCCCACCACAGCGGCCACACCGGGTTGTCCGGCGGCGGCTCGGTCGGCTTCGGTCTGCGGTACGCCCGCCACACGTACACCAGGGTCGGCACGGCGAGCAGGGTGAGCAGCGCCGGCCAGGGCAGCGCGCCGACGGTCACGCAGCCGGCGACGAGCAGGTAGTACCCGACCATCATGCCGAGCGTGGCCGCCTTGGCACGCGCCTCGCCGATCAGCACCGGCAGCGTCCTCGTTCCGGTGCCCGCGTCGTACGGCAGCTTGTCGATGTGTTTGCCCATCAGGACCGTGGTGGGCAGCAGCGCGTACCCGGTCGCGGCGAGCACCACCTTCCAGGGCAGGTGCCCGGTGCCGGCGTAGTACACCCCGCCGACCATCAGTGGACCCCAGGTCACCAGCACGTCGAGCTCGCCCAGCCCGATCTTCTTCAACCGCAGCGGGGGAGCGGTGTACGCCCAGGACAGGAACAGCCCGCCGAGGGCGAACGCGGCGATCCACCAGTCGCGCCGGGCGATCAACGTGACCATGATCGCGAGGTCGACGACCTGGCACAGCAGCACACCGACGATCATCTGCCGCTTGGTGACCAGACCGGACAGGATCGGGTGCGGCGCGTACAACGCGCGCGGGTAGTCGGCGGTGTCGTTGCCGACCTCGGTGTCGGCGAGGTCGTTCATCAGGTTGTTCGCCAGGTGCGCCACGACGATGCCGACCACGGCGAGCGCCACGTTCAGCCAGTCGACGCCGGGTCGCGCGGCGGCGAGCAGCACCGCGATCAGCCCCGAGGTGAGCGTCATCGGCAGCACCCCGGCGCGGGTCACCACCAGCCAGCGGGTCACGCCGTCGACGACGCCCTGCTCGGGCGGGTTGGTGGTGGCGAACGCGTAGCGCCAGGCGGCAAACCGGTCGGACAAGGGCAGTGCGGTGGTCACACGGTGAACTGTACGGCGCTCCGCCGACACGGCGCCCGGTCCTGACCGGCGCGTCCACAGCCGCCCGCCGCGCCTGTCCACAGCCTCACGTACGGGCGCGAGCCGAGTGGCAGCGCGCGCGTAGTGTGGTGCGCTATGAGCGTCGCCAGTGTCTTCCCGCAGCTCGAACAGTTGCTGCCACAGGTCGGCAAGCCGATCCAGTACGTCGGTGGAGAACTGGGCGCGGTCGTCAAGGACTGGGACTCGGCGAGCGTGCGGTGGGTTCTCATGTACCCGGACGCGTACGAGGTCGGCCTGCCCAACCAGGGCGTACAGATCCTCTACGAGGTGCTCAACGAGCAGCCCGACGTGCTCGCCGAGCGCACCTACGCGGTGTGGCCGGACCTCGAGAAGCTGATGCGTGAGCACGGCGTACCGCAGTTCACCGTCGACGCGCACCGCCCGGTGGGCGCGTTCGACCTGTTCGGTGTCTCGTTCGCGACCGAACTCGGCTACACCAACCTGCTCACCGCGCTCGACCTCGCGGGCATTCCGCTGCTCGCCGTCGATCGCGACGCCAGCCACCCGGTGGTCATCGCCGGCGGTCACGCCGCGTTCAACCCGGAGCCGATCGCCGACTTCATCGACGCCGCGGTGCTCGGCGACGGTGAGGAGGCGGTACTGGAGATCACCGGGATCGTGCGGGACTGGAAGGCGCAGGGCTGCCCCGGCGGGCGCGAGGAACTGCTGCTGCGGCTCGCCCGGACCGAGTCGATCTACGTGCCGCGCTTCTACGACGTCGACTACCTGCCGGACAGGCGCATCCAGCGGGTGGTGCCGAACCGGCCCGGTGTGCCGTTCCGGGTGCGCAAGCGCACGACCATGGATCTCGACCAGTGGCCGTACCCGAAGAAGCCGCTGGTCCCGCTCGCCGAGACGGTGCACGAGCGGTACGCGGTGGAGATCTTCCGCGGGTGTACCCGAGGCTGCCGGTTCTGCCAGGCGGGCATGATCACCCGCCCGGTGCGGGAGCGCTCGATCACCACGATCGGCGAGATGGTCAAGGAGGGGCTGGAGTTCTCCGGCTTCTCCGAGGTCGGTCTGCTGTCCCTGTCGTCGGCGGACCACTCGGAGATCGGCGACATCTGCTCCGGACTCGCCGAGCAGTACGAGGGCACGAATGTCTCGCTGTCGCTGCCGTCGACCCGGGTCGACGCGTTCAACGTCACGCTCGCCGAGGAGTTGTCGCGCAACGGCCGGCGGACCGGGCTGACCTTCGCGCCCGAGGGCGGCTCGGAACGGATGCGCCGGGTGATCAACAAGATGGTCACCGAGGAGGACCTGATCCGCACCGTCGTCACCGCGTACACCAACGGCTGGCGTCAGGTGAAGCTGTACTTCATGTGCGGGCTGCCCACCGAGACCGACGAGGACGTGGTGCAGATCGCCCGGCTGGCGCACGAGGTGATCAAGGCGGGTCGCGCGGCGACCGGCTCGAAGGACATCCGGTGCACCGTGTCGATCGGCGGGTTCGTACCCAAGCCGCACACCCCGTTCCAGTGGGCGCCGATGTGCCCGCCCGACGTCATCGACAACCGGCTCAAGCTGCTCAAGCAGGCGATCAACGCGGACCGGTCGCTGGGCCGGGCCATCGGGTTCCGGTACCACGACGGGCAGCCCTCGCTGATCGAGGGGTTGCTGTCGCGCGGCGACCGCCGGGTCGGCGCGGTGATCCGCGAGGTCTGGCAGCGGGGCGGCCGGTTCGACGGCTGGTCCGAGCACTTCTCGTTCCAGCGTTGGGTGGACGCCGCCGCCGAGGTGCTGCCCCGGTACGGCGTGGACCTCGACTGGTACACCACCCGTGAGCGCGACGAGCGCGAGGTGCTGCCCTGGGACCATCTCGACTCCGGCCTGGACAAGGAGTGGCTCTGGCAGGACTGGGAGGCCGCGCTGTCGCAGGAGGAACAGGACGACTGCCGCTGGACGCCGTGCTTCGACTGCGGCGTGTGCCCCAGCATGGACACCGAGATCCAGATCGGGCCGTCGGGGCGCACCCTGCTGCCGCTGACTCCGGTCGGCTCGGGGCTGCGGGTACCGGCGGGATCCTAAGTGCGCGCGGCGTACCTGACCGGGCTCGGCAGCCCGGAGGTGATCCGCGTCGGTGACCTGCCGGTACCGGTACCGGGTCCGACCGACGTGCTGGTCCGGGTCGAGGCGGTCGCGGTGAACCCGGTCGACGCGCTGATCCGCGCCGGGCGGTTCCGCACCCCGCTGCCGATGCCGTTCGTCGTCGGTCGCGACCTGGTCGGTACCGTCGAGCGGGTCGGCGGGGACGTCGACCAGAGTTCGGAGGCGACCCGGTTCACGCCGGGCGACCCGGTGTGGTGCAACAGCCTCGGGCACGCCGGTCGGCAGGGCGCGACCGCCGAGTTCGCGGTGGTACCGGTGGACCGGCTGTACCCGCTGCCGCCCGGCGTCGACCCGGCGGCGGCGGTCGCGGTGCTGCACCCCGCCGCGACCGCCTGGCTGGCGCTGGTACGGCACGCCCGGCTGCGCCCCGGCGAGCGGCTGCTCGTCCAGGGGGCGGGCGGCAACGTCGGGCGTGCTCTGGTCGAACTCGGCGCCCAGATGGGCGGGTACGTGTGCGCCACCGCCGCGCCCGCCGACCACGACGCGGTGCGTCGCCTCGGCGCCCGCGACGTCCTCGACTACCGCGCCGCCGACCTCGACGACCAGGCACCCGGTTCGTTCGACGTCGCGGTCGACTGTTCGGGGCGCAACGACCTCGCGGCTCTCGCCGGGCACCTGGCGCTCGGCGCGCGGGTGGTACTGCTCGCCGACCGGGGCGACCCGATCCGCGTGGTCGCGCGCGACCTGTACACCCGGGACGTCAGCGTGCTCGGCTTCGCGATCACCAACGCCTCGGTCGCGGACCTGGCCGGCGCCGCGCGGTGGATCAACGATCGGCTCGCCGTCGGCGGGCTGCCGCCTCGGGCGCTGCACCCGGTACCGCTCGAGCAGACCGCGCAGGCACACCACTGCATCGAAGCGGGCGTCGTCGGCAGGCTGGTCATCCTGCCCTGAGCGGATGCGAGCCGGGCGCCGCGCCGCTGCCCCGCCGTGCGCTGCCGGCGACACGCGGCGGTACCGCATCGGCGGGGCGGCGCGCACAGACCCGGGGGGATGGGCGAGGATGGGGGGAGTCCCACATCAAGGAGCACCACGATCAGTAGGAAACGTCAGCCCGAGGCGAACCAGGCGCCGGTGGTCCAGCGCATCCGGATCCGGTACGCCAAGCGGGGCCCGATGCGGTTCACCTCACACCGTGACTTCGCCCGCGCGCTGGAGCGCGCGGTCCGGCGTGGCGGTGTGCCGATCGCCTATTCCCAGGGATTCACTCCACACCCGAAGATCTCCTACGCCAGTGCCGCGCCGACGGGCGTCGCCAGCGAGGCGGAATATCTCGAAGTCGGGCTCGCCGCCCGGGTCGACCCCGACCGACTCAAACAGGCCCTCGACGCCTCGCTCTCGCCCGGCTTGGACATCCTCGACGCGGTCGAGGCGACCGGCGGCGACAGCCTCGCCGACCGGATCGACGCCTCGCACTGGCGGGTGGAACTGCCCGGTGTCGAACCGGACGAGTTACGCAGGGCGGTGGCGGCGTTCGAAGCTGCCACCGAGGTGCCCGTCGAGCGACTCACCAAGCAGGGTCGCCGCACGTTCGACGTCCGCCAGGCAGTGGCGCGCATCGCGGCGGACGGGGCGGCGCGCGAGGTCGAGCAGGTCACCTGTGCGATACTCGACCTTGTCGTCCGGCAGGTGACACCGTCCGTACGACCCGATGACGTCCTTTTCGGCCTGCGCGTAGTGGCCGACCTGGTGCCGCCGGTACCGCCTCGGGCGACCCGGCTGGCCCAGGGCACGCTCACCGCCGACGGTGAGATCGTGGATCCGCTGGCGGCGGACCGTGACAGGGCGGTCACCGGTATCTCGGCCGGATAGGTCGAGATTGGCAGACTTCGGCGCCACGCCCGCACCACGGGTACGGGCGCCGGGAAGTAGAGGCATCCCTGCGTGGCTGCGCTGACCGCGCCCGGGGAGGCCAGAACTGGAGAACGTCCGCATGCTCGACAACGAGCCGAACGGCGGCGACCAGACCGGTGTCCCACCGGCTGACGACGCCCAGCAACAGACAACACCCACGCGGCGTACCCGGCGCAAGTCGGCCGCCCGAGCCGCCGACGCCGGTACCGCGCCGGACACCACCGCCGGCTCGGACGGTGCGGTGACCACCCAACCGCCCGCCGCGCAGCCGCCCCGACCCGAAACCGAACCGGTCGAGCGCCCCACCACGCGTCGGCGTCGACGTGCGCCCGCCGCGAGCAGCGCCGAGGCGGCGACTGCGCAGCCGCCCGCGGAGCCAGCCGCGCCCGCCCCCGGTGGCACCGGCGAGCACGGGACGCCGGTCACCGGGGGCACGCCGGCCGACCAAGGCACGCCGGTCACCGGCGCTGCCGGTGGCGCGTCCGACGGCGGGGCGGGTACCGCCCAGCCGCCCGCGAAACGGACCCGCCGCAGCCGCAAGAAGACCGCTGAACCGGTGGCGGCCGCCGCGGAGCCGGGCGACGCCGGGACCGGTGCCGCCGAGCCGTCGGTACCCCAACAGCCGGCCGTCCCGGTCGAGCCGCCCGCGCCGGCACCCGCCGCGGTCGCCCAGCCCGGCGGTGACGGCGGCGAGCAGCAGCCCCAGACCGGACGCGTGCGGCGTGCCGCCCCGCCCCCGGTCGTCCTGTTCATGCCGCCGGAACAGCCCGAAGTGCCGGTCCGCCCGGCGCCAGCCGCCGCGGAGAGCGAGCCGGAGCAGGCTGAGACGTCGCGGTCGCGGCGGCGGCGCGGGCGTCGCGGCGCGGAACCGACCGAGGCGGTCGCCGAGGACGTCGCCGAGGAGGCGACCGCTCCCGCCGAGCCGGAGGCTGACGAGGAGGACGACGAGGCAGCCGGTGGTCGGCGCCGACGTCGCCGCGGTCGGCGTGGTCGGGGCCGTGGCAAGGGCGGCGCCGATGACGACCACGAGTACGACGAGGGCGAGCCCGCCGAAGCCGAGGAAGCGGCTGAGGAGGACGAGGGCGGCGAGGCGGACGAAGCCGACGGGGGCGAACCGCTGACCCGGCGTCGCCGGCGGCGTCGTCGCCGCGGCGCTGCCGAGGCCGGCGAGACCGTCGAAGAGGACGGCGTCCCCACGGTCGTGAAGGTGCGCGAGCCGCGCCCCGCCAAGGACGAGGTCCAGGGCGTGACCGGGTCGACCCGGTTGGAGGCGAAGCGGCAGCGTCGCCGGGACGGGCGCGAACAGCGTCGGACCCGACCGCCGATCCTGTCCGAATCGGAGTTCCTGGCGCGCCGCGAGTCGGTCGACCGGGTCATGGTGATCCGCCAGAAGGGCGACCGTACCCAGATCGCCGTTCTCGAAGACGGCATCCTCGTCGAGCACTACGTGACCCGGTCCACCGCGGGCACCATGGTCGGCAACGTGTACCTGGGCAAGGTGCAGAACGTGCTGCCCAGCATGGAAGCCGCGTTCATCGACATCGGGCGGGGCCGCAACGCGGTGCTGTACGCCGGCGAGGTCAACTGGGACGCGACCGGGCTGGAGGGCCGGGCGCGTTCGATCGAGTCGGCGCTGAAGTCCGGCGACTCGGTACTGGTCCAGGTCACCAAGGACCCCGTGGGTCACAAGGGTGCCCGGCTGACCAGCCATCTCGCCCTGTCCGGCCGGCACCTGGTGTACGTGCCGAACGGCAACGCGTCCGGGATCAGCCGCAAGCTGCCGGACAACGAGCGCAAACGTCTGCGCGACATCCTGAAGAAGCTGGTACCGGAGGGTGCCGGGGTCATCGTCCGGACCGCCGCCGAAGGCGCGACCGAGGACGACCTGGCGCGCGACGTGAAGCGGTTGCAGGCCCAGTGGGAGGACATCCAGGCCAAGGCGGCTGAGGGCGGCGCGCCGGCGTTGCTGTACGAGGAGCCCGACCTGGTCATCCGGGTGGTCCGGGACCTGTTCAACGAGGACTTCCGGGAACTGGTCGTGCAGGGCGGCCAGGCGTACGACATGGTCGAGCCGTACCTGGGGCACGTGTCGCCCGACCTGGTGTCGCGGGTGCGCAAGTACGTCGGTACCGGTGACGTCTTCCACGACATGCGCATCGACGAGCAGATCCTCAAGGGTCTGGACCGGAAGGTGTACCTGCCGTCGGGCGGGTCGCTGGTGATCGACCGCACCGAGGCGATGACCGTGATCGACGTCAACACCGGCAAGTACACCGGTGCCGGCGGCAACCTCGAGGAGACCGTCACCCGCAACAACCTCGAGGCGGCCGAGGAGATCGTGCGCCAACTGCGGCTGCGCGACCTGGGCGGGATCATCGTCATCGACTTCATCGACATGGTCCTGGAAAGCAACCGGGAACTCGTGCTGCGTCGGCTGACCGAGTGCCTGGGCCGGGACCGTACCAAGCACCAGGTGACCGAGATCACGTCGCTCGGTCTGGTACAGATGACCCGCAAGCGGATCGGTCAGGGTCTGCTCGAGGCGTTCAGCGAGACGTGCGAGTGCTGCAAGGGACGCGGTGTGATCATTCACACCGAGCCGGTACCGGAGAAGAAGCCGGCGCGCGCCCCGGAGAAGAGCGAGTCGACGGAGACGTCGGGTCGGCGGCGCGGCCGCCGTGGCGGCCGCGCCGCCGACGGCGAACACGCCGAGGCGGAATCCGCGACCGTGGAGGCAGAGCCCGCGACCGTGGAGTCGGCTGAAACCCAGCCGGGCGGTACCTCCTTGGACGAGGCACTCGGCGACGAGGTGCTCGCGGGCGAGGGTCCGGTGCAGGACGAGGCGGAAGGCGAAGGCGAGGCGGTCGCGGAGGACCTCGACGCGGAACCGTTGGAGCAGGCTGAGCCGGCAACGACCGGTACCGGACGCCGGGGCGGCCGGCGTCGCGCGGGCCGGTGACCGCTCCGCCGGGCCGCCCCGCGTCGCGCCCGGTACCGCTACACCCGGCTGGCGCGCGTCGCGCCAGCCGGTGACCGCTCGTCCCGACTTCGCCCCGGTGGTCGCTTCCCGCCCGGTCGTCCGCTTTCCGGCGGACCACCGGGCGAGGCCTTAACCTGGGCGTAGTCCCCGCCCCGAGGAGCCTGCCATGCGACGCCTGCTCGCCTGTACCGCTGTCGCCGTGACCGTGCTGCTGCCGGTCGCCGCATGCGGGCCCACCTCGCCCGGCGACAGCGCCGCATCGGCGCACCCGTCGGTAGCGGCGTCCCCGTCCGCCCCCGGCGCGTCGGCGTCCGCTTCGCCGGGCACCACTCCGGCTGCCGCGGCGTCGGCGAACACGAAGCAGGTGTGCGCCGCGGCGGAGCACGTCGTCGCCGACTCCACCTCGAAATTCGCCGCCGACCTGGTTCAGGCGGCGCAGGCGGGGATGTCCGGCGACCGTACCGCCCAGGACAAGGCGCTGCAGTCCGTCAAGGCGCTGCTGGCGACGTGGTCGTCGGGACTCGGTACCCAGGCGGCGAAGGCGACCGACCCGGATCTGAAGGCGGCGCTCGCCGACATGGCGGCGGCGATCGACCGGACCAACGCCCAGTTGCGTACCGTCGACGACCTCGCCAGCGTCGACCTGGACAGCAACGGCTTCAAGGCGGCGAGCGACAAACTCGCGAAGCTCTGCGGCTGACGAGTTCGCCCCTGCCGGTCGCCGCTGTCCGTAGGGGTCGGTGCGTCACCCGGCACTGAACGCCCCGCTGGTCGGTGCGGCGAGGGGCGGTTTGAGGGTGGCGGGGCCCATGGCGTACTCTTGCCTGCGGCGCACCTCGTGCGCCATGTTTTCGCGTGTGGCGGGGTTGACCATGGGTCCACCGCGAACACCACGAAGCGTCCGCCAGCAGCTACGACAGGAGTCCGCGTCCGATGTACGCGATCGTCAAGACCGGCGGCAAGCAGTACAAGGTCGCCGAGGGCGACGTGATCGAGGTCGAGAAGCTCGCGGGCGAGCCCGGCGAGGGCGTATCGCTCACCGCGGTGCTGCTCGTCGACGGTGACGACCTGGTGACTGATGCCGCACAGCTTGCCCAGGTCGCGGTGACCGGTGAGGTCGTCGCGCACACCAAGGGTCCGAAGATCCGGATCCACAAGTTCAAGAACAAGACCGGCTACCACAAGCGCCAGGGTCACCGCCAGCCGCTGACCCGCGTGAAGGTGACCGGGATCTCGACCGGGAAGTAGGGCGTCAGCGATGGCTCACAAGAAGGGTGCCTCCAGCTCGCGGAACGGCCGCGACTCCGCGGCTAAGCGCCTCGGCGTGAAGCGGTTCGGCGGGCAGGTTGTCAGCGCTGGCGAGATCATCATCCGCCAGCGGGGGACCAAGTTCCACCCCGGTGACCTGGTCGGTCGCGGCGGCGACGACACGCTGTTCGCGCTTGCCGACGGTGCCGTCCAGTTCGGTACGAAGCGTGGCCGCAAGGTCGTCAGCATCGTCCCGGTGGTGCACTGACCAAGACCTCGAAGCGGCCTGTGGGGACGTCGTTCCCGCAGGCCGCTTCGTCTTTGCACGCCGGGCGGACCGGCGTAGATGATCGACCGACGGGTAAGGGGCCGGCGTGACGAGCTTTGTCGACCGGGTGGTACTGCATGTGCGCGCCGGCGACGGCGGGCACGGCTGCGTGTCCATCCACCGCGAGAAGTTCAAGCCGTTCGGCGGGCCGGACGGCGGCAACGGCGGGCACGGCGGCGACGTGCTGCTTCAGGTCGATCCGCAGGTCCACACGCTGCTGGACTTCCACTTCCATCCGCATGTCAAGGCGGACAGCGGCAAGGGCGGTCAGGGCTCCAACCGACACGGGGCGAACGGCGCGGACCTGGTGCTGAAGGTCCCCAACGGCACCGTGGTCCAGACACCCGACGGGGAGATCCTGGCCGACCTGGTCGGTGCCGGTACCACGTTCGTCGCGGCGCGGGGCGGGCGGGGCGGGCGGGGCAACGCGGCTCTGGCCAGCACCCGACGCAAGGCGCCCGGATTCGCCGAGTTGGGCGAGCCGGGGGAGCTACGGGACCTGGTACTGGTCCTGAAGAGCGTGGCGGACGTCGGACTGGTCGGGTTTCCCAGCGCCGGGAAGTCGTCGTTGATCTCCGCGGTGTCCGCCGCACGACCGAAGATCGCCGACTATCCGTTCACCACGCTGGTGCCGAATCTCGGTGTGGTACAGGCGGGGGACGTCACCTTCACGATCGCCGACGTCCCCGGGCTGATTCCCGGAGCCGCCACGGGCAAGGGGCTGGGTCTGGAGTTCCTGCGGCACATCGAGCGCACCGCGGTGCTGGTCCACGTGGTGGACTGCGCGGCGCTGGAGACCGAGCGCGACCCGGTCAGCGACATCGACGCGATCGAGCGGGAGCTGGAGGCGTACGGCGGGCTGTCGGACCGACCGCGACTCGTAGCGCTCAACAAGATCGACATCCCGGACGGTCGTGCTCTCGCCGAGATGGTCCGGCCCGACCTCGAGGCGCGTGGGCTGGAGGTGTACGAGATCAGCACGGCGACCCACGAGGGCCTGCGTGAACTCGTGTTCGCCATGGCGCGCCTGGTACAGCGGCGTTGGGCGGAGGCTCCGCCTCCGGAGCCGACCCGCATCGTGATCCGACCCGCCGCGGTCGACGACGCCGGGTTCACGATCACGCTGGAGGACAGCGTGTACGTGGTGCGCGGGCCGCGCCCGGAGCGCTGGGTGCGACAGACCAACTTCGACAACGACGAGGCGGTCGGGTACCTCGCCGACCGGCTGAACCGGCTCGGAGTGGAGGAGGAACTCGCGAAGCTCGGTGCCGAGCCGGGCGCGCTGGTGCGGATCGGCACCTGGGAGTTCGACTGGCAGCCGACGGTACCGGCGGAGTTCCTGCCGAGCGTGCGGGGCACGGATCGCCGGCTGGAGCAGGCGCCCACGCGCGCGACGGCAGCGGAACGGCTGGCCGCGCGCAAGGCGCGTCGGGTACGACCCGACGACGAGGTCGACGACGAGGTCGGCGAGGACGAGGACGCCGGTGGGGCCGAGGCGTAACGCCTCGGCCCCACCGGCACGCTCGCGCTCCCGTTGCCGGCGCCGCGGTTTTGCCCGACTGGCGACAACCGGGTCGCGGTCGGTCGGGACCCCGACCGGGTTCAGTGTCCGACGGCGGGGGCGCCGACCTCGGCGGCTTCCTCGACGACCGGTGCGGGCGACGCGCTGGGCAGCCGGCGGACCAGCAGTACCGTCAGCGCGGCGAGGCCGAGCACGGCGATCGGCAGGATCAGGGTGGTCCGCATCGCGTTGGTGTACCCCTCGTGGAACACCGTGGTCGCGAAGTCGACGAGCGTCTGCTTGAGTTGCGCGGGCAGGTTCTGCGGTACCGGTACCCCGGTCTGTCCGGCGCCGACGTCGAGGTTTCCGGACGTCGCCCTTGTGAACGCGTCGACGGCAGGTCCGCGTACCTGTGCGGGCAGCGACCCCGCGTTCGCCACCGCGGCTGCCGTCAGCTTGCTGGACAACTGAGCCTGCAGCAGGGCGCCGACGGCGGCTGAGCCGATCACCCCACCGAGTTGACGGGTCGTGTTGATCAGACCGGATGCCGCGCCCGCCATCCGGGGTTCGATGTCGCGCATCGCGATGGTTTGCAGCGGCGCGAACGTCATGCCCAATCCGAACCCGGCGACGATCAGACCCGGTAGCAGCTGCATCCGCGTGGTGTCGACGTGCGACGACGCGATCAGAATCGCCATCCCCGTGGAGAACAGGGTGAGCCCGGCGAACAGGATCCACTTGCCGCCGACGCGGTCGGCGAACCTGCCTGCGAACGGGGCGATCACCATCGAGATGAGCGACATCGGCGCGACCGCCAGACCGGCCTGCAGCGCGGTGAGGCCGAGCACCGACTGCAGGAAGATCGTCAACGGCAGGAACAGACCGAGCATGCCGAACGCGATCGACGCGACGACCCAGTTCATCACGGAGAAGTTGCGGTTACGGAAGATCGAGAACGGCACCAGGGGCTCACGGTCACGCTGCAGGTACTGGTGCCAGAGGAAGACGCCGAGGATCACCACGCCGCCGGCGATCACCTCGGGAATGGTGACCGGTCCCCAAACCGCGCCCCAGTCGTGCGACTGCCCCTCGATCAGCCCGTACGTCACGAGGAACAGCCCCGCGGTCGCCAACACCGTGCCGACCCAGTCCAGCCGGTGCCGGCGGTTCAGCCGCAGGTTGGGCATCACGACCGCGGCGAGGACCAGGGTGACGATCCCGACCGGCAGGTTGACGAAGAAGATCCACCGCCAGCCGTAGTCGGTCACCAGCCAACCGCCCAGTGTGGGGCCGGCGACCGTGGCGATGCCGGCGACCGCGCCCCAGATGCCGAACGCCGCGCCCCGCTTCTCCGCCGGGAAGATCACCGTGAGTACCGACAGGGTCTGCGGCGTGAGCAGGGCGCCGCCGACGCCTTGCAGGATCCGGAACACGATCAGCTGTCCGGGACTTTGGGCGAACCCGCACGCGACCGACGCGCCGGTGAAGATCACAAGTCCGACGATGAACAGTTGCTTCGGCCCGTACAGGTCGCCGAGCCGCCCCGCCGTGATCAGCAGAACCGCGTAGACCAGTACGTACGCGTTGAGAATCCACAGGATGTCGGACAGCGACGCGTGCAGCCCGTCGCTGAGCGACGGGATCGCGATGTTCACGATCGTGGTGTCGAGCAGGATCATGAAGAAGCCCAGGCAAAGCGTGGTGAGCACCAGCCACGGGCTGTGCCTGGGTGTGCTCGGCGCGGTCATCAACCCACGCTCCTCGGTCCGGTCAGTCAACGACAACGCCCCCAACGTCACGTCGTTGGCGACCTCGCCGGGCAGGCCCAGCCAGGTCGAAGGTGAACCGCCGGCGACCGCCGGCGGGAAATGCGGCACCGCGTGCGACATCGCGACGCGACATCGCCAACGGTGCGAGAACGCATCGCCAGCGGTTGGCGATGCGTTCTCGCCTCGTCCGAGCGTACTGAGTGCCGCCGACAACCCCGCGTCGGATCGACCTACAGCCGCACCAGACCGACCGCTTCCTTGGTCCGCGCCAGGGTCGCCGCGGCGTGTCCGCGGGCGCGCTCGGCACCGGTCCGCAGCACGTCGCGCAGGTACCCGGGGTCGTCGGTCAGTTCCTGGTACCGCGTCCTGATGGGAGCGAGGACGTCGATCACGGCGTCCGCCACGGCCGCCTTGAGGTCGCGGTACCCGGTGAACCGGTCGGCCAGCGCCTCGGGGCGCTCACCGGTGCACGAGGCGAGGATGTCGAGCAGGTTCGCCACCCCCGGTCGGGTGGTCGGCTCGTACCGCACCTCGCTGCCGGGATCGGTGACCGCCCGCGCGACCTTGCGACGTACCACGTCGGGCGGGTCGAGCAGCCGCAGCACCCCGCCCGGCGATTTGGCGCTCTTGCTCATCTTCACGGTCGGATCGGACAGGTCCATCATCCGACCCGCGACCGGCGGGTTGACCGCCTGCGGCACCACGAAGGTGCGCCCGTACCGGGCGTTGAACCGGGTCGCGACGTCACGAGCCAACTCCACGTGCTGGGTCTGGTCCTCGCCGACCGGCACCTCGTCGATGTCGTACAGCAGGATGTCGGCCGCCATCAGCACGGGGTACGTGAGCAGCGACAGTCGCACATGCTGCTGCGCCGCCGACTTCTGCTTGAACTGGATCATCCGGTGCGCCTCGCCGTACGCCGTGGCGCACTCCAGCAGGTAGTGCAGTTCGGTGTGCTCCGGCACGTGGGACTGTACGAACACGGTGGTGTGCTCCGGGTCGATCCCGGCGGCGAGCAGCAGCGTGGCGAACCGCAGGGTGCGCTGCCGCACGTCGGCGGGGTCGTGCTCGACGGTGAGCGCGTGCAGGTCGCTGACCATGACCAGGCTGTCGACGCGCCCGGGTCCGTCGTCGCGGCGGGTCGTCTGGTCGCCCTCGGCGGTGGCGAGCATCGGTCTGATGGCGCCGAAGTAGTTGCCGAGTTGCAGTTCGCCGGACGGGGTGAGTCCGGTGAGTCGGCGGGGCATCGGGGTCTCCTTCGCTGTCGACGCCCAGCCGCTGGTTCGGCGCGCATGACGACGGCCGCCCGGACTGGGCGGCCGTGTGGTCGTTGGGTATGCGGGAATGGGCCGCCCGTCAGGGCGCCCACCAGCCGAGATTCGGCGACATCCGCATGCCGGACAGTGTAGCGCCCAGACGGGGTATCCGGGATGCCCGCAGGCGCGACCGTCGGGCAGGATGCCGGCATGCCTGCGTTGACCCGGACCGAGGCGACCGAGCGCGCGGCGCTGCTCCGCGTCGCCGGCTACGACGTCGACATCGACCTGACCCTGGGCGCCGACGTCTTCGGCTCCACCAGCACCGTCAGGTTCAGCTGTAGCCGACCGGGCGCATCGACGTTCGTCGAGGTGTCGGGTACCGAGTTGCGGCACGTCCGGCTCAACGGAGTCGATCTCGACCCGGGGCTGGTGTCCGAGGGACGGTTCCCGCTGACCGATCTGCGCCCGGACAACGAACTCGTGGTCGACGCGCGGATGGCGTACACGAACACGGGCGAGGGACTGCACCGGTTCGTGGATCCGGCGGACGGCGAGGTGTACGTGTACGCGATGACCTTCCTGGACGCCGCGCCCCGGGTCTTCGCGTGTTTCGACCAGCCTGATCTCAAAGCGCCGGTCACTTTGCGGGTGACCGCGCCGGAGGACTGGTCGGTCGTCGCGAACGGTGCGGTCCGGTCGACAGCGGGCGGGCGGTGGGAGTTCGCCGCCACGCGACCGCTCGCCACATACTTCACTACCCTCGCCGCGGGTCCGTACCGCGCCGTGACCGCGGAACACGACGGGATCGCGCTGGGTGTGTACGCGCGGGCGTCGCTGGTCGAGCATCTGGAACGCGAGGCGCCGGAGATCATCGAGGTGACCAGGGCGTGCCTGGACCGCTACCACGAGCTGTTCGGGGTGCGGTA
The DNA here is from genome assembly GCA_036378155.1 of Micromonosporaceae bacterium. Lineage (GTDB taxonomy): Bacteria > Actinomycetota > Actinomycetes > Mycobacteriales > Micromonosporaceae > DASUXA01. The sequence goes on along the minus strand of DASUXA010000109.1, from coordinate 102,727 downwards.
CCCGTTCGGCAAGTACGACCAGGTGTTCGTGCCGGAGTTCCAGTTCGGCGCGATGGAGAACCCGGGCTGCGTGACGTTCCGGGATGATTTGATCTTCCGCGGACCGGTGACCGAGGCGGAGCGGCAGCGACGCGCCGCGATCATCGCGCACGAGATGGCCCACATGTGGTTCGGTGACCTGGTCACCATGCGGTGGTGGGACGACCTGTGGCTGAACGAGTCGTTCGCGACCTACGCCGGTACCCGTGTCACGGTGGAAGCGACCCGGTTCGACTGGGGGTGGACCAGGTTCGCGGTCGGTGAGAAGGCGGCTGGGTACGCCGCCGACCAGCGCCCGTCGACGCACCCGGTGTCGGCCGACGTCGCGGACACCGCCCTGGCGTTGCTCAACTTCGATCCGATCTCGTACGCCAAAGGCGCCTCCGTCCTGCGTCAACTCGTCGCGTGGCTGGGCGACGAGGCGTTCTTCGCGGGTCTGCGGCGGTACTTCGACGCCCACGCCTTCGGCAACGCGACCCTCGCGGACCTGCTCGCCGCGCTGAGCGCGGCGAGCGGACGCGACCTGGAGCACTGGGCGCGGGTCTGGCTGCGTGAGCCGGGGGTGGACGTGCTGGCCCCGGCGGTGACCGTGGACGTCTCCGACGACCGGTACACCTCGGTCGAGCTGGTACGCCGGACCCGTCCGGGACGCCCGCACCGGATCGGGCTCGGGCTGTACGACGTGGTCGGGTCGGCGCTGGTGCGTCGTGAGCGGCTGGAGATCGATCTCGACGCCGACGCGGAACGGGTCGCGGTACCGGCGCTGACCGGCGTGCCCGCCGCGGATCTGCTGCTGGTCAACGACGGCGACCTCACGTTCGCCAAGGTCCGTCTCGACCCGACCCAGCTGGCGACGCTGCCCCGGCTGCTGCCCGCCCTGGACGACACCCTGGCCCGCGCGCTGCTGTGGGCGTCGGCGTGGGAAGCCACCCGCGACGCGCTGCTGCCCGCGCAGCGGTACGTCGAACTCGCCGTCGCCGGGCTGCCCGGCGAGCCGGTGCTCGCCGTGTTCGACGCGGTGCTCGCCCAGGCGCGCGGGTTCGCGGTCAAGCGGTACCTGCCGCCGGACCGGCGTCGCGCCGCCCTCGCCGCGCTCGCCGATGCCTGCGCGACGAGGCTGGACAGCGCGCCGGCGGGGAGTACCCGCCAGCTCGCCGCGGCCAAGGGCTGGGCGACCTGTGCCGGTCCCGACGACGTGCCGAGGCTGCGTGCCTGGCTCGCGGGCGACGACGTACCGACCGGGCTGGTCGTCGACGCCGAGGTGCGGTGGACGGTGCTGTACCGGCTGGCCCAACTCGGCGCGGCGACGGTTGCCGACGTCGCGGCGGAGTACCAGCGCGACCGCACCGCGTCCGGTGCCGAGCACGCGGCGCGGTGCCGTGCCGCGGTCGCCGATCCGGAGGCGAAGGCGGCTGCCTGGCGAGCTGTCGTCTCGGACGATTCGCTGTCGCACCGGGTGCTCTACGCCGTCGGAGCGGGCTTCTGGCAGCCGGAACAGCAGGAGTTGACGGCACCGTACGTGGCGCGGTACTTCGCGGACATGCCGGTCGTGGCAGCCCGGCGGGGCGGTACCGTCGCCGAATTCCTGGCGGCGGCAGCGTTCCCGAACTACGCGGTCGACCCGTTCACCGTCGAAGCGGCCGAGGCGATGCTGCAGCGAGCCGACTTGCATCCGGGACTGCGTCGGGCCGTCGTCGACGCGACCGACGATCTGCGTCGGTCGCTCGCGGCGCGCGAACTGAGCGCGAAGGAACCGGCGTGACCCGCTGATCAAGGCTGCGACCGGCGCAAGTAGTGATCGTGACGAACGCGCCGCCGTCAGGTGGCTACGATCTGGGCCGTGGGAGACGCGCGTCGGATCGGGATCATGGGTGGCACCTTCGACCCGATCCACAACGGCCACCTGGTGGCGGCGAGCGAGGTCGCGGACCGGTTCGCCCTGGACGAGGTGGTCTTCGTGCCGACCGGTCAGCCGTGGCAGAAGTCGCGAACCGAGGTCACGGCCGCCGAGGACCGGTACCTGATGACCGTCATCGCGACCGCGTCCAACCCGCGTTTCCAGGTCAGCCGCGCCGACATCGACCGCCCGGGTCCGACGTACACCGTCGACACGCTGCGTGACCTCAAGAAGGTGTACGGCGACGACGCAGAGTTGTTCTTCATCACCGGGGCGGATGCCCTGGCGAAGATCCTCACTTGGAAGGACGCGGAGACCTGCTTCGAGCTGGCGCGCTTCATCGCCGTGACCCGACCAGGGTTCGTGCTGTCCGACGCGCATCTGCCTGCCGATACGGTGAGCCTGATCCAGGTACCGGCGATGGCGATCTCGTCGTCCGACTGTCGGGCGCGGGTACGGGCCGGCAAGCCGGTGTGGTACCTGGTACCGGACGGAGTGGTGCAATACATCGCAAAGAGGCATTTGTACCGCTAAGTCCGCTCGCGGTGTCGCCGGGCCCGCGCCTGGGTACCGGGAGCGTGAGAGGCTAGGACGTACAGCCGCGCCCGGCGTCCACCTCGGCGTCGTGGTGCGGAGCACATCGAAGGAAGGAGTCCGGTGCCCGCTTCGGAGCGCGCCCGTGAACTGGCGTTGGCCGCCGCGCAGGCAGCCGCTGACAAGAAGGCGCAGGACATCGTCATCCTGGACGTCGCCGACCAGATGGTGATCACCGACGCGTTCCTGCTTGCCTCGGCACCCAACGAGCGACAGGTCCAGGCGATCGTGGACGCGATCGAGGAACGGCTGGTGGACCTGCCCGAGAAGGCCAAGCCGGTGCGTCGCGAGGGCGAACGCGCCGGCCGCTGGGTCCTGCTCGACTATGTCGATCTCGTAGTCCATGTGCAGCACACCGAGGAACGCGAGTTCTACTCGCTGGACCGGTTGTGGAAGGACTGCCCGGTGATCCCGTTCGTCGACCGCGACCTGGTGTCCGCGGAGGGGACCGCGGGTGACGCCGCATGACGCGTCTGGTGCTGTGGCGCCACGGACAGACCATGTGGAACCACGACGGGCGCTTCCAGGGCCAGGAGGACGTTGATCTCAACGAGACGGGGCGTGCCCAGGCAGCGGCGGCGGCCGGGCGGCTCGCCACGCTCGGCGTCGACGCGATCGTCGCCAGCGACCTTCGCCGGGCCGTGGACACCGCCGACGAGTTGGCTCGCCTGACCGCACTGCCGGTCCGCACGGACGCCCGGCTGCGCGAGCGGTACTACGGGCAGTGGCAGGGACTGACCCATCAGGAACTGGCGGTCCGGTACCCGGAGGAGTACGCCCGTTGGCGGCGCTTCGAGCCGGTCGACGGGTGCGACATCGAGGACCTGGACGACCTGGCCAAGCGGGTCGCAGCGGCGTTGCAGGACGCCGCCGACCTCGCGCCGGGCGGGACGGTCGTGGTCGCCACGCACGGCGGCGCGGCCAAGTACGGCATGATGACGCTGTTGGGCTGGCCGCGCCCGGTCGCCGCGACGATCGCGGTACTCGAGAACTGTCACTGGTCGTTGCTCCGGCACGACCGGGTCCGGGGCTGGCAGTTGCGAGGACACAACCTCTCCTAGCCGAGCGGCGGAACCATGCGACCGGCGGTACCGTCCGACGTACGTGACGACGAGGCACGCCGTCGTGGCGGTCGCGGTCTGCATGGCGACCCTCGCGGGCTGCGGGACGACGCTTGCGGGGTGCGCCGCGCCCGGCGACCACCAGGCGACACCGGGAGGCAAGATGTCGGCTGACTCGTCGGCGACGCCGCCACGGCGTCCGTCGCCGGGGTTCTCACTGTCCCGCACGCCCCCGCCCGGCACCGGGACGCCGGCACCACAGTCGATGACGCTGCGCGGGACCGTGGAAGCCGGCGTCGAGCGGGGTTGCCTCGTGCTGACCCACGAGGGCGTGACGTACCTGCTGCTCGACGCCGACCCCGACGTCGTGCGCCCGGGCGCCCGGGTCACCGTGCGCGGACGGACCGCGCCGGGGGTCATGACGACCTGCATGCAGGGCATCCCGTTCGAGGTGAGCGAGGCGCACCCGGCATGACCGGACGGTGATCCGAACGGATCGGATACCGTGCCCGCATGCCCGGCGTAACCGAGACCGTCGCGGTGGTCACCGACTCCACTGCCTCCCTGCCTGCCGAGGTCGCCGGCGAGGCGGGACTGACGGTGGTGCCCCTCGCGGTGGCTGTCAACGGCGTCGAGGGCCTGGAGGGCGTGGACGTCACCCCGGCTGACGTCGCCCGCGCCCTCGCCGACCGGCGGGCCGCCGTCACCACGTCGCGACCCGCTCCCGCCCGGTTCGCCGAGGTGTACCAGCGGCTGTTGGATTGCGGAGCGGGCGCTGTCGTGTCCGTGCACCTGTCGACGAAGCTCTCCGGGACGCTCGAGGCAGCCGCGCTCGCCGCTCGCGACTTCGATGGGCGGGTACAGGTCGTGGACTCGCGGTCGACGGGGATGGGACTCGGTTTCGTCGCGCTCGCCGCTGCCGAGGCGGCGCACGGCGGCGACGCCCGGGCAGCTCGCGAGGCGGCGGAGCACGCGGTCGCCCGCACCAGCGCGTTCTTCTACGTCGACACGCTGGAATACCTGCGGCGGGGCGGCCGGATCGGTGCTGCCTCCGCATTGCTCGGCAACGCGTTGTCGGTGAAGCCGATCTTGTACGTCTCCGACGGGGAGATCGTGGTGCGCGACCGTGTGCGTACCACCTCCCGCGCCCTCGCCCGGCTCGTGGACCTCGCCGTCGAGGCGGCAGGATCGTCCACGGTGGACGTCGCCGTACACCATCTCGGCGCTGCCGACCGAGCCGCCGAACTCGCCGATCGGATGGCCGAGCGGCTGGGCGGGCGGTTGCGTCGCCGGTACGTCACCGAGGTCGGAGCCGCCGTCGGCGCTCACGTCGGTCCGGGTATGGCGTGCGTCGTGGTTCACGCGGTCGACTGAACCAGACCGGACGGCGGTGGGTCGCGTCGTCCACAAGTACCCTCGCTGTCCACAGGTCGCCTCGCGGGAGAGTCGCCGGTCCGCGCGCCGCCCCTAATCTCGCCCGCCATGGGTGGGATGAGGCATGACGACCGGGTGGTCGATCCCGACGCGCGGCGTCGGCTGGTGGACGTGCTGGCTGATCTCAACGGCGCGTCGGCGGAGCGACTGAGCGAGCCCCGGGCGTCTTCCGCACCGCCGACCGAGGCGGTACAGGTCGACGCCGCTTCGTGGGCAGCTGAGCCGGAGCCCGCGCGCCCACTCGATGGAACAGGGCGCGACGCCCCGGCGCCTACGCCCCTGCGTTCCGCCTTGGGCGCGTTCGATCCGGGGCGGCGCGGGGTGCGCGCCCTGGCGCTCGTCGCCGCGGTGGTCGTGCTCGGGGCAGCGCTGCTGGCCTGGCGGGCGGGGCCGCACGTCGAGCCAGTCGCCGCGACGCGGACGTCCACTGTGTCCGCGACCGCGTCGCCCAGCGGCGCGAGCGTCGTGGTAGCGGTCGCCGGTCGGGTCCGTCACCCCGGTCTGGTCCGGCTGCCCGCCGGGGCTCGCGTCGCGGACGCGCTCGAAGCCGCCGGGGGTGCGCTTCCCGGCACCGACCTCTCGTTCCTCAACCTCGCCCGGAAGCTGACGGACGGCGAACTGATCGTCGTGGGCGTGACGCCTCCGCCCGAGGCTGCGGGTGAGGCCGGCGGCGCGTCAACGGCAGGTCTGGTCAATCTGAACACAGCGACTTCGGCCCAACTCGATTCGCTTCCCGGCATCGGTCCCGCGCTGGCGCAGCGCATCCTCGACTACCGCCGAGAGCACGGACCGTTCAACTCCGTCGACGACCTGCGCCACGTGGAGGGCATCGGCGACGCGAAGTTCGCGCAGATCAAAGACCGGGTGACGGTGTGAGCGGCGCCGCGCCCGACGAAACGCAGCTACCCGATCTGCGTCTCGCCGGGTTCACGGTCGCCGTCTGGTTGTCCGCGCTCGCCGTCCTGCATTTATCCGCGCGGGACGGGCTGTGGCTCGCGGTCGCCGGCGCTGGGTCTGCCGTCGCCGCGGGCTGGTCCGCTCGCCGGCGCGGTGGGGCGTACCGGCGCGCGGCGTGGGTGGCAGTCGCGATGACGCTCGGCGTCCTCGTCGGTGCGAGCGCGACGGCCGCCCGCGTCGCCGTCCGCGACTCCGCGGGGCTGGCGCAGGTGGCACGGCATCGGACGACGGTGACGGCGAGGATCACCGTCGACGACGATCCACGAGCGGTGGGTCGCGGGGGACGGTCCGCCTCGTACGCGGTTCCCGCAACCCTCGAACAGCTTGCCGTCGACGGCAGACCGCGTCCGGTTCCGGAGGTCCGGGTCCTGGTCCTGGCCACGGACGAGTCGTGGCGCGGGTTGTTGCCCGGGCAACGGGTCGTCCTCGACGGCCGGCTGCAGGTGCCGCGGGGCGGCGATCTCACCGCCGCGGTCATCGCGGTGTCCGGTGCTCCCCGGCTGGTGGGCAGGCCGCCGTGGTTGCAGCGGGCGGCCGGCGCCCTACGCTCCGGGCTGCAGAACGCCTGCCGGCCTCTGTCCGGGCAGGCAGCCGGGCTGCTGCCGGGTCTGGTCGACGGCGACACCAGCAGGCTCGATCCGGCGCTGGCGGACACCTTCCGCTCGACCGGCATGACCCACCTCGTCGCCGTGTCCGGTTCGAACGTCGCCGTGGTGATCGGGCTGGTCCTGCTCATCGCCCGGTGGTGCCGGGCAGGACCTCGGCTCGCCGCCGTGCTCGGCGCGATCGCGTTGGTCGGCTTCGTCATCCTGGTCCGCCCGTCGCCCAGCGTGCTCCGCGCCGCCGTGATGGGCGGTCTGGGGCTGGTGGCGCTCGCCTCCGGTCGTCCACGCGCCGCCGTGCCGGGCCTCGCCGCGACCGTCGCCGTCCTGCTCGTGATCGATCCAGCGTTGGCGGCCAGCGCCGGTTTCGCGTTGTCCGTGTTCGCCACCGCCGGGCTGCTGCTCATCGCTCCGCACTGGCGGGCCGCGCTGCGGAGCAGGGGTGTACCGGCCGGCGTCGCCGAGGCGATCGCCGTACCGGCCGCGGCACAGGTCGCCTGTGCCCCGGTTATCGCCGGGATCTCGGGGACGTTCAGTGTCGTCGCGGTACCGGCGAACCTGCTCGCGGTACCGGCTGTCGCCCCGGCGACCGTTCTCGGCGTGGCAGCCGCGCTGCTGTCGCCGGTATGGCTGACCGGAGCCCAGTTCGTCGCGTGGCTCGCCTGGTGGCCGGCGCGATGGCTGGTCACGGTCGCCAACATCGGGGCGGGAGCGCCGGCTGGGCTCATCCCCTGGCCCGCCGGTACCCGCGGTGCCCTGTTCCTGGCCGGGCTGCTGCTCGTCGCGGTGCTCGCGGTACGCCGGCCCGTCGCGCGACGGATCGCCATGATCGTCACGGTCGCGACGGTGCTCGGCGCGGTACCGGTACGGCTGTTCGCCACGGGTTGGCCGCCACCGGGTGCGGTGTTCGTCGCGTGCGACGTCGGGCAGGGTGACGCCCTGGTGCTGCCGACCCGGGAACGGCAGGCGATCGTGATCGACACCGGACCCGACCCGGCGGCGGTCGACCGCTGCCTCGACGAACTCGACGTCGTCGCGGTACCGCTGCTGGTGATCACCCACTTCCACGAGGACCACGTCGGAGGGTTCGCGGGCGTGCTGCGCGGCCGGACGGTCGCCGAGGTCGTGGCACCGCCGTACCTGTCGCCACCGGCGGGGTGGCAGCAGGTCGGTACGGCGAGTGCCGAGCACCGGGTACCGGTCGTCACCGCACGCGCAGGATGGACCGCGACCATGGGCGGTGTCGCCCTGCGTGCGCTCGCGCCGTCACGGGTGCTCACCGGCACCCGGTCCGATCCCAACAACAACTCGCTGGTACTGCTCGCCGAGGTGCGCGGCGAGCGGATCCTGCTGATGGGGGATGCCGAGGTCGAGGAGCAGGCAGATCTCGTGGCGGCCGGCGTACCACCGGTCGACGTGCTCAAAGTCGCCCACCATGGATCGGCGTACCAGGACCCGCGACTGCTCGACGCGGCCCGACCGGCGGTAGCGGTGGTCTCCGTCGGGCTCGGCAACCCCTACGGTCACCCGAACCTGCCGACACTCGACCGGCTCAGTCGCGCTGGTGCGCGGGTACTGCGCACCGACACCAGCGGAGACGTCGCCGTCCTGGTCACCGGGCACGGACTCGCCGTCGCGGTACACGGGCGGGTCCTCGCGTCACGCCCGCCGTAGCGATCAGCTCGCAAGCGGGCGCCCCGGAGCCCGGCGACCAGGAGCCCGGCGACCAGGAGCCCGGCGCCCCGGAGTGGGCGACCCAAAGAGGGTCGCCGGTCGAGGCGATCGACCGCGCTCGCCCAGCCACCCAGGTGAGACCTCTACCGAAGGGGGTACCTCGTGGCATGGACCGGGTGCGCACCTTGGTGCGTGGCGCGAACCGGCTGCAGCAGCGCCGGGCGTGGCTGGCGTTTCCGCTCGCCGTGTACCGCAAGTACAGCGACGACCAGGCGGCCAACCTCGCCGCCCTGATCGCCTACTTCGCGTTCGTGTCGGTGTTTCCGCTGCTGCTCGTGTTCGTCACCGTCCTCGGCTTCGCGGCGCGCGGCAATCCCGGCCTGTACCACCGGCTGCTCAATTCGGCGCTGGTCGAGTTCCCCGTGATCGGCACCCAGTTGCGCGTGAACGGTCTGCACGGCAGTTGGGGAGTGTTCGTGGTGGGCAGCCTGATCGCGTGGTGGGGTGCGCGCGGCGTCGCCAACGCCGCCCAGACCGCGCTCAACGAGGTCTGGGACGTACCGCACGCGCAGCGTCCGGGGTTCTTCGCAGCGCTGCCGCGCAGCCTCGGCTTCCTGCTCACCATCGGCGCGAGCGTGATCATCACCGGTACGTTGTCCGGCCTCAGCGGCGCCGGTTCGCTCGGCGTCGCGGTGCGGATCGGCGCGTTCACGCTGTCGTTGGCGATCAACATCGGCCTGTTCCTGCTGGCGTTCCGGCTCTCGACCGCGAAGGAGGTAGCCACCCGAGACCTCGTTCTGGGAGCGGCGATCTCGGCGGTGCTGTGGCAGATCCTGCTCGCCGTGGGCGCGTTGCTCGTCGCGCACCAGGTACGTCACGCGCAGTCGCTCTACGGCGTGTTCGGGGTCGTCCTCGGGCTGTTGGCGTGGCTGCAACTCCAGGCGCAGATCACGCTGTACGCCGCGGAGATCGACGTGGTCCGCGCCCGGCGACTGTGGCCGCGCAGCGTGGCCGCCCCGCCGCTCACCCCGGCCGACCGGCACGCGTACACCGGGTACGCCCAGGCGGAGCGGCGGCTGCCGGCGGACGAGCAACGGGTCGCGGTGCACTTCCCGGACCAGGACGACGCCCGCCCCGAGGGCTGACCGGGTGCACGGGCGGTCGGGCGGACAGTCCGCGCGGCTACCCGGCGACGCGGCACACTCGTGCGACGATGGGCGGCGTGACCTCGGCTGTACCGACCTTGTGCCTGATCGTGGGAGACGAGGAACTGCTTGTCGCGAGGGGCGTCGATGCCGCGGTCGCGGCGGTACGTGCCGCGGACCCGGACGCCGACGTGCGGGAGTACCAGGCCGGCGCGGTGCTGCCGGGCGAGTTGGCGGAGATGCTCAGCCCGTCCCTGTTCGGCGGCCGGCGCGCCATCGTCCTGCGCAACGGGCAGGACGCGAAGAAGGACCTCGTCGCCGCGCTGCTCGGGTACGCGAAGCAACCCGACCCGGACGTCTGCCTGGTCGTCACCCACGCCGGCGGGGCGAAGGGCAAGGCGTTCGCCGACGGGCTTCGTCAGGCCGGAGCGAGCGTGGTACCGGCGGCGCGGCTGACCCGCCACCGCGAACGGGTCGACTTCGTCCGCGACGAGATCCGCAGACTCGGCGGTCGCTGTACCGACGACGCCGCCGACGCCCTGATCACCGCGGTCGGCAACGATCTGCGGGAGCTGGCATCGGCATGCGCCCAGCTGATCGCCGACACCGACGGCAGGATCGACGCGGCGACCGTCGCCCGGTACTACCGCGGGCGCGCCGAGGTCAGCGGGTTCACCGTCGCCGACGCGGCGATGGTGGGCGACGTCCCCGGCGCCCTGGAGGCGTTGCGCTGGGCGCTGCATGTGGGAGTCGATCCGGTGCCGATCGCCGACGCGCTCGCCGACGGGGTGCGCACCGTGGCGCGTGTGGCGTCGGCGGGCCGAGGCAGCTCGTACCAGCTGGCGAGCAGCCTGGGCATGCCGCCGTGGAAGGTGGAACGCGCCCAGCGTCAGGCGCGAGGTTGGACAGCGGACGGGCTGGTCGACGCGATGCGGGTCGCCGCCGAATGCAACGCCGCGGTCAAGGGCGGGTCGGAGGACCGGGGGTACGCCCTGGAGCGGGCGATCATGGCAATGGCGGCGGCGCGCGAACTCGGAGGGACGCGATGACGCCATCGCACGGGACGGCACCCGACGGCGGTACGCCCGACGGCGGCGGGACGGCGAGCAGGGGCGGGACGGTGCGGCGTGGTCGCGTCGTCGGGCGCGCCCCGGCGGTCTCCCATGCGGCGCGTGCCCACACCCCTCGTTCCGTGGACCGCACGGCGCACAGCCACCACCCCGGCGACGCGGACCGCGCGGCGCGCGGTCGTCGCCCCGGGTACGCGCGTCTGCTCCGGTTGCGTCACATCCAACCGGGCGGGTTGGCGTGTTTCCTGCTCTTCGAGGGCACCCTGACCGTCGCCGCCCTGCTGGCGCTCGCTGAGCTCACCGATCCGTGGTCGCTGCTCCTGCTGCCCACGGCGGTCGCCGTCATGGTCAAGTACCACGACGTGGTCGCCGGTCTGCTCGCGCCGCCCCCGGCGGTGTCGGTACCGGTCGCAGCCGGACCGCATCTGCCGCTGCGCGCGCTCGGGCGCGCCCCGGTGGTCGGGGCCGCGCGTGGTACCTGCGCGCTGCCGCGCGGTCGGGCCAGGGGAGAGCGGGGTCGCTCCGCGTTCGACCGGGGACGATCGGGTCAGCGGCGCGGTCGCGGCACCGAGCGGCGGTTAGCTGTGGTGCGGTCGTACGGGTCGCTCTGACCTCGGTCGCCGGGGTGGCGGTTCGGCGTGTCCAGGCGCTGACGGAAACACGTCAGTGGCCGCCGCCCCGGAGATCCGGGCGGCAGCCACCGGTACGTCGTGCGCTGAGGTGACGATCCCGCTGACGGGTCGTCGCAGGTCAGGCGGCCTGGGACGCGTACCGCTTGGCAATCGCCGACTTGCGGTTGGCGGCCTGGTTCTTGTGGATCACGCCCTTGCTCGCGGCCTTGTCGAGCTGGCGGGACGCGTCGCGGAGCAGCGCGCCGGCCTGCTCGAGGTCGCCGGCCTGCATCGCCTCGTTGTACTTGCGGATGGCGGTCTTCAGCGACGACTTGACCGCCTTGTTGCGCAGGCGGCGCTTCTCGTTCTGCCGGTTGCGCTTGATCTGGGACTTGATGTTCGCCACGCGACAGCCTCGTCCTGGTAGTTCGGGTTGGTTGCTGGAGCGCAGGCGACAGCGGCGCCGCCACGCGCGAAGGATCAGGTTACCAGGCAGGTACGGCGCGGGCCAAAGCGCCGCCCGCCGCCCCGTCCGCCCGTCCGTCACCGGTCGCCGCCTCGGTCGTCCGCACACCACCGGCGGCGTGGGTCTGTCGCGACGTCCCCGTTCCGGTGTGCTCCGCGCATGTGTGGGGGCCGGGCGCGACGCGCCCGGCCCCCACAGCCCGTTCCCTGATCGTCAGCAGGGTCCGTTGCAGGCCATCGTCTTCAGGTTGGTCCAGGTGCCGTTCCAGACGTCCTGGTCGCCCGGGAAGACGCCGGACGAGGCCCACTGCCACCACGAGTAGTACGAGTAGCCCGGCGGCAGGGTGCCGACGGTGCTCGAGTACCGGGCGATCCACAGCGGGTCGTTCGACGACCAGGCGTTGTACGAGCCGATGCAGGTGTTCCACCAGTCGGTGGTGGTGTAGATCGTCGCCCAGCGGCCGGTGCGGTAGTGGTACTCGTTGACGAACGAGCTGATCCAGCTGCGCATTGACGACTGCGACAGGCCGTAGCAGGTCGAGCCGTACGGGTTGTACTCGATGTCGAGCGCGCCCGGCAGCGTCTTGCCGTCCTTCGACCACCCGCCACCGTGGTTGACGAAGTAGTCAGCCTGGGTGGCGCCGCTGGTGGTGTCGGGACGCGCGAAGTGGTACGCGCCGCGGATCATGCCCACGTTGTAGGAGCCGTTGTACTGCTGGGCGAAGTACGGGTTGGTGTAGTAGGTGCCCTCGGTCGCCTTGACGTACGCGAATCGCGCGCCGTTGTTCCACGCGGCGGACCAGTTGACGTTGCCCTGGTAGCTGGAAACGTCCATACCGGGCAGACCGGCGGGGGCCGCGCTGGCGGGGCTCGCGGTGAAGGCGCCGACCAGAGCGGTCAGCGCGACGGCGAGCATCGTCAGGAAGCCGAGTCTTCGGTGGGGCTTTGTGCCTCGGAACATCTTCGCCTCCCCTGCGAAAATGCGGTGGACCTGGGGTCCGGGTCCGAAAAGGGATGCCAGGATTAGGGCACACGGCGAAGATTAATTACAAGAGCACATCGGCGTGTCGCAATTTATCGATGCCTGTGTCGCTCCGACTGGGTATGGTTCACGCCAATCCGCGCCATACGAAACGCCGCGCGTGCCGGTCGGTACCGGCGCTCGCGACGGCGACGCCGCGTCCGGCCCGCGCCAACGCTCGCGACGGCGATGCCGGGTCCGGTGGGTGGCGATGCCGGGTCTGCTGGGCGCCGATGCCGGGTCCGGTGGGCGGCGACGCGGGGCGTGGGAGCATAGAGGCGACCGGCGGGGCGAGCCACGCACGCCGGTCGCGCTGCCCGACCGCCAGAAGAACTGTCTGAAGAAACGGACCGCCGTGCCACCGACGCCCGACTCCGGCGCGACCAGCCCCGGTGCGACCACTCCCGGTCGCATCCGCAACTTCTGCATCATCGCCCACATCGACCACGGGAAGTCGACCCTGGCCGACCGGATGCTGCAGCTCACCGAGGTGGTCGACGCCCGGCTGATGCGCGATCAGTACCTCGACCGGATGGACATCGAGCGCGAGCGCGGCATCACGATCAAGAGCCAGGCGGTGCGCATGCCGTGGCGGGTACGCGAGGGTGAGCGCGCCGGCGACGACTTCGTGCTCAACATGATCGACACGCCGGGTCACGTCGACTTCACGTACGAGGTCAGCCGCAGCCTCGCCGCCTGTGAGGGCGCGGTGCTGCTGGTCGACGCGGCCCAGGGCATCGAGGCGCAGACACTGGCCAACCTGTACCTGGCGCTGGAGAACGACCTGCAGGTCATCCCGGTGCTCAACAAGATCGACCTACCGGCGGCGCAACCCGACAAGTACGCCGAGGAACTGGCCCACCTGATCGGCTGCGATCCGGACGACTGCCTGCGCGTGTCGGGCAAGACCGGCGAGGGCGTGGCGCACCTGCTGGACGAGATCGTCCGGCAGATCCCGGCGCCGTCCGGCGACGCGTCCGCGTCGGCGCGGGCGATGATCTTCGACTCGGTGTACGACGTGTACCGGGGTGTCGTCACGTACGTGCGGGTGGTCGACGGGCGGATCGAGGCGCGCGACCGGATCGCCATGATGTCCACCGGCGCGACCCACGAGCTGCTCGAGATCGGCGTCATCTCCCCGGAGCCGATCAAGGCGACCGGTCTGGGCGTCGGCGAGGTCGGGTACCTCATGACCGGCGTGAAGGACGTTCGCCAGTCGCGGGTCGGGGACACGGTGACGATCAGCGCCCGACCGGCGAGCGTGCCGCTGTCCGGGTACAAGGACCCCAAGCCGATGGTGTACTCCGGGCTGTACCCGATCGACGGCTCGGACTACCCCGCGCTGCGCGACGCGCTGGACAAGCTCAAGCTCAACGATGCCGCGTTGTCGTACGAGCCGGAGACCAGCGCCGCCCTGGGCTTCGGGTTCCGCTGCGGCTTCCTCGGTCTGCTCCACTTGGAGATCATCCGGGAGCGGCTGGAGCGCGAGTTCAATCTGGACCTGATCTCGACCGCGCCCAACGTGGTGTACCGGGTGCTCATGGAGGACGGCGTCGAGCACCAGGTCACCAACCCGAGCGAGTACCCGTCGGGCAAGGTCGCCGAGGTGTACGAGCCGGTCGTGCGAGCCACCGTGCTCACCCCGAACGACTACGTCGGCGCGGTCATGGAACTCTGCCAGGGGCGTCGCGGCACCCTGCTGGGCATGGACTACCTGTCCGCCGACCGGGTCGAACTGCGGTACACCCTGCCGCTCGCAGAGATCATCTTCGACTTTTTCGACCAGTTGAAGAGCCGTACCAAGGGGTACGCCAGCCTCGACTACGAGCCCAGCGGGGAGCAACGCTCCGACCTGGTCAAGGTGGACATTCTGCTGCACGGCGAGCCGGTGGACGCCTTCTCCGCGATCGTGCACAAGGACAAGGCGTACAACTACGGCGTCGCCATCGCCGCCAAGCTGCGCAGCCTGATCCCTCGGCAGCAGTTCGAGGTACCGATCCAGGCGGCGATCGGCAGCCGGGTGATCGCTCGCGAGACCATCCGGGCGATCCGCAAGGACGTGTTGGCGAAGTGCTACGGCGGCGACATCACCCGCAAGCGGAAACTGCTGGAGAAGCAGAAGGAAGGCAAGCGCCGGATGAAGATGGTCGGGCGGGTCGAGGTACCCCAGGAGGCGTTCATCGCGGCGCTGTCCACCTCGGACGGACCGTCCAGCGACAAGGGCCGCAAGTAGGGGGCGCTTGGGGCGCGGGGACGGCCGGCCCGCTCCGGGCGGTCATGCTTGATCCCTGCGCGGGCCGACCGTCCCCGCGCCCGACACGGCGCGTCGGCGCGTCGGAGGCTTGAGCCGCACGCGACCCAACCGTCTTCGGGTCTGGCTGCGTCGCTGCGTGTCCACGAGAGGTTGACGGAGGTTTTCCTTCTGAAGCCGGGGGGTACCGATGGGTCGTCCCCCCGGAAAAGGAGGAATTGCGGTGACTGTCGCAGGCATCATTTCGGCGATCATCGTCGGGCTCATCATCGGTGCGCTCGGCCGGTTGGTCGTGCCGGGCCGGCAGAACCTGCCCATCTGGCTGACCATCGTGGTCGGTATCGTCGCGGCGCTGATCGGAACGGTCATCGCCCGGGCGGTCGGAGTCGCCGACACGTCCGGCGTCGACTGGATCGAACTGCTCATCCAGGTCGTCCTCGCCGCCGTCGGCGTGGCGCTGGTGAGCGGCATGTACAACCGTCGTCGCACGACGATCTGACGTCTCACCGCGTGGGGCGGGTCGGTGACAGCCGGCCCGCCCCACGCGCGTGTCGGCTCAGCTGTACACCTCGGCGACGACGCGTTCGCCCGCAGCTCTCGGGTCGCTCGGGGTGACCCGCGTCCACGCGCCGCCGCGCGCGGTCCATTCCCGGTCGCCGAACCGGACCCGCTTGATGCCCTGTTCCTGGGCGTGCGCCACCAGCCAGTGCGCGTACTGCCAGCCGACCCGGTCCTCGCCCACCGACAGCGCCACACCCAGCAGGCCCTGAGCCGCCACTGTTTGAACGTCGCCCCAGTCCGCCCGCATGTCCGCGAACAGCGACGTCGCCGCCGCGGCGCCGTGCACCGGCGGCTGCCCGACCAAGGTACAGGTCACCGCCGCGCCGGCCTGTCCGAGAAACGCCGTCGCCAGCGCTTCCGCCTGGTCCACCCACTTCTGGTACGCCTCGGGATGGGCGCTGCGTTGCACCGCCTGCGCCGCGTCGGTCACCCGCATCTGCTGCCAGCCCGGCACCTTGAGCAGTCCGTTGTAGAACTCGTTCGTCGCGTAGCGAGGATCGGCGATCTGCGCCGCGGTGCCCCAGCCCTGACTCGGGCGCTGCTGGAACAGCCCGATCGAGTCGCGGTCGCCACCGTCGAGGTTCTTCAACTTCGATTCCTGCAGTCCGGCGGCGAGCGCCACGACCACCGCCCGTTCCGGCAGCCCGCGACGGATACCGATGGCGGCGATCGTGGCGGCGTTCGCCATCTGGTCCGGTCCCAGCGTCACCTGCTTGTCGGCACGCACAGTACAGGCGCTGGTCATCTTCAGCGGCACGCCGTTGCGAAGCACGTGCAGTCCGACATAGACCCCCACGGCCGCGAGCACGGCGAGCGCTGTGATCACCGACAAGACCACACGTCTACGCACCGTCACCTCTCACGCGGTCCAGGTGTGCGCACAGCCTACGTCGCCGTGTCCAGTACGCCGGTACGGTTTCCCGGTTCGGGACGAACGGACGACCCGAGCTCACGCGCCGGGCAGCCGCATCGTCACGCGCCCGGTAGCCACATCGGATCGCGCTTCTCCCGGAACGCCGTGATGCCCTCGATTCCCTCCGGCGAGCGGAAGTACCGGACCGACAACTCGGTGAGCGCGGCGAGATCGTCCGCCAGGCTGGCGGCGGGGGTACGCCGGAGCAGGTCCTTCGCGCCGGCGAGCGCCCCGGGCGCGCCACGGACCAGACACGACGTGTACCGCTCGACCGTGGCGTCCAGGTCGGCTGCCGGTACCGCGCAGGTGACCAGCCCGATCTCGGCGGCCCGCCGACCGTCGAACACCTCGCCGGTCAGGTACAGCTCGTTCGCGGCGCGCGAGGTCAGCCGAGGCAGCACGACCGCCGAGATGACCGCCGGGATGACGCCGATCCGTACCTCGGAGAACGCGAACGTCGCCTGCTCGGCGCAGACCGCCAGGTCCGCGGCGGCGATCAGACCGAGCCCGCCGGCTCGGGCCGGGCCGGCGACCCGCGCCAGTACGGGCTTGGGCGATTCGCGGACCGCCGCGAGGACCTCGCCCAGCCGTCCCGCCGGTACCTGCCCCGAGCTGAACGCCGCCGCCGTCTCCTTCAGGTCGGCGCCGGAGCAGAACACCGGGCCGGTGTGCGACAGCACGATGACGCGTACCGCCGGGTCGTCCACCGCCGCCTCGATACCGGCGAGCAGTTGCGCGATCAACGACGAGGACAGCGCGTTGCGGTTGTGCGGGCTGTCCAGGGTGAGGGTGGCGACACCGCGACTGGTCGCCACGCGTACGAGCTGATCGGGTGCGTCCGTCATGCGGGCAGACTAGAGGGCGTGCCAGGTGTTCTCCCCGACGGCGAGCCCGTACCCCGTTCCGGCGCGTTGCCCCCCAGCGCCCTCGCGCGCGTGGGCAGGCACGGTTTCGGCGTGTACGCCCACGTGCCGTTCTGCGCCTCACGCTGCGGGTACTGCGACTTCAACACGTACACCGCCGCCGAACTGGGTCCCGGTGTGTCCCGCGACACGTACGTCGACACGGTGCTCGCCGAGCTCGCCCTCGCCCGTCGGGTACTGGCGGACCGCCCGCCGCGCCGGGTCGACACGGTGTTCGTGGGCGGCGGTACCCCCACCCTGCTCAGTCCGGACGACCTCGGTCGGCTGCTCGCCGCGATCGACGAGACGTTCGGTCTGGCGCCGGACGCCGAGGTGACGCTCGAGGCGAACCCGGAGTCGGTCGACCGGCGCTCGTTGAAGGCGCTGCGCGGGCACGGGTACACCCGGATCTCGCTCGGCATGCAGTCGGTCTCCCCGCACGTGCTGGCGCTGCTCGACCGCCGGCACACGCCGGGTCGCGCGGCACAGGCCGCGACCGAAGCCGGCGACGCCGGGTTCGAGCACGTCAACCTCGACCTGATCTACGGCACGCCGGGGGAGACCGAGGAGGACTTCGCCGCCTCGCTCGCCGCGGTGCTGGCCGCGGGGGTGGACCACGTCAGCGCGTACGCGCTGATCGTCGAGGACGGCACCCGGCTGGCGGCGCGGGTGCGGCGGGGCGAGGTACCGCAACCCAGCGACGACGTCGCGGCGGACCGGTACCTCGCCGCCGAGGCGGCGCTCAGCGAGGCGGGCTTCGCGTGGTACGAGGTCTCGAACTGGTCCTCCGGACCCGAGGCGCGCTGCCGGCACAACCTGCTGTACTGGACCGGCGGCGACTGGTGGGGGCTCGGCCCGGGCGCGCACAGCCACGTCGGCGGGGTCCGCTGGTGGAACGTCAAACACCCGGCGAACTACACCCGCCGCCTTGCCGCCGGTGAGTCGCCCGGGCAGGCGCGTGAGGTGCTCACCGACGCGGAGCGGCACACCGAGGAGGTGCTGCTGCGCCTTCGGCTGTCCACCGGGCTGCCCGTGGATCTGCTCGGTCGTGCCGCTCGGGCCGCCGCCGAGCGTGCCGCCGACGCCGGGCTGCTGGCTTCGGCGGAGCTCGCCGCCGGGCGGGCGGTACTGACCTTGCGCGGTCGCCTGCTCGCCGACGCGGTGGTGCGGGATCTGCTCGACTGACGGAGGCGGTCGCGGACGTCGCCGTGAGGAGGAATCGGATAAATAGCCCGGCACCGCCGGGTACGGTCCGCGCCGCCGGGGCATCGCCGATGTGCGCACACCGGTGGTGATGTATGTACATCACCACCGGTGTGGGGCCGACGAGAAGCACGCGTTCGCGCGCGAACGAAGAGGCTCGCCTACTTCACGAACGAGACGGACGCCGGGTAGCGGTACCACTGCCCCTCGGTCGCCTTGACCCCGGCGATCAGCCCGAAGATCAGTTCGACGAAGATCGCCACGACCGGGGCGAGGAAGAAGATCAGACCGACGATCGTGACCGCGAGGCAGGTGCCGAGGATGTACCCCGCTGCCGCGATGATCGCCCAGAGAATCTGGAAGTTGAGCGCGCCGACCGCGTGCTGCCGGACGGTCGGCGACTGGTTGCCGCGCGCGACCATCGCGATCAGCGGAACGATCCAGCCCAACGTACCGCCGCTGAAGAAGCCCAGCAGCCCGCCGCCGAAGTGCGCCGCCAACGCCCAGGTCCGGTCCTCCCCGCTGGGGTACCCGGGCGGGGGCGCCGATCCCGGGGCGCCCGGCGGCTGCCATTCGTACTGCTGACCCGGTGGCGGGTAGTAGCCGCCGGTGTCGCCGGGCGGCGGGTACGAGCCGGTACCGGGCGACGGCTGCGCACCGGTGTCGCCCGGCGGCGGGTACGACTGCCCGGCGGTGTCGCCCGGCGGCGGACCGGGGACCGCGCCGGGATCCGACGGGGTGTCGCCGGAGTTGTCCTCCCACGGAGGGCGTGGTGGTTCTGTCATGCGCGCCACGGTAGAGGCTGACGGCAAGTCCGTCCGAGGAACCGGCTCGCCGGCAGCGGGCCGCGTCGGTTGCCGCCCCCAGCGGGGTCGGCGGCGCGACCGGGTCGCGAGCCGCGCCGTCCCGACGCGCGCGCCGCCGCGAGCCGCGCCGCCCCCACGCACGCCGTCCCGACCCGTCCCGACGCGCGCGATCGTGACGACTTCGACCATCGCGATGAGCGCCCCGCCGACGTAAACTGGCACTCGCTCGCGAGGAGTGCTAGCGACCGCGGCGACGAGGGGAGGTGGGCATGGCGCTCGATGATCGCAAGCTGGAAGTGCTCCGCGCCATCGTCGAGGACTACGTTGCCACGCAGGAGCCGGTCGGCAGCAAGGCGCTGGTCGAACGGCACAACCTCAAGGTCTCGCCGGCAACCGTGCGCAACGACATGGCCGTCCTCGAGGAGGAGGGGTACATCCGGCAGCCGCACACCAGCGCCGGCCGGGTGCCCACCGACCGGGGGTACCGCCTTTTCGTCGACAAGCTGTCGCGGATCAAGCCGCTGTCGCCCGCCGAGCGCCGGGCGATCGAGCGCTTCCTGATCGGCGCGGTCGACCTGGACGACGTGGTACACCGCACCGTCCGGTTGCTGGCGCAGCTCACCCGTCAGGTCGCGGTCGTGCAGTACCCGAGCCTGTCCCGTTCGGCGGTCCGGCATTTGGAACTCGTGCCGATCTCGACCACCCGGCTGATGCTGGTCATGATCGCCGATACCGGTCGGGTCGAGCAGCGCCTGGTCGAGTTGCCGGCGCCGCTGCCCGACGCCGACGTGTCCCGGCTGCGGACCGCGGTCAACGAGAAGCTGGTCGGGGTGCGACTGGTGGACACGCCGCCGCTGGTACAGGACCTCGTCGACGAGACCGGTCCGGAACTGCGACCGGCGATGTCGTCGCTGTCCGCGGTACTGCTGGAGACGCTCGTCGACCGCCCGGAGGAGCGGATCGCGCTCGCCGGTACGGCGAACCTGACGCGCGGCGGGCTGCTCGACTTCCAGGGCTCGATCCGCCCCGTGCTGGAGGCGCTCGAGGAGGAGGTCATCCTGCTGAAGCTGATCGGGTCGGCGGACGTGGACGCGAGCACCCCGCGGGTACGCATCGGCGACGAGAATGAGATCGAACACCTGCGCGGCACGTCGGTCGTCAGCACCGGGTACGGACCGGGTACGACGGTCGTCGGCGGCCTGGGTGTGGTCGGCCCGACCAGGATGGACTACCCCGGCACCATCGCCACGGTGCGTGCCGTGGCACGCTACGTCGGTGATCTGCTGGCGCAGAACTGACCTCGCCTAGGACATGAGGACACGAAACGCAGTGGCGAAGGACTACTACGGGATTCTCGGGGTGCCCCGGGACGCGACGGCTGACGACATCAAGCGGGCGTACCGCAAGCTGGCGCGTCAGTACCACCCTGACATCAACCCGGATCCCGCGGCGCAGGAGAAGTTCAAGGAGATCAACGCGGCCTACGAGGTCCTCTCCGACGACCAGAAGCGCCAGATCGTCGACCTGGGCGGCGACCCGCTCGCCCCGGGCGGCGGCGGTCCCGGCGGACCCGGCGGCGGTCCGTTCGTCGGGTTCCAGGACATCATGGACGCCTTCTTCGGTACCGCGACGACCTCGCGCGGCCCGCGACCGCGCACCCGGCCCGGCGCCGACGCGATCCTGCCGCTGGCCCTGGACCTGACCGAGACGGCGTTCGGGGTGGAGGCTCCGATCACCGTCGACACCGCCGTGCTCTGCCAGACCTGCGAGGGCACCGGCACCGCCGCCGGTACCCACCCGCAGACCTGCGAGACCTGCGGCGGGCGTGGCGAGGTCCAGTCGGTGCAGCGCACCTTCCTCGGACAGGTCGTCTCGACACGACCCTGCCCGACGTGTGCGGGGTACGGCACGATCATTCCGCACCCGTGTCCGACCTGCGGCGGCGACGGGCGGGTACGCACCCGCAAGACGCTGACCGTGAAGATCCCCGCCGGTGTCGAGGACCAGATGCGGATCCGGCTCGCCGGGCAGGGCGAGGTGGGACCCGGCGGCGGTCCGCCCGGCGACCTGTACGTGGAGATCCACGAGCGCCCGCACGACGTGTTCTCCCGCAAGGGCGACGACCTGCACTGCCGGGTCACGGTACCGATGACCGCGGCGGCACTGGGTACGAAGTTGACCATCAAGACCCTCGACGGCGAGGAGCACCTCGAGCTGCGTCCCGGTACCCAGCCGGGCTCGACGCTGCGGGTGCGCGGCAAGGGCGTGCCGCACCTGCGCGGAACCGGGCGCGGCGACCTGTTCGTCCACCTCGACGTGCGGACCCCCACGAAGCTCGACGCGGAGCAGGAGCGGCTGCTGCGCGAGTTCGCCAAGGCGCGCGGCGAGGAGGTCGCCGAGCTGAGCAAGCAGGGCGGCTTCTTCTCGCGGATGCGCGACGCGTTCAACGGCCACGCCTGACCCGCCCGAGCCGCGACCGTGAGCCTGCCGTTGTTCCTGGTCGAGGAGCTGCCCGCCGGCGAGTCGTACACCCTCGACGGGCCGGAAGGGCACCACGCCCAGGCGGTACAACGGCTGCGTCCGGGGGAGCGGCTGGTGCTCGGCAACGGATGCGGCGGCACCGCCGTCGCGGTGGTCGAAGCCGTCGGCCGGGGCAGCCTCGACGTGATGGTCGAGACGCGCCGGTACACCGAACCGCCCGACCCGCGACTGGTCGTGGTCCAGGGCATCGCCAAGGGCGAGCGCGGCGAGCTCGCGGTCCAGGCGATGACCGAGGTCGGGGTCGACGAGATCGTGCCGTGGGCAGCCGCCCGTTCGGTCGCGGTGTGGCGCGGCGAGCGGGGCGAACGGTCGCTGGAGCGGTGGCGCGCCACCGCCCGAGAGGCGGCGAAACAGGCGCGGCGTTCCTGGCTTCCGACGGTCGCGACCCCCGTGACAACCGGCGCGGTCGCCGGACGGGTGACGCTGGTGCTGCACGAGGAGGCGGAGCAGCCGCTGTCGGCGGTACCGCTGCCGCCCGCCGGCGAGGTGGTGCTCGCGGTCGGGCCGGAGGGCGGCGTCGCCCCCGAGGAGGTGGCGGCGTTCGAGCAGGCGGGCGCGGTACCGGTGCGCCTCGGCGACACGGTGCTGCGCACCTCGACCGCCGGAGTCGCGGCGCTGGCGGTGCTCAACGCCCGACTCGGGCGCTGGTGAAACTGTCCTGCTCAGCCCGCCTGATCAGCCGTGGTGGCCGCCCGCGACGCGGGCGGCCACCACGGGCGCTAGTAGGCGCTGCCGGACAGGGCGTACCTGGCGCGCAGCACGCACCACTCGCCGCTGGTCGTGGACACGAACGCCGAGCCGTAGTCGCTGTACGACAGGCTCGCGTTCAGCGTCGTCTGGGTTTCGTTGTAGTAGTCGGTGTGCGCGATGTTGTCGCTGCTGGCGTACCGCACCTTGTGGTTGGCGGTCATCGAGGTCGCCGACGAGTCCGACACGACGGTGTCCGCGTCCGAGCCCATGATCGTCCAGTCGGTACCGCCGGTGCCCTGCCGAGGATGTCCAGCGGGTGTGGCCGGAGTTACCACAAAGTAGGTTTCTCGCCGCTGACAGTCAAGGGTGCGAATGTGCAGATGCGGTCGCGGGCAGCTGGTCAGGTCCGCAGGTACGACGCGCCGTTCAGATCGAGCACGCTGCCGCTGGCCCACTCCGCCTCGGGCGAGGCGAGCCACACGATCGCCGCCGCGACCTCCTCCGGTCGGGCGACCCGCCCGAACGGGCTCTGCGCACGGATCTCCTCGCCGCGCGGCGGCTTGAGGTGTTCGTTGGTCATGTCGGTCGCCACGAAACCCGGAGCGACCGCCGCCACCGCGATCCCGTACGGTGCCAGCGCCACCGCCAGGGACTGCCCCATCGCGTTCAGCCCCGCCTTGCTCGCCCCGTACGCCGGCTGTCCGGGCTCGCCCCGGAACGCGCCGCGCGACGACACGTTGACGATCCGTCCACCGCGACCCATGTGCCGTACCGCGCACCAGGTGACGTTCGCCGCGCCGACCAGGTTGGTGTCCACGGTGCGTCGCCATTCGCGCTGCCACTGCTCGTACGAGGTTTCCGTGATCGGATGGGCGGTGAACACGCCCGCGTTGTTCACCAGCACATCGAGGCCGCCGAGCCCGTCCGCCGCGCGGTCCACCATCGCGCGTACCGCGTCCGGGTCGGCGAGATCCGCCCGGACCACCAGGTGACCGTCGCCGGGCAGTTCCGCGCGCAACGACTCGGCCAGGTCGGCGGAGTCCCGGTGATGAACGGCGACCCGGTCGCCCAGTCGCGCGAACGCCAGCGCGGTGGCCCGGCCGATGCCTCGGGACGCTCCGGTGATCAGTACCGCGCGGCTCATCACGCCTCCCCAGGTGGACCCGGTCTCGCGCCGGTTGTGCAGCGCAGCCTATGTCAGGACCGGATGCCGGACCGAGGGGTGCCGCCGGGCGTCGGGCGGGGCGGCAGGTCCGCTCTACGATGCCCGGATGAGCAACGACTGCCTGTTCTGCCGGATCGTGGCCGGGGAGATCCCGGCGACCGTGGTCCACGAGACCGACACCACCCTGGCGTTCCGCGACATCGCGCCGAAGGCGCCGGTACACGTGCTGGTCATCCCGAAGGCGCACCACGCCGACGTCGCCGACATGGCTGCCGCCGACCCGAAGCTGACCGGCGACGTGGTCGCCGCGGCAGCCGAGGTCGCACGGGTCGCCGGCGTCGCCGACAGCGGGTACCGGCTGATGTTCAACACCGGGCCGGACAGCGGTCAGGAGGTCTTCCACGTGCACGCGCACGTGCTGGGCGGCGCTCCGCTCGGCCCTATGATCTGCCGGTGACCTCGCAGGCGATCATCAGGTACCAGCGGCTGGTGCGGCGCACCCAGGCGGAGGCGCGGATTCCGGCGCTGTCCGTCGCGCTGCACCGCGCCGACCGCGCGCTGTGGACGTTCGGCGTCGGGGATCCCGGCAACGGGCAGCCGCTCGACGAGCGCACCCAGTTCCGGATCGGCTCGGTCACCAAGACGTTCACCGCGGTCCTGGTCATGCAGTGCCGCGACGACGGGCTGCTCGACCTCGACGACCCGATCGGTCGCCACCTGGACCTGCCGGCGCACGGCGACCTGCCGGTACGCCGCCTGCTGTCCCACACCTCGGGGCTGGCGCGCGAGCCGTTCGGCGACGTGTGGGACACCCTCGACGCACCGGACGCCCGGCGCCTGGTCGACGACCTTGTCCGGGTCGAGCGGGTACTGCCGCCGGCACGCCGGTACCACTACTCGAACCTGGGCATGGCGCTGCTCGGTCACCTGGTCGCCAAGCTGCGCGGCGGGACCTGGGCGGAAGTCCTCGACGATCGGGTGCTGCGCCCGCTCGGTCTGCGGGACGTCACCGTCGCGCCGACCGAGCGGGCCGCCCAGGGGTACCTGGTCGACGCGTACTCCGACCACGCCCGGCCGGAGCCGCCGACCGACTTCGGCGCGGTCGCCCCGGCCGCCCAGCTCTGGGGTACCGCCGCCGACCTCGCCACCTGGGCGGCGTTCCTCGCCGACCCGGCGACCGTGGACCCGACCGGGGCGGTACTGGCACCCGGCACGCTGGACGAGATGCGCTGGCCGCTGACGGTCACCGACGAGGCGCTCTGGCAGGCGGGGTTCGGGCTGGGGCTGATCCTGGTACCGGGCGGCGAGCGGGTGATCCACGTCGGGCACGACGGCGCGATGCCCGGCTTCCTGGCGGGCGTCTACGGGCGGCGGGGCGGCGCGGGCACGCCCCAGGCGTGCGGCGTGGCGGTGCTCGGCTCGTCCGGTACCGCGACCGCCACGCTCACCCTGCCGCACACCCTGCTCAGCACCGTGGTCGAGGAGGACCCCGCCGACGTCGAGCCGTGGCGGATCGGTCCCGCCGCGCCCGAGCGCTTCCAGAGCGTGCTGGGGCGCTGGTGGGGCGAGGGGTACGAGTACGTCTTCTTCTGGCGGGACGGATCGCTGTGCGCGCGGGGCGCGGACGACCCGCCGGGCAAGCCGCCCGCGGTGTTCGCCGAGGAAGGACCGGACCTGCTGCGTACCGTCTCGGGGCGGGAAGCGGGCGAGTCGCTGCGGCTGAGCCGCGACCCGGCGACCGGGGCGGTGACCCGGATGCACTGGGCGACGTACCGCTTCACCCGGCAGCAGGAGACCTTCGACGGGGTGCCCGCGTCGCGGGAAAACCCGGCGGGCTGATCGGGCGGCGGGCCGATACCATGGGGGTATCGCGAACGGTACCGAGACGGAAGGGTGATCGAGGCCGCCGGGCCGAACCATGACGACCAGTCCACCCTCGAACGCGTCGACGCCTGACGGCGGCGACGCCGCCGTTCCTCGGGTACAGACCAGGATCACGGTCCCCGATTCGCAGATGATGGTGAACCTGCTCGGCGCCCGCGACGAGATCCTCAAGTTCGTCGAGCGCTCCCTGGTCAGCGACATCCACGTCCGCGGCAACGAGATCACCATCTCCGGCTCGCCGGCGGACAACGCTCTCGCCGAGCGCGTCTTCACCGAACTTCTCGAGTTGATCCAGAAGGGCGAGACACTGACCACCGACTCCGCCCGGCGCACCGTCGGCATGCTCGAGGAGGGCACTGCCGAGCGGCCCGCCGACGTCCTGACTCTCAACATCCTGTCCCGGCGCGGGCGCACGATCCGACCGAAGACGCTGGGGCAGAAGCGCTACGTCGACGCGATCGACCAGCACACGATCGTGTTCGGCATCGGACCCGCCGGTACCGGCAAGACCTACCTGGCGATGGCCAAGGCGGTACAAGCACTGCAGGCCAAGCAGGTCAACCGGATCATCTTGACCCGCCCCGCGGTCGAGGCCGGGGAGCGGCTCGGGTTCCTGCCCGGCACCCTGTTCGAGAAGATCGACCCGTACCTGCGCCCGCTGTACGACGCGCTGCACGACATGCTCGACCCGGAGTCGATTCCGCGGCTGATGCAGGCGGGCACGATCGAGGTGGCGCCGTTGGCGTACATGCGCGGTCGCACCCTCAACGACGCGTTCATCATCCTGGACGAGGCGCAGAACACCACGCCCGAACAGATGAAGATGTTCCTTACCCGGCTCGGGTTCGGCTCGAAGATCGTGGTGACCGGCGACGTGACGCAGGTCGACCTGCCCGGCGGTACGACCAGCGGGCTGCGCGTCGTCCAGGAGATCCTCGACGGCGTGGAGGACGTCCACTTCGCGCGCCTGACCAGCAACGACGTCGTACGTCACCAGTTGGTCAGCGACATCGTCGACGCGTACGCCCGGTGGGACGAGGCTCAGCAGGCGGCGGTGGCGGGCGAACGTCCCGCACACGCCCTGCCCGGCCGCACCGCCCAGGGCCGCTCCGGCCGCCGCCGCTGACCGCCGCTGACCGCCCAAGGACGGAATCCGTGTCCATCGAGATCGCCAATGAGTCCGGCGCGGACGTCGATACCGACGCGATCCGCGCGGTCGCCCGGTACGCCCTGGACGAGATGGGCGTCAACCCTCTCGCCGAGTTGTCCATCCTGATGGTCGACGTCGACTACATGACCGAACTGAACCACCGTTGGATGGGCGGCGACGGCCCGACCGACGTGCTCGCCTTCCCGATGGACGAGGGCACGGTCGACCACGGACCGAGCGAGGCGGCCGGTGGCGAACCGGCGCTGCTCGGCGACATCGTGCTGTGTCCGGAGGTCGCCGCGAGGCAGGCGGTGACCGCCGGACATTCGACCGCCGACGAACTGCACCTGCTCACCGTGCACGGAGTGCTGCATCTGCTCGGGTACGACCATGCCGAACCCGACGAGGAGCGCGAGATGTTCGGGCTGCAGGCGCGGCTGCTGTCCGGCTGGCGGGCCGGCTCCGGCAGCCGCCCGGCCTGACCGGCGGCACGGCGATGTCGCACGTGCAGTCTCTCCTCCTCGCCGCCGGGCTGGTGATCCTCGCCGGGCTGTTCGGCATGACCGACGCGGCGCTGTCGACCGTGTCGCCGGCGCGCGCCGGTGAACTAGCCCGCGAGGGGGTACGCGGCGCCCGCGCGCTGCAGGGCGTCGCCAGCGACGTGGCCCGGCACATCAACCTGCTGCTGTTGCTGCGGTTGGTGTGCGAGTTGTCCGCCACCACCCTGGTCGCGCTGGTGACCAGCGACGCCTGGGGCGCCGGCTGGCGGGCGGGGCTGGTGACGGTCGGTTCGATGACCGTGGTCAGCTACGTCGTCGTCGGAGTCGCGCCGCGCACCATCGGTCGCCAGCACAACTACACCGTGGGCCGGTACGCCGCGCCGCTGGTGCGCTGGCTCGGGCGCGCGCTGGGACCGCTGGCGTCGGTGCTGATCCTGATCGGTAACGCGTTCACCCCGGGTCGCGGATTCCGGGAGGGACCGTTCGCCACCCAGGTCGAACTGCGTGAACTCGTCGACTTGGCGGAGCAGCGGGGCGTGGTCGAGCACGGCGAGCGGGACATGATCCACTCGGTGTTCTCGCTCGGCGACACGATCGCCCGCGAGGTGATGGTGCCGCGTACCGACATGGTGTGGATCGAGGCGGACAAGAGCGTGCGTCAGGGCCTTGCCCTGGCGCTGCGCTCCGGCTTCTCCCGCATCCCGGTGATCGGCGAGAACGTCGACGACGTGCTGGGCATCGTGTACCTCAAGGACCTGGTGCGCCGGACCCGCTCCGGGCCGCAGGCGGAGTCGGCGCCGGTGCGCGACGTGATGCGCCCGGCGACGTTCGTACCGGAGTCCAAGCCGGTCGACGACCTGCTGTCCGAGATGCAGGCGGCGCGCACCCACATCGCGATCGTGGTGGACGAGTACGGCGGTACCGCCGGGCTGGTCACCATCGAGGACATCCTGGAGGAGATCGTCGGCGAGATCACCGACGAGTACGACGTCGGTGAGCGCCCGCCGATCGAGCGGCTGGGCGACGGCACGGTACGGGTGACTGCCCGGCTTTCGGTCGAGGACCTCGCCGAACTGTTCGACGTCGACCTGCCCGACGACGAGGTCGAGACGGTCGGCGGGCTGCTGGCGCAGGCGCTCGGTCGGGTGCCGATCCCCGGCGCGACCGCCACCGTCGCCGGACTGGTCCTGGTCGCCGAGGGCACCACGGGTCGGCGGAACCGGATCGATACGGTACTGGTGCGCCGGGTCCGTCCCGATGAGCAGGAACCGGCGCCCGACGCGACCGAACCCCAGGAGGAGAGGCAGACCGCCGATGCCTGAGCTGACCACGGCGAAGACCCCGCTGGACGCCGAGGACGCCAAGCTGGTGACCCTCGCCCGCTCGTCGCGGGCGCGGGTGGGCGCGATCGAGGGCGCCGCGGTGCGCGACGGCGACGGCCGCACGTACACCGGGGCGACCGTGGACCTGTCCTCGATGTCGCTGACCGCGTTGCAGTTCGCCGTCGCGGCGGCGGTCGCCGCCGGCGCGACGACCCTCGAGGCGGCAGCGGTGGTCACCGAGGCGTCGACGCTGGACGGTCCGGGGCACGCGGCGGTACGCGACCTGTCCCCGGACGCCCCGATCCACGTGGCGGCGCCCGACGGCAGTCTGCTCGGCACGGTGCGGGACTGAGATGACCGAGCAGTTCCGCGCTGGTTTCGCATGCTTTGTCGGACGTCCCAACGCCGGCAAGTCGACGTTGGTCAACGCGCTGGTAGGGCAGAAGATCGCGATCACGTCGACCCGCCCGCAGACCACCCGGCACGTGATCCGCGGCGTGGTACACCGCCCGGACGCGCAACTCGTCCTGGTCGACACCCCCGGTCTGCACCGGCCGCGCACGCTGCTCGGACAGCGCCTGAACGACCTGGTCCGCGAGGTGTGGAGCGAGGTCGACGTGGTCGGGCTGTGCATCCCCGCCGACGAGGAGATCGGGCGGGGCGACCGGTTCATCGCGGGCGAGATCAAGTCGCTCAAGGCGGCGGTGGTCGCCGTGGTGACCAAGATCGACCTGGTCGACAAGGGGCGGCTGGCCCGGCAGTTGGTCGCGGTCGGCGAGCTGGGCGAGTTCGCCGACGTGGTACCGGTCGCCGCGGTCACCGGCGACAACATCGACACGCTCGTCGAGGTGCTGTGCCGGCACCTGCCCTCCTCGCCCCGGCTGTACCCGGACGACATGCTCACCGACGAGCCCGAGCAGGTCCTGGTCGCCGAACTGATCCGGGAGGCGGCCCTGGACGGGGTCCGCGACGAGTTGCCGCACTCCATCGCGGTACTGGTCGAGGAGATGATTCCGGAGGGGCGACTCACCAAGATCTACGCCGACGTGTACGTCGAGCGACCCAGCCAGAAGGCGATCGTCATCGGGGCGGGCGGCAGCCGCCTGAAGGAGGTCGGCACCCGGGCGCGCGCGCAGATCGAGGAGTTGCTCGGCACCAAGGTGTACCTCGACCTGCACGTCCGCGTGGCGCGTGACTGGCAGCGCGACCCGAAGCAGCTGCGCAAGCTGGGTTTCTGAGCGGGCTGGGCGCTCGACGATATGTCCGTATCGTCGCCCTCGCCGGTTCGCGGAGGCTCGCCCGGTCGCGCCGCGCTCAGCCGTCCGCGCGGCTCGGGGAGAATGTGTCCGTGACCGGATTCCGCGGCAAGCTGTACCGCGACGACGCGGTGGTGCTGCGCGTCCAGAAACTGGGCGAGTCCGACCGGATCATCACGCTGTTCACCCGCCGGCACGGTCGGGTGCGCGCGGTCGCCAAGGGAGTACGGCGGACCACGTCGAAGTTCGGTGCCCGGCTGGAACCGTTCGGGCACGTCGACGTACAGATCGCCGAAGGGCGCTCGCTGCACGTCGTCAGCCAGGTCGAGGGCATCGACCTGTACGGCAAGCGATTCGTCGACGACTACCCCCGGTACACGGCAGCCAGCGCGATCGCCGAGACCGCCGAGCGGTTCACCCCGGAGGAGCAGGAGCCGGCGACCCAGCTGTACCTGCTGACCCTCGGCGCGCTGCGGGCGCTGGCCGCCGGCGAGCACGCCGGGAGCCTGGTGCTCGACTCGTACCTGCTGCGCGCGATGGCGTTCGCGGGCTGGGCGCCCGCGCTCACCGGGTGCGCGGTGTGCGGCACGCCGGGGCAGCACCGGGCTTTCTCGGTACCCGCCGGTGGTTGTGTCTGCCCGCACTGCCGACCACCCGGCGCCACCCACCCGGCGCCCGCCACGTTGGAGCTGATGGCTGCCCTGGCGGTGGGGGACTGGCGGGTCGCGGACCAGTCCGCGCCCGGACCGCGCCGTGAGGCGTCCGGCTTGGTCGCGGCGCACCTGCAGTGGCATCTGGGGCGCGGGTTACGCTCGCTGCCGTTGGTCGAGCGGTCCGGGGAGCGCGCGTGATCAGAGGTCTGGCTGGGCGGCGGCAGTACACCCCGCCGTCTCCGCATCCGTCCGGCGCGAAGCCGCCCGAGCTGCCCGCCGACGCGGTACCCCGGCACGTCGCGATCATCATGGACGGCAACGGGCGCTGGGCGAAGGCGCGCGGGCTGCCCCGCACCGAGGGGCACCGGATGGGCGAGGCGGCGCTGTTCGACGTGATCGAAGGCGCGATCGAACTCGGCATCAGGTACCTGTCGGCGTACGCGTTCTCGACCGAGAACTGGAAACGCTCGCCCGACGAGGTGCGCTGGCTGATGGGGTTCAACCGGGACGTCATCCACCGGCGTCGCGACCAGTTCGTCGAGATGGGGGTACGGGTCCGCTGGGCGGGACGCCGCCCGAAACTGTGGCGCAGCGTGATCAACGAGCTGGAGATCGCCGAACGGATGAGCGCCCGCAACGACCTGCTCACCCTGCAGTTCTGCGTGAACTACGGCGGGCGGGCGGAGATCGCCGACGCCGCCGCGGCGATCGCGCGGGAGGTCGCCGCCGGGCGGCTGGACCCGGACCGGGTCAACGAGAAGACGTTCGCCCGGTACCTCGACGAGCCGGACATCCCCGACGTCGACCTGGTCGTGCGCTCGTCCGGCGAGCAGCGGCTGTCCAACTTCCTGATCTGGCAGGCGGCGTACGCCGAGTTCGTCTCGCTCGACACGCTCTGGCCCGACTTCGACCGGCGCCACCTGTGGTACGCGTGCGAGTTGTACGCGAAGCGCGACCGCCGCTTCGGCGGCGCCCTGCCTAACCCCGTCAACCCGGACACGAGTGTGGACGCTACGGCGGGACACTGAGTTCGTCGGGCGGAGGTTGCGCGGTAGAGGTCCTGCCGACGTCGTGCGCTGGGAGCACTGGTAGCGGTCCCGGCGGGGGCGTGGTTCAGGCCGTCGCCCGGTGCACTGCCTCGTCGAGCGCTTCGGGGGTACGGGCAACCAGGGCCGAGCCGTCGTCGAACAGCAGAATCGGACGCTGGATGAGGTCCGGGTGCGCGACCATCGCGTCGATCCACCGTTGTACCGACGACTCGTCGCGCGGCCAGTCCGCCATGCCCAGGGTGTGCGCCGCCGGCTCACCGAGTCGGCACACGTCCCAGGGCCGAGCGCCGAGCCGGCGCAGTACCTCGGCGAACTCGGCCGCGTTCGGCGGGTTGTCGAGGTAGGCGCGTACCCGGTACGGCACTCGCGCCGCGTCCAGCGTGTCGCGCGCTGTCGCGCACTTCGAGCACGCCGGGTTGTTCCACATCTCCACAGCGGCATTGTTCCGCATCGCTGTCGCGCTCGCCCGTCGGTGCTCCGCGCCAGCCCTATCGCACCGGTCAGATACACACCCAGCAGTACAGGTGTTCGTCGCGTGCTTGCGCATCGCGTGCCAGGGACGCCAGCTCCCCTAACACCTCAGCCAGGGCAGCCGGGTCGGACTGCCCCCGGAACTCCTCGGTCCGCGCCCATCGCCCCGCCACTTCGCGGAGCTCGCCTTCCGATGCCTGTACGAGGGCGGCCCGCAGCTCGTCCGTCAGGGCGATGACCAGGCCCTCGCCGCTGTCGCGAACGGCGACGACCCGGCCCTGCCTCGGGTTCGCGGCCACCGTTTCGTAGTCGACCCCGGTCAGCAACTCCTCCATCGTCCCCGTCTGAACGACGGGTTCGATGCCGTTCAGCGCGATCGTCCGGAACCCGGTACCAGGAGTGCCGGATGGCCCGCCGTCGATTACGGCGGCGGCGGCCTCGTCGGACGGCGCGGAGAAGTAGTCGGTGATCACGGGCAGATCATCCCAGGCTGGTCCGCCCGCGGTCATCGGCTGAACGACGGTCGGGCGGGTCGCGGCTCGGCGCGTGTGGTGATCGTTTGGCGGGGCGAGCGCCGGGCATCATTGGTCGAATGGGGCGGGAGGTCATGGGGCGGGAGGTACGACCGCGGCCGGAGCGCAACGAGACCGAGGCGCAGCGCTGGGACCGGAACTTCAACGAGCTGCTTCAGGAGTTGCGGGTCGCGCAGACCGGCATCCAGATCCTGTTCGCGTTCCTGCTGACGCTGGTCTTCCAGAACCGGTTCGCCCAGGTCACCACGTTCCAGAAGACCGTGTACCTGGTCGCGCTGGTTTCCGCGGCCGGCGCGACCGCGATGATCATCGCGCCGGTGGCGTACCACCGGATGCTGTTTCAGCGGGGTCGCAAGCCGGAGGTGGTCCGCTCGGCGCACCGGATGGCGATCGGCGGACTCGCCTTCCTCGGCGTCTCGATGACGGCGTCGGTGCTGCTGGTCACCGATGTCGCGGTCGGGCTGCCGTGGTCGGCGGTGTTCGCCGCCGTGGTCGCGTTCTGGTTCGCCCTGCTGTGGTGGTGGCTGCCGTTCATTCGGCGCAACGACAACGACCGGGTACCTGACCAGCCGGATGGCGTCGCCCAACCCCCTCAGTCGGCTACCGTTGAGTAACACCCGCGAGTAACGTGGGTCGCGCCACCGTCCGTCACCGGTAAGCACCAGGGAGTGGCCATGACGACGACCGAGCGTCCGCCCGCCGACCAGCCCATCGCAGGCCAGCCCGGCGCGGACCGGACCGGCCCGCAAACCACCGCCCACGTCGACGAGAGGCAGGCGCGCCAGGTCGCCGAAGCCGCTCGCGAGTCCGAGTGGCGCAAGCCGAGCTTCGGCAAGGAACTGTTCCTCGGTCGCCTGCGCCTCGACCTGATCAACCCGTGGCCCAGCCCGTCGCCGGAGAGCACCGCCAAGGCGGAGCCGTTCCTCGCGAAGACGCGCGAGTTCGCCGAGACCACGATCGACAACGAGCAGATCGAGCGGGACGCCCGCATCCCCGACGACGTGTTGCGCGGGCTCGCCGATCTCGGCGCCTTCGGCATGAAGATCGACGAGAAGTACGGCGGGCTCGGGCTGAGCAACTACTACTACTGCAAGACACTGATGCTGCTGGGCTCGGCGAATCCGTCGGTGTCCGCGTTGCTGTCCGCGCACCAGTCGATCGGCGTACCGCAGCCGCTCAAGCTGTTCGGCACCGAGCAGCAGAAGCAGAAGTTCCTGCCCCGGCTCGCCGCCGGCGAGGTGTCCGCGTTCCTGCTCACCGAGCCGGACGTCGGGTCGGACCCGGCGCGACTGCGCACCACGGCGGAACCGGTCGAGGGCGGGTACCGGCTCAACGGCGTCAAGCTGTGGGCGACGAACGGCACGCTCGCCACCCTGCTCGTGGTGATGGCGCAGGTACCGAGGTCGGAGGGGCACCGGGGCGGGATCACCGCGTTCGTGGTGGAAGCCGACTCGCCGGGCGTGACGATCGAGAAGCGCAACGCGTTCATGGGTCTGCGCGGGTTGGAGAACAGCGTCACCCGCTTCCACGACGTCTTCGTACCCGCGGAGAACGTCATCGGCCGGGAGGGGCAGGGCCTGAAGATCGCCCTGACCACGCTGAACACCGGTCGGCTGTCGCTGCCCGCGATGTGCGTCGGCGCCGGCAAGTACAGCCTGCGGGTGGCGCGCGAATGGGCGGCGGAGCGGGTGCAGTGGGGGCTGCCGGTCGCCAAGCACGAGGCGGTCGCCACCAAACTGGCGTTCATCGCGGCGACCACGTACGGGCTGGAGTCCATGCTCAACCTGTCGTGCATGCTCGCCGACGACGACCGCAACGACATCCGGATCGAAGCGGCGCTGGTCAAGCTGTACGGGTCGGAGATGGCCTGGCTGATGGCCGACGAGCTGGTGCAGATCCGGGGCGGGCGCGGGTACGAGACGGCGGCGTCGCTGTCCGCGCGCGGCGAGCGCGCGATCAACGCCGAGCAACTGCTGAGGGACCTGCGGATCAACCGGATCTTCGAGGGTTCGACTGAGATCATGCACCTGTTCATCGCCCGCGAGGCGGTGGACGCCCACCTGGCGGTCGCCGGGGACATCATCGACCCGCAGGCGGACCTCGGTCGCAAGGCGAAGGCGGGGGTCAAGGCGGGCGGTTTCTACGCCAAGTGGCTGCCGACGCTGGTCGCCGGCAAGGGTCAGGTGCCCGGCTCGTACCGCGACTTCGGGTCGCTCGCGCCGCACCTGCGGTTCGTCGAGCGCTCCGCGCGCCGGATGGCTCGGGAGACGTTCTACGGGATGGCGCGCTGGCAGGGCAAGATGGAGCGCAAGCAGGCGTTCCTCGGTCGGATCGTGGACATCGGCGCGGAACTGTTCGCGATGGCGGCGTCCTGTGTACGGGCACAGGCGGAAGGTCTCGCCGAGGGTCGTGAGCTCGCCGACCTGTTCTGCCGCCAGGCGCACATCCGGGTGGAGCGGCTGTTCGAGGCGCTGTGGGACAACACCGACGCCGTCGACGTCGAAGCCGCCAAGCGGATCGTCGGGGGTCGGTACGCGTTCCTGGAGGAGGGCGTGCTGCCGCCGGCCGGCGGGGCGCCCTGGGTCGCCGCCTGGCAGCCCGGTCCGTCCAGTGAGCAGGACGTACGGCGGCGGCTGCCGGCGGACTGAGCCGCGGCTCTGAGCGCGACGCCCACGGTGTGTCGACACGCCGTGGGCGTCGCGCTTCTCGTGAAGTCCCCCAAGTTTGTCGGTCCCCGCATCAAGAATGGGGCAGACGACGAAGGGGGAATCAATCATGGCTACGCTGCTCAACCCGTACCTCAACTTTCGCGACAACGCGAAAGAGGCGATGGAGTTCTACCAGTCCGTGTTCGGCGGTCAACTGAACCGCAGCACCTTCGCCGACTTCCACGCCAGCGAGGACCCCGCCGAGCAGGACAAGACCATGCACGCGCAGTTGACCACGGACGACGGGCTCGTCCTGATGGCGGCGGACACGCCGAACCAGATGGAGTACCGGCCGGGCACCAACTTCTCCATCTCGCTCAGCGGGGACGACGAAGCCAAACTGCGCGGGTACTGGGAGAAGCTGTCCGACGGCGGCACCGTCACCATGCCGCTGGAGAAGGCGCCGTGGGGCGACACGTTCGGCATGTGCGTCGACAAGTTCGGTATCGGTTGGCTGGTCAACATCGCCGGCGGGCAGCAAGGCTGATCGGGCGACGCCGCAGGTAGGCGCACCGGCGTCGGTCCCACCGCTGGCTGGTCGACGTCCTGAGCGGTGTGAGCATCCCAGGATGCTCACACCGCTGGTGGTGTGGCCACACCACCAGCGGTGTGCCCGTGTCGCGACACCCGAATGCGGCGCGGGCGCGACCGGGACGCCCGGAAACCGCGGGCGCGACCGGGTCAGCGCACCGGGCGGTACGTGCAGATCAGCACACCGGTCTTGCTGGTCGTCGCGTTGACGAGTTCCAGGGTGCGCGCCTGTCCGTCGTCGGGGAACAACCGCTTGCCGCCGCCGAGCCGGATCGGCTCGATCATCAGGCGGTACTCGTCCACCAGGTCGTGGCTGATCAGTGTGCGGGCGAGGGTGAGGCTGCCCATCACCTGGATGTCGCCGCCGTCCCGGTCGCGCAGCCGCTGTACCGCGCCGACCAGGTCGTCCGGCGGCAGCAGCCTGCTGTTGTTCCACACCAGGTCGTCCTGGGTGAGCGTGCGCGACACCACGTACTTGTCGATCTCGTTCATCCGGTCGGCGAACGGGTCGCCGGCCTGCCCCGGCCACGCCGCCGCCATGCCCTGCCAGGTCCGGCGACCGAACAGCAGCGCCGTCGTCGTTGCCATCGTCTCGCCGATCGCCGCGCCCATCCGTTCCGGATCGAAGAACGGCATCGACCACCCGCCGTGGGCAAACCCGCCGTCGGTGTCCTCCTGCGCGCCGCCGGGCGCTTGAGAAACCCCGTCGAGGCTGACGAAGTCGCTGATCACCACGCGCATCTGTCGCTCCTTGTCGAATCGGTCATCCTCGCTGAGGTATTGACTCTGCCAGCACGCGCGACTCATCGCTGCCGAGATCGCGACTCAGCAGTCGGCCGTTACCGGCGCGGTACCCGCAATCCGAGCGAGCGCAGTTCGAGCGCGGCGAGCGCGTCGACGGTGGCGCGGTCGCCGGAGCGCCACGCCACGCTCGGCTCGGCGTGTACCGCGACCAGTCGGCGCAGCGGCTGCCCAGCCAGCGCGCGCAGGGCCAGCAGGTCGCGTCCGGCGAGCCCGTCGCGCAGGGTGGCGGCGGAACTGGCTCGGCGGATCCAGCGCACCCGCAGCGGCAGCCAGCCGAACAGCACCAGCGCGACCGGTACCGCCAGCACCAGCGCGACCAGCAGGACAGCCAGGTCGTGGACGAGTACCTGCTGCTCGCGCCCCGCGTCGGCGACCGAGTTCGCCGCGCCCGCCGCCTTGTCCAGCGGACTCGCCAGCGCCCCGCCGACGCCCGGTACCGAACGCACCTTGTCGCCGGCGTCGGACAGCCCACCGGCCATCCCGTCGCCGGCGCCTTCCAGCTTCCGACCCGGCACGGCCAGCTTCTCGACCAGGTCGTACACCTTGACCGCGGCCCAGATCCAGAACCACAGCCACACCACTACCAGCAGGTCGGTGACGATCTGCCGGCCACGTACCCGGGGAAGGTCGGCATACAGCTTCACAAATGACAGACTGCGCCAACTATCCCGCACACGCAGGGCACGTACCAAAGATCTCGAATGTGTGGCTGATGTCCACGAACCCGTACCGTTCGGCGGTACGGTCCGCCCAGTGCTCCACGGTCGGACCTTCGACCTCGACGGTGCGACCACAGGCCCGGCACACCAGGTGGTGATGGTGTCCCTCGCTGCACCGCCGGTACAGGTGCTCCCCGCCGGGCAGCCGCATCACGTCGATCTCACCGGCGTCGGCGAGCGACTGCAGCGTCCGGTACACCGTGGTCAACCCGACCCGCTCGCCCCGCTCGCGCAACATGGCGTGCAACTCCTGCGCGCTGTGGAACCCGTCCACCGCGCTGAGCAGCGCCGAGACCGCGCTCCGCTGTCTGGTGGTGCGCTGCTGACCGTTGTTCATGACGCCCAATTGTGGTTCGCGACCATCCGTCCGCCCTCCCCACGCCGATCGGCTAACCCGCCTCGCGGGCATGGCTGACCGCGTCCGCGACGATGTGCGCGATGTGCTCGTCGGTCAACGAGTACTCGATCTCCCGCCCGCGCCGCGCGCCCCGCACCACCCCCGCCGCCCGGAGCACCCGCAGATGCTGGGAGATCAGCGGCTGCGGCGCGCCGAGCGCGTCGACCAGTTCGTGTACGCAGCGCGACCCGTCGCGCAGGTGGGTGACGATCGCGATGCGCAGGGGCGCGGCGAGAGCCCGCAGCAGTTCGCCCGCTGCCTCGTACCCGGCGACAGCGCTCATGGGCTCACCGTATCCGATCATCGTTCCAGTACGACCTCCGGCGGTTCGACCGGCTCCGCCGCCGACCCGCGTCGGACCTGCCCGCGACGTACCGCCCGCCAGCCCGCCGCGGCCAGCGTCACGACGAGGAACCCGGCGATGGCGAGCAGCACGATCGTCGCGCCGGGCGCGGTGTTGAGCTGCCAGGAGACGCCGATGCCGGCGATCGCGGCGACCATGCCCAGGGTCATCGCCAGGTACATGGTGGCGCGGAACCCGCGGGTCACCTGTTGCGCCGTCGCGACCGGTACCACCATCAGGGCGCTCACCAGCAGCAACCCGACCGCGCGCATGGCGACGGTGACGGTCACCGAGGTGGTCACCGCGAGCAGCAGGTTCAACGCCCGTACCGGCAACCCGGACACCCGCGCGAACTCCTCGTCCTGGCTGATCGCGAACAGCCACGGCCGAAGCAGCAGCGCCACGGCGAGCACCGCCGCGCCGAGTACCGCCATCACCACCAGGTCCACGCGCGACGTGGTCAGCGGCGACCCGAACAGGTACGACATGAGGCTGGCGCTGCTGTGGTCGCTGGACAGGCTGACCAGCACCACGCCGCCGGAGATGCCGCCGTAGAACAGCATCGCCAGGGCGATGTCGCCGGAGGTACGACCGCGTTCGCGGATCAGTTCGACGGCGACCGCGCCGACCGCCGACACCAGCACCGCGGTGAGCACCGGGTCGCGTCCGGTGAGCAGTCCGATACCGACACCGGTGAGGGCGATGTGCCCGATCCCGTCGCCGATCAGCGACAGCCGCCGCTGGACGAGGTAGATCCCGATGCTGGGCGCCGCCAGCCCGGTGATCAGCGCGCCGAGCATGGCGCGCGTCATGAAGTCGTACGCGAACAGCCCCATCACATGCTCCAGACGCCGTGCGTCGTCGTCTCGGCGGGCGCGTGCGGGTGGACATGGTCGTGACCGGGTTCGGCGTGGTAGCCCGCCGGTTCGGGTACCGCCCCGGTGTGCGCGACCCGACCCTGATGGATCACCACTGCCCGGTTGATGATCGGCTGCAGCGGTCCCAGTTCGTGCGCGACCAGCAGGACGGTACCGCCGCCGGCGACGAACCGGGACAGCGCGTCGGCGAACGCCTGCTGGCTCGCCGCGTCCACCCCCGCCGTCGGCTCGTCCATCACCAGCAGGTCGGGTTCGCCCGCCAGGGCGCGCGCGATCAGGGTGCGCTGCTGCTGCCCGCCGGACAGCGTGCTCACCGGCGCGTCGGCGCGGTCGTCCAGCCCCACCGCCGCCAGCGCGTCGGTGACCGCGTGGCGGTCGCGGGCGTGGGGGAGTCGCCCGAAGCCGCGCCGGGCGAGGCGACCGGCGGCGACCACTTCGCGCACGGTCGCCGGTACCCCGCTGCTCGCCCCGATCCGCTGCGGCACGTACCCGATCCGCCGCCAGGAGCGGAACGCGGGCAGCGCGGTGCCGAACAACCGGACCTCGCCCGCGGTCAGCGGTACCAGTCGCAGAATCGCCCGGACCAGAGTCGACTTGCCGGAGCCGTTGGCGCCCAGAATGGCGACCACCTCGCCCGGACGTACCGTCATCGACACGCCGGACAGCACCGGTCGACCGCCGTAGGCGACCACCGCGTGCGCCACATCCACCACGGGCGTCGTCATCGCATCTCCCTCAGGTCCGCTCACGAACAGCCCAGCGCCTGCCGCAGCGCGCGCAGGTTGTCGCGCATCACCGACAGGTAGTTTCCGGTTGATCCGGGCGGAAGCCCCTCGATCGGATTGAGTACCT
Source organism: Micromonosporaceae bacterium (assembly GCA_036378155.1). Lineage (GTDB taxonomy): Bacteria > Actinomycetota > Actinomycetes > Mycobacteriales > Micromonosporaceae > DASUXA01. Next base: position 63,075 of record DASUXA010000109.1, on the reverse strand, counting down.
CCGCCCGTGCGCCCACCTCGCCGGCCAGCGCCTCGGCGACCTTCGGCGAGACGAGCGTCTCGAAAAACACCGTGGTCGTACCGGTCGACCGGGCGACCCGTGCTACCTCGGCGAGCCGCTGCGGCGACGGCTCCTGCTCCGGGGTCAGCCCGGTGATCGCGACCTGGCTCAGGTGGTACCGGTCGGCGAGGTATCCGAACGCCGCGTGGCTGGTCACGATGTCGCGCCGGGCGCAGTGCGCCAGTCCGGTCCGGTACTCACCGTCCAGGGCGTCGAGGTCGCGGCGCAGGTGGGCGAGCTGCCGGCGGTACCGCTCGGCGTTGGGTGGGTCGATCGCGACCAGTCGCGCCGCGACCGCGTCGGCGATCCGCGCGTACCGTGCCGGGTCGAGCCAGACGTGCGGGTCGACGACGGCTGCTCCGGTACCGCGCGGCGTCGTCGGGTCGTTGCCGACCTCCTCGGTCGTCTGCCGGGTGGCGACCGCCGCGAGCCCGTCGACCGCCCGGTCGGACGCCTCGAGGTCGACCGCCTCGTCCACGGCGGGCTGGAAGCCCCGCAGGTACACCACCAGTCGCGCGTCGGCGACCTGGGCCATCTGCCGGGGGCTGAGTTCGAGGTCGTGCGGCTCCGCGCCGGGCTTCACCAGGTTGGTGACGTGTACCCGGTCGCCGCCGATCCGCTCGACGAGGAACTGCAGCGGGTAGAAAGCGGCCACCACCCCGATGCGACCGGGGTCGGCAGTCGGGCGCGCCGCGCAGCCGACCGCGCACGCGGCGAGCGCGATCAGGGTCGCCAGCGCCCCGATCGCCCGGCTGACCAGGCGGGCACGGATAAGCACGGCTCCCACTCTGGTCGGTAATGACAATCATTGTCAAAAGAGCATCCGTGCATGGTTCCGCGCCGGCCCGCGTCGCGAGCGTCGCCGCGGTCGCGAGTGCTGCCGCGGTCGCGAGTGCTGCCGCGCCTCGCTCAGCGCAGCTTGGTGATCGCGATGACCAGGACGACGAGCAGCACGAGCAGGCGCAGCGCGCGGGTCGCGGGCGGCTGTACCCGCCAGGTCAGCGCGCTCAGCGCGCCCGCCGCGGCGGCGATCAGGATCAACAGCGCCCCGCCGAAGCGTCCGGGCAGGAACATCGCCACGACGGCGACCACCAGGACAACCAGGAACGCCCGCGTGACGTCCACCCGCGCCAACCGCGTCCACAGATCGCGTTCGTCCCTGCCGGTCCGCACAGTTCGCTCCTCCCCGCGTGGCGGGCGAGTGGCCCGGCATACGCTCGGCCTATTCAACAGCAACCGCACCGGAGGCCCGTCATGCTGGTCGTCAACCGGTTCCTCGTCGCCGAGTCGGCAGAGGCGGTCGACGAGTTCACGGTACGGGCCGGCGAGGCGCTCGCCGCGCTCGCCGCCTGTCCCGGATACCTCGGCGGTCGGCTCGGACGGGCGCTGGACGAGCCCGAGCACTGGATGCTGGTCACCGAGTGGAGTTCGGTCGGCGCGTACCGGCGGGCGCTGGGCGCGTTCGACGTCAAGGTACGAGCCACGCCCCTGCTCGCCCAGTCGCTGCCGGAGCCGTCCGCGTACGAGATCCTGGCCGGTACCGACGAGACCGGTCAGGTGGTCACCGCGGACAGTGACCGCGCCGATGCCCCGAACCGCACACTACGATCACCGACATGACCGAACCGGGGACGCCCGAGCCGCTCGTCGCCCGCGAGCTTCCAGCGGCACCCGAGCCGCCGCCCGGCCCCGGGGTCCGCCCCCCGTTCGCGGCGCCGCCCAGCGACCGGGACCGCACCCGACTGTGGATCGGGCTCGGCGTCGGCGCGCTGGCGCTGGTCGTCTGCTGCGTCGGCAGCCTGTTCGGTCTCGGCATCCTCGCGGTAGCCGGCGGCAACGAACTGACCAGCCAGGCGCGGCAGGTGGTCACCGACTATCTCGACGCGCTGCGGGCCGCCCGGTACGACAACGCGTACGACCTGCTCTGCGAGCCGCTGCGGCAACGCGAGACGGAGGAGGAGTTCGCGGCGCGGATGAGCGGCGGCGCGAGGGTCGTCGACTTCACCGTCGGTACTCCCCGGGTCGGCAACGAGATCGTGGTACCGGCGGACGTCACGGTGGCGTCCGGTCGCCGGGTGGCCCAGTCGTTCACGCTCGCCCAGGACCGGTCGGCGGAAACCCGTCTGAAGATCTGCCAGGTCACGCAGTAAGGTGGTGCGACGCGGACCCGCCGGCAGCCAGCCGGCGTGAAACAGGAGGTCATCATGCCCGTCGACCGGATCGATGCCGTTGTCAGCCTCGCCAAGCGGCGTGGTTTCGTGTTCCCGTCCAGCGAGATCTACGGCGGCACCCGGTCTGCGTGGGACTACGGACCACTCGGCGTCGAATTGAAGGACAACGTCCGGCGGCAGTGGTGGAAGTCGGTCGTGCAGGAGCGCGACGACATCGTCGGTCTCGACTCGGCGGTGATTCTCGCCCGCGACGTGTGGCAGGCGTCGGGTCACCTGGCCGAGTTCGTCGACCCGCTGACCGAGTGCCAGTCCTGCCACAAGCGGTTCCGTTCCGACCACCTCGAGGAGGCGTTCGAGGCGCGGCACGGTCGACCGCCCACCAGCCTCGACGAGATCAACTGCCCGAACTGCGGCAACAAGGGCACGTTCACCGAGCCCCGGATGTTCAACGGGCTGATGAAGACCTACCTCGGGCCGGTCGAGAGCGACGAGGGTCTGCACTATCTGCGCCCGGAAACCGCGCAGGGCATCTTCGTCAATTTCCTCAACGTGATGAACGCCTCGCGCAAGAAGCCGCCGTTCGGCATCGCGCAGGTCGGCAAGAGCTTCCGCAACGAGATCACGCCCGGCAACTTCATCTTCCGGACCCGCGAGTTCGAGCAGATGGAGATGGAGTATTTCGTCGAGCCCGGCACCGACGAGCAGTGGCACGAGTACTGGCTCGGCCAGCGCTGGGACTGGTACCGCGACCTGGGTCTGTCCGAGGGCAACCTGCGGCTGTACGAGCACCCGAAGGAGAAGCTCTCGCACTACTCGAAGCGCACCGTCGACATCGAGTACCGCTTCCAGTTCGGCGGCACCGAGTTCGCGGAGCTCGAGGGCATCGCCAACCGCACCGACTTCGACCTGTCCACGCACACCAAGCACTCCGGTGTCGACCTGTCGTACTTCGACCAGGACAAGGGCGAGCGCTGGGTGCCGTACGTGATCGAGCCGGCCGCCGGTCTGACCCGCGCCGTGCTGGCGTTCCTGCTCGAGGCGTACGACGAGGACGAGGCGCCGAACACCAAGGGCGGCGTGGACAAGCGCACCGTGATGCGGTTCGACCCGCGTCTGGCGCCGGTGAAGGTCGCGGTGCTGCCGCTGTCGCGCAACGAACGGCTGTCGCCCAAGGCCCGGCAACTCGCCGCCGACCTGCGCAAGCGCTGGGTGGTGGAGTTCGACGACTCGCAGGCGATCGGTCGGCGGTACCGCCGGCAGGACGAGATCGGCACGCCGTACTGCGTCACCGTCGACTTCGACACCCTCGAGGACAACGCGGTCACCGTCCGCGACCGCGACACGATGGCGCAGGAGCGCATCTCCATCGACCAGGTACAGAACTACCTGATCGAGCGGCTGCCGGTCTGCTGACGCGAAAGCGGCGCCGCGCTGTCGGCGGGCACCCGCCGAGCGGTGACGATCAGAAGGCGAAGCCGCCGGGGCGACCGGTACGGTCGGCGATCAACCCTGCCAGGGTGGACACCGCGATTTCGGCGGGTGTGCGTGAGCCGATGTTCAGCCCGATGGGGCGGTGGACACGGCGGATCGTCTCGTCGGGTACCCCGAGGTCGCGCAGCGCCGCGACGTGTGGTGGCGCGTGCCGCGCGCTGCCCATCACGCCCACCCACCGGGTCGGCATGGTCAGCACGTCGCGCAGCATCGGACCGAGTTCGGGTCGGTCGTGGTCGCACACCACGACGTCCGCGTGCGCGTCCAGGAACGACGGGTCGGGTGCGCTGGCGAGATGGGGCGTGTCGGCGAGCCCCGCGTTCTTGACCCGATCGAGGTCCGGCTCGACGAGTACGGTGCGGAACCCCAGGTCCGCGCCGAAGTGCAGCAGGTAGGCGGCGACCGGCGCGGCGAACACGGCGACCAGGGTGCGCGTCGGCGCGTCGGCGGGGATGTCGCCCTGCGCCATGGCGCACGCCGGGTCGTACCCGGCTGCGCCGCCGTGGGTACCGCTTCCGCCCGGCGTATCGACTGTGGCACTGCTCACCTTCTCGACTCTGCCACACCACGGCGTCGCGTCGGGTCGACCGCGTGCCATCCTCGGATGCGTGACCTCCTCGCTCACCCTCGGCCCGTACCGTGTGGATCCGCCGGTCGTCCTCGCTCCGATGGCCGGCATCACCAACGTCGCGTTCCGGCGACTGTGCCGGGAAATGGGCGCTGGGCTGTACGTCTGTGAGATGGTCACGACCCGGGCGCTGGTCGAGCGCAACCCGAAGACGCTGCGCATGATCGCGTTCGGGGCTGACGAGCGGCCGCGCAGCCTCCAGCTGTACGGGGTGGACCCGGAGATCACGGCGGCGGCGGTACGGATGGTCGTCGAGGAGGATCTCGCCGACCACATCGACCTGAACTTCGGCTGCCCGGTACCGAAGGTGACCCGCAAGGGCGGCGGCGCGGCGCTGCCGTGGCGGCGCAGGCTGTTCGAGAAGATCGTGCGCGGGGCGGTCGAGGCGGCGGGACCGGTACCGGTGACCGTCAAGATGCGCAAGGGCATCGACGAGGCGCATCTGACCTACGCCGACGCGGGGCTGATCGCGCAGGACGCCGGGGTCGTCTGGGTCGCGCTGCACGGGCGTACCGCGGACCAGCGGTACTCGGGGCGGGCGGACTGGGACGCGATCGCCGATCTGAAGAGCCGGCTGGACATCCCGGTCCTCGGCAACGGGGACATCTGGGAGGCGGACGACGCGCTGCGGATGGTACGGGAGACCGGGGTCGACGGGGTGGTGGTCGGTCGCGGCTGCCTCGGACGACCGTGGCTGTTCGCCGACCTCGCGGCGGCGTTCGCCGGCGAGGCGACCAGGGTGCTGCCGACGTTGGGCGAGGTGGCGGCGACGATGCGCCGGCACGCGGAACTGCTCGTCGAGTGGCTGGGCAGCGAGCGGGACGGGTGTACCGACTTCCGCAAGCACGTCGCCTGGTACCTGAAGGGTTTCCCGGTCGGTTCGGAACTGCGTCGCGCCTTGGCGATGGTGAGCAGCCTCGCCGAACTCGACGACCTGCTGGGCAAGCTCGATCCGGGCGAGCCGTTCCCGGCGGCGGCGATCGGTACGCCGCGCGGTCGGACGAATTCGCCGGGCAAGGTCGCGCTGCCGGACGGCTGGCTCGCCGACCCGGACCGCGACGAGGTACCGGAGGGTGCGGAACTCGACGACTCCGGCGGCTGACGCTGCATGTCCGCTAGAGATCTTGGCGCGGTCAGCGTCCCAGGACGCTGACCGCGCTGGCGATGGACGTACATCACGAGGGTTGTCGACCGCATTCGGCACCCCATGCCGGCACGAGGTCCGAGCGGTCCAGACCCTGTGCGACGAGCAGCGTGCGCAGGGCGCCGGGACGAGCGCGCACATGTCATGCGCGGACAAGCGCGCGTGTCCGCCGTCACACGCGCACGGATCGCGCACGAACGTTGCGCAGATCACGGTGTGCGCGCGATTGATGCGCGAAACTGAGCGAAAGAGCGCTCCCACGAAATTGCGCGAACGGGACAAGCGATAACGGGTGTGCCAAGGATCACGAGGCCCTGCAAACCGGGGAGAATTGCCCTAGCGTGCGCGTCAGCGCCGGGGGGTACTGGATACCGGTGGCATGTCGTGTCGGGAGGGCATCGTGGCGACACCGAAGTACGTCTACGACTTCGCGGAAGGCAACAAGGACCTCAAGGATCTGCTTGGCGGCAAGGGAGCCAACCTCGCCGAGATGACGAATCTGGGGCTGCCGGTGCCGCCCGGATTCACCATCACCACCGAAGCCTGCCGCGCGTACCTGACGACCGGCGAGGAACCGAAGGGGCTGGCCGAGGAGGTGGACGAGCACCTCGCGGCACTGGAACGGGCGATGGGTCGCAAACTCGGCGACCCGGCCGACCCGCTGCTGGTGTCGGTACGCTCCGGCGCCAAGTTCTCGATGCCCGGAATGATGGAGACCGTGTTGAACGTCGGTCTCACCGACGCGAGCGTGCACGGACTGGCGAAGCAGGCGGGCGGCAACGAGCGGTTCGCCTGGGACTCGTACCGCCGGCTCATCCAGATGTTCGGCAAGACCGTCTGCGGGGTGCCGGGGGAGGAGTTCGAGGACGCTCTCGACGCCGCGAAGCGAGCCAAGGGCACCGACAACGACCTCGACCTGAACGCCGACGACCTGCGCGCCCTGGTCGACGAGTACAAGCGCATCTTCGCCAAGCACACCGGTCGCGACTTCCCGCAGCACCCGCGCGAGCAGATGGACCTGGCGATCCGCGCGGTGTTCGAGTCGTGGAACGCCGAGCGCGCCGTGCTGTACCGCCGGCAGGAGCGCATCCCCGCCGACCTCGGCACCGCGGTCAACGTCGTGGCGATGGTCTTCGGCAACCTGGGTGACGACTCGGGTACCGGGGTGGCGTTCACCCGCGACCCGGCGACGGGTCGGCACGGCGTGTACGGCGACTACCTGCCCAACGCCCAGGGCGAGGACGTCGTCGCCGGAATCCGCAACACCGTTGCGCTGGAGGAGTTGGAACGGCTCGACAAGAACAGCTTCGACGAGCTGATGCGGATCATGGCGACGCTCGAGGCGCACTACAAGGACCTGTGCGACATCGAGTTCACCATCGAACGCGGCAAGCTGTGGATGTTGCAGACCCGGGTGGGCAAGCGCACCGCCGCCGCCGCGTTCGTGATCGCCAGCCAACTCGTCGACGAAGGCATGATCGACCTGGACGAGGCGGTCACCCGGGTCACCGGCGCCCAGCTCGCCCAGTTGATGTTCCCCACCTTCGACGAGTCCGTCGAGGTGACCCCGCTGGCAAAGGGGATCGCCGCGTCGCCCGGCGCGGCGGTCGGCAAGGCGGTGTTCGACTCGGCGCGCGCGGCGGAACTGGCGGCGCAGGGCGAGAAGGTGATCCTGGTGCGCCGCGAGACCAACCCGGACGACCTGCCCGGCATGATCGCGGCGCAGGGCATCCTCACCTCGCGCGGCGGCAAGACCAGCCACGCCGCCGTGGTGGCGCGGGGCATGGGCAAGACCTGCGTGTGCGGCGCGGAGGCGCTCGAGGTGGACATCACCAACGGGCATTTCACGGTCGACGGCCACCGCGTCGACGAGGGCGACGTGATCTCCATCGACGGCACGTCCGGAATGGTGTACCTGGGTGAGGTGCCGGTGCAGCCGTCGCCGGTGGTCCGCTACTTCGAGGGCGAGATGCGCCCGGACGAGGACCAGCTCGTCGCCGCGGTACACCGCATCCTCAGCCACGCCGACCAGGTGCGACGGCTCGGGGTGCGCACCAACGCCGACACCCCGGAGGACTCGGCGCGTGCCCGCCGGTTCGGCGCGCAGGGCATCGGGCTGTGCCGTACCGAACACATGTTCCTCGGCGACCGCCGCGAACTGGTCGAGAAGCTGATCCTCGCCGGTACGCCCGAGGAGCGCGAATCGGCGCTGGCGGCGCTGCTGCCGTTGCAGCGCGACGACTTCGTGGGCATCTTCCGCGCCATGTCCGGGCTCCCGGTGACCATCCGGCTGATCGACCCGCCGCTGCACGAGTTCCTGCCGCCGCTGGAGGAACTGGCGGTCAAGGTCGCCGTCGCCGAAGCCAAGGGCGAGGACCCGGGGCACGACGCGACCCTGCTGGCGGCGGTACGCCGCATCCACGAGCAGAACCCGATGCTCGGGCTGCGCGGCGTGCGGCTCGGGCTGGTCGTTCCGGGTCTGTTCCAGATGCAGGTACGGGCGATCGCCGAGGCGGCCGCCACGGTCAAGGCGGAAGGCGGCGACCCGCGACCGGAGATCATGGTGCCGCTGGTCGGCGCGGTACAGGAACTGGAGACCGTCCGCCAGGAGACCGAGAAGGTGCTGCGCGAGGTCGCCGAGCAGCGCGGGGTCGAGGTACCCACGCTGATCGGCACCATGATCGAGGTGCCGCGCGCGGCGTTGACCGCCGGGCAGATCGCCGAGGCGGCGCAGTTCTTCTCCTTCGGTACCAACGACCTGACCCAGATGGGCTGGGGTTTCTCCCGCGACGACGTGGAGGGCTCGTTCTTCTCGCGGTACCTGGAACTCGGCATCTTCGGCGTGTCCCCGTTCGAGTCGATCGACCGGGACGGCATCGGTCGGCTGGTCCGCATCGCGGTCGAAGAGGGTCGTGCCGCCCGACCCGACCTGCACATCGGGGTCTGTGGGGAGCACGGCGGCGACCCGGATTCGGTGCACTTCTTCCACGACGCGGGGCTGGACTACGTGTCGTGCTCGCCGTTCCGGGTACCGGTCGCCCGACTCGAAGCCGGGCGCGCCGCCATCACCTCGCACGGCTCCGACAGCAGATGACCCGGCACGTCCCGGCCCGGGCCGTGCGGCCCGGGCCGGGACAGCCGAAAAGCCGCCTCAATCGCGCTGTCAGGTGCCGTTCGTCGTCCTATTCTCGGCACGGGTGGCCCGGGCGGGCGAACCGGGATAGCCGCGCGTAGCCTTGGCGCGATCCGTTCGGAGGAGGCTTCATGGGTAGCCGGTGGTACACGTTGGTCGTCGCCGCCCAGGACCCGGCGCGGCTGGCGCGATGGTGGGGCGAGGTCCTCGACTACAAGGTGATGTACGAGGCGCCCGACGAGGTCGTGCTGGCGAAAGGCGACGACCACCACCCGGGTCTGGTGTTCGTCCTCGTCGACGACCCGAAGAACGGCAAGAACCGGCTGCACATCGACCTCAACCCGGACGATCAGGCAGCCGAGGTGGAGCGGCTGGTCGACATGGGCGCCCGGTACGTCGACGTCGGACAGGCGCCCGACGCGTCGTGGGTGGTGCTGGCGGACCCGGAAGGCAACGAGTTCTGCGTGCTGGCCGCCCGCGACCAGTAAGTCAAGGCTGCCAATGCCGGCGTCGCGCCGGTAACGTCGGGCCATGTCCGGTGAGATCATCCACCTGGTGCCGCACACGCACTGGGACCGTGAATGGTACGAGCCCTTCCAGCGGTTCCGGCTGCGGCTGGTGGACCTGCTGGACGACGTGATCAGCCGTGCCGAGGCGGACGAGTCGTTCCACTTCACCCTCGACGGGCAGCTCGCCGCGGTCGACGACTATCTCGAGGTACGACCCGAGGCGGCGGCGCGCATCGCGGCGCTGGTCGAGCGCGGTCAGTTCGCCATCGGTCCGTGGGCGATCCTGCTCGACGAGTTCCTGTGTTCCGGCGAGAACATCGTGCGCAACCTCGAATGGGGGCTGCGCCGCGCGGCGGAGCTGGGCGGGGCGATGTCCGTCGGGTACCTGCCGGACATGTTCGGTCACTGTGCCCAGATGCCGCAGATCCTGGTGGGCGCGGGGTTGCGACAGGCGTGTGTGTGGCGGGGCGTACCGGCGTCCGTCGACCGGCACGCGTTCCGGTGGCAGGCGCCGGACGGCACCGGGGTGCGGACCGAGTACCTGCCCGGCGGGTACGGCAACGCCGCTGAGATGATCGCCGCGCCCGAGCGACTCGGTACCGCCGCCGAGGAACATCTGGTCCGGATGCGCCCGTGGTACGGCGGGGATCCGGTGCTCGCCATGTACGGCACCGACCACTCGGCGCCGCTGCCCTGGGTGTCCGAGGCGGTGCGGGAACTGACCGGCGAGGTACGGCTGAAGCTGTCCACTCTGGACGCGTACCTGGCGATGTTCGACCCGGACGACGTCGCCGGGCTGCCGGTGTGCCGGGGTGAACTGCGCAGCCACGCTCGCGCCAACATCCTGCCCGGGGTGATCTCCAACCGCCCGCACCTCAAACGCGCGCTGTCGCATGCGGAGCGGATGGTCGAGCGGTACGCCGAGCCGCTGGCGGCGCTCTGGTCGCCCGCCGCGGCGTGGCCGAGCCGGCTGCTCGAACTCGCGTGGCAGCGGCTGATCCAGTCGTCCTGCCACGACTCGGTGACCGGATGCGGCGTGGACGAGACCGCCCAGCAGGTCGCGGCGCGGATCGCCGAGGCGGAGCAGATTGGGCGCGGTATCCGGGACCGTACGCTCGCCGGGATCGCGGCGTCCGCCCCGGCGGACGGCGCGGTCGTGGTCAACCCGACCCCACGCCCCCGTACCGGCATCGTGCGGCTGCCCGTCGTCGCGCCGCCGCACTGGCCCGCGGTGGCGTTGCGGCTGCCCAACGGTACCGAGGTGCCGACCCAGGAGGAGACGCGCTCGCCGGACGTGCCGCTGTACCGGACGGACCGACCCGCCGGGGCGCTTGCCGCCGGGCTGCGTAAGGGCTCGCTGGGACTGGAGTTCCTGGGTCGAGCGGTACGAGACGTGCGGATCACCGCAGCGCGTGAGCTCACCGTCGACGTCGGGCGGGTGGGCGACGGGTTCACGGCGGAGCATCGCGCGCTCGCCGACCGGCTCGACGAGACCGGTGGGGACTGGCGACTGCGGGTGGTCGACGAGCCGACCCGCGAGGTGTACGCGCGGGTCCCGGTGCCCGCCCTGGGCCACGTCACCGCGGTCCCGGTGCCCGCCGCCGGCCCGACCCCGGTGCCGGGCGCGGTACGCGTCGGTCCCCGCTCGCTCGCCAACGACCTGCTCACTGTCGAGGTCGCCGAGGACGGGACGCTGACCCTGACCGCCGCCGACGGTACCGCCGTGACCGGGGTGGGTCGGATCGTCGACGGCGGCGACGTCGGCGACCTGTACAACTACGGTCCGCCCGAGGACGACCGGTTGATCGACGCGCCCGACGAGGTGACGGTACGGGCCGGGCACGGCGGACCGCTGGTCGGCTCGATGGAGGTGCGCCGCCGGTACCCGTGGCGCACGTCGACCGAGGTCGTGATGCGGGTCGAGGTGCGCGCCGGGGAACCGTTCTGCCGCCTGGACGTGTCCTTCGACAACCGCGACCCGGATCACCGGGTACGGCTGCACGTACCGCTGCCCGAACCGGCGCGCCGGTCCCACGCCGAAGGTCAGTTCGCGGTGGTCACCCGTGGGCTGACCAGCGAGGGCGGTCACGGCGAGGTACCGCTGCCCACGTTCCCGGCGTACTCGTTCGTCGACGCCGGCGGGGTCGCCGTCCTGCTCGACCAGGTCAGCGAGTACGAACTGGTCGACGACGGACGCGAACTGGCGCTGACCCTGCTGCGCGCGACGGGTGTGATCAGCCGCGCCGACCACCCGTTGCGGGCGGAGCCCGCCGGTCCGGTGATCGCCACGCCGCAGGCGCAGTGCATCGGCCCGGTGTACACCAGCCTCGCCGTGATGCCGCACGCCGGCGACTGGGCGACCGCGGCGGTACCGGAAGCCGCCGAGGTCTTCCGCTGCCCCCTGCTCGCCGTCGGCGGTACCGGTCGGGTCGACGCGGGTGCGCCCGCCCACGACGACCGCCCCGGCGAGCGCGTCGGACTCGTGGTCGACGGTGCCGGGGTGACCATGACCAGCCTGCGGCGGCGTGACCCGCAGTGGCTCGAACTGCGGCTGGTCGCGGCGAGCGACGAGCCGACCACGGCGACGTTCGGACCGCTGGTCGCGGCGTGCCGGGCCGACCTGCTCGGTCGGCCCGGCGACGAACTGCCCGTCACCGATGCACGGGCGACGATCGCGCTGCGTCCGTGGGAGATCGCCACCGTCCGGTTCCGGCCGCTCACGTCGGACGGTGCGCCCGGTCGCCGCCCCTGACCGCCGGGAGGGGCGACCCGGCGGGACCGAGCGCCGCCGCCGTCAGCGTCTGACGGTCAACGTGATCGCGGCGACGGCGGCGTCCACGCCGCTGACCACGGCGTGCAGATCGTCGGGGAGTCGCTCGGTGATCTGCTGGAGCGTGTCGCGTGCCCGGCGCCGGGTGTCCGCGACGAGTACCCGCTCCAAGCCGACCGCCCGGACCAGCGCGCCGAGCATCGCGGTCACCTCGTCGAGCAGTTCGGGATGCTCGATCGAGTACCACAGATGCACGCGGGGACTCGCCGCCTGTACCGGGTCGACCGCCGGGAAACGCACCGTCTGTCGCAGCATCACCCGGCTCTGTACCCGCTGGACGACTCCGTCGCGTACCAGGCGTCTGCCGATCATCTCCCGCGCGTCGTCGCGCAGGTACTCGACCCATGCGCGGATCGGGTGGCTGGCGCGCTGCTTGATCACCTCAGCCAGCGCGCTGTCGGTGACCGCCTCGCCGTACGCCCGGTGGTCCCGTACCACCACGAGCCCGTCGACGACGGCGACCCGACCGGCGAGGACAAGTTCGCCCAGGACCGCGCCGGCCAGCCCGCTGTCCAGCACCTCGTCCGCGACGTGCGCCTTGCCGGTGTGCTCGTCGTGCCCGACGAGGAAGAGTTGGTCCGCCAATGGGACTGTTGTCATGCGCTTCCCTTGTCTGAGGCCCGCGGGCCTTTGGCGGCTGGGCGGAAAGCGGATCCACCCGTTTCAGGTCCGCCAGGCAAAGTAGCGAAGACCGAAGATGGTTTCAACGTCCGTCACGTCGGTGCGTCGACGCGCGCGTCGGACCGTCGGATAGCGAGCCGAGTCCACAGTGGACACGCTGCGGCTTCGCTGTCGTATTTGATGCTCGTCTACGGCGTGCTCTTGAGTCGTCACGCGGCGCACGCCTACGATCCCCCCTGTTTGTGATCGACGTGGGGAGGAACATCAATGGATACGTTCGACGTCACGCCCCAGAGCGGGCTCGCTCGACGAAGGCTCGGGACCGTGTCGCTGATATTCTTCACGGTCTCCGCCTCCGCGCCCATGACGGTGCTGGCCGGAGGCGTGGTGGCGACCTTCGCGGTGACCGGCAGCGTCGGCGTCCCGCTGTCCTTCCCGATCCTCGCGCTGTCCCTGGCCCTGTTCGCCGTGGGATACGCCGCGATGAGCAGGTACGTCTCCAACGCCGGCGCGTTCTACGCGTACCTGGCGCAGGGCCTGGGCCGGGCGTGGGGAGTCGCCGGGTCGTTCGTCGCGCTGGTCGCCTACAACGCGATCCAGATCGGGTTGTACGGATTGTTCGGAGCCGCTCTGCAGCCGCTCGCCAAGGACAAGCTGCACGTGAATCTGCCGTGGTGGGGATGGGCGCTCATCGCGCTCGTCGTGGTCGGTACGCTGGGCATCCTGCGCGTCGATCTGAACGCGAAAGTTCTCGCCGTTCTGCTGATCATGGAAATCGCCGCGGTGCTGCTGTTCGACATCGGCGCGTTCGGTAGTCCCGCAGGTGGGCAGGTGTCCGGCGCGGGTCTGTCGCCGTCGAACCTGTTCGATATGACGACCATCGGCGGAGTTTTCGCATTTGGTATCGCGGCATTCGTCGGCTTCGAATCCGCTGCGGTGTACAGCGAGGAGGCGAAGGACCCGCGGCGCACCGTCGCCCGCGCCACCTATGCCGCGCTGGCGGTCACCGGCGTGCTGTACACGATCTCGGCGTGGGCGCTCGAGGTGGGCGTCGGTACCGACCAGGTGGTCAAGACGACCCAGACCGACGGGCCGGGCGCGGTGTTCGGGCTGATCGGGCAGCACTTCGGCGCGGTCGTCGCGGACCTCGCCAACGTCCTGCTGATCACCAGCGTGTTCGCGGCGCTGCTCAGCTTCCACAACGGAGTCGCGCGGTACCTGTTCGCGCTGGGGCGCGAGCGGGTACTGCCGCAGGCGCTGGCACGTACCGGGGCGCGCAGCGGAGCGCCCGTGTACGGGTCGCTGATCCAGTCGCTGCTCGCCCTGGTCGTCGTCGCGATCTTCGTGGTGTCCGGTCAGGACCCGGTCGCCACCCTGTTCACCTGGCTGAGCTACTCGGCGGCGGTCGGGGTGCTGCTGCTCATGGTCGGTACATCCGTGGCGGTGATCGGCTTCTTCCACGGTCGCGACGTACCGGAGACCGCCTGGCAGCGGACGGTCGCCCCGCTGCTCGGCGCGTTCGTGCTCGCCGTGATCACCGGCGTCACGATGTACAACTCGGACTCGGTGCTCGGCACCGCCAAGGGGTCGGCGCTCACCTGGATCCTGCCCGGCATCGTGGTCGTCGCCGCCCTGGCCGGTCTGCTGTGGGGGATGGTGCTGCGCAGCCGCCGACCCGAGGTGTACACCGGCATCGGACGCGGTCTCGCCCAGTCGCCGATCGCCGAGGCGACCGCTGCCGCGGTCTGAACGCGGCGCGGCTACGATTCGCCGCGGTGCGGCTGGCGGCTGCTCGACCGGACACGACGGCCGGGGGTGGCGACGCCACCCCCGGCCGTTCGCCGGTCAGTGGCAGCCCGCCCCGCCGCCCTCGGCAGCACAGCCGCAGCCCGCCCCGTCGTTCGTCGCGCAGTGCCGGGACGTCGACGCCGGTACGTCGAGCGTCGGGTTGCGATCGAAGAAGCCGACCGGCTTCAGCACGAAACCCGAGTAGTCGACCGGCATCACCGGCCAGTCCTCGGGGCGCGGGAAGTGGGTCATGCCGAAGGTGTGCCACACCACCAGGTCCGCTCCGTCGAGGTCGCGGTCCTGTGCGATGTACGCCGGCAGACCGCCGTTGCCCGGATGCTGGTTGATCAGGTCGCCGGCGGCGTACCGCTCGTCCGGGTCGTACCGGGTGACCCACAGGTGCCGGGTGGCGAACGCGGCGCGGCGACTGACCGAGGCGCTGTCGTCGGCGGCGAGCAGCGGCTGGCCCTGGGGGTACAGGGCGTAGCCGACCGGCTGCCCGAGGCGGTTGGTGCGCTGCGGGTTGACGATGTGCCAGACCCGCCCCACCGACGGGTCGGCGACCCGTGCCGCCTGCGACTCGCGGGTCAGCCGGGTCGCGTGTCGGGTGAACGCGTTGCCGTACGGGTTGTCCGGTCCGACCGGTACCCGCGCCAGATCCACCTCGTCGACCGCGTTGCGTACCCCGTCGACCGTCATGTCGAGCCGCGCGTTGAACAGATGCTGGTGGTACGGCGCGCCGAGCCCCGGCGCGACCTCGCTCGCCCACCGGCTGCCCGGCTGGTACGCCGAGGTGAACAGCACTCCGGTCGCCTTGGTCTCGAGTTGGATCGTGCCGTCCAGGTACAGGTACCAGTAGAACCCGTAGTCGTAGTTGCCGACCGTGACGAAGAACGACACCACCAGCCGGCGCTGCCGGCGCGTCTCGGCGGACTCGGTGAACAGGTCGCTGTGCTTCCACAGCACGCCGTAGTCCTCTTCGTGCATGCAGATCGCGTTCGGCACGTGCCGGGGGCGCCCGTCGCCGTCGGCGAGTACCGCGTCGAAGTAGTAGATCTCGCCCAGGCAGTCGCAGCCCAGCACCAGCGAGTTGACCTGCTGCCCCAGCAGGTACTCGCCGGCGTCGAAGTAGTTCTGCCAGAACCGCACCGGGCTCGGGTCGGCGTACGGGACGACCATCTCGGAGATCGACGCGCGGTAGACGACGGGTCGGTCGTCGATCGAGATCTGGTGCAGTACCAGCCCTTCGCGCGGGTCGAAGCCGATCCGGAACCGCCACTTCTCCCAGGTCACCACGTCGCCGTCGACGACGAAGCTGGGTCCGTCCGGCTGGGTGATCTCCAACGGTTTGAGCGTGGTACGGGCTGGGCCCACCGCCGCCGGATCGTCGAAGTTGCCCTCCTCGCGCGGAATCGGCAGCAGTTCGTGGTCGATCAGCTCGACGACCCGCTTCTCGATCAGGTCGACGTACGCCACGACGCCGTCGATCGGATGCGCCCACGGGTGGTCCTCCTTGCGGTGCTGCAGGAAGGACAGTACGCGCAGCATCCGGCGACCGCGTTCGCCGTCGATGTCGAACACCCCCGCCGACAGCGGGCACGGGCACACCAGGTCGAAATCGGTGATGCCGCGCCGGTTCATCGCCGCCCGCCAGCCCGGGTCCGCCTTGACGATCTCGTCGACGGCGATGAACTCCTCGAGCAGGATCGGCGCCTGCCCCGCTTCGGCGACGTCCAGTTCGACCGCCCGGTCGATCGCCTGCCGGGTCAGCGAAGCCACCACGTCGGTGGTACGCCCCGATGCGATGTCCAGCAGAATGGCGCGGACCCGCCGGTCGACCGGGTCGCCGACCTGCCACGCCAGGACCGTGTCCTTCGGCGGTTCCTCCAGCCCGAGGTACGCGAAGCGGGTGGTCTCGGCGACCAGTCCTTCGCGTTCGAGCAGTTCCCGTGCCGCGTCGATGTCGTCCGCCGTCAGCCGGCGCAGCGGATGGTTGTCCTCGTCAGCCGGCGGTTGACCCGCCACCCGGTCGGCTGCCGGAGCACTCATGTCGATTGTTCCCCTCGTGGTTGACTTCCGCGTCCTTCGATATGACGCGACCGCAGGGGAATCATGGAACCCTCAGCGTTGTGTGTCCAGGCATTGACGTAAAGCGAGCAGACGGCGCGCTCGCGTCCGGCGTTTGCCCCGGTACCGCGTTCGGCTGCGCGTCACGCCGCTGTGGTACCGCCCGGTGAGGCGGAACCGGGTTGTCGATTCCCCGCGCGTGCCGCGCGAACTCGGACGTACTGCCCGATGATGGCGGCGTGGACAGGCGACGATCGAAGCCCCACGCGCAGGCGGCGGACCCCACCGGCACGCCTGGGCGCGGCGTCGACGAGCCCGCGTCGGACGCCGCCCCGCCCCGGCTGGTCGGCGAGCCGCCCCCCAGCGGGGCGCACGAGCCGCGCGGCGGCGGGGCGCGCCCGGACGAGGCGCGCCCCGGCGAGGTGCCCTCGGACGACGCGCGCGACGGGGGCGGGTCCGCCGAGCCGGTGAGCCTGCGCACGGTGTACCGGTACGGTGTCGCCGCCGGGCTCGGGCTGCTCACCGTGTGGCTCGGCTACCTGTCGGTGCGGCTGGTCGCGAACGTCCTGGTACAGATCGCCATCGCGGTGTTCATCGCGGTGAGTCTCGACCCCGCCGTGCGCTGGATGATCGGGCGCGGCGTGAAGCGCAGCCAGGCGGTCGCGATCATCTTCATCGTGGCGTTCGCGGTGGTCGCCGGTTTCCTCGCGCTGATCATCCCGCCGATGGTCAAGCAGGGCACCAGTCTCGCCTCCGACTTCCCTGGGTACCTGGAGCATCTGCGGCAACGTTCGCCCAGCCTGGCGGCGCTGGAGGACCGGTTCAACCTCCAGTCGCGGATCGACCGCTTCGCGCGTACCGCACCGACCCAGCTCAGCAAGGAGGCGCTCGGCTTCAGCCAGCGGTTCTTCGGGGCGCTGGTGTCGTTCCTGCTGGTGATCGTGCTGACCGTGTACGTGATGGCGGACCTGCCGCGGCTGCGTCGCGGCCTGGTACGGCTGTTCCCGAAACGCAACCGGCCACGGGTCGGTGAAGCGGTGAACGTGGTGATCGACAAGGTCGGCGCGTACATGATCGGCAACATCATCATCTCGGTCATCGCCGGTACCGCCGCGTTCATCGCGATGATCGCCCTGCGGATACCGTTCGCCGGTCCGCTCGCCTTCCTGGTCGCCATCACCGACCTGATTCCGATGATCGGCGCGACGCTCGGGGCTGTGACGTGCGTGATCGTCGCGTTCGCGACCACCGACCTGATCCCGACGCTGATCCTGGCCGCTTTCTTCATCGGCTATCAGCAGGCGGAGAACTATGTCATCGCGCCGCGCGTGCTGCGCGGCACCGTGGACATGCCCGCCCTGGCGGTGCTGCTCGCGGCGCTGCTCGGCGGCAGCGTGCTCGGACTGGTCGGCGCGTTGATGGCGATTCCGTTCGCCGCCGCCGTCAAGGTCCTCGCGACCGGGCGACTGCGGGAGCGTGACGAGCACGACGGCGACGATCCGGCGGCGGACCGGGCGATCGCGGACCAGGGCAGCTGACCGACCACGGGGTGCGCGCGTCGCGACCCGCCGGTCACCGGACCAGGCGCGGCGGTCGTGACCCGGACATCGTCGCGGGCGGGTGCCGCCCGGCGACGCAGGCTCACGGGGCGAGCGCCATCACCTGGGTACGGTCGTCTTCCAGCCAGTACGGTCCGACACCGGCGGGGAACCGGGCGAGCGGCGACCGTACCAGCCGCCGCTGCCCGGAGACGTCGGCCAGCAGCAGACCTTCGGCGTCGACCGCGATCAGTTCCTCGTCGAGTCGCAGCAGTCCCGGTCCGGTGGGCGAGGCGGTCACCGCGACGCGCCCGGCGGCGAGCGCGTCGAGTACCTGTTCGACGCTCGCCTCACGCGGATCGGTCACCGGGCACAACGTCCAGGTCGTGGGTTCGCCCGGCAGCCGCCCCTGCGCCGGGTCGTGGAAGTCGGAGCCGCCGACCGGTACCGTCGGGCGACCCTCCCACGCGTCCCACGCCAGCAGCCACGCCAGCGGCGCACCCCAGGTCCGGTCCCACCAGCCGGAATGCCAGACCTCGGCGAGCGGGGGTCGCGCGGTCAGCGGCTGCCGCCAGGCACAGTCGCCGCCGAGCGGATGGTTCACCGACATCAACCCGCCGTCGGCGTTCACCGCGGACAGCCAGGCGTCGGCGGGCTGGCGGAAGTCGACCCATCCGATCGCGCCGAACGCGTTCGCGTGACCCCGGTCGGTGGTCACCTCCTGTCCGGGTACCAGCAGGATCCCGGACACGTCACTCAGCTCGCGATGGTGGCTGACGGTGTTGTGATCGGTGACGGCGAGGAAGTCCAGCCCGCTGTCGGCTGCCAGCCGGGCCAACTCGGGCACCGTCAGCGTGCCGTCCGAGTGCACGGTATGGGCGTGCAGGTCGCCGGCGAGCCAGCGGTACCCGTGCGGGGCGGGCAGCGCCCGCCCCGCACGGTCCGGCCAGTCCATCGGCGGTACCGGCTGGGCGCGGCTGGTCGGCTCGCGACCCGTCGACGCGACGACCTGCCACGCGACCCCGTCGGTCGGCACCCGGTGCAGCCCGAGGATCACCTGCCACGTGCCCGGCTGAACCGTTCCGGGCAGGTACCCCGGAGTCGCCCACGCCTCGCTGATCGTGAACTCCGCGCGCGCCCCGCCCGACCAACCGCGGAAAGCGCCGTCCGGACCCAGGCAGCCCAGGTCGAGCACGCCGTCGGTCGACCGGTCGTACTCCAGCCGCACGGTCAACGACCGCTGCCCGGCGCCGACCTCGACCGGCAGGTACACGTACCGCGACGCGGCCCGGTCCTCCGGTCGCCACACCCCGCGATGGGTCACCGTCATGAGATCAGCTCGCCGGTCTCGCGGTCGTAGATCAGCACCCGGCTCGGTACCGGTCGCAGCCCCACCAGCGCGCCGGGCTCCGGCTCGTCGCCCTCGGGTACCGTCGCCCCGATCAGCACACCGTCGACGTCGACGCTGACCAGCGTGGCGGTGCCCATGTGCTCCATGATGACGACCGTGCCGGACAGGTCGCCGCCAGCCGGGTCGGCGGTGAGCGTCACGTACTCGGGGCGTATCCCGACGGTCACCTTCGCGCCGTCGCCCAGCGCTCCAGGGGGTGCCTTCGCGCCGTCGCCCAGCGCTCCAGGGGGTGCCTTCGCGCCGTCGCTCAATGCTCCGGGGGTTGCCTTCGCGCCGTCGCTCAATGCTCCGGCGGTGCCCGGCAGGGCGAGCGTGCCGCCGGGCACCGCGACCCGCCCGCCGACGACCTCGCCGTCGAGCAGATTCATCGGCGTCGAGCCGATGAAGTTGGCGACGAACGTGTTCGCGGGTCGGCTGAAGACCTCGCGGGGGGTGCCGAGTTGCCGGACCCGACCGGCTTCCATCACCGCGATCCGGTCGGCGAGCGCCAGCGCCTCAGCCTGGTCGTGGGTTACGAAGACCGTGGTCACCGCGAGTTCGCGCTGCAACCGCTTGAGGAAGGTGCGTGCCTCGAGTCGTAGCCGCGCGTCCAGGTTGGACAGCGGTTCGTCGAACAGGAACACGGACGGGCGGCACGCCACCGCCCGTGCGAGCGCGACACGTTGCTGTTGACCGCCGGACAGCGCGGCGGGGCGTCGAGCCAGCAACCCGTCGAGCCCGAGCTGCCCGGCGATCTCGTCGGCTCGGGCGAACCGGTGCGCGCGCGGTTGGCGACGGATCTTCAGCGGGTACGCGATGTTGTCCCGCACCGTCATGTGCGGGAACAGCGCGTAGTCCTGGAACACCATCGCCACGTCGCGGGCGCCGGGTGGCAGCGTCGTGACGTCACGCTCGCCGATGTGTACCGACCCGGCGCTGGCGGACTCCAGCCCGGCGATGGTGCGCAGCAGCGTCGTCTTGCCGCAGCCGCTCGGTCCGAGCAGCGCGAAGAACTCGCCGTCGGCGATCGACAGGTCGAGCGCGTCCAGCGCCCGCACCCCGCCCGGGTACTCCTTGCTCAGCGCCCGCAGTTCGATGCCGCTCAACTCTTGATCCCTCCGTGGAACCGGAAGCCGTAGCGGCTCCACGCGAACAGGTACATGAGCACCACCGGTATCGAGTACAGCAACGAGAACGTGGAGATCAACGCGAGGTTGGGCGAGCCGCCCTCGGTGTAGAAGGTGCGCACAAGCACGGCGGCGGGCTGCTTGCCGGGGTCGCGCAGCAGGATGAACGGGGTGAGGAAGCTGCCCCAGACCTGGACCATCGTCCAGACCGCGATGGTGGCGAGTCCGGGTCGTGCCACCGGTACCACGACCTGGCGCAGGATCTGCAGCGGCGAGGCGCCGAAGACCCGCGCCGACTCCTCGTACGACCGGGGAATCGTGTCGACGAAGTCCTTCAGCAGGAAGATCGCGGACGGCAGCAGCCCGCCGGACAGGACCAGGACGACCCCTGCGCGCGAGTCGATCAGTCCGAGTTGGAAGATCAGCAGGAAGATGGGCACCATCGCGGCGGTACCGGTGATGACGCTGGACAACAGCAGCAGCAGGTACAGCAGAGCGTCCCGTCCCGGGATGCGGACCCGGGACAGCGCGTACGCGGCGAGCGCGGCGGCGGCGACCACCACCGCCATCGTGCCGAGCGTCAGGATCACCGAGTTGACCAGCGAGGACAGCGCGTACGGGTTGCGCGCGATCTCGGCGAAGTTGCCCAGCGTGAGGTGCGACGGCACACGCACCGCGTACCGCGGAGTCGAGTCGAACGGGGCGGACAGCAGCCACAGCAGCGGTACCGCGAAGAACCCGGTGCACACCCCGAGCACCACGTACGTGGCGATCCGGCGGACCACGGCGCGCGCCACGCTCATGCCGCCCGCCTCCGCCCGGTACGCGCCGCCCGCAGGTACACCAGTGCGAGCAGCAGGTTGATCACCAGTACCAGCAGCGAGATCGCGCCCGAGTAGCCCATGTCGCCGCCGACGAGCGCGGTGTTGTAGATGTACACCGCCAGGACCTCCGAGTCGTGACCCGGTCCGCCCGCCGTGAGCAGGAACGGCGTGAAGTCGTTGAACGTCCACAAGGTGATGAGCAGGGTGTTGGTCAGCGCGTACCGGCGAATGTGGGGGAGCACCACGTCCCGCAGCGTCTGCGCGGTGGACGAGCCGGCCAGCCGCGCGGTCTCCAGGTGCGACGGCGGTACCGCGGACAGCGCCGCGCCGTAGAGCATCATCGAGAACGCCGTGCCGCGCCACACGTTGAACAGCACCAGGCAGGTCATCGGGTGCTGGACCAGCCAGGCGACTCCCGGGGTGTGGCCCAGCGCGACGTTCACCGTGCCCTCGTCGCGGTCGAGCAGCGCGGTCCACAGGAACGCCACCACCGAACTGGGCAGGATCCAGGCGAGCAGGACCAGCGCCTCGATGGCGCGCCGGGCGACGCGTCGTACCGCACGCAGCGCGAAGGCGAGCGCGAAACCCAGCACGTTCTGACCGACCACCGCCGAGCCGAGCACGAACACCAGCGTCAGCCACAGCGAGTGGTAGAACGACGGGTCGGTGAGCGCGCGGCGGTAGTTGTCGAGTCCGACGATGTCGGGTGAGCGTGCCTCGGTGCCGGTCAGCCGGAAGTTGGTCGCCCCGATGTACAGCGTCCACACCGCCGGGAAGACCAGGAAGACGCCGATGAGCGCCAGCGCCGGGGCGACGAACCCCAGCGCCCGCCACCTGCCCAGCCCGACCACGTCGCTGTCGGTACCACCCTGTCGGGTCCGCGCCGGCACGGCGGCGGGCGCGGACCCGACAGGCTCGGCGACGACGTCAGCCGGAGGCAATCTTGTCCGCCCCGCCGAGGATCGTCTCCAGACTGCGCTGGTACGCGGCTGCCGCGTCCGCCGGACTCTTGCCGGTCACCACGTCGAGCGTGGCTTGCTGCAGAGCCTGCGACACCCGCGGGTACACGGCGAAGCCGGGTCGGTACGCGGTCAGCGGCAGCACCTTCGTCGACACGAAGCTGAGCATCGGGTCCCCGGCGAGCACCTGGGCGTTGACGTCCTGCCGCTGGGTGATCCGGGCAGCCCCGCCGAGCAGCGCGACGGTGGCGTCCTTGGAATTCATGAACTCCAGCAGTTCCCACGCCTGCTTCGGGTATTTCGTCGCGGGGTTGAGGACGTTGCCCGAGCCGCCGGACATCGACACGAAGTTCTGGTTACGGATGCCCGCGCCCTGCTTCTGCGCGGGGATCAGCGCGTATCCCACGGTCTGGTCGCGATCGGGCATCTTGGCGATGCCCTTGGTCGGCTCGATCACGCTGCGCCAGAAGTAGTCGCCCTCGAACAGGATCCCGATCTTGCCCTGGGCGAACTCCTGGAACGACTTGTCCCTGCCCTTGGCGTCCTGCTGGAGCACCGGGTCGCCGAGGCCGCCCGAGTAGATCTTCTGGTACAGACCGAGCGCGTCGCGAACCGCCGCCGTGTTGCCCTGCCATTTGCCGTTCGACCAGATCTCCTGGCCGGCGCCGACGAGCAGCGGCAGGAACCCCTGCATGGTGGTCGCCTCGCCCATCGCCGTGCCGGCGTTGAGCTGGATCGGGGTGACACCGGGCAGCTTGTCCTTCAGCGTCTGCCCCGCCGCGATGATGTCGTCCCAGCTTTGCGGCTGCCAGTCGGTGGGCAGACCAGCCTGGGCGAACAGCTTCTTGTTGAAGTAGATGACCCGGCCGTCCGTGCCGGACGGGATGCCGTACCGCTTGCCGTTGTACGACATGTTGTTCTGGACCGCGGGCGGGATCTGGGCCCAGCCCTCCCACGCGTCCACCGCGTCCTTGCCGACCAGGTCGTCCAGCGGCTTGATGTATCCGGCGTCGGCGAACTCGCCGACCCAGATCCCGTCGATCGAGTAGATGTCGGCGCCGCTGCCGGTCTTCAGGTCGAGCGAGATCTTGCTCTTGTAGTCCTCGTCCGCGGCGCCGGACGGCTGGAAGACGACGTGCGCCGTCCTGCCCTTGGCCTTCTGCGCCTCGACGAACTTGGGAATCACGTAGTTGGTGATCCAGTCCGCGCTCGTCGCGTTCTTGCCGCCCGAGATCGCGTTGGCGGCGATGGTGAGGGTGAATTCCTTGGCGTCGGCGTTGTGCGCGGCGTCGTTGTTGGCGCTCTTGCCCAGACAACCGGACATCGTCGCCAGCACCGTCAGCCCGAGCAGCGCCACCGCCGGTCGTCTGTACCTCGCGATGCTTCCTTGCACCGTCCCTCCCCCGAACGAAGGAGATTGCCGAGTGGTCAGTGTGACCTTGGCATGACCATTCGCTGGTGTCCATAGCGACCGATCGTCTGTGTACGACGAGGAACGCTGTCCACAGCTCGGGCCGGTCGGCTCGCACGGGGCGCGCCGCTGACTAGGCTCGACGTCGATGACCGAGACGAGCGCCGGCGAGCAGCGCCCCACCCAGGAGCGGTGGGACGCCGACGGGCAGCGCCGGTCCGACGAGCAGCGCTACGTCGACGAGCCGCCCAAGGACGCGGTGAGCCGGGGCGTCGACGCCGCGCGCGGGCCCTACCAGCGGGACCGGGCACGCGTGCTGCACTGCGCGGCGTTCCGGCGGCTGGCGACCAAGACCCAGGTCTACACGGTCGGCAGTGGTCACGGGGGATACGCCGCGGCGGACGACTTCCTGCGCACCCGGCTCACGCATTCCCTGGAGGTCGCCCAGATCGCCCGGGAGATGGGTGCCCGGCTCGGCTGCGATCCGGACGTCGTGGACACCGCCGGGCTCGCCCACGACCTCGGTCACCCGCCGTTCGGTCACAACGGCGAGGACGCCCTGCACGAGGTCGCCGAGGCGTGCGGCGGCTTCGAAGGCAACGCCCAGACGCTTCGGGTACTGACCAGGCTCGAGGCGAAGGTGCTCACCGTCGACGGTCGGTCGGCAGGGCTCAACCTGACCCGCGCGTCGCTCGACGCCACCTGCAAGTACCCGTGGGCGCGGCGGGACGGGCAGCGCAAGTTCGGGGTGTACCCCGACGACCGCGCGGTCTTCGAATGGCTGCGGCGCGACGCGCCGCAGCCCGACCGGCGCTGCCTGGAGGCGCAGGTCATGGACTGGGCCGACGACGTGGCGTATTCGGTGCACGACGTCGAGGACGGCATCCACGGCGGGTACATCGCGCTGCGACCCCTGCGCGACGACCCGGACGAACGCGCGGCGCTGTGCGCGGACGTCGCCGAGGCATACTCCGCGGAGTCGCCGACGGATCTCGCGGCGGTCCTGGTCGAACTGCTCGACGACCCGGTGCTCGCCCCGCTCGCCGGGTACGACGGCAGCCTCGGCGCCCAGGTCGCGTTGAAGCGCGCCACGAGCGTGCTGACCGGCCGGTTCGTCGCCGCCGCGGTGATCGCGACCCGGAGCCGTTTCGGTCCGGGGCCGCTTCGGCGGTACGCCGCCGACCTGGTCGTACCACGCCGCACCCGGGCGGAGTGCGCGTTGCTGAAGGGGCTCGCGCTGCGGTACGTGATGCGACGCCCCGGCGCGGCTTCGTGGTACGCGCGCCAGCGCCAGATCCTGATCGAGCTGGTCGGGGCGCTCGCCGACCGGGCGCCCGACGAGTTGGACCCCGTGTTCGCGCCGCAGTGGGTCGCCGCCCCGGACGATCCGGCTCGGCTGCGGGTGGTGATCGACCAGGTCGCCAGCCTCACCGATCCGGCGGCGCTGCGCTGGCACGAGCGCCTGACGGGGGTGCGCTCGGCGGACTGAGCCGGACGGTGGGCTCGGGGGCGGCGCGGACGGCGACGTACGTCGCGCGGGGCTGTGGACAGACCCCCGCGCGTCGGTCCGAGGCGATAGGTTCGCCTCGACGGACGGTGTCGGAAGGAGACCGGCGATGGCTGACGACAGTCGGGTGTTCGTGATCGTCGGTGCCTCGCTGACCGGCGCGAAGGCGGCTCAGGAGCTGCGTGCCGAGGGGTTCGAGGGGCGGATCGTGCTGATCGGGGAGGAGACCGAGCCGCCGTACGAGCGACCGCCGCTGTCCAAGGGCTACCTGCTGGGCAAGGACCCACGGGACAAGGCGTTCGTGCACAAACCGGACTGGTACCCGGCGCACGGCGTGGACCTGGTGCTGGGGCGTCGGGCGACGATGCTCGACCCGGCGGCGCACACCGTTCTGCTCGACGGGGTCGAGCCGGTGCGGTACGACAAGCTCCTGCTGTCCACCGGTGCGCGGGTGCGCGAGCTGCGGGTCCCCGGCGCGGATCTCGCCGACGTGCGTTACCTGCGCACCCTGACCGAAGCCGACGCCCTGCTCGGTCATCTGCGTGCGGGCGCGCAGATCGTCGTCGTGGGCGCCGGGTGGATCGGGCTGGAGACCGCCGCCGCGGCACGCGAACACGGCTGTTCGGTGACGGTGATCGAGGTGGACCGGCTGCCGCTGCGCCGGGTGCTCGGCGACGAGGTCGCCACGATCTACCGCGACCTGCACGAGGCGCACGGCGTCCGGTTCCTGTTCCGGTCCGCCGTGCGCGAATTCAGCGGCGACGACCGGGACCGGCTGACCTCCGTCGTGCTCGACGACGGCACGGAGATCGGAGCGGACGTCGCCGTGGTCGGTGTCGGCGTGCAGCCGGCGACAGAACTTGCCGAGGCGGCCGGTCTCGCGGTGGACAACGGCATCCTGGTCGACGCCGGGTTGCGTACCTCCGACCCCGACATCTTCGCCGCCGGCGACGTCGCCAACGCCGACAATCCGCTGCTCGGCTCACGGGTGCGGGTCGAGCACTGGGCGAACGCGCTCAACGGCGGCAAGGCGGCGGCGCGGGCGATGCTCGGTCAGCCGCTGGTGTACGACCGGGTCCCGTACTTCTACTCCGACCAGTACGACCTCGGCATGGAGTATTCCGGCTGGATCGGGCCGGGCGGGTACGACCGCGTGGTGTTCCGGGGCGACCCGACCGTCCGCGACGGCAAGGCGCCGGAGTTCATCGCGTTCTGGGTCCAGGACGGGCGGGTCCTGGCGGGCATGAACGCCAACGTGTGGGACGTGGTCGAGCCGATCCAGGCGCTGGTCCGCGCGGGGTACGCCGGGCGGACCGTCGACCTCGCCAAACTCGCCGACCCCGAGGTACCGCTGACCGACCTGCTCAACTGAGAGCCCCCAGCGCACGTGTCGGCGAAACGACACCTCGCCGCACCGGCGGGCGGGAACAGCGCTCGCATAGACCGTCCTCGTCAGGACTAGCCGCCGTCGATTCCGGGTACCACACCCGCGCGACGGAGGGAGAAGCGATGCTCTGGAAGTTCGTCGGGCGGTGGGCTCTCGCCGCCGTGGCGGTACCCCTTACCGCTGCGGGCGCGCGCCGGCTCAGCCGCGCCATCGAGACGCGACGCGGCTCGTCGCGGACCACGCGACTGCTGCGCCGCTCCGCTGACCTGGTGCAGCAGATCGGGGGCCGGAAGCCGCGCCGCCGGCTGTGGCGCCGGTAAGCCCACCGTGGCGGTGACCGGCACGGGTCCGGCGGCTGCGCCGCCCTGACGCGGTTCGAGTCAGTTGGACCTTCGGCGGAT
The DNA here is from genome assembly GCA_036378155.1 of Micromonosporaceae bacterium. GTDB lineage: Bacteria > Actinomycetota > Actinomycetes > Mycobacteriales > Micromonosporaceae > DASUXA01. The sequence continues at coordinate 36,089 of DASUXA010000109.1, read as the reverse complement.
CGGGTAGATCGTCCGGTGCTCGTGGAGCATCTCGACGAACGTCTCGATCCGCCGTTGCCGCGTCTCGGGGCGTTTCGCGTCCTGGATGCGGTACAGGACGGCGTACCGGTTGCGGCTGTCCAGCGTGTCGAAGAACGCCCGCGCCTCCGGATCGCGGTCGAGCGCGTGTCGCAGGTCGTCCGGTACCGTCGCCGTGCTCTGCGGGTCGTACGCGGCATCCCACCGCCCGTCCTGCTTCGCCCGTTCGACCTCGCGCAGCCCCGCCGGACGCATCCGACCGGCGTTCACCAGCGTCTCGACCCGGTCGCAGTTGACCTTCGACCACTTGCTGCGCGGCGTGCGCGGGGTGAACCGTTGCAGCCAGTACCCGTCGTCGGAACCGTTCTTCTGACCGTCGATCCACCCGAAGCACAGGGCGGCGTCCAGCGCCTCGGCGTACGTGACGGTCGGGCTCGCGGCGCCCTTCTTCGCGATCTTCAGCCACACGCCGGTCGACGTGGCGTGCTCGCGTTCCAGCCAGTCCTCCCAGGACTGTGACGACTCGAACAGCAGCACCGGATCCTGCCGCGCGCCCATCACCGGCAACCCTTCGTCGCATGGACCGAACACCTGTACGATGCCCTGCAGAGCCGATCCACGCAACCGGGCACGACGCGACGAGAGGAGGCGACGTGCCGAGCCATGTCGCGCTGCTGCGCGGAATCAACGTCGGCAAGGGCAACCAGATCGCCATGTCCGACCTGCGCGCCCTGCTCGCGGGTCTCGGCTTCGCCGACGTCTCGACGTACCTGCGCAGCGGCAACGCCCTGTTCAGCAGCACCGAAGACGATCGTGACGCGCTCGCCGCCCGGATCGAGCAGGCGATCGCCGACGAGTTGGGCATGGCCATCCGCTGCGTGGTACGCCTGCGTGACGATCTCGTCCGGGTGGTCGGCGCGAACCCGTTCGCCTCGGTCGCCACCGATCCCGCCCGGCTGGTCGTCACCTTCCTGTCGCAGCCGCCGGACCCGGCACGACTGGCGGACATCGATCCCGCCGGGCATGCGCCCGAGCGGTTCCACGTCGGGGAAGAGGAGATCTATCTCTGGTACCCGAACGGGATGCGGGACGCGAAGCTGACGCACGCCTTCTTCGAAAAGCGCCTCGGTGGGGGCGTCGCGGCCACCGCGCGGAACTGGAACACGGTCACCAAACTGCTGGATCTGATGCGCTGACCGGCGGAGCGCACCGCGCAGCGGCGGCGGCGACGGTCAGCGGAACCGGCGCAGTTCCCGGTACCGCCGGGTCACCGCCTCCAGGAACCACGGCGGCACCTGACCGGATTCGCGCAGCACCTCGCGCTCCTCGGGACGCAGCAGTTGGGCGACGTCCTGGACCGCCAGCGAGTACCGCATCATGACGCCGGTGCGCCGGTCCTCGTCGACGTCGCGCACCGTGCCGCCGAGCGGCATCGCGCCGAGCAGCCGCATGATCGCCGCTTTCGGGCCGCGTCGGGCACGCCGGTTGAGTTCGTCGCGTACCGCGAGCCAGGCGAGTCGTTCGTCGCGCAGTCTCGGTGCCATCGCCCCTCTTCCCGCATCCGACCTGGTCGTGTGGCGCGACCGACAGCGACACTAGCGCCGCGACGCCGGGCTGGCTCGGACCGGGTTGCCGGACAGGGCAGGATGTACCTGGCGAGAAGGGAATGGGATGGCCGGCCGGATCCGCGACGAGGACATCGCGTTGGTGCGCGAGCGCGCGCCGATCGTCGACGTGATTTCCGAGCGCGTCACGCTCAAGCCCGCCGGCGGCGGGAACCTGAAGGGGCTGTGCCCGTTCCACGACGAGAAGACGCCGTCGTTCACCGTCTCCGCCGCGCGCAACGTGTACTTCTGTCACGGCTGCGGCGCGGGCGGGGACACCATCCGGTTCGTGATGGAGGCCGAACACCTCACGTTCGTCGAGGCGGTGGAGCGGCTCGCCGCCCGCGCCGGCATCCAGTTGCGGTACGTGGAGTCCGGTCCGGCGCCGGTACGCCAGCAGCAGGGTCAGAAGCAGCGGCTGGTCGCGGCGCACGCGGAGGCGGCGGCGTTCTACGCGGCGCAGCTCGGCACCCCGGCGGCGCGCCCGGCCCGGCAGTTTCTCGCCGAGCGCGGGTTCGACCGGGCGACCGCCGAGCGGTACGGATGCGGCTTCGCGCCGGACGCCTGGGACCAGCTCACCCGGCATCTGCGGCAGCGGGGCTTCACCGCGGAGGAGTTGGTCACCGCCGGGCTGGCGCGTCCGGCGCGCTCGGGCAGCCTGATCGACCGGTTCCGCCGACGCCTGGTGTGGCCGATCCGCGACCTGACCGGCGACGTGATCGGCTTCGGCGCCCGCAAGCTGTTCGAGGACGACGACGGCCCGAAGTACCTGAACACCCCGGAGACCCCGATCTACAAGAAGTCGCACGTGCTGTACGGCATCGACCAGGCGAAACGGGAGATCGCCCGGCAGGGCAGGGCGGTCATCGTGGAGGGGTACACCGATGTGATGGCGTGCCATCTCGCCGGGGTACCGACCGCCGTGGCGACCTGCGGCACCGCGTTCGGCGGCGACCACATCGGGGTGCTGCGCCGGCTGCTGATGGATACCGACGCGTTCGCCGGGGAGATCATCTTCACTTTCGACGGGGACGCGGCGGGGCAGAAGGCGGCGCTGCGCGCGTTCGAGGACGACCAGCGGTTCGTCGCCCAGACGTACATCGCGGTCAGCCCCGACAACATGGACCCGTGCGAGTTGCGGCTGGCCAAGGGCGATGCGGCGGTTCGCGACCTGGTGGCGCGGCGGGAGCCGCTGATCGCCTTCGCCCTGCGCTCGGTACTGTCGCGCTTCGACCTGGACACCGCCGAGGGGCGGGTGGCGGCGCTGCGCGCCAGCGCACCCCTGGTCGCCAAGATCAAGGACCGGGCGTTGCGCCCCGAGTACACCCGCAAACTCGCCGGCGATCTGGGCATGGAGATCGAACCGGTGCAGCGCGCCGTGGCGTCGGCGACCGCGAAGGCGGGCGGGGCGCCGGCGCCCGCCCAGCCGCAGCGCGCACCCGAGCGGGTACCGGCGGACAGTCCGCAACTGGTCGTCGAGCGGGAGGCGTTGAAGCTCGCCATCCAGTCGCCGGTACTCGCCGGTCCGGCGTTCGACGCCATCGACGCGAGCGCGTACGGGCACCCGGTACACGCGGCGGTGCGCCAGGCGATCGCGGACGCCGGCGGCGCGTCCGGCGCGACCTCCGGCGCCGACTGGGTGCAGCGGGTCCGGGACGCCTGCCCCGACCTGGCCGGACAGGCGCTGGTCGTGGAACTGGCGGTGGAGCCGCCGCACGTCGCGGGCGAACCCGACCCGCGCTACCTCGGGGTCACTCTCGCCCGGCTGCAGCTGCCGAGCGTGACGCGGCGGATCAGGGAACTGAAGTCCAAGGTGCAGCGACTCAACCCGGTCACCAGCCGGGACGAGTACCTGCAGCTCGCCGGGGAACTGTTCTCGCTGGAGCAGCACGCCCGGGCACTGCGTGAACAGGCCGTCGGGGGGTTGTGATGAGGTTGTTCCGCCGCCGCAGGCTGCCGGCAGACCAGCGTCCCGCGCTCGACGCCGACGAGCGGGTGGTGGCTTGGGCGCCGACCGTGGACGACTCGGTCGTGGTCGTCAGCAACCGGGGTCTGTGGCTGCCGCGCCACGACCGGCTCGGCTGGCACGAGATCCACAAGGCGACGTGGTCGGGGCGGCAGCTGACGGTGGTGCCCGGCGAGGTGGTCGGGCAGTCCGGCGGGTACAGCGTCGTCGCCGACGGACCCGCCGTCGTGGTCACCCTGGTCGATCCGGACGACGTACCGGAGCAGGTGCGCACCCGGGTCACCCGGTCGGTGGCGTACAGCAGCCACCACCCGCTGCCCGGCGGGGGAGGGGTGCGGGTGGTCGGTCGGCGGGTACCGGGAGCCGACGGACTGAGCTGGCACGTGCGGTACGACGAGGGAGCGTCCGTCGAGGACCCGGCGGTACAGACGATCACCGGCGAGTTGGTCGCGCAGGCGATGGCGGGGACCGGCGCGAATAACCGGTAGACCGGCTGTCGTACCACCGGGTTAGGGTCGGCGAGTGTCCGACCAATCCCTAATTCATGCTCGCGGCCTGGTTAAACGCTTCGGCGACTTCACCGCGGTCGACGGCATCGACGTCGACGTCGCGCCGGGTGAGGCGTTCGGGTTTCTCGGCCCGAACGGAGCCGGCAAGAGTTCCACGATGCGGATGATCGGCTGTGTCTCCAAGCCGACCGCCGGCACACTGCGCATCCTCGGCATGGATCCGGTGCGCGACGGCGTCGCGATCCGCGCCCGGCTCGGCGTGTGTCCGCAGCAGGACTCGCTCGACCCGGAGTTGACCGTCACCCAGAATCTCACCACGTACGCGCGCTATTTCGGCATTCCCCGCCGCACGGCTCGCGCCCGCGCCGCTGAACTGCTCGAGTTCGTCCAGCTCAGCGAGCGCGCCGACAGCAAGGTCGAGCCCCTGTCCGGCGGCATGAAGCGCCGGTTGACCATCGCCCGCGCCCTGGTCAACGAACCCGACATCGTGCTGCTCGACGAGCCGACCACGGGGCTCGATCCGCAGGCCCGGCACCTGGTCTGGGAGCGGCTGTTCCGGCTGAAGCGGCAGGGTGTCACGCTCGTGCTCACCACGCACTACATGGACGAGGCGGAGCAGTTGTGCGACCGGCTCGTGGTGATGGACGGCGGCAGGATCGTCGCCGAGGGGTCGCCGCGCGGCCTCATCGAGCGGTACTCGACGCGTGAGGTGGTCGAACTGCGATTCGCGGGGGAGTCGCAGGAGCCGTACGCCGGCAAGCTCGCCGAACTGGGCGAGCGTGTCGAGGTCCTGCCGGACCGCATCCTGCTGTACGTGCCGGACGGCGACGCCGCCGCCGAGGCGGTGCACCAGCGCGCGCTGTCCCCGATGAGCGTGCTGGTCCGGCGCAGCACTCTGGAGGACGTGTTCCTGCACCTGACCGGAAGGACGTTGGTGGACTGATGGCCGCCCCCGCGCTTTCCGTGTTCGAGTTCGACCTGGTCGGCTACCGCCGCACCTGGCGCGGCTCGGCGCTGTCCTCCTTCGTGCTTCCGGTGCTGTTCCTGCTGGGTTTCGGGTTCGGCGTCGGGCGCTACGTCGACGCCGGCGGACGGCTGGGTCACGTGAGCTACCTGGACTTCGTGGTACCAGGCATGCTCGCCTCGACGGCGATGCAGGTCGCGTTCGGCGAGTCGAGTTGGCCGGTGCTGAGCAGGTTCCTGTGGATCAAGACGTACCACGCGATGGTCGCCGCCCCGCTGCGCATCGTCGACATCCTGCTCGGTGACCAGTTGTTCGTGTTGTTCCGGGTGGTGACCTCCACGATCGTGTTCCTGGCGATCACCACGGTGTTCGGCGCCGTGCACTCCTGGTGGGCGCTGCTGATTCCGCTGGTCGCGGGGCTGCTCGGCGCGGCGGTGTCGATCCCGGTGTTCGCGTTCGCCGCGGCGGTGGAGCGCGACGGATACTTCCCGCTGCTGTTCCGGTTCGTGGTGATCCCGATGTCGCTGTTCGCGGGCGTGTTCTTCCCGATCGCGATGCTGCCGCTGGGGTTGCGCTGGCTGGCGTACATCTCCCCGCTGTGGCACGGCGTCGAGGTGTGCCGGGCGCTCACCTTCGGCGTCGGGCACGTCTGGCCGATCGTCGGTCACCTCGCCTACCTGGCGTTGTGGGCGGTGACCGGGTTCTGGATGGCGTGGCTCGCCTACCGTCGTCGGCTCGTCGTCTAGGGGGATCGGATGGTTGTCGCGTCACTCGCACCCGGCGTGTACGGCCGGTTGGACGCCTCTGCCCGCCGGGCGGGGGCGGTCACCCGGCGCAACATCGCCGCGCTGCGTTCGGCGTACTGGCTGGTGTTCCTGTCCGGCTTCTTCGAGCCGCTGCTGTACCTGCTGTCCATCGGGGTCGGCGTCGGCTCGCTGATCAACGGGTTCACCCTGCCGGACGGTCGACACGTCTCCTACGCCGCGTTCGTCGCGCCGTCGATGCTCGCCGCCTCGGCGATGAGCGGTGCGCTGTCGGAGTCGACCTTCAACTTCTTCGGGAAGATGAAATACATGAAGCTGTACGACGGGGTGTTGGCGACCCCGGTACGGCCGATGGAACTCGCGGTCGGGGAACTGATGTGGGCGATGGCCCGAGGCGCGATGTACTCCGCCGCGTTCCTGGTGATCATGGTGATGATGCATCTGACCACGGCGCTGTGGGCACTCGCCGCGTTCCCGGCGGCGCTGCTGGTGGGGTTCGCGTTCGGCGGGCTCGGCATGGCGCTGTCGACGTACATGCGCAGTTGGCAGGACTTCGACCTGATGGCGGTCGTGCAGTTCGCGCTGTTCCTGTTCTCCGGGACGTTCGCTCCGGTCACCTCGTACCCGCCGGTGATGCGGATACTGGTCGAGATCACTCCGCTGTACCACGGCGTGGAGCTGATCCGGGGTCTGACCACGGGCTCGGTGAGCCTGGGGCTGCTCGGGCATGCCGGCTACCTCGCGGCAATGATCGTGGTCGGTCTCGCTGTCGCCGCCCGACGGATGGGTCGCCTGCTGCTGAAATGACCGTCAGCGACCGTCGACCCGCCGGGGCGGCTTCGGGTCGGCTGCGGTCCCCGGCGCGGCTGCGGGTCCGTCTGCCGCCCTGACCGTGGTGGTCGCCACGCGCATACGGTGGTGCCTCCGGCCGACGGCCGGAGCCACCACCTGGGGTATGGACGCCACGTGCGCGGCAGGCCCGCCTCAGCTGGTTCCCTTGTCGCGGGACATGCCCATGGTGGTCGCGGACGTACCGCCGGTGCCCGATCCGCTGGACATCCCGCCGCGCGCGGTGGTACCGGTCGCCGCCGTGGACGGCGTCGTCGACGAGGTCCCCGAGGGCGTGGACACGCTCGCCAGTTCCCGGTCCTTCTTCGGCTCCGGCAGGGTGTTGAGCACCTGACCGACCTTGGTCTGGCCCAGCTTGCTGCTGCTCAGCTTGTCCTTGCTTTCGCTGTACAGCTTGGTCGCCTGCGCCTGCACGACACCGGCGGCCTCCTGGATCGTCGGGTTCTCCTTGACCTTCTGGGCGGCGCGCACGAGTTCCTCGTACCGCTCACGGCCGGCTCGCGCGCCGAGCACGAACCCGACGCCGATCCCGCCGAGGAACATCAGTTTTCCGCGCATGGCGGCTCCTTCCGTACCGGACGTGGCACCGGCCGGACAGCGTCCGGCTCGTACCCTACGCCCCTATTATGATGTTCTCGCTGCACTTCGCCGGACGTTTGTCCGGCTTAATGCATCTCCGGCCGGTACAGTGCCCACCCCGGTCGGGCGCTAACCCTCTCGCGCAACCACGCCCCGGTGTGCTGTACTCTTGTCTGCGTCGCGCCGCCCACGGGGGCGGACTCAAGCGATCCCCCGTAGCTCAATTGGCAGAGCAACCGGCTGTTAACCGGTAGGTTTTTGGTTCGAGTCCAAACGGGGGAGCTTTCCTTTTGCCCAGGTCGCAGCCGTGACCTGGGCATTGTCGTTGACGTCTGCTTACGGTGGCGGTATGCGCGGCACGGCGGTCACCGCTTTGACAGCGTCCTGCGCCAGCCTCGGGCTCGCGGAGGTCGCCGCCGCCGTACCCACGGGCGTCCCCACCGCGCATGCCGGGCTCGCCGCCCGTGTCGTCGCCGCGCCGGCACACTTCGCGACGCTCGTCACCGGATTCCACGGCGACCGCGTCCACGCGCTGCTCGGCGGGGCGGCACTCGTCGTCCTCGCCCGAGGGCTCGCCGCGCGGCGCGTGGTGGCGTACTGGCTGCTCGTCACCGTGGTCACGATCGCGCTGCTGGACGCGTACCCGCGCCATCCGATGCGTTTCGCCGGAGCGCTCGCCGTACTCGCCTTGTGCGGGTACGTCCGGTCGTGCTTTCCGGCACGCCCCGACCCCGGGCAACTCCGCCGCGCCGCCGTCGTCGGGGTGGTCGTGCTCGTCACAGTCGCCGTGACCGGCGTGTGGCTCGTCGCGACGTCCCGCGAACCCACCGCGGACGTCGAGCGCAGCGTGCTGTCCGGGCTGTTGGTGACACCGCCTCCACCGGTACCCGCCGGCACACCCGGCGACGTGCTCATGCTCATCGCCGGCGCCGGGTTGATCGTCGTCGTGGCGCGGGTGCTCGCCCCGGCACTGCCTCCGGAGCCCGGTACCCGCGCGCAGCGCGCCGTCGTCGCCGACCTCGCCGCCGAGGACCCGGACAGCCTCGCGCCGTTCGCGACCCGCGCCGACCGGTGCTACGTCTTCAGCCCCGACGGGCGGGCAGCCATCGGGTACCGGGTGCTGTTCGGCACCGCGCTCGCCGGCGGCGACCCGGTCGGGCGCGCGGAATCCGGCGAGCAGGCGGTGGCGGAGTTCGTCCAGCACTGCGTACGTCACGGCTGGCGACCCGCCGTGCTGGCAGCCGGTCCGGGGTGGGTACCGGTGTGGCAGCGGCACGGCCTGCGCGGTCTGACGATCGGCGACGAAGCGATACTCGACCTCGACACCTTCTCGCTCGCCACCCGCCGGATGCGCAACGTGCGGCAGGCGGTGGCGCGCAGCCGCCGCGCCGGGGTCCGGGTCGGCATCGCGACCCTGGACGACGAACTCGCCGCCGAACTGCGCCCGGTAGTCGCCGACTGGCTCGGCGACCGGCGTGAGCGCGGCTTCTCGATGAACCTCGACGCGATCCTGACGCCCCGGCCGGACTGTGTGATCGCCGTCGCGCGCGACGCCGCCGGGCGTCCCGTCGGGTTCGCGCGGGTCGCGATCTGCGGCGGGGGAGAGACGTACACCCTCGACGTGGCGCCCCGGCGGCGCGACGCCCCCAACGGCGTGGTCGAGCGGCTGATCGTCGAGACCGCCCGGTACGCCCGCGACCGGGGTGCCAGCGAGATGTCGTTGAACTTCGCGGGGCTACGAACGATCTTCGAATCGCCCCGGCTCGCGGCGCGCACGGCAGCCGTCCTGCTGCGCGTCCTCGACCCGTGGATCGAGGTTCGTTCGCTGTACCGCTTCACCGCCAAGTTCCGCCCCGCGTGGCGACCGCGGTACCTGCTGCTCACCTCGTGGTGGGCGATCGCCTGGGTGGGCGCCGCGGCGCTCTACGCCGAGTTGGGTCGGCCCGCCGCGACCGGTACCCGTCGCCCGCTGTCGCCGATCGCGGGTCGACCGGCTCGTGGGGTACTGGGCGGACACCCCCGGCAGTGACCGTCCCCCGTCGATCAGCGGTGACCGTGGTACCACGGCATTGAGTATGCTGGCCCCGCGCGGGCCGGTAGCTCAGCCGGTTAGAGCAGGGGACTCATAATCCCTCGGTCGCGGGTTCGAGTCCCGCCCGGCCCACCGTGTGTTTCCCCAGGTCAGAAGCGCGTCGCCCGGTGGCCCGTAGTACTCCGCCGGACGAACGCGGACTGTCCCAGCAGGTCAACCCACACAAGAGTCCAGGTCACCGGCAGCACCCTGGTTGCCCTGGCGTTGGTGCGACAGGGCCACATGGTGGTGCGTACCGGGGTGGCTGACGGGGTCGACGTGCACAGTGGCGGTGAGCAGGCGGGGCACCGCGTGGGTCAGTTGGTGTTCGGCGTCGGCGGCGATGCTGTGCGCCTCGACGAGAGTGAGATGGTCGTCGGCGACGATGTCCGCTTCCGCGTGGAGGCGGTGGCCGATCCAGCGCAGTCGCACAGCTGAGACATCGCGGACGCCGGTGACCCGACGTAGGGCGGCTTCGACCTGGTCGACGAGCGCAGGGTCGACCGCGTCCATCAGCCGTCGGTAGACCTCGCGGGCGGCGTCTTTGAGGACCAGCACGATCGCGACGGCAATGACCAAGCCGATGACCGGGTCGGCCCAGCGCCAGCCGATGGCGGAGCCGGCAGCGGCCAGGACGACGGCCAGGGACGTGAATCCGTCGGTGCGCGCGTGAAGCCCGTCGGCGACCAGGGCAGCCGAGCCGATCCGACCGCCCACCCTGATCCGGTACTGCGCCACTGCCTCATTGCCGAGAAAGCCCACGGCCCCGACCACGGCTACCGCAGCCAGGTGGTCGACCGGGCCGGGGTGCAGCAACCGATGGACGGCGGTCCACGCCGCGGCGACCGCAGAACCGGCGATGACCAGGACGATCGCGATACCGGCGAGGTCTTCCGCACGCCCGTAACCGTACGTGTAGGCGCGGGTGGCGGCGCGTCGCCCGACAACGAACGCGACGCCCAGCGGCACCGCCGTCAACGCGTCGGTCACGTTGTGCAGCGTGTCGCCCAGCAACGCCACCGACCCCGACAACGCGGCGACCACGCCCTGCGCAGCCGCCGTGACCCCCAGCACCAGCATGGAGACCCACAGCGCACGCATGCCGTCGCGGGACGACTCCAACGCGGCGTCGACCTTGTCGGCGGCGTCGTGGGAGTGGGGCCGCAGCAGGTGACCGATCTGGTGGCGTAGCTCTGCCCACCGTCCATCATGCGAACCGTGCTCGTGATGACCATCAGGATCGTGAGGGTGGTCGAGCGACATGGCGACTCCCGGAAGCGGCAGACCCGGCAACGTCAGTTGGGGACAGTAACGCGAGTCGCCGAATGCGCCAATGCGGCAACTGCCAACTACCTGCATTGGCGCCAGGGTTCGGCGGTAATCCGGCGGAGCGCGAACCCCCGGCCCACCACGGTTCGAGTCCCGCCCGGCCCACCGTGACCTGGCTGTCGCTCGGCGACGATGTCTCGACCAGCGCGTTCCAGCGTCCCTCACAAAACGACATGCGCCGATCGGCGATTGAATCGTCGCGAGTCTCTTTTATGGTCGGCGTGCCAGCTCGTACGTGAACCGGATCACTTGCCGCAATCTGCCGTCGGACTCCCAGGGACGCACGGCATTCGCGAGATCTTCCTCGAATTCCGGAAGGCGGTCGCGGAGGACCTGCCGCGACAGTACCGAGGTAGACAACACGAAACCTGTCAGCGTGTGAAGGGTCCAGTCGAATGTGATCGGAAAGGTGTAGGAGCCGGCGAAGTCGAAGCCCGCGTCCTTGAGCACGTCCAGGTCGGGTCGGGAGTGTCGCGTCTGTTCATAGCCGGATGGGATGCGGTCGTCGGCGTGCATCCGGGTCATCCACCGGTCCACGGTCTGCTTCATCGCCTGCTGCCACGGCGCCTCGTTGTCCCATGGGCTCCCGCCCCACAACAGAGCGAGGAAGCGCCCTGGTCGCAACCATCGCAAGGCGGCAGCGGCGACGGTTTCGCGAGGTAGGCGGTGGAAGGCGTTGCCGATGGCGATCAGGTCGAAGGACTCGTCCGGCGCGGACAACGTTTCGGCGGCGCAGATCACCGGACGGATGTTGGCGATGCCCGCCGCCGCTGCTTTCTTCCTGACCATATCGACCATGTCCGGCTCCTGGTCGACGGCCCAGACCTCATCGAACCGGGTGCTCAGGGCAAACGCGATCTGCCCGGTGCCGCAGGCAAGATCGAGCAGTCGTCGCCGCGCGGTGGCGGCGCGTCGTTCCGCGAGATGAGTGGTCAGCTCCTGCGGGTACGGCACCCGGTAGCGGTCATAGTCCTCGGCGGTTCCCCGGTACAGATCCCGACGGAACGAAAGCTCGGCCATTCGGCCATTGTCATCGACGTCGTGCCGCGCTGGCAGTCCGTTGACCGGTCAAGCGCGGACTGCGCCGTGATCGGGGCAAGATCGATAACTGCGTCCTTTGCGGACACCACATGCGCGACGGGCGTCACGCCGTCCGGACGATCGCCGGCATCCGGTACCTGCCGTCGACCACGCTGCCTTTCGGTCCGTAGTACCGGAAGGCGAAACGGAACGGACCGTCGGGTGCGGGAAGCCAGTTCGCGAGCTGATTTGGCTCGGTTGGGCGGTCGCGTTGGACGTACACCACGACTTTGCCGTCCTCGATGTGCAGCTCGCCGCGATCGAGCATGTAGCTGTTGATCGAGTACCGGTTGATGGCGTTGTCGACGAGGTAGCCGTTCAGGTCGTACAGCGGCAGTTCCCAGAACTCGGTGACCGGCGGCAGGTCGTCCATCGCGAACGTGATGGTGTACCGGTGGTCGCCGGACAACGGCTGGTTGTCCGCGTCCACGAATCCCATGAAAGCCGCGTGGGACCGGACGTCGACCGGAGCGCCGATCGCGGTCAGTCCGTAGTAAGCCTGTTTGACGAAGTCGTTGATGTCGGGCATCAGCTCGGCGCCGGCCAGCCGCCAGTGCCCGCTCACTTCCGGGGTTTCGGACCGTACATGCTGTTCGCTCTGCTGCTTCGCCTCGGCGAAAGCCGCTTCGACGACCGCTTTCTGACGGTCGGTCAGCCAACCGGGGTCGAACCGGACGCCCGGTCGAAGTCCGAGCCGGGCGAGTTGGTGGCGGGCGTCGACGTCGTGGATCGAGTCGCCGCGCGGGGTCATGGTCGGATCGTTGAGGACCAGGCTGACCATGCGGAGCAGGTCGAGTCCGGTGAGGTTCTCGGCGATCGCGACGAGGTGCGGCATCCGGTCGATGACGGCGTGCCGTGCCGGCACCGCCTGCTGGTCCTCGGCGCGCAGTGCCCGGCGACCGTTCGCCTCCCACACGCTCAGCGGCAGCGCCGACGTCTGATCCATCAACGCGTTCACCGCGGCGAGTTCGTCGGGGTCGGTGCTTTCCAGCGCGTACCGCACCGCGACGCAGGCGACGTTGGACGGTGCGGGATGGATGTGGGCTGCCGGGAGGTCGTCCGGGTACGGACCGGTGTAGTTCGGGCCGACGATCAGGTGGGTCTGCGGATCGCGACCGGTGAACTGGTTACCGATCATCAGGTACCAGCGAGGGTACTGGTCGGCTGCCTGGACGCTGAAGTACCGGTCCGGTACCGCGGGAGTGACGATCACCGCGGGCTCCCGGGACAGGTCGAAGAACGCGAAACCGTACAGCGTGGTCGCGTTGGGCGTGGTGACGCTGCGATCGTCGGCGGTCAGTGGGGTGCGGTGCCACCGCAGGCGTCCTTCACCCACGTACAGCGGATTATCGGTGAACTGGCTGAACACGTACCGCATCTGGTACACGCCGACCGGATGCATGCCCCAGAAGAACGCGAGTTTCGTCAGCTCAGCCAATTCGCTGTCGGCGAGCGCGGCGATTTCGTCGTGTACCCGGGTGGTTTCCAGAGTGGTCATCTCGGCACCTCGTCTGGAATGGGAGGTCGGTCGTCGCATCCGCTGGCGGTGCGCGTCCGGTTCCTACGTTTCAGACTCTATGGCGGCACCCGGTCGCCCCACGCTGTTTCGAGGAATCCGGCGGCAGCCCGTGGCGCCCCGGAATTTCGCGCGACCGCCGTCCCGGCCGCGAATCCGACGCCCGGGTTCGTCCGCCTCACCTGCGACGGGTGAGGCGACCGGGCGACAGCACGGCGGATATTGCCTGGGTAGGGCGACGACAGCGGATCGCCGTGAGCCGTTGGTGCCCTGGTACGCCCGGATCCACTCCACTTGGGGGCGTGTGATGACCGATCTGCTGTTCGAAGACCGGACCGATGTCGAGAACGCCGAGCGCGGTCGGATCGACGCGCTCGACCCGTGCGTGGTACAGGCGGCCGACGGTCGGGCGGTCTGGGACCTGCGGGCGTACTCGTACCTGGACGGCGACCGCCCCGACACGGTGAATCCGAGCCTGTGGCGGCAGGCGCGGCTGTGTGCCACGCACGGACTGTTCCAGGTGACCGACGGCATCTACCAGGTCCGGGGCATGGACCTGTCGAACATGACCCTCGTCGAGGGCGACACCGGGGTGATCGTCATCGACCCGCTGATCTCCACCGAGTGCGCGGCGGCGAGCCTTGCGCTGTACCGCAGGAATCGCGGCGACCGCCCGGTCACCGGCGTCATCTACACCCATTCCCACCTGGATCATTTCGGCGGCGTCCGGGGCGTGCTGCCGGACGGCGCCGGTGACGTGCCGATCCTCGCCCCGCAGGGTTTCCTCGGGTACGCCGTCTCGGAAAATGTGTACGCCGGTGGGGCGATGAGCCGTCGGGCGACCTACCAGTACGGGACGAGCCTCGACCGCAGCCCGACGGGGCAGGTCGGCATCGGGCTCGGTATGGCGGTGTCGACGGGTTCGGTGGGGCTGCTCGACCCGACCGTCGACATCACTCGCACCGGACAGCAGGAGACGATCGACGGGGTGCGGATCGTCTTCCAGATCACGCCCGGTACCGAGGCTCCCGCCGAAATGAACTTCCACTTCCCGGACCGGCGCGCGCTGTGCATGGCGGAGAACGCCACCCACAACCTGCACAACCTGCTGACTCTGCGCGGCGCGCTGGTGCGCGACGCGCGGGCCTGGTCCCGGTACCTGAACGAGGCGATCGAACTGTTCGCCGACGACACCGACGTCGCGTTCGCCTCGCACCACTGGCCGACGTGGGGCACCGAGAACGTGGTCCGGTACCTGTCCCAGCAGCGCGACCTGTACGCCTACCTGCACGACCAGACGTTGCGGATGCTCAACAGCGGCGCGACCGGCGCGGAGATCGCCGAGGACATCCAGTTGCCGCCCGCCTTGGAGGCGGCGTGGCACGCGCGCGGCTACTACGGATCGGTCAGCCACAACGTGAAAGCCGTCTACCAGCGGTACATGGGATGGTTCGACGGCAATCCGACGTCGCTGTGGCGGCACCCGCCGCGCGCCGCCGCCACCCGGTACGTCGAGGTGATCGGCGGGCAGCGGGCGGTGCTGGACAAGGCACGCTCCTACGCGGACTCCGGTGACCTGCGGTTCGCCGCCGAACTGCTCACCCATGCCGTGTTCGCCGACCCGGACGACACCGCCGCCCGCGACGCCCTCGCCGGCGTGTACGAGCGGCTCGGGTACGGCGCCGAAAACGCCACCTGGCGCAACTTCTACCTCAGCGGGGCACTCGAACTTCGCGAGGGCGTCCGAGCCACCCCGATTCCGCACCTGGCGGCGGGAATGGCGCAGGCGCTGACCGTCGAGCAACTGTTCGACAGCCTGGCGATCCGCGTCGACGGTCCCCGCGCGGCGAGCGAGTCCCTGGTGATCGACTGGCGGTTCACCGACACCGGTACCACCGTGCGACTGACGCTGTCGAACGGCGCGCTGATCCAGACCCACAACCCGAGGGGCGGGGACGCCGCCGACCTGACGCTCACGTTGACCAAGCCGCAACTGGTGGGGCTGCTCGCCGGGCACCGCCCGGACGGGATCGGGCACACCGGCGACCCGGCGGTACTCGGCAGGCTGACCGCCCTGCTCGACACCCCCGACCGGGACTTCCCGATCGTCACCCCGTGAACCCCGGCGAGGCGGGGGCGACTTCGGCACGGCGACGGGTGTTCACCTCGCTGCGCGGATACCGGGCGGGCTGGCTGCGCGGCGACGTCGTCGCCGGATTGACGGTGTGGGCGGTACTGGTGCCGGAAGCGCTCGCCTACGCCTCGATCGCCGGCGTGTCGCCCGTCGTCGGACTGTACGCGGCTCCCGGCGCGCTGCTCCTGTACGCCGCGTTCGGCAGCTCGACGCAGCTGGTCGTCGGGCCGATGGCGGCGACCGCCGCGCTGTCCGCCGCTGCGGTCGGGCAGGTCGCGGCGGGCAAGCCGGACGCGTACCCGGCGCTGACCGCGACCCTGGCCGTGGTGACCGGGGTCGTCGCCGTGGTCGGGGGACTGCTGCGGCTGGGATTCATCGCCAACTTCATCTCCGAGCCGGTCCTCAAGGGCTTCATCGTCGGACTGGCGCTGACCATCATCGTCGGTCAAATCCCCAAACTGCTGGGCGTACCCAAGGGCGAGGGGGACTTCTTCCGCCAGCTCTGGCACCTGGTCACCCACCTGGGTCAGGCGCAGTGGCTGACCGTCGTCGTCGGACTGGGATCGCTGGCGGTGGTGCTGGTGCTGCGTCGTGTCGCCCCCGTGGCGCCCGCTCCGCTGGTGGTGGTACTGGCTGGCATCATCGCCGTGCACGCCTTCGGATTGCAGCACCACGGGGTGGACATCGTCGGACCGATCAGCGGCGGACTCCCGTCGTTCGGGGTACCGCACGTGCCCGGGCAGGACTACCTCGCGCTCGCGGGTCCCGCACTGGGCGTGATGCTGGTCGGGTTCGCCGAGGGCCTGGGCGCGGCGAAGACGTACGCGGCGAGCGGCGGACCGCCGATCAGCCTCAACCGTGAGCTGTTCGGTGTCGGTACCGCGAACCTGGCAGCCGGTCTGTCGTCCGGCATGGTGGTCAACGGCTCGCTGTCGAAGACCGCCGTGAACCGGTCGGCTGGGGCGCGCACCCAGGCGTCCGGGCTGGTCGTCGCCGCCCTGACGGTGGTCACGCTGCTGCTGTTGACCGGTCTGTTCGAGGACATGCCCGAGGCGACGCTGGCCGCCGTGGTCGTCGCGGCGCTGATCGACCTGGT
The DNA here is from genome assembly GCA_036378155.1 of Micromonosporaceae bacterium. Classification (GTDB taxonomy): domain Bacteria; phylum Actinomycetota; class Actinomycetes; order Mycobacteriales; family Micromonosporaceae; genus DASUXA01. The sequence goes on along the minus strand of DASUXA010000109.1, from coordinate 19,610 downwards.
CGACTTTCGCGCCCTGCACGCCCTGTACCGGACGTACACCGCGCGGCTCGGACGCATCTACGGTTGGGCAGCCCGCGCCGACTTCCTCGCCGCGATCGGCGCCATGCTGGGCGTACTGGTCTTCGACACCCTGCCCGGGCTGGTCATCGGCGTGACCGAATCGCTTCTGCTGCTGCTGTACCGGGCGTCGAGGCCGCACGTCGCCGTGCTCGGCGAGATCCCCGGCGGCGCAGGTCAGTGGGCTGACCGGGCGGTGCATCCGGAGGACCGGACCGTACCGGGGGTCACCGTGCTGCGGGTCGAGTCGGGGGTGTTCTTCGCCAACGCCGACCACATCCGGGGCGTGATCGAACACGCCGCCGACGGCAACGGCGTGCGGGCTGTGGTACTGGACTGCGAGACCATGCCGTTCGTCGATGTCACCGCCGCCGGGATGCTCAGCCGGCTCGCCGCCGACCTGCGTGCGCGGGGCGTACGGCTGCTGCTCGCCGGGGAGATCGGGCAGGTCCGCGACATGATCGCCGCCGTCGCCAGTCCCGATCCGCCTCCCGAGTACCACCGCACACTCGCCGACGCCGTCGCCGCGACGAGGTCCCCCGCCGGTCCGCCGGTCGGCTAGGGCGCCCGGTGGCCGGCGGTTCCGGGGGCGTGGATTCGGGTCGTGGGCGGTTCAGGTGTGCCCGGGCGGCGAGCGAACACGATCCCGGCGGGTGACCCGTCGTTCGAGGCGAGGACCATCCGCGCCTCGACTGTCAATCCGGCGTCCTCCAGCGACGCCGCCACGCGGGTCGGCTGACGGCGGTGGATGTACACCTTCATCGGATGTCCCCCGTAGCCCTGCGTCTTCAGCCGTGGCTCGTCGCCGACGTGGAAGCCGAGCAGCAGGACGCCGCCGGGGCGCAGCACCCGGCGGAACTGCGCGACCACGCCGGGGACCTCGTGGTCGGGGACGTGGATGAGCGAGTACCAGGCGAGCAGACCGTCGACGGAGGAATCGGGCAGGTCGAGGTCGGTCATCGAACCCACCTGGAAGCGCAGGTCAGGATGTTCGCGGCGGGCTGTCTCGACCATGCCGGGGGACAGGTCGATGCCGAACGCGTCGACCCCCAGATCGTGCAGGTACCGCGTGACATGTCCCGGACCGCAGCCGACGTCCACGACCGGACCGCCTCCCGCCGCCTCGACCAGTTCGGCGAACAGCCGCAGGACCGCGCGCAGGTACGGCAGGTCGGCGAGGGCGTCGCGCATCAGGTCGGCGTAGCTGTCCGCGACCGTGTCGTAGGAGGTGCGGGTGTTCGTCAACCAGTCGTCGGCACTCACGTCCCGACACGGTAGTCCGTGATCGACGACGCGGGGGTCCAGCCGGGTGCGCAGCGGGGCCCTCCGAGGGCGTCCGCGCCCGGGACGGGGTTCTCCGGGTCCGCATGCCACGACCGACCGATACTGAATCGTGGCGATCAACGACCCGCTCGTCGAGTTGCGCGCGATCTGTACCGGGTTTCCCGAGGTCACGGAGCGCCTCAGTCACGGCGCGCCGACCTGGTTCGTCCGGGGCAGGACCGCGTTCGTGACGTTCTGGACGGACGGGCACCACGAGCACGGGTTCCCGCACGTGTGGTGCGCGGCACCGCCGGGTGTTCAGCAGAAGCTGATCGCGGAGCGCCCGGACCGGGTGTTCCGCCCCCCGTACGTCGGGCATCGCGGGTGGCTCGGGGTACGGATGGACGGCGACGTCGACTGGGCCGAGATCGCCGAGTTGTGCGAGGACGCGTACCGGGTGGTCGCGCCTCGGCGGCTGGTCGAGGAGTTGGACGCGGACGGTTGACCCGCTGATCGTGACCGCAACCGCACCGCAGCGCAGGGCATCGCAGGGCATCGCAGCGCACCGCACCTCACCGGGGCGGCTCGGCCGCGGCCAGCAGACGCCGCCCGAGGACGCGGGCGGCTTCCCGCAGCTCCGGGCAGTTGACGATGCGGTACGACGCCCGGATCGCGACGAGTTGCTCGGCGTACCACGCCGGGTTGCTGGTGCTGCCGACCAGTCGGGTGGTCTCCGCGTCGACGGGTTCGAGGCGTCCCATCACGCGGGGGATGCAGGGAGCCACCCTGTCGACCGGCGCGTCGATGACGACGTCGACGTCGTACTCCCACCCGACGGCGAGGTGCTCCTCGACAACGGCGACCGGATCGAGGTCGGCGGGCGGGTCGAAGGTCTGGTCGAGCACGTCCACGGCGTGGACCCGGTCGATCCGGTACGCCCGGCGGGCACCGGTGGGATGGGTCAGACACAGCAGGTACCACCGGCCGTGGCGGACCACCACCGCCCACGGCTCGACCTCGGTGACCCATTGGGACCCGGCTTCGGAGCGGTACCCGAGCCGCACCCGTCGATGGTCGACGCACGCCTGGACGAGGCTGGTCGTGGTCGTGAAGTCGGGACGCGCGGCGGCACGGTCCGGCGCGGGCGCGGTGGTCCGACGGACGGCCTGCGCCTGGGCGGCGACCGGCTCCGGAAGCGCCCGCATGATCTTGTTCAGCGCGCTCCCGACCGGGCTGGTCGGATCGCTCGCGTCGTGGTGACCGTCGAGCACCGCCATGACCAGCCCGAGCGCCTCGGTGGCGGTGAACATCAGCGGCGGCAGTCGCAGACCGCGACCGACCCGGTAGCCGCCGTACGGTCCGCGCACGGACTCGACCGGGATGCCCGCCTCGCGCAGGATGCTGACGTACCGCCGGGCGGCGCGCTCGGAGACGCCCAGCTTGTCCGCCAGCCGGCGGGCGGTGGTACCGGGACCGTCCTGGAGCAACTGGAGGCACAGCAGCGCCCGCACGGTCGGGTTCGTGTCGTCCACGTCCCTCAGGGTCGCACGTAATCCGGAAACGATCCGTCCGCAACCGGTCCTATGGTGCCGCTATGACGATCAGCGATACCCCGTGGGAACCGCCGCTCGCCGGTACCGAGGTGGAGCATCTCGTCGGCGCCCTCGACCGGCTCCGCTGGACCTTCCGCTGGAAAGCCGGCGGTCTGGACGCCGCCGGGCTGCGCACCCGCGTCGGCGCGTCGTCGCTCACCCTCGGCGGGCTGCTCAAGCACCTCGCCATCGTGGAGGACCACGCGTCCACGACACGGTTGCGTGGCGAGCCGGTCGGCGCGCCGTGGGACGCCCTCGGCTGGGACGGCAGCAACGACTGGGAGTTCACCAGCGCCGCCGACGACACCCCGGAGCAGCTGTACGCGTTGTGGGACGGCGCCGTCGAGCGGTCCCGCGCCAGGTTCGCCGCGGCGCTCGCCGACGGCGGGCTCGACCAGCTCGCCCGCGTCGCCTGGCCGGACGGGCGTCGGGCCAGCGTGCGCCGCCTGATCTGCGACCTGGTCGAGGAGTACGGGCGGCACACCGGGCACGCCGACCTGCTCCGCGAAGCCGTGGACGGCTTGGTCGGGGAGGACCCTCCGGCAGGATGGCGTCCGTGAACGAACCGATCACCCCCGACCGGGTGACCATCGTGCCCGCCAACCACGCGTCGTGGGACGACCTCGTGGCGATCTTCGGTACCAGCGACTACCCGAGCCGGTGCCTGTGCCAGCGATTCAAGGTCGCCGGCTGGATCTGGCGGGACTCCACACAGGAGCAGCGGGCGGCGATGCTCCGGTCGTCCACGGCGTGCGGCAACCCGGACGCCGCGACGACGAGCGGACTGGTGGCGTACGTCGACGGCGAGCCGGCGGGCTGGGTCGCCGTCGAGCCGCGCACCGTGTACCCGAAGCTGCGGACCACGCGCATCCCGTGGAGCGGGCGGGACGAGGACAAGGACGACGACTCCGTCTGGGCGGTCACCTGTTTCGCGGTCCGCAAGGGGTACCGGGGTCGCGGGCTCACCTATCTGCTCGCCGAGGCGACCGTCGACTTCGCCCGCGACCGGGGCGCCCGCGCGCTCGAGGCGTACCCGATGATCACCCAGCCGGGCAAGGAAATCACCTGGGGCGAACTGCACGTGGGCGCCCGGCAGGTCTTCGAGGACGCCGGTTTCACCGAGGTCACCCATCCGACGATCCGGCGGGTGGTCATGCGGATCGACTTCGGACAGGTCTGACGCGCGTCCCGGTCGGTGGGCCGGGGCGCCGCCACACACGGGGGTGGCGGCGCCCCAGCCCGACCGTTCGCGGCTACCGCGCGGCGACCGGGCTGTGCCAGGACCCGGTACAGCTGCCCACCACGTCGCTGGTGACGTACCCGTGGTCGGCGGAGATCGCGTGGTCGTAGCACCCGGTGTCGGTGGTGCCCCGGTAGCGCTCGCTGTCCGACCCGTCCGCCTGGGTGACCACACCGTTGGTACGGGCGAACACCCCGTCGGCGGTCAGCCGGTCGTCGGTGAACCCGGTCGGCTGCCAGTACGCCCCGCGCAGCGTCGCCTCGTCGAGCTGCCGCGCCTCGGTGACGTGTCCGCCCACGAAGAACGTGTCGGGCTGGGTACCGGGACGGTAGTCGCTGGTCATGTCGATCGGGTACGACCAGGTGGACCGGGTTCCGGTCGCCTGCCCGTGCTCGGGTGTGCGGGTGACCGTGGTCGTCCCGGCGTCGCGCTGGGTCACGTCCTGCCGGGTGCCGGCGGCGTTGACCGCGTTCACGTTCGAGTACGTGAACCGCTGCTCGACCGTGGTGGTGATCCGCCCGGCGGAGGTGTCCACGTACCCGGTCGTCGCCCAGTTCCGCGCCACCGTGGTGGTCACCACCGTGCCGCCGTCGGCACCCGGTGCGCTGTCGCTGGTCACCTGCGGCGTCGTCGTCAGCGTGTCGGACACCAGCGCGCCGGAGGTCTGCGCGCGAGCGTGGTCGACGTCGACGAACAGACTGCCGCCGACCGTCCAGTTGTCGTGGTCGCCGAACGGCACCAGCGTGACCGTGTGCGCCTGCCCGTCGACCAGCCGACCCACGAACGGGGTCACGTCCACCGTGTACGGCTGGGTGCGGAACGCGTCGATCGCGGGGATCGGTCGCCACATCAGCGGGCTGATGCCGCCGGTGTAGACGACCGGGAACGGCTGGGCGAGACCCGCCGGCACCCCGTCGAGCAGCACCTGGACCTCGCGGTACGGTCCGCCGCCGCACAACGTGTCCGGATGCGCCGCAGCCAGATCGTCGGGTACGTCCGCGAACCACTGCTCGTCGCAGCCGCCGCCGCGCGCGTACACCTCGAGCACCGCACGGGTCGCGTTGCGGGGCAGGGTGACCGCGGTCGACGCGCTCTGCCCCCGCCCGAGGGTCCACCAGCCCGGATCGCTGGCGGAGTGGGACACCGGTACCACCACGTCGGGATGCGCCGCCTCGGGGTGCGCCGCGTCCGCCTGGTAGTACGTCACCGTCATGGTCATGTGGTAGATGCCGGTGTACGTCGAGTTGTAGATGTTGCCCAGGTCGACGACCAGCGGCTGCGGCGTCCGCAGCAGCGGGATGAACCGGCTGATGTCCGCGTCGACGTGCCAGCTGATGCCCGCCGGGTCGGGCTCCGGGGTACTGGTGCGGAACACCTCGGCGCCGCCGATCCACACCGCGGCGAGCCGGTCGTACTGCCGCCCGGCGACCGACCCGGACCAGTCGAGCACCACCTTCGACCACGGACCGGGGCAGTCCGCCGGAGGTGTCAGCGTGGCGCGGAACGGCTGTCCGTACGAGTTGGCGAAGTCGTGCCGCATGGCGGTCACCGTGCAGTGCGGCGTGGGCGGGCGGCTGACCGGGGGCAGCGCGGTGACCGGGTCGGCGTAGTTGACCTCGACCGGGGTGTCGGCGACAGCTGGCGTCGCCGTCGCCGTCACCGCACAGGCGGCGACGGCGAGCGCGGTGAGCAGGGCGCGCAGTGATCGGGGGCGGGGCAGGGGTAAGCGCATCTGGTTCCTTTCGTCGTCTCGCAGCGGCACCGACGCACCCCGTCGAGTCGGTCGCTGCGGCGGTACGTGCTGGTGGTCCACTGCGGTCATCAGGACCCTACCGACGATCCGGTCCTTACGCGACGGTCGCGCCGGACAACGGCTTCGCGCGGCGTCGGGTGAAAGCGGTGGCACGCACACCTCGGGGTCGTGCTGTGCGCGGTCGGCGGAGCGGTCATGCTGGTCGACTCCCTGCTGCCGTTCACCATCAAAGTCGACGACCTGGGCATGAGCGTGCGGGTGCGCCGGATCTACCGCCGGTTCGCCTGGCGCGACAACTGGCGCGTGGTGCTGATGGTCGACGGCGAGTTGGTGAACCCGGCTGAGCCCCTGCGTCCGACCGTGCCGGACGCCCGCCGCCGCGCGGCGGGCGCCGACTACGCCGACCCGACGCGCTTTCGGAACTCGTCGATGTCCCTTGCCAGCTCCCGGTCGGGGTTGTCGACGGCGGCGATGACCGCCTCGAGCTCGGCGAGCTGTCCGCCGCGCGCCGCCCAGTACTCCGCGGGCACCTTCAGCACCGCCACGAGCACGTCGCCCGGGTAGTAGTCGCCTTCCAGCAGCGGGTCCTCCCGCAGCCGGCGCAGCGCGCGCGGAACCACTACGTCGAGCCCGACCTGCTGCGCGATGAGCACCCGCAGATCCTCGGCGGTCAACGTGCCGACCGGCTTGCGGCGCAGCTCGTACACCCTGCTGACGAGCGCCGTCGATCCGGGCGGCGGCGCGCCCCACGAGTCGCCCTCGATCTGCTCGACGCTCAGATCGTCGGCGGGTTGCTCGTCGACCATGTCTCGCTTCCCCTGTCGTCGCTGGTCACGGGCGAGGTACGAACTGTTCCGAGTGGTCCAGCAGGCGACTCGCCTCGGACAGCTCGGACTGCAGGGCAGCCCGGTCGGCGTCGGAGATCCGCGAGTCGCCGAGCTGTCGCTTGAGCTGTTCGATCCGGTTCGCCAGGCCGCGCTGCGCGTTGCGTACCTCGTCGACATGATCCCAGGGCGTACCGTCCGGCTTCCGGGCGACCACCTCGCCGTTCAGTTCCCGGCGGGCGGCGTCCAGGTCCCGGTCGGTGAGGTGTTCCTTGAGCCGGTCGGTCTTGGTGCCCGACTTGACCGTCGGGCCGCCCGAGTCGCCGCCGCCGGTGTCCGCTGGTGACACGTGGTCGTCGGTGGCGGCATGCCGGAGCAGGTCGCCCGTGGCAGCGGCCATCATGGTCCCGCCGGCGACCACCCCCGCCGTCGACACGGCGTTGAGCGGGACGCCGGCGACCGCGCCGACACCGGTCGCGTCGAGCGCGACGCCCAGCCCGTCCCCGGCGGCGCTGACCCCGGTCAGCAGGGCGCCCGCGGCAGCCAGCGCGACGTCGCCGGGGTGGTCGACCATCGCGTTGCCCACCGACGCGAGACCGTTCAGCAGGTGCGCGCCCGCGTTCTCCAGACCGTGTCCGACGTCACCGAGGGCGTGTCCCACCTTCGACCAGAAGCCGGGCTTCTTCGGCGCCTTGTCGCGGGCCGCCGCGACGGCGCGCTCCGCCGCGTCCCCGGCGCTGTCCAGCTCGGCGCGGGCGTGCGCGAGCTGCTGCCGCGCCGCTTCCCGCTTCGCCTCACCGGGGTCGTGGAACGGGATCGGGGTCTGCGCGCCGTCCGGGTGCTGCTGCGCCTCGCGTACCGCGCGTTCGTGTTCAGCCTTGGCGGCCGCGGTGGCGGACTCGCCTTCGTGCCACAGTCTGATCGCGTCAGCCGCCTGCCGCTGCGCCCACTGCAGCGTCGACGCGTACGAGTCGAGCGCCTGGGCGGCACTGTGGAAGCACGCGCCCGCCTCGGTCCATTTCGCCGGCTCACCGTGGAACCTGCCGCGGAACTGGTCGGCGGCGTCACCGCGCCAGCCGTCCTGCGTGTCGATGCGGGCCAGCCCCGCGCCGGCCTCGTTCAGCATGTCGCCGTACGACCGCAGGGACCACATGGTGGCGGTGACCGCGCCGACGTCCCCCGGTACGAGTGCCTTCGGGTCGTCGGTCTCGCCGAGTTCAGCCGCCATCACTGCGCCGCCGGGTCGGGTCCGCTGGCGCGCTGCACGATGCCGTCGAAGGTCTTCCGGATCGTCGCGTCGACGTGCAGGTATGCGTTCACGCACGCGTTGAGCTGGTCGGCGATCGCCTGCGCGTCCTTGGTCAGGTGCTCCACGCCGATCTCCCACCGGTCGCAGAAGTCCGCCACGGTCCCCGCCAGCCGGTCGTGCCCGAACGCGTGCTTCGGCGCGTCGACGTCGCTGACCTTCCTGGTCGCCATCGCGCCGAGCGTGTCCGTCACTCCCTCGGCGGCCTTGTACAACGCGCCGAAGTCCACAAAGAACCCGTCCGCCATCCGCCGCCTCCTCCCCTCGGTCGGCTCCGCTCCCGCGGCGACGGTACCCACAGCGATCGACCAGGCGCTATCGACCCGACGACCGCAGCATCCTAACGACGCCAGCCGACAAACGACCGACGCCGATCCCGCGCCGCCCGCGCGACGCCGATCCCCCCGCCGCCGTCCGACCGACGCCGATCCCGCCCCGCGCGGGCGGCGCCCACCGGGACCGATCCGGCACCTCGACCACCCGCCCGCGCTCAAATCGCCGCAGGTCAGAGCGCATCTCGTTAGCATCGGAGAGTCGCCCGGGCCGAAACCGCCGGCAGCATGCCGGCATCCGTACCACGGAGGTGGGTCGTGGCGAATCCGCGAGGCGCGCCGAGCGTGCTGATGGAACCGGAGCAGGCATTCCGCCGCCTGACGGGCGAGCAAGCCGCCGAACTGGCGGCGTACGTCCTCGGCGTACAAGCCGTGATCTGGGGCATGCAGTGGGTCAAGGGCGCTCAGTCGATGCACCGGTCCTCCGCCCCACTGCCCGCGGGCGAGACACCCTTGCCCATCGATCCGCAGGCGCACGGGATCAACGTGTGGGGACACCCGCGTGCTCGGCTGACGGACGAGATCCGGCTGATGGAGACGGCCAACACCGAGACGATGTACTCGACCGCCTTCGTCGATCTCGCCGACGGGCCGGTGGTCGTCGTGCACCCCGACCTGGGCGACCGGTACTTCCGGACCTCGGTGTGGGAGCTGCACGGCGATACCCACACCATCAGCCAGAAGCACGACGGCGGCCATCCGCCGCCGTACGCGCTGCTACCGCTGCACTGGGAAGGTGACCTGCCGGACGGCGTCGCCAGTATCCACGTACGCAGCCGGTACGTCGTGATCGCCCCGCACATCGGGGTGTACGGCGACGACGACGTCGAGAACGTCGTCGCGCTGCAACGCGGGTTCGAGCTGGTCGCCCTGCGCGACTGGGGTACGACCAACCGGCCGATGCCGCCCGGCCCGCCGATGCGCCCGCTGCACCGTCCGGGCACGACCACCCCGCCCGAGCTGCTGTACTTCGAGGAGCTGTGCGAGACCCTCAAAGATCTCACCGTCAGGCCGGACGAGGTCGCGTTCGCCCGCCAACTTGAGCACATCGGGATCACCCTCGCCGACGGCTTCCAGTTCGACCGGCTCGACCCGGCGACCGTGGCCGGTTTGAAACGGGCGCTGCCCGACGCCCAGAGCCTCATCGAACACAAGGCGCGCGCTTTGGCGCCGGTCCAGCCGGGCGGCACCTGGCAGCTGAGCCTGGATCTGACCGGCCTCGACGACTGGCTGTTCCGCGCTGCCGTGGGTTGGAAGCACGTCTGGGGCGACCTGGCCGGCGAACTGCTCTTCCCGATGGCGCGCGTCGACGCCGACGGCGACCCGTTGACCGGAGGCAACAGGTACGTCCTGCGTTTCCCGCCGGGCGAGCCGCCGCCCGCGCGCTACTGGCGGATCACCATGTACGACCTGGCCGGCTTCCTGGTCGGCAACCCGATCGACCGGTTCGGCATCGGCAACATGGCCGAGAAGCTTCACCCCGACGCCGACGGCGGCGTGACGGTCCTGATCCAGCACGAGTCGCCGGGCGCGGGTCGACAGGCGAACTGGCTGCCCGCTCCGGCGCAGGGGTTCTTCCTGATGATGCGCCTGTACCAGCCTGAGCAGCGGATGTACCGGGGTGAATACGTCATCCCGCCGGTGACCAGGGTGGGCTGACCCCCCGGGGGGTCACCGCTTGCTCGGCTGCACCAGCCGCCCCTCGCGGCTGCCCTGGTACGTCACCGCGCGCAGCCGCTGGACGAACCCGTCCGCGCGCAGCCCTGGCACGCTGTTGCGGACCGGATCGAACGCCAGCCGGGCGTCGAGGTCCTCGGGTACCGGCTCGCGCAGCGTGATCCGGGCGAACGTGTGGAAGATCCCCCACGGCGACGCGACGGCGAGCAGCAGGCTGACCCGTTCGCGTCGCGGGTCGGGCAGCTCGTCGAGGTCCGTACCGAGATCGCGACTGGTCAGGTCGGGCAGCACCGCGAGGTACCGGCGCCCCTGGTTTGTCGAGTACCCGGCAATCGTCGTGTAGATCGCCGCGATGTGCCGCCTGGGCAGCGGCAGATGCCGCAGCAGCGGCATCCGGCCGGCGGCGGTCGAGGCGAGCAGGTCGAGATCGGTGCCCGGCGCGCCGCCGTCGTACACCCGCAGCCCGATTCCGAGCACGTCCGGCCAGCCGTCCGGGAGGCTGCCGCCCCGCGACAGCCGGACCAGGGCGGCGTACTCGCCGGGGCGGTCCAGCAGGTCGACGCCGTACCCAGGGGTGCGCCCGGTGGCGCGCACGGTGGCCCGGTATGTGCGCCCGCGCGGGTGCAGCGCGCGGGCGTGCCGCACAGCGGCGACTCCTCGGGCGAGTTTCTCGGCGATCTGCCACGCGGTCGACATACCGGGGGACTACCCAGGCGCGCGGCGATCATCCGCGCGGGAGCGCGCCGACCGGCGACGTGGACCGCTGCGGGCGCCACGACCGACGCGGGTGGCGATAATCTGCGTCGATCTCACCGGGAAGGGACGCGATGCTGTTCATCGACGCCAGCTTGCTGCTGCTCGCGCTGTGGGTGTTCTGCCTGATCGACGTCATCGTCGTCGACGAGTACCGGGTGCGGAACCTGCCGAAGGGCGTGTGGCTGCTCATCGTGCTGCTGCTGCCGGACGTCGGCTCGATTTTGTGGCTGGTCGCCGGTCGTCCCTGGGAGTCGCGGACCAGACCGTCGCGCTCGCGCACGGCGCGCGAGTTCCCCGAGTACGACCGTCCCGGTCGCCACGTCGCCCAGAACCCGGACGACGACGAGGAGTTTCTGCGCCAGGTACGCGCCCGTGCCGAGGAACAGCGCCGACGCGCGCGGCAGGAACGCGAGGCGCGGGAGGCGCGCGAAGCGGCGCAGGAACGTGAGGCGCGCGAGCAGGACGGCGTCGCCTGACGCCGGTCAGCCGCGGTCCGCGTCGGCGAACGCGGGTATCCACCCCGACAAGCGCACCTGACTCCTGACCCGCGCCCACGCAGCCGTGGCGCACGGCTACCCACACCTAGCCGCGCATGTCGCACACGTCGGACGCCGGACAGACACGCCCCGTTCGCGCCTTCCTTGCCGTGAGTGACATCGACCGGTAAGGATGAACGCCCCGTGCCAACCGCGTCTGTCCGCGGCAGTCCGCTCGCGGACCGCTCGACCTGCGGAAACGACGCCGAGGACGGAGTGGCGAACAAACGCCGACGAGGGATCCGGATGGAGGGCTGGCGGGATGAACGAGGCGATCGACCGTCACCCGGCGCAGCACCCGTGCGTCGAGCGGGGCGACAACAACGTGCTCGTCGACTGCGTGCGCGGCGTACTGGCTCGCCTCGACGCCGGCGACTGGCGGGTCGACCGGGAGGACTTCTGGTGCCGGGTCGGTCCTGTCCGGGGACGCATGCGTGTACAGGGCTGGAAGCTCCACCTGTCCGCGACCCCGTTGTCGGCGCCGCTGGTCCTCGCCGTCGCGACCGAGATCCTGGTACGCCACGGCTGCGCGTTCAAGTTCGCCGCGACCATCGGCAAGGTACAGGAGATCGTCTCCCGTAACGTCGACCGCAGCGGCGGCGGCAAGTTCATCACCGTGTACCCCGACCTCGGCGACGACGAGTTGCGGGCGCTCGCCGAGGAACTGCACCGGGCGACGGAGGGGCTACCCGGACCCGGCATCCTGTCGGACCGCCGGTACCGCCCCGGCAGCCTGGTCCACTACCGATTCGGCGCGTTCTCGGGCGTACCCACGGTCAACAACGACGGCGGTTACGAGGCGATGCTGGTCGCGCCGGACAACAGCCTCGTACACGATTCGCGCAAAGCGTGGTTCGCGCCGCCGCCGTGGGCGCCACCCGACCCGTTCGTCGACCCCGTCGCCGCCCCGCCTGCTAAGACCTCTCCCACGGGATCGGCGACAGCGACCGCCAGACCGGTACTACTGGACGGGCGCTACCTGGTGAACGAGGTGATCCGCCACTCCTACACCGGCGGCGTGTACCGGGCGACCGACCAGCGGACCGGTGCCACCGTGATCGTCAAGCAGGCGCGCCGCCACGCGGGAGGCGACCTCGACGGCCGCGACGTGCGGGACCTGCGACGGCACGAGGCGGCGATGCTCGAGGCGTTCGGCGCCACCGGTCGTACCCCGCGCGTCGTCGGACTGTTCGAGCAGCAGGGAGAGCTCTTCCTGGTCCAGGAGCAGGTACCCGGAGTCACGCTGCGCCAGTGGGTCGTGACGAACGTCGTCGTCACCGACGACGCGAACTGGGGTCCGGCCCTGCGCGACGTCACGACGATCGCCGAGGGGCTGGTCGACCTCATGGAGATCGTCCACGACAAGGGCTTCGTGCTGCGCGACTTCAACCCGAACAACGTGATGGTCGACGACGACCTCCACGTATGGCTCATCGATCTCGAGATGCTCGCCCGGCCGGGTGATCTGGTGACGCGGGCGCTGACACCCGGGTACGGGGCGCCCGAGCAGCGCGCCGCTGCCGCGCTGGCGGCGGCGCCGGATCAGGCCGCCGATCTGTACGGCCTCGGAGCCACCTTGTTCTACCTGGTCAGCGGCACCGACCCGGCGTTGCCGGCAGACGCGCCGCAGGCGCGCCCGGACCGGGAGCGGGTGGGGGACTGGCTCGCACGGCTGGCGATCGGCAATGCCGCCGCGCGGGCTTACGCCGCCGTCATCACCGACCTGCTGCACGAGGACCCGCGACGGCGACCGGGCCTCGCCGAGGTGCGTACCGCGCTGGCCGCCGCGGTCACCGCGACGTTGACCGGGACCGTCGTCACCGCCCCACCGCCCGGTCTGGACGAGGCAGACCTCAAGCGCATGATCACCGACGGGATCGACCATCTACTGTCGACCATGAGGCCGGACAACCCGGGCCGGCTCTGGCCGACCGGTACGTTCGGCGGCACGACCGACGCGTGCAACGTGCAGCACGGCGCCGCCGGTGTGCTCGGACTGCTCGCTCGGGCGTACCAGGTCGGCCCCGAGCCCGCGCTCCACGACGCTGTGGCGACGGCCGCCACCTGGATCCGGCGGCGGGCGACCGGAGAAACGCGACTGCTGCCGGGGCTCTACTTCGGCCGCTCCGGTACCGCCTGGTCGCTGCTGGACGCTGGGCGGGCGCTGGGCGACGAGCACCTCGTCCGCTTCGCCGAGGGCATCGCGCGGGCCGTCCCGGTGCGCTGGCCGAACCCCGACATCTGCCACGGCGCGGCAGGCGCCGGCATGACGCAGCTCAGGTTCTGGGAGGCGACCGGCGACGAGGGGTACCTGCACCGGGCCCGCGAGGCGGCGGACGCCGTGGCGCGGGCGGTGGAGCACCGCGACGACGGCGTACGTTGGCCGATCCCGCGCGCCTTCGCCTCGCGGTTGGCCGGCACCTCGCACTACGGCTTCGCCCACGGCGTGGCGGGCTGTGCCGCGTTCCTCCTCGCCGCCGGTCGGGTGACCGGCGAAGACGAGTACCTCGCCCTCGCGGCACGCGCCGCCGACACGCTCGTCGCGGTCGCTCAGCAGAACGACGGCGCGGCGTACTGGGCTGGCGGCGACACCGAAACGGCGTGGAAGACCAACTGGTGCAGCGGGTCGTCCGGAGTCGGTACCTTCCTCGTCCAGGTCTGGCGGACCACCGGCGAGCAGCGCTTTCTCGACCTCGCCCAGCAGGCCGCCGTCGCGGTACACCGGTCCCGCTGCCACGCCGGCCCGTGCCAGTGCCACGGACTCGCCGGCGACGGGGAGTTCCTGCTCGATCTCGCCGAGGCGTCGGGGGACGGGCGGTACCGGGACTGGGCCGGCGACCTGGCTGTCCACATCTACCTTCCGCACGCCCTGCGCGACGGCCGAATGGTGCCGCCAGACGACAGCCGGTTCCAGGTGACGGCCGACTTCAACAGCGGGCTCTCCGGTGTCGTGGCGTTCCTGCTGCGTCTACGCGACGGGGGTCCGCGGATGTGGCTGCCCGAAGCGTTCACCCGACCCGAGCGGGCCCGGTGAACTTGTCGCCACTGCTATGCCACGAATGGAGGTGAACATGATGGAGTGTGACGTCGACGCGTTGCAGCTGCTCACGGAGACCGCGCCGGAGTACGAGACGCTGCCGTGCACGATCAGCTGCGCGATCTACGAGACGTGCAGCTGGACCGATTTCACCAAGCAAGGGAACTGAGTTTCGTCCCGCCCGCCGGCGACCTTCTGCCGGTCGGCGGGGATCACGGGCGCGGCCCGGCGCGCCGGGCCGCGCCCGTCACGACGTCACAGCTGTTCGATCTGCGACACGAGTTCCTTGCAGAACGCCGGCAGGTCGTCCGGCTTGCGGCTGGTGATCAGTGGGAACGACCCGTTCGTGTCCACCACGACCTGCTCGTCGACCCAGTTCGCGCCGGCATTGCGGTAATCCGTCGCGAGGCTCGGCCACGACGTCATCCGGCGACCCCGTACCGCGTCCACCTCGATCAGGATCCAGCCGCCGTGGCAGATGACCGCCAGCGGTCGACCGGTACCCAGGAATCGGCGCAGGAACTCCTTCGACCTCGGTTGCATCCGCAGCCGGTCGCCGTTCGCGACCCCGCCCGGTATCACCACGGCACTGAACTGGTCGGGCTGGGCGTCACCGGCGGTCTGGTCGACGGTGAACGTGTCGGCCGGGGTCAGGTGGTGGAACGCCTGGACCGAGCCGGACTCCTCGCAAATCAGCCGGGGCGTCCCGCCCGCCTGCTCGACCGCCTTCCACGGCTCGGTCAACTCGGCCTGCTCGATGCCCTCCTTGGACACCAGGAAAGCAACCGACTGCCCGTGGATCGCCATGATCCTCCCCTTCCGTTCGGGTGCGCTCACCGTCGCTGTACCCAGGGCCGGGACCGCAAACCCGGCGGTTGCGGGTGGTACGGCAGACTGGCTCACACCGGCTGAGGGGAGGACGGATGGGGCTGCGGTTCGGGCTGCTGGGTACCGGACATTGGGCGGTCGCGACGCAGGGCGCCGCACTCGCGGCGCATCAGGACGCGGAGTTCGTCGGCGTGTGGGGTCGCGACCCCGCCAAGGCGCACGCCGTCGCGACCCGGTACGGGGTGCGGGCGTACCCCGAGGTCGACGCGTTGCTGCGCGACGTCGACGCGGTCGCCGTCGCGCTGCCCCCGGACGTCCAAGCGGAGCTCGCGGTACGGGCCGCCGAAGCCGGCAGGCACCTGCTGCTCGACAAGCCGCTCGCGTTGAGCTGGGCGCGCGCCCACGCCGTGGTCGACGCGGTACGCCGTCGCGACCTGGCGTCACTGGTTTTCTTCACCGCCCGGTTCCAGCCGAACGTGGCGGCGTTCCTCGCCGACGCGGTACGCGCCGGCGACTGGCACGGCGCCCGCGTCACCCACTTCGGTTCCATCTTCGAGTCGGGCGGGCCGTACGCCGGGTCGACCTGGCGGCGCGAGTGGGGCGGACTGTGGGACGTCGGACCGCACGCGCTCGCCCTGCTGCTGCCGGTACTCGGACCGGTCGTCGAGGTCCGCGCCGTCGACGGACCCCGGTCCACCACGCACCTGCTGCTGTGTCACGACGGCGGCGCGGTCAGCACCGCGTCGCTGACCGTCGACGCGCCTGCCGCCAGTACCGCCAACGAGGTTGTCTTCCACGGTCCGGCCGGGTTCGTGACGGTACCGCCGGGCGAGGGCAGACCCGTCGAGGCATTCGGTACCGCGATCTCCGACCTGATCGCGGCGGTCGCCGACGGGCGGGTCGAGGACCCGCGCGACGTCCACTTCGGTCGTGCCGTGGTGGGCGTCCTCGAAGCCGCCGAACAGGCGCGACGGACCGGGCGGGCGGTCGCGGTACCACCCGAGCGGCGCTGACCTGCGGGTCTCAGCCCAGCTCGCGGATCGCGTCGCCGATCGCGCGGTAGAACGTCGGGTACGCGTAGATCATCGTGCCCAGGCGGTCGAGCGGCACCTCGGCGTGCACCGCCACGGACACCCCGGCGAGCATCTCCCCGCCGCTGGGTCCGGCGGTCGTCGCGCCCACCAGTACCCCGCGGTCGGCGTCCGCGACGAGTTTGACGAACCCGTCGTTGCCGGCCTTGTGGATCCAGCCGCGCGCGGAGCGCGGCAGCGGATAGGTCGCCACCCGTACCGACAGACCGCGCTCGCGCGCCTGCGCCTCGGTCAGACCGACGGCGCCGATCTCCGGGTCGGTGAACGTGACCCTGGGCAGCGCCCGGTAGTCCGCCGACGGTCCACCCTTGCCGAGGATGTCGCGGACCGCGATGTCCGCCTGGTAGAACGCGACGTGCGTGTACGCCCCGTTGCCGGTCAGGTCGCCGACCGCCCAGAGCTTCTCACCGGCGCGCATCCGGTCGTCGGTACGCAGCCAGCGCTGGTGCGGGTCGAGTCCGACGCTGTCCAGCCCGAGCCCGGACAGCATCGCCCGGCGACCGGTCGCCACCAGCAACCGGTCGCCGATCACCTGACCGCCGTCGTCCAGCGCGACCAGGAAGTGGTCGCCGCGCTGCTGGACCCGCTCGGCGCTGGTACCCAGGTGGGCGGTCACGCCGTCGCGAGCCAACGCCGTGGCGGCGAGCGCCGACGATTCCGGCTCCTCCACGGCGAGCAGCCGGTCCGCCGCCTCGACGACCGTGACCCGGCTGCCGAACCGTGCGAAAACCTGCGCCAACTCCAGCCCGATCGCCCCGCCGCCGAGGACCAGCAGCCGTTCCGGCACCTCCTCGGCCTGGACCGCGTCCCGGTTGGTCCAGTACGACGTGTCGCGCAGCCCGTCGATCGGCGGTACGACCGGTTCCGTGCCGGTCGCCACCACGACCGCCCGTCGCGCCTCGTACACCGTGCCGTCGGCGGGCCCGCCGTCGACCTCGACCCGACCGGGTCCGAGCAGCCGACCCCGACCCCGCACGAAGGTCCCGCCCTGGTCCTCGAAGCGGCGCACCGCGACCGTGTCGTCCCAGTCGTCGGTGGCTTCGTCCCGGATGCGCGCGGCGACCGGCGACCAGTCCGGCTCGACGTCGACCTGCCCCGCCATGCCGGGCACCCGCCGGGCTTCGGCGAGCAGGTTCGCCGCCCGGACCATCATCTTCGTCGGTACGCAGGCGTAGTAGGGGCATTCCCCGCCGACCAGGCGCGACTCGATGCCGACGACGGACAGCCCGGCCTGGGCGAGTCGCCCGGCGACCTCCTCACCGCCGACGCCCATCCCGATGACGACGACGTCAACCTCTTCGGCCACCGCACCTCCGGGTGTTCCACCGGTCTGCACACCCTACGTCCATGCCGGGCGCGGCAGGCGTCGAAACGGCGGGGCGCACCGTACCGGGCGTTGAACGCCCCGGCGCGGCGTTCGACGCGTGGACGTCGGGCTGGGTGTGCCACGCGGGGCGGCGGGTACCTCAGGACCCATGCGTCCTGACGAGTTCGGAGTCCTGTTCGACGTCGACGGCACCCTGGTCGACACCACGTACCTTCATGCGGTGTGCTGGTGGGAGGCGCTGCGGCAGTCCGGGTACGACGTGCCCATGGCGCGCATCCACCGGGCGGTCGGGATGGGCTCGGACCGGCTGCTGGATCATCTGCTGGGTCGCGATCGCGACCAGTCGGGCGACGACGCGCTCAGTGCCGCGCACCTGACGTTGTACGCGGCGTACTGGGGCCGCCTGCGTCCGCTGCCGGGCGCGGCGGACCTGCTGCGTGCGTGCGCCGCGCGGGGGTGGCGGGTCGTTCTCGCCTCGTCCGCGTCGGACCGGGAACTCGGCGCGCTGCGTCGCGCCCTGGACGCCGACGACGTGATCGCGGTGGCGACGACGAAGGACGACGCCGGGGCGAGCAAACCGGCGCCGGACATCCTCCAGGTCGCGCTGGACAAGGCGGGGCTGGACCCGCGGAGCGCGGCGTTCGTCGGCGACGCGGTGTGGGACGTCGAGGCGGCGGCGCGGGCGGGTGTCCCGTGTGTGGCGGTGAGCTGCGGCGGTACCAGCGCCGCGGAGTTGACCGACGCGGGGGCGGTGGCGGTGTACGACGATCCGGGCGCGATCCTGGCGGACCTGGACGGCGCGTTGACCGAGCGGCTCCACCGTGCCGCCGCGCCCAGCCGCTGACCGGCGAGGCACCGTGATTCCGCTCAGCGGGTGCCCCGCCGACCGTTACCGTCGAGGTTGTGCACGTCTTCGTGACCGGTGGTTCGGGGTTCGTCGGCGGTCGCCTGATCGAAACGCTGTGCGGTCACGGGGACCGGGTATCCGCGCTGGCGCGCACCGAGGCGGCGATGGAAGCGGTCGCCGAGCGCGGTGCGCGACCGGTACCGGGTGACTTGAGCGACCCGCTCGCGCTGCGCGACGCGGTACGCGGCGCCGACCTCGTGGTCCACGCGGCGGCGAAGCTGCGCGGCGGGCCGGGCGACCGCGCCGCGTTCGAGGAGGTCAACGTCGTCGGTACCGCCCGCCTGCTGGACGCGGTGCGGTCAGCCGAGGTACCGGCGCTGGTGTACGTGTCGACCGAGCAGGTCGTGATGGAACGCGGTCAGCCGCTGCTGGGCGCCGACGAGAGCGTGCCGTACACGACGCGCCCGATCGGGCTGTACGCGCGCACCAAACGCGACGCCGAGATCCGGGTGCGCGACGCGGCGTCCGGCGGTCTGCGGACGGTGGTGGTACGACCGCGGATGGTCTGGGGCAGGGGCGACACGTCGCTGCTGCCGGCGATCGTGAAGGCGGTACAGACTGGACGGTTCGCCTGGATCGACGGCGGGCAGCAGCTGACCTCGACCTGCCATGTGGCGAACGTGGTGGAGGGGATCCTCGCGGCGGCTGCCCGGGGACGCGCCGGCGAGGTGTACTTCCTGACCGACGGCGAGCCGGTCGAGTTCCGCGCGTTCTGGACGGAGCTGATGGCGACCCAGGGTGTCGACCCGCCGCGACGCAGCATGTCGCATAGGGCGGCGACGGCTGCCGCGACCGCGGCCGAAGGGGTGTGGCGGCTGCTCGGGCGGCACGGTGAGCCGCCGGTCACCGCCGCCACTGTGGAACTGCTCAGCCGGTCCTGCACGATCGACGACGGCAAGGCGCGCCGCGAACTCGGCTACACCGGACACCTCAGCCGTGCCGAGGGGCTCGGCGAACTGCTGCTCGCCCAGCACTGACGTGCCGAGCCGGGCTCGCCCGGCGCGGAGGCGCGCAGACCCGGACGCCTGCGCACCGGTACCGGACGATTGGTCACTGCGGCGGCAGTGGTGGGGGGGGGGGGGGG
>DASUXA010000108.1:0-21040 GCA_036378155.1 Micromonosporaceae bacterium | reverse complement strand
GTGGCGCGCCCGAAGGGACTCGAACCCCTAACCTTCTGATCCGTAGTCAGATGCTCTATCCGTTGAGCTACGGGCGCTCGGTGCCAGCCCAGTGTACATACCGGGTTCGGCGCGGAGGCTCCGGGATTCGAACCCGGGAGGGGCTTTAAGACCCCAACCGCATTAGCAGTGCGGCGCCATAGACCAGACTAGGCGAAGCCTCCCCGGTGACCCCTGCAGACCACCG
The DNA here is from genome assembly GCA_036378155.1 of Micromonosporaceae bacterium. GTDB lineage: Bacteria > Actinomycetota > Actinomycetes > Mycobacteriales > Micromonosporaceae > DASUXA01. The sequence continues at coordinate 20,814 of DASUXA010000108.1, read as the reverse complement.
CCGGTGAAGGATACAGGTACCCGGAGCCAACCGGCAAAGGGCATTCGCCGGCGACTCCCGGTACCGGGCAATCGACCCCAACCGGGGACAGAAGACTCGCCCTCGCTGTACCGGGCGAGCCGGCGCGCGCCTGGGTAACCTCCCACCATGGAGGACGATACGACCCGGTCGCGTCCGGCTCGCGCCCGTCGTTCCCCGGCGAAGGCCGGGCAGGGCGAGGCGATGCCTGCTCAGCCCGACCAGTCGACGACCGGCAGCCGCCCGGGCGGACAGCGTGGCAGGCCGGTACCGCCGCCTCCGCTTTTCGTCGAGCCGAAGGTACCGGCGCCGCGTGGCGCCGACCCGACGCCGCCGGAGTCCACGCCCCAGGCTGAGCCGGGCGAGCAGCCCGCGCCGAAAGCCGCGAGGAAGGCGGCTCCGGCAGCGAAGAAGGCAGCCGCCGCGAAGCAGAAGTCAACCGCCGGGGAACCGGTCAAGAAGCCGGCGAAGAAGGCTGCCCGGAAGGCGCCTTCGGCAGCGAAGGCGACCCCGCCCGCGAAGACAAGCCCAACGGAGACGCCCGCGCCCGCCGCGAAGTCGAATCCTGCCAAGACGTCCGTACCCGCGAAGAAGGCGACGCGGACGAAGAAGACCACGCCGCCCAAGGCGGAAACCACCCCAGCCGAGGCGGAACCGATCTCACGCGAGGCGGAACCGGCCACAACCGAGGGACCGCCGACGCCGGTCGAGGCGGAACGGGCACCGGTACCGGTACCGTCGGCCGAGCCGGTCACCGTGATCGCGCCGGAGACCTTTGCCACCTGGGCGCGGCTGAAGGAACGCCCCGAGTACACCCCCGAACTGCTCGCCTTGGCGGCGGTCCACCGCATCGGACCGCAGGCCCGGGACTTCGTCTCACTGCTGCGCAGCACGTACCCCGGCGCCAGTCCCGCCGCGATCGCCCGGTACACCACGGCACGCCTGACCCGCCCCGCCCGGTACACCGGGTTCGTCGCCGGCCTGGTCGGTATCCCCGGACACCTGCTCGACCTGCTGGGCGTGGCGTGGAGCGAGGCGCGCGTCGTGCTGCACATCGCCGCGGCGTACGGCTGGGACCCGGTGGACCCGGAACGCGCGGCTGACCTGCTGGTACTCCGGCATGTCCACCCCAGCCGGGAGGTCGCCCGGACCGCGCTGCGCGCCGCGACGACCGGCGACCGGGTACCACTCGCGGGCGGCGTGGCGTGGCGGGTCGCCCAGTTGGCGGCACTGCCGCTGGGCGGTCGGCTGGGTCGCCGACTGGCGACGAAGCTGGTACCGGGCGCGGGCGCGCTGCTGGGCATCGTCGGGAACACCGCGACCCTGGACGACGTGGCGGCTCGCGCCGAGGCGCTGTACCGGCAGGGACCGGACGCCGCCTCGTGACGCCGTACCGCCCGACCCGAGCCGACCTCGCCGCCGCCCACGATCGCACCATCCCCGACGTGATCGCCCCCGACCTCGCAGTCCTGTTCTGCGGCATCAATCCGGGTCTGTGGTCGGCGGCGACCGGCCACCACTTCGCCCGCCCCGGCAACCGTTTCTGGCCCGCGCTGTACCGGTCCGGGTTCACGCCTCGGCTGCTGCGCCCGGACGAGCAGAACGAACTGCCGGCGTACCGGCTGGGTATCACGAACCTGGTCGCGCGCGGTACCGCCCGCGCCGACGAGCTGAGCGAGGCGGAACTGAAGGCGGGCGGCGAGATCCTGGTCGACAAGGTGGAGCGGTACCGCCCGGCGTGGCTGGCTGTGCTCGGGGTCACCGCGTACCGCTCGGCGTTCGGTCAGCGCCACGCGACGGTCGGGGCGCAGCGGGACCGGCTGGGCGGGGCGCGCGTCTGGGTGCTGCCGAATCCGAGCGGGCTGAACGCCCACTACACCGTCGACTCGCTGGCGACCGCGTTCGCCGCGCTGCGCGAGGCAGCGCTGAACCCAGCCGCCGACTTCGGCGCGGCTGCCGGGGCGTAACGGGTCAGGCGGGTACCGCGACCTCGCCGCGCAGCGCGGCGAGCGCGATGTCGTGCCGGTACTGTGCGCCGTCCAGGTGTACCCCGTCGACCAGGGCGTACGCCGCGGAACGGGCAGCGGCGAGATCCGGTCCGACGGCGGTACAGCACAACACGCGTCCGCCGGACGACACCAGCGCACCGTCGGAGGCGCGCCGGGCTGTCCCGGCGTGCAGCACCCCGGCACGCTCCGCGCCGCTGATCGGGTCGCCCTTGCGCGGGGTTCCCGGATAGCCGGCTGCCGCGACGACCACCGTGACCGCCGAGCCGGACCGCCACCGCAGCGGCGGATGCCCGGCGAGCGAGCCGCGCGCGGCGGCGGACAGCAGCCCCGCCAGGGGCGTCTCCAGCAGGGCGAGGACGACCTGCGTCTCCGGGTCGCCGAACCGGCAGTTGAACTCGATCACTTTCGGACCGGCGGCGGTCAGCGCGAGCCCCACGTACAGCAGCCCGGCGAACGGTGTGCCGCGTCGGCGCAGCTCGGCGAGGGTGGGGTGCACGACCCGGGCGAGCACCTCGTCGACCAGGTCGGGCGGTGCCCAGTCGAGCGGCGCGTACGCGCCCATGCCGCCGGTGTTCGGACCGGCGTCGCCGTCGCCGAGGCGCTTGAAATCCTGCGCCGGCAGCAGCGGTACCGCCGCCTCGCCGTCGGTCACCACGAACAGGGAGACCTCGGGACCGGCGAGGTATTCCTCGACGACGACCCGCCCGCACACGCGGGCGTGCGCCAGCGCCGCGTCGCGGTCGTCGGTGACCACGACGCCCTTGCCCGCGGCGAGCCCGTCGTCCTTCACCACGTACGGCGTGCCGAACTCGTCCAGCGCGGCTGCCACCTGCTCGGGCGTGTCGCAGGTACGGGACCGGGCGGTCGGTACCCCGGCCGCCGCCATCACGTCCTTCGCGAACGCCTTCGAGCCCTCGAGACGGGCAGCCGCCGCCGACGGGCCGAAGCAGGCGACGCCCCGCTCGCGTACCGCGTCGGCGACGCCCGCGACCAGCGGCGCTTCCGGTCCGACCACGACGAGGTCGGCGGCGACGTCTACGGCGAGATCAGCGACCGCCCGGACATCCGTCGGATCGACCGGGCGCAGGCTGACCTCGGCGTCCCGGATGGTGGTCATGCCCGGGTTGCCCGGTGCGCAGATCAGCGAACCGACGGTGGGGTCGGCGGCGAGCGCGACAGCGAGCGCGTGCTCGCGGCCCCCCGAGCCGAGCAGTAGGACGCGCACGGCGTCTGATGCTACTTGGGCGCTCGTCGACAGTCCCCGGTACCGGTGCGCTGTGGATATGTGACCGGCTCGTCGTGCACAGGCGAGAGGCCGGGATTGTGCCGACCAGATGCGGTGTGGTCCACTCGTGCCCGCGTCAACCCTGGGGAGGAGCCTGATGCGGCGACGGCATCTCACGGCGACGGCTGCCGTGGGAGCGCTCTGCGCTGTCGTGACCCTGCTCGTCGTCGTGCTGGCGCCGCTCCTGCCGGTGCCACATCCCACGCGGGTCGCGGGCGGTGTCCAAGCAGCGCTCCACGGACTCACACCGGCGGGTCAAGGTGGTGGCGACAGCGGGCGCCAGCGCACCCTCGACGGGCTTCCGCCGCTGGTCATCGGTCACCGCGGCGCCCCTCAGTACCGCCCGGAGCACACCCTCGCCAGCTATGCGCTGGCGATCGCGATGGGCGCGGACTACATCGAGGCGGACCTGGTACCGACGAAGGACCGTGTGCTCGTCGCCCGGCACGAGAGCAACCTCGCGGGCACCACCGACGTGGCGCGGCACCCGGAGTTCGCCAAGCGCCGGCGCACCCAGGTCATCGACGGTCACCGGGTCACCGGGTGGTTCGTCGAGGACTTCACGCTCGCCGAGTTGAAGACGTTGCGGGCGCGCGAGCGCGACCCGGTACAACGACCGGGCAGCGCCGCGTACGACGGAAAGTTCCAGATCCCGACCCTGCAGGAGATCATCAACCTGGTCCGGGCACAGCGCCGCCCGGTCGGGCTGTACCTGGAGCTCAAGTCGCCCGAGCATTTCGCCGCCGAGCACCTCGCGCCCGAGCCGTTGCTGGTCGCCGCGCTGCACGCGAACCACCTCGACCGCGCCGGCGCGAAGCTGTACATCGAGTCCGTCGACGCGGCGGCGCTGCGCCGGGTACACAAGCAACTGCCGCTGCCGCTGATCCAACTGCTCAGCGACAGCGACCGGATCACACCCGCCTCGCTGGCGGCGATCCACCGCTACGCGGCTGGTATCGGCATCAGCCGCTCCCGCCTCGCCCCGGTGACCTCGACGACCGGAACCGCACCCACCAGCCGGGCGAGCGACGTGGTCAGCGTCGCGCACCGGGCTGGGCTGCTGGTGCACGTGTACACGTTCGCCATCGAGGACGCGGCGCACCACCTGCCCGCCGTCGACCACCGGGTGACCGATCCGCCCCGGCTCGCCGACGCGCTCGCCGACTTCCGGGCGTACTTCGCGCTCGGCGTGGACGGCGTGTTCGTCGACGACCCGGACGTCGCGGTACGGGCTCGCGACGGGGTCGTCCCGCCCCGACGGGCGGCGGCCTGACGCGCATCTCGGCTCCCCCGAGTTGCCGATGCTCGCCGATTTCCCGGACGACTTCCGGTACGTGCTGGGTCCGCACTGGTGACCAGTCGCGCGGGCGGGCACCAGGTACCGGTCGCGCGGGTCGGAACCGCTCAGGCGGCTCGGACCCCGACCGCGACCTTCCGGGCGGGGCGGATAATGAGGTGCGCTCCCTCACATCGGCGCCGGTCACGGCGTCGTACCCGCCGAACCGCTGGAGGCGATGCGCATGCCGGACCAGGTGATCGATACCCCGGTGGCGGCTCCGACCGGTCGGCAGCGGCATGACCTCCCCGCGGTCCGCGACCTGCCACCCGGCTACTTCGCCCTGGTCATGGCGAGCGGTATCTGCTCGACCGCGCTGCTCGGCATCGGGCACCGGTGGCTGTCGCGGGCGCTGCTCGCGGTGGCGCTCGTCGGGTTCGCGGCGCTGTGCGTGGCGGTTGTGCTGCGTGCCGTCCGGTACCCGGCGCGCCTGCTCGCCGACCTGGCGGCGGCGGATCTGGCGTACACGTTCTTCACCTTCGTCGCGGCCTGCAACGTGCTGGCGGTACGGCTGGTCATGGGCGGGTTCCGCGCCGAGGCGGTGACGTTCGCGGCAGTCGGCGCGGTCGCCTGGTTCGTGCTCAGCTACACCGTGCCGGTCGGGCTGATCCTGCGACCGCGTCGCGAGCCGGTGCTGAACGGGGTCAACGGCACCTGGTTCGTGTGGGTCGTCGGTACCCAGTCGATCGCGGTCAGCGCCGCCGCGCTCGACGCGCACGGCGGCGACGCCGCGCGGTTCACCGCCCTGGCGGCGGTCGTGATGTGGTCCGTCGGCGTGGTCCTGTACCTGGTGGTGGCGACCCTGGTACTGGTGCGGCTGCTGCTGATCGAGGTTCGAGCCGAGGACCTCACCCCGCCGTACTGGGTGACCATGGGCGCGACCGCGATCACCGTGCTCGCCGCGTCGAGCATCCTGCACATGACACCCGCCCCGGCAGTCGACGCGACCCGGTCGGTCGTCGCCGGGTTGGCGGTGGTGCTGTGGGCGTTCGGTACCTGGCTGATTCCACTGCTCGTGGCGTTCGGGGTGTGGCGGCACGTGGTACGACGGGTCCGGCTCGGCTACCTGCCGGCGCTGTGGAGCATGGTGTTTCCGCTCGGCATGTACGCCACCGCGAGCATGGACCTCGGCAAGGTGGTACGGCTGCCGATCGTCGCCGGTATCGGCCGCGCCTGGACCTGGGTCGCCGTGGCGGTCTGGACGCTCGTCTTCGTCGCCATGTGCCGCCACCTCCTCCGCCCCGCCACCCACCGCCTCCTCACCAGGATGCGGTGAGTACGCCCGGAGCCGGAGCGCGGGCGCCCAGGTCGGGGGGCCGGCACCCACGCGAAGGGATCAAGCCTGATCGCCCGGAGCGGGGGTGCCGGCCCCCCGACCCCACACGTCAGATGAGCTCGTGGCGGACGATGTTCTCGTCGCGCCCCGGTCCGACCCCGACCACGCTGACCCGGGTGCCGGACAGTTCCTCGATGCGCTCGATGTACCGCTGGGCGTTGGCAGGCAGGTCCTCGAACCGGCGAGCCTTGGTGATGTCCTCCCACCAGCCGTCCAACTCCTCGTACACCGGAGTGGCGTGGTGGAACGCGGTCTGCGTCATCGGCATCTCGGACAGCCGCTCGCCGTCCACCTCGTACCCGACGCAGATCGGCACCTTCTCCAGCCCGGACAGCACGTCCAGCTTGGTGACGACCAGGTCGGTGACCCCGTTGACCCGCACCGCGTACCGGGCGACCACGGCGTCGAACCAGCCGCAACGCCGTTCGCGTCCGGTGGTCGTGCCGTACTCCGCGCCGACCTTGCGCAGGTGGGCGCCGTTGTCGTCGAACAGTTCGGTGGGGAACGGGCCGGAGCCGACGCGCGTGGTGTACGCCTTGGCGACCCCGATCACCCTCGTGATCCGGGTCGGCGGCACCCCGGATCCGACACACGCGCCGCCCGCGGTCGGGTTGGACGAGGTCACGAACGGGTACGTGCCGTGGTCCACGTCGAGCAGCGTGGCTTGCGCGCCCTCCAGCAGTACCGTGCGACCCTCCTCGAGCGCCTTGCCCAGCACGAGCCGGGTGTCGGCGATGTACGGGCGCAGCCGCTCGGCGTAGTACAGGTACTCCTCGACGACGGCGGCGGCGTCGATCGCCTTGCGGTTGTACACCTTGACCAGGACCTGGTTCTTCTCCCGCAGCACCAGTTCCAGCTTCTGCCGCAGAATGCCGGGGTCGAGCAGGTCCTGTACCCGGATGCCCATCCGGGCGACCTTGTCGCCGTAGGCGGGACCGATGCCGCGCCCGGTGGTGCCGATCCGCGACGAGCCCAGGTACCGTTCGACGACCTTGTCGAGCGCCCGGTGGTGCGGCATGATCAGGTGCGCGTCGGCGGAGATCAACAGGCGGGACACGTCGACGCCGCGCCCGGTCAGTCCGTCGAGTTCGCTGATCAGCACCTTAGGGTCGACCACCACGCCGTTGCCGATCACCGGGGTGCAGCCGGGGGTGAGCACCCCGGACGGCAGCAGGTGCAGGGCGTACTTCTCGCCGTCCGGCGTCACCACGGTGTGCCCCGCGTTGTTGCCGCCCTGGTAGCGGACCACGTAGTCGACCCGTGCGCCGAGTACGTCGGTAACCTTGCCTTTGCCCTCGTCGCCCCACTGCGCGCCGACGAGCACGATCGCTGGCATCTTCTCTCGCCTCCCGGGGCCCGGGTGCCGTGACCGCGGCCCACCCCGGGGTGTCAGGCTAACAAGGGAAAACGCTGCGTGAATCTCAGGAGGCCGGAACGGTGCGCGAGGTCGTACTGCTGTCGCTCGGCGACGGCGCGGAAGCCGGGTGCGGCTGCGGCGACGGCGGTGCCTGCGCCCCGCCCCGGGTACCGGTGCTGGCGTGCCGTGACGCGCTCGCTGCCGAGGGCGTGACAGTCGAGACGGTCACCGCGAATTCGGACGCCGACATCGACGCGGTGGTCGCGAGGCTGGACGGTCCGGCGAGGGCGGACGAACTGACCTGGCCCGGCGGCTCCGAGTGCCCGGCGCTGGTGGTGGCGGCGGCGAGCGACGGCGAGATCCGCGCTGTGCTGCGCCGCATGGTGCGTCGGTACGCCCCGCCACCGAGCCGCCGCCCCGCCGACCTGGACCGCACCCGTACCGTTCCCGACCTGCCCCCGATCGGGGTGCTGCCGCTCACGCCGGGTGTTCCGCCGCTGGTCCGGCTGCTCGGATTGCCCGTCGAACCGGTGGAGGTCGCCAAGGCGGTACTGGGTGGGCACAGCCGCCGGGTCGACCTGCTGCGCAACGACGGCGGGTCGGTGACGTTGCACGGGGTCCTGCTCGGCGGCGTGTCCGACGACGGCGCCCCGGTGCCCTGGCACGGCGTCGTCGAGGTGGACGACACGGTGCTCAGCGACGGCAGGGAGCCGCTGCTGGCGTGCGCGGTGTCCAACGGCAACGGGTACGCCCGGCTGGACGACATCCCGATGACACCCGCCGCCGACCCGACGGACGGCACGCTCGACGTGGCGGTACTGCTGGCGAAGCCCCGGAACGGTCTGCTGCGGCGCAAGCCGCCGCTGATCGAGGTGCGCCGGTACACGGGGCGGGCGGTCGCGGTCACGCCGCGTGCCGAGACGCGGTACGCCGACGACGGGGTCGCCGCCGAACTGGGACGCAAGCGGAGTTGGTGGATGGAGCGGGGCGCGTGGGCGGTCTTCACCTCGTAGCCTGAGCGTGGCAGGTGGGGGGAGGAGACAGCGGTGTACGACGATGCCCGCGACGACGAGGACGGGTTCTGGCCGCCGGACGAGGTGGTGGCGGAACGCGGTGCGCCGGACCACGCGGAGGCGACCTCGGCGTGGCACGAACCTCCGCTGTACATTCCGCCGGCCCGTCGCCCCGCCGACGACACCATGCCGACGGGACCCGAGCCGGTCCGCGCGCCGGTGCAACCGTCGCGGTACCCGTCGCAGTCGGAACCGGTCTGGGCGCCGGAACCTCCGGTACCGACCGCGGAGGAGTTCGCCCGGCGACGCGCGGCGAAACCGGCGGAAACCGTGGCGACGATGGGTCTGCGCGGCGCGGTACGGCGAGGCACCCTCGGGCTGGTCAAGCTGCCGCCGAGCGCGCACGAGCGGCGGGTGCGCCACGACGTCGAGGTGGTGCGGCGCAACTTCGGCGGGCTGCGTCAGGTGACCGTGGTGAACCCGAAGGGCGGGGCGGGCAAGACGGTCGCGGTCCTGCTGCTGGCGATGACGTTCGGTCAGAAGCGCGGCGGGTACGTGTTGGCCTGGGACAACAACGAAACCCAGGGCACCCTGGGGATGCGCGCGCAGCAGGACTTCCATTCGCGCACCGTCCGGGACCTGCTCCGCGACCTGCACCATTTCCAGGGCGCCGGTGGTCGGGTCGGCGACCTGTCGCAGTACGTCCGCGCCCAGGGCGAGGGCATGTTCGACGTGCTCGCCTCCGACGAGTCGGCGACTGCCGGCGAGATGCTGACCGCCGCCGCGTTCGGCGACATCCGCGAGGTGGTCAGCCGGTTCTACAAGCTGATCGTGGTGGACACCGGCAACAACGTGCGCGCCGCGAACTGGCAGGCGGCGATCGACGCCACCGACCAGCTCGTGGTCACCATGTCGGCGCGCAACGACTCGGCGGAGACGGCGGCGCGCATGCTCGACCATCTCGAACAGTCCGGTCGGCAGCAGCTCGTCCGTGAGGCGGTCACCGTCGTGTCGATGCCGCCGATCCGCAAGGACATCGACCTGCCCGCGATCCGGCGGCATTTCGCGGCTCGTACCCGCGCGGTGCTGCTCGCGCCGTACGAGCGGCTGATCGACTCCGGTGAGCCGATCCGGTACGGCGAACTGTCCGCCGCCTCGAAGGAGGCGTGGCTCCGTATCGCGGCAGCGGTCGCGGACGGTCTGTAGGTCAGCCGGTCAGCGCGTCCGCCGCCCGCGGGTCGCAGTCGCGCAGGAACTGCGCGCACCGCGCGGCTTCGTCCGACTCCCCGATCCGGTCGGCAGCCAGTGCCAGCGCGTGCAGGCAGCGCAGAAAACCGCGGTTCGGCTGGTGCGACCACGGTACCGGCCCGTGTCCCTTCCAACCGTTGGCGCGTAGCTGGTCGAGACCCCGGTGGTATCCGGTGCGGGCGTAGGCGTACGCGGTGACGTCGTCTCCCCGGGCGAGCGCCAACTGGGCGAGCTCCGCCCACGCCGCGCTGTAGTTCGGGTAGCGCGCGGCGACGTCGCCGACGTGCACCACGTCGCGACCGGAGGCGGCCAGCGCGGCCTCGGCGTCCGGGTTCGCCGGCAGCAACGTGGCGGGAGGCTCGGGCAGCAGGTTTCGCATCCCGTCATTCAACCGCCCGCCTCGCGCCGTGGGTGACTGAAAAGGTGAGTCGTTGCTCACGCGCTCGGCTGGTGACTGATGTCACAGCGAGGCGTATAAATGAAACTCCGGAGCCTCCCCAGGACCCGGTTGGGGAGCCCGACGGCGCAGCCGTCGGGCTCCTTCCCTGCTCGTGCGCGTTGTCCCGACAGGGCAGGATGACCTCGTGTCCTCTCCCCCTCCGATGACCGTGATCGCCCCGCACGACGGCAGCCCCACCGAGATCGAGTCCCGCGCCGAGTTCGACGCGCACCTCGCTGCCGGCAGCCTCGCCGGGCTGACCATCCAGGGCGTACACCTCGACATCGACCCGCCCGATCTCGACGCCGTGGACGTCACCGGAACGCTGTTCGTGGGCTGCCGGTTCGCGTCCGTCGACGTCGCGGCGGACCTGGTCCGGCGCGGTGCCGACCTGGTACCGGCATTCACCGACGTGCCCTATCCGACCCACCCGTCGCGGCTGTACACCCCGGAGGACCTCGCCGCCGGCTTCGCCGAGCACGGCTTCGCCGGCATGTACGACACGGCGGTGTACCAGCACTTCCTGGCACACGGCGCGGCACTGCCCGAGATCCGCGAAGCGCTCGCCCAACGGCTGCACGACAGCGGCATCGACGACGCGCTGGTCGACGCGACCGACGAGTGGAACGCCACGTACGGTGCCACACGCGTGGTGGGCGTGATGGGCGGACACGCGGTACCGCGCGGCTCGGTCAGCTACCGGCTCGCCGCCACCCTCGGTTGGCAACTGGCGCGGGCCGGTCGGCTCGTCGTCACCGGCGGCGGACCGGGGGTCATGGAAGCCGCGAACCTCGGCGCTTACCTGTCCACGTACGAGTTGGACGAGCTGACCGCCGCGATCGACGTGCTCGCGACGGCACCCGACTTCCGTGACCACGACCCGTACACCCGCGCGGCGCTCACCGTTCGCGACCGGTACCCGGTGAACGAGGACGTGCTGTGGTCGCGCCGGGGCGGTCTGGCGATCCCGACCTGGCTGTACGGGCACGAGCCGGCGAACCTGTTCGCCGCCGGCATCGCCAAGTACTTCTCGAACGCGATCCGCGAGGACACCATCCTGCGGCTGTCCCGTGGCGGCATCGTCTTCGCCGCCGGTCGGGCGGGTACCGTCCAAGAGGTGTTCCAGGCCGCGACGAAGGCCTACTACGTGACCGATGGCTCGAGTGGTCCGTTCATTTTCCTGGACCGGCAGTTCTGGACGGGTACGCTGCCGGTACCGGCGCTGCTGAAGCAACTGCTCAGCGGCTCGCCGGGCGGCGGCCTGGCGGATCTGGTCCATGTCACGGACGACGTCGCGGAGGCGGTGGCTCTGCTGGTGGACACGTGAACGGGTACGGCTGGGTCGAGGCGTGGGAGGCCTACGCGTTCACGGTGGTGCTCGGCATCGCCGAGGACGACGTGATCAGGCGTCTGGGCGGCGATCCGGGGCGCTGCGAACACCGCACCTTCGACGAGTGCTTCTGGATCCCGGAGACTCCGCAGTGGGTACAGATCGGGCAGGTGGGGCCCGGTGTCCTGGTCGCCGAGAACAACGGCTGGCGCGCCAACGAGGACGACACGGCGGTACCGCTGTCCCGCGGCGGGCAGGTCGTCAGCTTCTACCGCAACGTGAACGCGGTCATGCGGTTCATCTACGCGGCGGACGGGGTGCTGCTGTCCGGGTTCGATCCGCTGCTCGACGAGCGTCCGAAGGACGGTTGCGACGCCCGGTGCCTCGACCCGTACCTGACCGGTCTGCCGTTCGGTCTCGACGCCGCCGAACCCTGCGCGATGGAGCTGCTCGAACGCGTCACCGGCGTCCGCGTCGACCCCGCCTGGCTATCCGCCCCCCAACGCGCCTTCGCCCTCCCACCCCTCCGCTAAGCGCTGTACGGACTGCGATCGCCGACGTACAAGGTCGGGGCCCGGATGCGCCGGGAAGCGATCAAGCTTGACGCGCTTCCCGGCGCGCCGGGCCCCGACCCCCAGAGCGGCGTGGCAGCCCCCGACCCCAGCCTCACTTCGCCAGCGACGTACCCGTCGAGCGCAGGTCCTCGCACGCCTGGGCGACACGCTTAGCCATGCCCTCCTCGGCGGACTTGCCCCAGGTGCGCGGGTCGTACGCCTTCTTGTTGCCGACCTCGCCGTCGACCTTGAGCACCCCGTCGTAGTTGGTGAACATGTGCGCGGCGACCGGGCGGGTGAACGCGTACTGCGTGTCGGTGTCGATGTTCATCTTGACCACGCCGTAGTCCAGCGCGGAGCGGATCTCCGACAGCAGCGAACCGGAGCCGCCGTGGAACACCAGGTCGAACGGCTTGTCCTTGCCGTACTTCGCGCCGACCGCGTCCTGGATTTCCTTGAGGATCTCCGGACGCAGCTTGACGTTGCCGGGCTTGTACACGCCGTGCACGTTGCCGAAGGTCAGCGCGGCCATGTACCGGCCCTTCTCGCCCAGGCCCAGGGCGGCGGCGGTCGCCAACCCGTCCTCGACCGTGGAGTACAGCTTCTCGTCGATCGCGCCGACGATGCCGTCCTCCTCGCCGCCGACCACGCCGACCTCGATCTCCAGTACCACCTTGGCGGCGGCGCACTGGGCGAGCAGTTCCTCGGCGATCTGCAGGTTCTCGTCGAGCGGTACCGCGGAGCCGTCCCACATGTGCGACTGGAACAGCGGGCTGCCGCCCTGGGCGACCCGCTCCTTCGAGATCGCCAGCAGCGGACGGACGAACCCGTCCAGCTTGTTCTTCGGGCAGTGGTCGGTGTGCAGCGCGATGTTCACCGGGTACTTCTTGGCGACCTCGTGCGCGTACGCTGCGAACGCCACCGCTCCGGTCACCATGTCCTTGACCGTCGGACCGGAAAGGTACTCGGCGCCGCCGGTGGACACCTGGATGATGCCGTCGCTTTCTGCCTCGGCGAAGCCCCGCAGCGCCGCGTTCAGGGTCTGCGACGAGGTGACGTTGATCGCCGGGTACGCGAACGCGCCGCCCTTGGCGCGGTCCAGCATCTCGGCGTATACCTCTGGGGAAGCGATAGGCATGTGTGGCGCTCCTTGGCTCACGGTGAGTAGCGGTGTGGACCGCGCTGTCCTCGCCGGAAGTATCCCGCACCCCTGCTGACCGAGCTAATCGTGGACACGCGCGAGGTGCGGGTCGCCGGCCCAAGCCGTAGCGTAGGACACCGGACGTCGCGGGAGGCAGCAATGACCGAGCCTGACGAAGACCTCGCCGAGCTGACCGAGCAGGAAGAAGAGCGGTTGCGACCCGAGGTACGCGATGTCGAGGCGCCCGAGCCGGACATGGTGGAGCAGGCGACCCCGGCGTCGCCCGGTCGCACCCCGGAACAGGTACGACCCGGTCTGGAAGTCAACGACTGGGACGCGGTCGAACAGGCGCAGGTCGTCGAGCTGGACGACGGCTACGACTACCGGTAGCCCGATGGTGTGACAGCCGTGCTGGGAGCGACGCCTCGCGCCCGGGGCGACGCCTCGCGCCGCCGACCCTCCGGTACCGAGCGTCCGGTTCCCGGTTGACGGTCGGTCGACCGCTCGCGCGGGCGGGGCGGACACGTCCGCCCCGCCCGCGTTGCGTCGTACCCCTACCGTAGACACGCGGTCAGGAAGGGACGGCGATGGACTGGAACCTGCGGGCGTGCGGGCGGCGCGGTCACGTGACGTACGCGCCGGTCGAGGACGCGCTACGGGCGAAGTTGCACGCGCAGACCCCGGTCGGTGAGGCGTGGCGCTGCCTGCGCTGCGGAGACTTCGTGCTGGGTGCGCCGAGGGGGTCCGGACCGGCGGACGAGGCGCCGGTGGTGATTCGCGGGCGGGCGCTGCGCGACGCGGTCATCCTGCGTCTGCTCGGCGCAGAGCGCTGGATCCGCGGCCTGCTGATCCTGCTCGCCGCGTACGGGGTGTGGCGGTTCCGTGCCGACCGTGACCCGATCGCCCGCGCCTTCAACGAGGACCTGCCGCTCGCCAAACCGCTCGCCGACAAGTTGCACTGGGACATCGAGAATTCCTCGATCGTGCACACCATCCAGACCGTGATCCAGGCGCGGTCCAGCACGCTGCTGTGGGTGGCGGTCGGACTCGCGGGGTACGCGGTGCTGCAGTTGATCGAGGGTACGGGTTTGTGGCTGCTGCGCCGTTGGGGCGAGTACTTCGCCGTGGTGGCGACCTCGCTCGGACTGCCGATCGAGGTCTACGAACTCACCGAGAAGGTCACCTGGCTGCGCGTCGGCGCGCTCGTGATCAACATCGCGGCGGTGCTGTACCTGCTGTGGACGAAGCGCCTGTTCGGAATCCGTGGAGGTCACGCCGCGTACGAGGCGGAACGGCACGAGGTCAGCCTGCTGGAGGTGGAGGCGGCAGGTGAACGTCCCCTCGCCCGGCAGTCCGCGCCGTGAGTGACCGGTAGTCTTGCTCCCCGTGGACACCGCCGAGAAGACCCGCGTCATCGCCGACTACCTCGCGTTCAACCCGCTGAACGCGAAGGACTGGTTGAAGACCTTCGGACTGATCGGCGTGTGGACGATCATGTTCGCGGAGACCGGCCTCATGGTCGGTTTCTTCCTGCCCGGCGACTCGCTGCTGTTCCTGGCGGGAGTCGCCGCGTCGCCGGTCGCCGCGGATCTCGTCGGTGTCCGGTTGCCGCTGGTGGCGCTGCTGATCGTCACGCCGCTGTGCGCGATCGCCGGAGCGCAGGTCGGGCACTGGCTCGGGGCGAAGTACGGGCCGAGGCTGTTCGCCCGACCCGATTCGCGGCTGTTCAAGCAGGAGTACGTCGACCGCGCCGAGCACTACTTCGTCAAGTTCGGACCGGCGAAGGCGGTGGTCCTGGCGAGGTTCATCCCGATCGTGCGGACGTTCCTCAACCCGGTCGCCGGGGTACTGCGGATGTCCGCGCGGCGCTTCCTGATCTGGAACATCGTCGGTGGCGTGATCTGGACGGACGGGGTACTGCTCGCCGGATACTTCCTTGCCAGGCAGATCGAGAAGGTCATCCCGCCGGAGAAGATCGACACGTACCTGCTGCCGGTGGTCCTGGTGATCGTGGTGATCTCGGTGATCCCGATCGTCGTCGAGGGTATCCGCGCCCGGCGGGAGCAGCAGCGCCGGGTGAAGGAGCGGGTCTGACGCCGAGCGCCCCTCGTCGGCGCCGCCGGTAGCCGTCGTCACCCCGGCGGACACCGGTCGCCGACATCCCGGCGAAAGCGGGTAGCCCCGCTGTCGCGGTCAGCTCACCCGCAGCAGCGCGGCGAGGAAGATCTGGCTGATCTCGTCCGGGTTGTCGACCTGGAACGCGTTGCCGCCGGTCGCCTTCGCGATCTGCCGCAACCCGGTCAGGTCGACGTCGGGACCGATGCCGAGCACGACGACGCGTACCGGACGGGTCACGTCGACCATCTTCTCCAGGCTCGTCATCACCTCGTCGATACTCGGCGCGCCGGGCTTGTCGTCCCGCCCGTCGGTGAACACGACGATGGTGTTGGACATGCCGGGGACGTACCCGTCGCGCATGCTCCGGTACGCGTCGAGGACCGTGGCGTACAGGTCGAAGGAGTTCGTGTATGCCGCGGTGGACCGGGCGACCGCCGTGTCGAGGGCGGCTCGCTGGGCTCGGGTGAGCGGACGGATCGGTACCGCCTCCCGCCAGTCCTTCGCGCCGCCGATACCGCCCGCGAACCGCCACAGCCCGACGCGGCTGTCGTCGGTGAACATCCGCAGGCCACCGGTCGCCGCGCCGCGCTCCACGTCGAGCCGGGTACGCGGACCCTTGGCGGTACGCAAAAATCCGGTCATCGAGGAGGTCACGTCGAGCAGGGCGAGCACCCGCGACGGGGTGTTCGCGGCGGTCCACACCCCGATCACGTCGGACACCTTGGTCGCGTCGCTGATCCGCATGGTGGCGACCCGGTCGGCGATCGCGCCGTGTCCGCCGGGGAATCCGGGCGCCACCGAACCGTCGGGCAGGCGGAACCCGTACGAGGCGAACACGCCCCGGTTCGCCGGGGCGAGCAGAGCCTGACGGAACAGGTCGGCGGCGCGGGACACCGCGCGGGACTTGCCGGCCACCTTCGCGTACGGGTAGTCGACGGCCGGGGCGGGTGGGTCGAGTGGTACCGCGGTCAGCGCAGTGTCGGGGTTGCCCCGGTCGTACGCGAGGACAGCCTGCTCGGACAGCGGCGCCGCCGCCTTGGGATCACCGAACGCCTTGAGCAGCGTCGCCTGATCCGGAATGCCGTGCCCGACGGTCCGGTACACGCCGACGAGCTTCGGCAGGTCCGCCTTGCCGACCACGACGACGTCGCGCAGCACCATGGCGCCGGCGAGGCTCGCCGCGTCCCGGCGCGGGTCGGCGACGACCAGCTTCAACGGCGGGTGCTTCGCGGTCAGGGCGGCGCCGAGTCGGGTGAGGGGCAACCGCTGGCCGGGCGGTACCAGGGCGCGCGCGGCGGGTTCGTTCATGGCGAGGACCACCGGGCTCATCGCGACCGACGGGGTGTCCCCGTCGAACACGTCGCGGTCGACGGTGAGGACCCGGGTGACCCACGAAATCGAGTCGGGGATCCACACTGCCGGGATGTCGTCCTCGCGCGGGGTGGGTACCGGCGAGGCAGCCACGTCGAGGGTTGCGCCGTCGCGCACCGCGAGCCGGCTCGCGACGACGGCGGGTTCGACCGGGCTGATCTCGATACGGATGCATTCGCCGGCGACCTGTGGTCGGGTGGCGCTCCACCGGGCGGCGACGTCCTGGATAGCGGGTGTGACGGCGGGCGCGGCGGCGACGGTGAGCCGGACGCTGTTGCCGGTACCGCACCCCTCCGCCTCGGCGGTGACCGTCCGTACCGCGAAAGCGGTCACACCGATCAGCGCAGCGGCCGCGCCGGCGAGCAGCGGCGCGCGCAGTCGGCGGCTGCCGAACAGCCCTGGACGGTGGCGACCTGGCACGAGTCACTCCCGAGGGTTGGGAAAGGTCCGGCGCCAGGATAGGACCGATTCGAGGTACCGCAATGGGCCGGACGGACCGGTCGCTGGTGGTACCACCGGCGGAAACGTGACGCGATCAGATCGCTGTCCGTCGACCAGCGTCGATATTTGCGAGGAATTCGTCGGGCAGCGGGGTCAGCCGGTCCACCGCGCCCAGGGTGAGCGCCCGGTATGTGAGGAGCGCCGCTTCCTCCAGGTACAGCGCGCGTTTGTGCGCCAACTCGACGGTGGGTCCGAGCACCGAGCAACCGTGCCGCGCCAGGATCAGACAGTTGGTACCGTCGGCGACCGCCGCTGCGGCTTCGTCAGCCAGCACCTGGCTGCCCGGCGGTCGGAACCCGGTACGCGCGACCCGACGCAGGTAGAACGCGTGGTCCGTGGTGACCAGTCGGATCCGCTCGCCGAGCAGGTCGAGCAGCAACGCGGTCTGCGGGTGCAGGTGCACGATCGCGTTGACGTCCGGTCGGGCCCGGTACGTCTCCACGTGCAGCGCCAACTCGCTGGTCGGTCGGGGCGACCCGGTGGCGGCGCGACCGTCGAGGTGGACACGCGCGAACTGGTCCGGACCCAACCGGTCCAGCCAGGTCCCGGTCACCGTCACCCAGAACCAGTCGGCGCCGGGCGCACGCGCGGACAGGTTGCCGCCGGAGCCGACGACCAGACCGGCGGCCACGACGGAGCGCCCGACCTCGGCGAGCTCAGCTCGAAGGTCGGTGGTGGCTTGCCCACGCCCGCCCCGGGAGCGCCGCGCAGGCGCTCCCGGGATAGAACCGGCACGCAATCAGCGTGCGGCCTTCTTGCTCGCCCGCTTCCGAGGCGGCGTCAGCAGGTCGGCGATCGCCGCGATCGCGGGCGGCACCAGCCGGTAGTACGCCCACACGCCCCGCTTCTCCCGCTCGAGCAGACCCGCCTCGGTCAGGATGCGCAGGTGGTGGCTCACCGTCGGCTGCGACAGCCCGAGCGGCGCGGTCAGGTCGCACACGCACGCCTCGCCGTCGGGAGCCGACTGGATGAGGCTCAGCAGCCGCAGCCGGGCCGGGTCAGCCAGCGCCTTGAGGACGCCGGCGAGACGCTCGGCGTCGGCGCGCTCGATCGGTTCGCCGGCCAGCGGCGAAATCTGGGGCAGTGGTGTTTCGTCCAACGCAGTTCCCACGGATTCCATCCTTCCACCAACACCATCGACCTGCCTGCATATGGACAGGTCCAAATCGGCAAATTTTCTAAACCGGGAGGCCGAGGTCGACCAGCGAAAAGGCGGAACGGTATTCGAGTCCGGCCGCCTCGACCGCCGCGCCGGCACCGCGATCGACAATCACCGCCACACCTACCACCTCCGCCCCCGCTTCCCGTAGCGCGTCGACCGCCGTGAGCACGCTGCTTCCGGTGGTCGACGTGTCCTCCACTGCCACGACACGCCGCCCGCGCACGTCCGGACCCTCGATCCGGCGTTGCAGACCGTGTGTCTTCTCGGTCTTGCGTACGACGAACGCGTCGAGCGCCCGTCCTCGTGCCGCTGCGGCGTGGAGCATCGCGGTCGCGACCGGGTCGGCGCCCAGGGTCAGACCACCGACCGCGTCGTACTCCCAGTCCCGCGTGACATCGAGCATCACCTGTCCAACGAGTGGCGACGCTTCGTGATGCAAGGTAACGCGCCGTAGATCGATGTAGTAGTCCGCCTCGCGTCCTGACGACAGGACCACCCGGCCGTGCACCACGGCGAGATCAGCGATGAGTTTACGCAGGTCGTCGCGGTCGGCCATGACATCGAGAGTACTTGCTCAATCAAAGGCTTGCGTGCCGGGCCGGCAAGTAGGCGTACATCCGGGCCACGCGCCGGCAGCATTTAAGCCACGAAAGAGCAGAGTTCGGTGCTGATCGGGCATCGATCGACGAGGGGCCGTCCATCGATCGTGGCCAAGATCACAGCTATCACTGTCACGCGCGGTAAGCGCCGTTACTCGGCGTCACCGTCCCGGCGCTTGTCGGTGGGACTCGGGGTGGCGAGACCGCGCCGGTCCGGGGCGAGGCGCGCGAACACGCGACGCGGCGCGTGGCGCATGAGGAACACAGCCGCCTTGTACCGCCAGTCCGGCACGCTCACCGTGCGTCCACGTCGCAGGTCGCGCAGCGCATCGCGAACCACCGCGTCCGCGTCCAGCCAGATCCAGTCCGGGGTACCGGACATGTCGATGCCCTGCCGTTGGTGGAACTCGGTGCGGGTGTACCCGGGGCACAACGCCATCACGGTCACCCCGTGCCGCCGCGCCACCGGTGCCAACGACTCACTGAAACTCGTCACCCACGCCTTGCTCGGCGGGTACGTGGAACCCGGCATGACCGGCGCGAACGCGGACGCCGACGAGACGTTGACGACCCCGCCGGTTCCACGCGCCACCATCGTCGGCAGTACCGCGTGGGTCAGCCGCATCACCGCGAACACGTTCAGCCGCAGCAGCCGTTCCTCGTCCTCGACCGAGGAGCGCAGGAACGACCGGTTCAGGCTGAAGCCGGCGTTGTTGATCAACAGGTCGACCGGGTGCGCCGGGTCGGTCAGCCGCCGCTCGACCGCCACACAACCGTCGACAGTGGACAGATCCGCCGGCAGCGCGGTCGCCGTCACGCCGTGCCGGGCGGTCAACTCGTCGGCGACGCCGGTCAACCGCGTCGCGTCCCGGGCCACCAGGACGAGGTCGTACCCCTCGGCGGCCAACCGCCGCGCGAACGCGGCGCCGATGCCCGCCGTCGCGCCGGTGACAACCGCCGTCCCGGAGCCCGTCATGACCGCCTCACCCGAGCAACGTCAGCCGTTCGACTGCTCGCCCGGCCGCTGCTCGCCCGGTCCGCCCGGCGACGTCGGACCACTCGGCGGGGTCGGACCGCCCGGCGGGGTCGGACCGCCCGGCGCACCCGGCGAGGTGGGACCACCCGACCACTGGTACGGCTGCCCGGCCGGAGGGTACCCCGGCACCTGCGGGTAGCTCGGGTAACCGGGCTGCCCGCCCGGCCACGCCGCCGGCTCGGGCTTGCGGAAGTACTGGTTCGCGGCGGGCAGCGACAGCAGGATGACCACGACGATCAGCGCCAACGCGGAGAGCAGGCTGAGCGTGACGGTCAGCGGGCGGTACCAGCCAGGCATCGCCGCGGTGATCTGCTCCTGTACCCGCTGGGCGTCGGTCGACGTGCCGCCGTTCGCGCCCGCGCCGAACCCGCTGGCGAAGCTGTTGACCGCGTTGCCGGTCGCGCCGCAACTGCAGCACAGGACGCCGATACCGCCGAAGACCCAGGTCAGGATGCGGGCGACGTGGTTACCGGCAAGGTCGAACCGGGCGAGGACCACCAGACCGACCGCGATCAGCACGTCCACGATCGCGCCGACGATTCCGGCTGCCCGCGCCACGCTCGAAAACGGTCCGGCAACACTCGAACCGAACTCCGGCACGCTTTCGTACGCCTTACGGGTCGCCTCGACGATGGTGGACAACTCGGCGACCGCGATCACCGCCGACACCACGACCAGCGCGGCTACCAGGTACAGCAGCCAGGCGGCCACGGTGACCACGGTGGGTCGCTGCCTCGCGCCCCCGACTGGCGAAACGGTATCGGCCACGGTCATCCCTCCCACAGCGAATGCCGTCACCGTAGTCGGAGTGGGCAACGTTCGGCGACCCGGTACCGGGATCGGCTGCGCGCCGCCGCCGCGCGATTGCACCGCATAGCCCAGGGCGGTGGGTCGCCCCTGTCAAGACCCACCACCGCCTTGCCCCAGGGCGTGGGTCGCCCTGCGGTGGGGGGCGCCCCCC
>DASUXA010000107.1:0-37246 GCA_036378155.1 Micromonosporaceae bacterium | reverse complement strand
CGCTCGGGTGCCCGGCGCAAGCCGGGCACCCGAGCGACAACACCAGGCACCCGAGCGACCGCGTCAGATGCCCGAGCGGCGAGGTCAGCTGCCGAACCCCGGACGCAGGCTGGTGGCGACCCGCAGTTCGGTCTCGAACAGCCGGGGCCAGGGCTGACGCACCGAGACACTGTCGAGGCTCGCCACGCTGGTGCGTACCACGCGTCCCTGGAAGGTGCCGATCAGCACGTCCCGTCCCGCGAACGACTGGTCGAACCAGTCGCGGGTCACCGGGGTCAGCCGGTCCGCAACCCACTGGTTCATCGTCGCCCACTGGGCGTCGGTCAGGGAGTAGGCGTTCCAGCCCTGCGCCCGCACGTACGCCATCGCCGCCGGCTGGACCTCGTTCTTCCACGGATCGTCGACGACGAACCGCTTGAGCAGGTACGCGACGTGGGCGTCGGCAGCCGCCATGGCGACCGCCGGGGTCACGCCGGCGTCGGGCGCGCTCTGCGTGGCGCGCAGCATCGCGTACCGGGTCAGCCCCTCGGCGAGGCTGAGACCGAGCGAGTTGCCGGCGGTGTTCCAACCCGAGTAGCCGAGCAGGTCGGGCAGGGACAGCTTCTGCCGCATCCGGGCGACCAGGTCGTGGTCGCCCTTGTTGACGATCAGCGGGTCGTCCACGATGACGCCCGCGCCCCGGTCGAGCAGGTCCGCGGCGTGGGCGACGAGCGTGTCGAGGTCGGCGGCGTGGTCGCCGCCGACGGCAGCCGGGGTGTTGACGAGCAGGTGCACGTCCCCGTCGCCTGCCGGGCGCAGACCGAGCGCCGCGAGGTGCCGGGTGATGTTCTCCGCGAACGGTACGTCCTCCAGCGGCGGCGTCCACGCGCCGCCGTCCACCCCGCCGTACTCGACCGCGACCGACGGGTGCACGTGCAGCCGGTTCAGGGCGTACCGCGCCACGAGCAGCGCGTCGATCTCGTCGGCGCCGGGGAAGATCTGTACCCGGTCGGTGACGCCGAGATCGGCGGCGAGCTGCTGCAACTGCACCCGCTCGGCGCGCTCCAGCCCGTACGGCGCGGTGTCGTCCTCGCCGAGTACCAGGTCGTCGATGGTGCCGTCGGCGACCCAGCGGACCATCTGCTCATTGACGTCGTGGTTGCGCCGCCGCGCCGCCAGGTAGTCGGCGATCACCTGGTCGGGGATCTGGGCGCGGACCTGGTCGAGTTGCGTGCGGTACTGCTCCATGCCGAGGTTGACGACCTGGTCGTACAGGATCGCCCACTGCCGGACCAGGTTCGCGTAGTCGGTGCCGTCCACGGTGAGCCCGGTGAGCGCCAGCCGCTGGATGGTGTCGAACACGTACAGCGGCTGGTCCGGGTGGGCGGCGTGTACCTGTCGGATCGGCTGGATGTGCGCGATCGCATCGGTTTCGGACATCGACGCGGTACGCGAGGCGATCAGCCCGCCGTAGGCGAGCATGCTGGTGGACACCACGTACGCGTCGGCGTCGCGCTGGTCGAGCAGCCACTGTCCGACGGCTGCCGGATCGCCGGGCGTGGTGAACCGCCCGAGGGCGGCGCGGGGTGGGGTGTCGACCGCGATGCCGGCCAGGGCGCCGGTGTCGACCGGGTCGACGAGGTTCACCGGTCGGTCGTCCAGGGGTACCAGCGCGACGTGAGCCAGCGGCGTCGGGTCTGGTCCCGACGCCGCGCGGGCCGGCACGGTCGCGCCCGCGACGCCGGCGATGACCGCCGCGACGCCGGTGAGCGTGCCGAGGGTACGGGTAAGCACGAATCCTCCGTTCTGCCGCCTGCACAGAAACACTCTGGTCCAGTCCTGTACGGATCAGGTCTAGACCTATTTCCGGGCGACCGTAGACGCATCCGGTGTCGGCGTCAATCACCGGATGGCCGGGGACCAGCCCTGATGCCCGACTTGACAACCCAGCCCACGCGCCGCAAAGGTCTAGACCTGTCGGAACCAGGTCTAGGCTTCGTGGAGGCGATGTGACCCAGGACTGCGACATCGCCGTCGTCGGCGGCGGACTCGGCGGGGTCGCCGCCGCCCTCGCCGCGCTGCGGCGCGGCAGACGCGTCGTGCTCACCGAGGAATACCCGTGGCTGGGCGGGCAGCTCACCAGCCAGGGCGTACCGCCGGACGAGCACCCCTGGATCGAACAGTTCGGCGCCACCGCCAGCTACCGCGCGCTGCGCGAGGCGATCCGCGACTACTACCGGCGGTACTACCCGCTGACCCCGGCAGCCCGGCAGCGGGTCGACCTGAACCCCGGCGCGGGCTGGGTCAGCAAGCTGTGCCACGAACCGCGGGTCGCCGCGGCGGTCATCGACGCCATGCTCGCCCCGTACGAGAGCGGCGGGGCGCTGCGGGTGCTGCGCGGGTACCGCCCGGTCGCGGCGGACACCGACGGCGACCGGGTCGTCGCCGTCACCGTCGCCCACGTGTCCACGGGCGACCGGGTGACCGTCACCGCCCCGTACATCCTGGACGCCACCGAAGCCGGCGACCTGCTGCCGCTGACCGCCACCGAGTACGTCACCGGCTTCGAGTCGCAGGCGGACACCGGCGAGCCCAGCGCGCCCGGCGAGGCGCAACCGGACAACTGGCAGGGCTTCTCCTGGTGCTTCGCGCTCGACCACGTACCCGGCGACCACACCATCGACCGCCCCGCCAACTACCAGCGCTGGCGCGAGTACCAGCCGCCGTTCTGGCCCGCCCCGCTGCTGTCGCTCACCTGGCCCGACCCGCGCACCCTGAACCCGCTGCGCGGCGCGTTCGAACCGAACCCGGGTGACGACCCGCTCGCCGTGGTCGCCGACCAGAGCAAGGTCGCCAGCGGACCGAACCTGTGGACGTTCCGCCGCATCGCCGCCCGCGACCTGTTCCTGCCCGGTCGGTACGCCAGCGACATCACCCTGGTCAACTGGCCGCAGATGGACTACTTCGTCCGACCCGTCATCGACGTACCGGCGGACGAGGCGGCGCTCGCCCTGACCGAGGCGCGGGAACTGTCCCTGTCGCTGCTGTACTGGCTGCAGACCGAGGCGCCGCGACCGGACGGCGGTACCGGCTGGCCGGGGCTGCGGCTGCGCGGCGACGTGCTCGGTACCGCAGACGGCTTCGCCCAGGCGCCGTACCTGCGCGAATCCCGGCGCATCCGGGCGCTGACCACGATCGTCGAACAGGACCTGTCGCTCGCGGTACGCGGCGCGCGCGGCGCGGTCCACTACCCGGACTCGGTCGGGGTCGGCATGTACCGCATCGACCTGCACCCCAGCACCCGCGGCGACAACTACCTCGACGTGGGCGCCTGCCCGTTCGAGATCCCGCTCGGGGCGCTGATCCCCCGACGGACGACGAACCTGCTGGCGGCCGCGAAGAACATCGGCACCACGCACATCACCAACGGCTGCTACCGGCTGCACCCGGTGGAGTGGAACGTCGGCGAGGCAGCCGGCGCGCTGGCGTCCTACTGCCTGGCGACCAAGCTCAGCCCCGCCGCGGTACACGCCAGCGACGAGCACCGGGACGACTTCCGCACGCTTCTGGCGGGCGACGGCTTCGAACTGACCTGGCCCGAGATCAAGGGCTACTGAGGCAAGGAGGACGAATGAAGCGCAGGCGCTTACTCGGCGCCCTGCTCGCGGCTGGGGTGGCCGTCACGGCTGCCGGTTGCGGCAGCGGCGGCGGCAGCAGCGAGAACGACAAAGGCCCGGTCTCGCTGCGGATGACGGTGTGGACGTCCAACAAGGACCAGCTCGCGCTGTTCAACCAGATCGCCGACGAGTACAAGAAGACCCACTCGAACGTCACCGGCATCACCTTCGATCCGCTGCCTTTCGCCGGGTACACCACCGCGCTGACCACGCAGATCGCCGGCGGCAACCCACCCGACCTGGCCTGGATCTTCGAGAAGGACGCCCCGGACTTCGTGTCCTCCAAGGCGCTGGTCGACCTGTCGGACACGCTGAAGAAGACGGACGGCTACCAGTACGACGACCTCGTCCCGGCGACCACCAAACTGTGGACGTCCGGCGACAAGCTGTACGCGTACCCGTTCTCCACCTCGCCGTTCGCGCTGTTCTACAACGCCGACATGCTGGCGAAGGCGGGCGCGCCGACGCCGGACCAGCTCATCAAGTCCGGACAGTGGAACTGGCAGCAGGCGGAGCAGGCGGCGGCGAAGGTCTCCGCCAGCCAGCCCGGCAAGTACGGCCTGGTCATTCGCGACTTCGACTACAAGATCTGGGACAACCTGGCGTCGCTGTGGGCCGGGTACGGCGCCCAGCCGTGGTCGGCCGACGGCAAGACCTGCGAGTTCACCAGCCAGCCGATGGTCGACGCGATGACGTTCTTCCACGACGGCGTGTTCAAGGACAAGGCGTTCCCCCCGCCGGGTACCACCGCCGACTTCTTCGCCGGTGACTCGGCGATGACGATCACCCAGATCTCGCGTGCCGCGCTGCTGAAGGACAACAAGTTCAGGTGGGGTCTGGTACCGCTGCCCGCCGGCCCGGCCGGGGACAAGCAGTTGTTCGGGCAGGCCGGCATCGGCGTGTTCGCCAAGGGCAAGCATCCCAAGGTCGCCGCGGACTTCCTGGCGTTCATGACGAACCCGACCAACTCCGCCAAGCTCGCCCGGTACTTCCCGCCGCCGCGTAAGTCGCTGCTGAACGCCGGCACCCTCAAGGCGGCGAACCCGCTGCTGACCGAGCAGCAGCTGGACAGCGTGGTGGTCAAGGGCATCGAGAACGGTGCGGTGAAGCCCAGCCACGTCAACTACGGCAAGATCGACGAGGCGGTCCGCGCCGCGCTGGACAAGTACTACCAGCCGAACGCGGACGTCAAGAGCGCGCTGGCCGGCGTGTGCTCGGCACTGCAGCCGGTCCTCGGCGCCGGAAGCTGAGGGTGGTGAGCCCTGGTGTCCTCCGCCCCGACGGGGACGAGCGCCGGGCAGGGCAGCGGTCGGAACGTCCGACCGCTGCCCGCCCCACCGGCGCGCCGTCGCGCAGGTAACCGCGCGTCACGCGACGCGCTCGCAGGTAACCGCGCGTCGCGCGACGCGCTCGCAGGTAACCGCGCGTCACGCGACGCGCTCGCCGGGTACCTGTTCGTCGCTCCCCAACTGCTGGGCTGGCTCGTCTTCGTGGCGTGGCCGATCGTCGCCGTGTTCTGGTACAGCCTGCACAGCTGGAACGTGCTCGCCGGCACCCTGGACTGGGCGGGACTGGCGAACTACCAGCACCTGCTGCACGACCCGGCGATGCCGGAGGTACTCAAAGCCACGGCACTGTTCTCGGTCGGGCTGGTCGTGCTCAACCTCGCGCTGGCGCTGCTGCTGGCGGTCCTGCTCAACCAGAAGCTGCGCGGTACCGTCGTCTTCCGCACCATCTTCTTCTCGCCGGTCGTGGTGTCCCTGGTCGCCTGGGCGATCGTGTCCGGCATGCTGCTGCAACGCACCGGCGGGATCAACAGCTTCCTCGCCGTGATCGGCGTCCACGGTCCCAACTGGCTGCACCAGAGCGGCTGGGCGCTGGTCGCGGTGATCGTCACCCAGGTGGTCAAGAACGTCGGGCTGAACATGGTGCTGTTCCTCGCCGCCCTGCAGGGCGTGCCCGAGCACCTGTACGAGTCGGCCGCACTGGACGGCGCGTCCCGCTGGCGCACCTTCTGGCGCATCACGTTTCCGCTGATCAGCCCGACGGTACTGCTCACCTCGATCATCACGGTGGTCGGTTCGTTGCAGGTGTTCGCGCCGATCCAGGTGCTCACCGCCGGCGGTCCCGGCAACTCGACCAACGTGCTGGTCTACGACCTGTACAAGCAGGGTTTCGTCGCGCATGACCTCAGCTACGCCAGCACGCTGGGCGTCCTGCTGTTCCTGATCGTGCTGGCGCTGACGGCGGCGCAGTGGGCGCTGCGGCGGAGGTGGGTCGTCGATGAGCGCTAGCCGCGCCCGAGCGCTGTCGCTGCCGAGGTGGGCGAAGGCGCTGCTGTACGTCGTACTCGTCGTGCTGTCCGTGCCGTTCGTCTTCCCGACCTGGTGGATGGTCACCGCGTCGCTGCTGCCGGCGAACCAGGTGTACGCCAGTTCGCCGAGGCTGTTCCCGGTGCATCCGCTGTGGTCGGACTACCGGCAGGTCTTCCAGCTGCAGCCGTTCGCCCACCAGTACCTGAACAGCCTGTACATCGCCGCCGTGGTCACCGTCGGCACGCTGGCGGTGTGCGCGCTGTCCGGGTACGCGTTCGCCCGCATCCGGTTCCCCGGCGCGCAGGCGCTGTTCTTCGTGGTCCTCACCGGAATGCTCATCCCCAGCGAGGTGACGATCGTTCCGCTGTTCCGACTGGTCCAGCAGGTGGGTCTGATCGACACGCACTGGCCGCTGATCGTCATTCCGATCTTCGGCGCGCCGAGCGTCCTGGGTACCTTCGTCATGCGCCAGTTCTTCCTCAGCCTGCCGGGCGAACTGGAGGACGCCGGGCGGATGGACGGGCTCGGCCGCTTCGGGCTGTTCTGCCGGGTCGCCCTGCCGCTGGCCCGACCGGCGCTCGCCGCGGTCGCCATCTTCACGTTCCTGCGCACCTGGGACTCGTACCTGGAACCGCTGGTGTACCTGTCCACCAAGTCGAAGTTCACCCTTCCCCTGGCGTTGACCCAGTACACCGATGCCTACGGCGGCAACATCTGGAATATTCAGCTCGCCGCGACGACGCTGACGGTCCTGCCGGTACTCGCCGTGTTCGTCGTCGCCCAACGCCAGTTCGTCGCCGGCCTGGCCCAGACGGGCCTGAAAGGATGAACCCTGCGGAGGACACGGTGATGGACACGACCGGCGACCGTTCCGGGTCGACGCTCGGCGTAGGACGCGGCGAGCCGGAATGGTCGAAGCCGAGCGTCGCCAAGCACGCCTGGCTGCGTCAGGTGCTGCGCGAAGAGATCACGCGGACGCTCAAGCCGCACGATATGCTGCCCCCGGAGCGGGAACTGGCCGCCCGGTTCGACGTGAGCCGGATGACGATCCGCCAGGCGCTCCGCTCGCTGACCGACGACGGGCTGATCTACGCGGTACGCGGGGTCGGCACGTTCGTCACCGAACCGCGCGTGTCGAAGGACCTCATGCTGTCGTCGTTCTCCGACGACATGCGGGCGCGAGGCTTGCGTCCCGGATCGCGGCTGGTCGCCGCCGAGACCGTCGACGCCGACGCCGACCTCGCCAAAGACCTGGGCATCGAACCGGGAGCGGGCGCGTTCCGCATCGAGCGGGTCCGCACCGCCGACGACATCCCGGTCGCCCACGAGCAGGCGTACCTGCCCGCCCGGCTGTTCCCCAGGCTGCTCGACCAGGATCTGGAAGGTTCGCTGTACGAGTTGATGGAGCGCCGCTACCGGGTGCGGGTCGACCGCGCCCAGCAGACCACCCGCGCGGTCAACCTCGGCAAGCGGTACGCCGACCTGCTCGCGGTACCGCCCCGCACGGCGGCGCTGCACGTGCGCCGGATCGGCATCGACAGCCAGGGGCGCGTGGTGGAGCGCACCGACACCCTGTACCGGGGCGACCGGTACGACTTCTCCGCCGTCATCCGCCGGGTGCGTCACTGATGGACGAGCCGACCCTGGGCATCGACATCGGCGGTACCAAGACCGCCGTCGGCGTGGTCGACGCGACCGGGCGGCTGCTCGCCGTCGAGGTGGCGCCCACCCCGGCGCGCGACGGCGCCGACGCCGTGCTGACCCGCGTGGCGGAGCTGGCCGCGTCGGTACGGGCTGCCGCCGGCGCGCCGGTCGGCGCGGCGGGCGTGGGCTCGCCGGGAGTGGTCGACCCGCGTCGCGGGGTGGTGCTGTCCGCCACGGACCTGATCACCGGCTGGACCGGCACCCCGGTCGCCGACGCGCTGTCCGAGCGGCTGCGCCTGCCGGTGACCGTCGACAACGACGTACGCGCGGCGGGGCTCGGCGAAGCCCGGTACGGCGCCGGGACGGGCGCGGACAGCGCGCTGGTGGTCAGCGTCGGCACCGGGATCGGCGGAGCGCTGATCCGCGACGGGGTGCTGGTCCCCGGCGCCAGCGGCGTCGCCGGTCACCTGGGTCACCTGCCGGTACCCGCAGCCGACGGGGCGATCTGCTCCTGCGGACGCCCCGACCACCTCGAGGCGGTATCCGCCGGACCGGCGCTGCTGCGTGCCGCCCACCGCGCCGGGCTGACCGTCGCCGACACCGCCGCCCTGGTCGCCCGCGCCGCGACCGACGACGTGGCGCGCGCGGTGCTCAGCCGTGCCGCGACGGCGCTCGGTCGCGCCCTGGGCGGTCTGGTCAACCTGCTGGACCCCGACGTGGTCGTGGTCGCCGGCGGACTCGCCGGTACCGGCGAGGCATGGTGGGGTCCGCTGCGCGACGCGTTCCGCGCCGAGATACTCGCGCCGGCCGTGCCCCGGCTGGTACCCACCGCGCTCGGCAGGCACGCCGGGGTGATCGGCGCGGCGGCGCTGCCCCGCGCCCACCGACCGGCGCACGGTACCGCCATACGACCGGACCGCGCCGTGACGCCGCCGCAGCTGAGAAAGGATCATCGATGACGTCCGCTGTACCCGAGCCGCTGACCGCCATCCGAGGGGGACTCGTGGTGTCCTGCCAGGCGCAGCCCGGCGACCCGCTGCGCGACCCGAGGATCATGGCGCGGATGGCGGAGGCGGCGGTACGCGCCGGCGCGGCGGGCGTGCGGGTGAACGGCACCGAAGACGTGCGACTCGCCCGCGAGGCGGTACCGGTGCCGGTCATCGGACTGTGGAAGGACGGCGAGCAGGGCGTGTACATCACGCCGACCGCCGAGCACGCGCTCGCCGTGGCACGCGCCGGGGCGCACATCGTCGCGGTGGACGGTACCGGTCGTTCCCGACCCGACCGTCGCCCGCTGTCCGCCACCGTCGAGGCGGTACACCGGCAGACCGACGCGCTCGTGCTCGCCGACGTGTCGACTGTGGACGACGCGCTGGCGGCTGTCGACGCGGGTGCGGACGCGGTGGCGACCACCCTGTCCGGGTACACCGGAGGCGACGTCCCCACCGGTCCCGACCTGGACCTGGTCGCGCAGTTGGCACGCAAGGTGCCGGTACCGGTGATCGCGGAGGGGCGCATCCACACGCCGCGACAGGCGCGCGAGGCGCTCGACGCGGGCGCCTGGGCGGTCGTGGTGGGCAGCGCGATCACCTCGCCCACGTGGCTGACCAGACAATACGTGGAGGCGCTGGGCTAGCCGGGACGCCGTGTCCCGGTCGCATCGCGTCGCGTCGACGCCATGCCCAGCAGCACCGGCAGCTCACGCATGTCGTCGAAGACCACAGTGCCCGGACCGGCGAGCCAGTCCGCCGGGCTCAGCCCACCCGCGTACCCCAGGCAGCGCATGCCCGCCGCACGGGCGGCGTCCACCCCCGCCCGACTGTCCTCCACCACGACACACTCGCGCGGCGGTACACCCATCGACGCGGCGGCGTGCAGGAACAGGTCGGGCGCGGGCTTGCCGCGCGGCACATCGCCGGCGCTGAACACCCGACCGGCGAACCGCTCGTACAGTCCGGTGCGCCCGAGCGTATGGCGCATCTTCTCGTGCGGGCCGTTCGACGCCACACACGTCGGTACCGTGATCTCGTCGAGCGCCTCGACGATCCCGTCCACCGGCGTGAGGTACCGCTCCGCCTCCTCCCGGTGCGCGGCGTCGAACTGGGCGGCCCACACGGCGGCGACCTCGTCGCCGAGCCGGGCGGCGACCAGGTCGCGCACGTACCGGGGCGACCTGCCCAGGAACAGGTCGACGATCTCCGCCTCGGTCAGCGGCCAACCCAGCCGCTCGCCCACCGATGCCGTGACCCGTACCGCGAGCCGCTCGGTGTCCACCAGCACGCCGTCGCAGTCGAAGATGACCAGGCCAACCGGATCAGGCATCCGGGTAGGTTAGTCGCCCGGCGCGTCGTGCCGGATGCGCGGGGCTAGGCTTCGTCCCCGTGATCGTCCTGGCGAACGCGCGCGTGGTGACGCCCCGGCGGGTCCTCGACCCCGGCTGGCTGATCGTGGACGGAACCCGGATCGCGGGGGTGGGCGCCGGCGACCCGCCCCGCGTCGACGCGCAACCGTGCGATCTCGACGGTCAGTACGTGCTGCCCGGCTTCGTCGACCTGCACATGCACGGCGGCGGCGGCGCGCAGATCACCACCGACGACCCGGACGAGATCATGGCGGCGGTGGAGTTCCACCGCCGGCACGGCACCACCCGTACCCTCGCCAGCCTGGTCACCGACCAACTCGACCGGATGGCGGCGGCGGCGCGCACCGTCGCGGAGATCATCGACGGTACCGGCGGCGACACGATCGCCGGGGTGCACCTGGAAGGGCCGTTCCTCAACCCGAGCAAGCGCGGCTCGCACCACAGCGAGTACCTGCTCGCTCCCGACCTGTCGGCGTTGCGGCACCTGCTCGACGCGGGCGGCGGGACGATCCGGGTGATCACCGTGGCGCCCGAGCTGCCGGGCGGGATGGACCTGGTACGGGAGATCGTGGCGGCCGGCGTGATCGCCGCGGTCGGACACACCGAGGCGACGTTCGACCAGGCGCGCGACGCGTTCGCGTCCGGTGCCCGGCTGGCGACCCACCTGTTCAACGCGATGCGCCACTTCCACCATCGCGACCCCGGTCCGGCGGGCGCCGCCCTCGCCGACGACACAGTGGTCTGCGAACTGATCAACGACGGCATCCATGTGCACGAGGAGGCGGTACGCATCGCCACGGCGACCGCCGGACCCGACCGGATCGCGCTGGTCACCGACGCCACACCGGCAGCCGGGATGGCGAACGGCGAGTTCCACCTCGGACCGGTACCGATCTACGCCCGCGACGGCAAGGTCACGCTGACCGACGGCACGATCGCCGGCAGTACCCTCACCATGGACGCCGCCGTCCGGCACGCGGTGCGCTGCGTCGGCATCCCGATCCACCAGGCGGCGATCGCCGCCGCCACGACCCCCGCGACCCTGCTCGGCATCGGCGACCGAACCGGCAGCCTGCACCCCGGCAAGGACGCCGACCTGGTGGTACTCACCGAACAGCTGCAGGTCCGGGCGGTGCTCACGCGCGGCGTGGTCACCCACGGCACCCTGCCGTGACCGACGCCCGCGCCACCGGCGACGACCGGCGCCGCCGAGGCTGACCCGACGCGCGGGGCGTGAGAAGGTGTGGCCGTGGTGATCGAAGCGGACGTGGCTGTGGTCGGTGCCGGCATCGCCGGCGTGTCCGTGGCGTACGAGCTGGCCGACACCGGTTCGGTGGTGCTGCTGGAACGCGAGTCCCAGGCGGCGTACCACACCACCGGTCGCTCGGCGGCGATGCTGCTGGACAGCTACGGCGGCGCGGCGGTACGCGCGCTGACCGCTGCCAGTCGACCGCTGTTCGACGAGGTACCCAACCTGCTCATCCCGCGCCCGCTGGTGTGGGTCGCGCCGCCCGACCAGGTGGACGAGCTGCGCGCGGTACACGCCGACAACCCGGACCTGGTCGCGGTGGACGAGACGGCGGTGCGGCGGATGTTCCCGCCGCTGCGTCCGGGGTGGCTCGCCGGGGCGCTGCTGGACGCCGACACCCGCGAGATCGACGTCCTCGGGCTGCACCAGCACTACCTCGGCGGGGCGCGCCGCGCCGGGGTACGCGTCCTGCTCGACGCCCCGGTGCTGGACGGACGGCACGACGGCAACCGGTGGCGACTGCGTACCGGCGCCGGAGACGTGCACGCCAGATGGGTCGTCAACGCCGCCGGGGCGTGGGCGGACCAGGTGGCGCAGACGCTGGGGGTACCGGGGATCGGGCTGCGACCGCTGCGCCGCACCGCCGTGGTCGCCCGAGCCGGCGGCGTCGACCGGACCTGGCCGCTGGTCGCCGACGTGGGCGAGACGTTCTACCTGCGCCCCGAGGGCACGAACGTCCTGCTCTCCCCCGCCGACGAGACGCCCAGCGCGCCCTGCGACGCCCGCCCCGACGACGTCGACGTCGCGCTGGCGATCGAGCGGGTCAATGCCGCCACCACGCTGGACGTCCGCTCGGTCCTGACCGCCTGGGCGGGGCTGCGCACCTTCGGCGCGGACCGCACCCCGGTGGTCGGCGCCGACCCGGTGGCACCCGCGTTCTGCTGGCTGGCGGGGCAGGGCGGGTACGGCATCCAGATCGCCCCGGCAGCCGCCCGGCTCGCCGCCTCGGCGGTGCGTGGCAGCGACGTACCGGCGGAACTCAGCCCCGCCCGGTTCCGAAGCTGAGCGAACGGGCGTACCGGCGCGCGACACGCGTTCCTCGTCGGGCGACTTGACGGCGACTATTCACTCAATGAATAGTGTCGGTCATGTCGACCGGACACATCCTGCTCGGTCTGCTCGCCGCCGGTCCGGTCCACGGATACGAGTTGAAGCGGGCGTACGACCAGCGGCTGCCGCACGCCAAGCCGCTCGCCTTCGGCCAGGTGTACGCGACCCTGAGCCGGCTGGAACGCGACGGTCTGGTCGCCTTCGCCGGGCAGGACCGCGACGGCGGACCGGACCGCACATCGTTCCGCCTCACCGATCGGGGCCGTGCCGCGCTCGACGCGTGGCTCGGCGAGGTCGAGCCGCCCGCGCCGCACGTCACCAGCGTGCTGCTCGCCAAGGTGGTCATCGCGCTGCTCGCCGCCGGTGTCGACCGGGCCCGGAACTACCTCGTCGCCCAGCAGCGGGCGCACTCCGCCCGCCTGCGCGAACTGACCACGATCAAGACCGATCCGGGCGCGACCCTGGGCGACGTCATCGCCGCCGACTACGCCATCGCCCACCTCGACGCGGATCTGCGCTGGCTGCGTACGACCGTCGACCGCGTCGTCGACCTGCACCGGGAGGTGCGCTCATGACATCCGTGCTCACCGTGCGCGGGGTCGTCAAGTCGTACGGCCCGACCCCAGCCCTGCGGGGCGTGACGCTCGACGTCACCGAAGGCGAGATCGTGGCGGTCACCGGGCCGAGCGGCTGCGGCAAGTCCACCCTGCTGCACTGCGCGTCCGGCATCCTGCGCCCCGACGCGGGCGAGGTCGTGTACCGCGGCACACGCGTCGACACGCTGTCGGAGACCCGGCGATCGCGGCTGCGGCGCACCGAGTTCGGCGTGCTGTTCCAGTTCGGACACCTGGTCGCGGAACTGTCCGCAATCGAGAACGTGGCGCTTCCGCTGCTTCTCGCCGGCACGGGGCGGCGGGAGGCGCGAACCGCCGCGCTGTCCTGGCTGGACCGGCTCGGCGTGGCGGACCTCGCCGACGTGTTACCCGGCGAGATGTCCGGCGGACAACAGCAGCGATGCGCGCTGGCGCGGGCGCTGGTCACGGAGCCGCGCGTCCTGTTCGCCGACGAACCGACCGGCGCGCTGGACACGCTCAGCGGCGAACAGGTGCTCGGGTACCTGACTCGACTCGCCCGCACCCAGCGCACCACCGTCGTCCTGGTGACCCACGACGCGCGCGTCGCCGGGTACGCGGACCGTGAAGTGGTGCTGCGCGACGGCGAGGTCGACGAATCCGGGCTCGGGCTGGCGCGGGTACCGGCGACGGATGCCGGGCGGGGTGAGCGATGAGCCCGCTCACCCTGTACCGGCTGGCGCGGGCTGGCACCCGTACCGACACCCTGCGGATGACGATGACCGCAGTGAGCGCGACGCTCGCCACGCTGACCCTGCTCGCCGCCGCCACCGTACTGGCGATTCCGGGCGGCTCCCCCGGTGACGGCAGTCAGGGCTGGTCCCCTCAGTACCGCAACCCGCTGCTGGTCGAGCCGGGGCTGCGACCCGGCGTGGCGCTCGCGCTGGTGCTGCTCACCGTACCGGTGCTCGCGCTGGCCGGGCAGTGCGGCAGGCTGGGCGCCCCGGCGCGGGACCGGCGGCTGGCGGCACTCCGGCTGGCGGGTGCGACCCCTGGTCAGGCGGTCGCGGTCGCGACTGCCGAGACCGGTGGCGCGAGCGCGCTCGGTGCCGTTCTCGGTCTCGCCGCGTACCTGGTCGGTCGGGTGCTCGCCGGACATCCAGGCGCGGACGGCAAACTGGCGCTGCCCACCGACGTACTCCCCGCGCCGTGGGCGCTGGTCGCGATCTGTCTCGGCGTCCCGCTGCTCGCGTCCGCCGCCGCGGCGCTCCTGCTGCGCCGGGTCGCGTGGACGCCGTTCGGGGTGGTCCGCCGGGTACGCCGACGCCCACCGCGACCCTGGCCCGGAATGCTCATCGCGCTCGGCGTGGCGGCGTTCGCCGGGCTGACCCCGCTGCTCAGGTTCGCCAACCGGCACCATCTGGACGGCACGAAGCTGATCCCGACCATGCTCTTCGGTGGTGGGCTGCTCGCCTCGCTCGGCGTCGTGGTCGGCACCGGGTGGCTGTCCCACGCCGCCGGGCGGCTGCTGCACCGCGGTGCCCGGCGCCCCGCCGCCCTGCTCGCCGCGCGACGACTGGTCGCCGACCCATGGTCGAACAGCCGGACCCTGGCGGCTCTGCTGACCGCGGTGATCTTCGGTTCGGGGGCGGCGGCGGTACGGGCGTGGTTCGCCACAGAATTCGCCGTGCGCGACGACGTGGCGCGGTGGCGGGCGGCGCAGGCGGGGCAGCCGTTCGTCGCCGGAGCCGGCGCGGCTTCCGACGACTTCTACTTCCGCAGTCTCGACCTGGTCGACACGGCGGTCGCGGCAGCGATCGCAATCGCGGCGGCGGGCATGCTCGTCGCGATCGCCGAGGGCGTCGTTTCCCGACGTCGGGCGTACGCCGCGCTGGTCGCCACGGGGATACCACGCGGCGTGCTGGCGCGCTCGATCCTCTGGCAGACGCTCGCGCCGACCGCGATCGCGCTGCTGGTCGCGCTGGGCGTCGGCGTCGCCCTGGTCCGGGGCATCGTCACCGAGTCGCGGGCCGGCGGGTACGACGAGCGGATATGTACCGCCGGGGCGGCGTGCGGCGACCCGAGCCGCGCTGCCGACGTCGTCACGATCCTGCACGTGCCCGAGTTCGTCCGGGCGGTGCCGGTACCCGTGACCGACCTCGCGCTGCTCGGTGTCGGTGCCCTGGCGGCGGTGGTCCTCGTCACCGGGGTGGGGCTGCTGGTCCTCCGGTCGAGCACCGCCGTCGAGGAACTGAGGAGCGCCTGACCGACAGGCGCGGCCTCCGTCGCCGACCGCCACCGAAGCGCCGCCAGCGACGTGTCGCCTCCCCAAGCGCCGCCGTGGAAGCGTCAGCCGGCCAGTACCTCGCGCAGGACCCGCCCGAACTGCTCCGGATGCTCCATGAATCCGGCGTGCCCGCCGGGGAACTCGACCATCGGGGTACCGAGCCGGTCAGCGAGCGCCGCGGCGGATCGGTTGGCGAGTTGCCCCTTCGACGTCACTCCCCCGGCGACGACGATCCGCGTCGACGCCGCGCGCAGCGCTTCGATGTCGGGTCGGTACCGGGTCGTCGGGCGGATCAGGTGGGCGAGGAACTGGTCGGAGGTGGCACGCGCCCGCGCCATCTCCTCACCGGACGGCTGCCAGGGCGCCCCCTGGGCGTTCGATGCCTGGGCGTCCGGCGGCTGGGCGGCGCGGGTGGCGACGCCGGTGTGCGCCATGAACTTCCGCATGGCGGCCTCGACTCCGTCCGAGCGGTACGTGTCGTAGATCTGCTCGATCTGGGCGCGCAACTGCTCCCGGTCGGGCAGCAGATCGATGACCGGAGGCTCGTGGGCGACGAGCGTCCGTACCTGCTCGGGGTGCGTGGTGACCAGGGCGAGACCGACGGTCGCCCCGCCGCTGCTGCCGAACAGGTGCACCGGCTGCGCACCGAGCGCGGATATCAGCCGGCGTACGTCGTCCGCCTGCTGTTCCGGCGTCACGTCGGCGTCGGTGTCCTCCCGGCTGCTGCCGCCGATGCCGCGCGGGTCGTACGTCACGACGGTGTACGTGTCCGCCACGGCGTCGGCGAGCCGGGCGAAGCCGGTGCTGTCCATCGGTGAACCGATCATGAGCAGCAGCGGGCCGGACCCTCGCCGCTCGTAGTACAGCGTCGCACCGGGTACGTCCAGCAGGTACGACGTGCGATCCGCGTCGGACATCACGGTATCCCTTCCGCTTTCCCCACCACTGTCACCTGGTCAGACCCGCGATGACGGCGATACTCACCGGGTTCGTGACGACGGGCGGTTTGCCGCGTCGATGGAAGCCTCATCGCTCATCCGACCCTATCGGCGGGTCCGACGTTCTAGCGTCGGTGTGTCGGCACGTTACCGACGCGGAGACGACGGGCGAGGGAAGATCGCCGCACGGGGTGGCATCGCATGATCGCGGTACTCGGGGCGGGCGCGATGGGCGCCGCCCTCGCGACCCATCTGGCGAGGTCCGGGGCAGGCACGGTGGTGCTCGCCACGGCGTACGAC
This sequence comes from Micromonosporaceae bacterium, assembly GCA_036378155.1. GTDB lineage: Bacteria > Actinomycetota > Actinomycetes > Mycobacteriales > Micromonosporaceae > DASUXA01. The sequence goes on along the minus strand of DASUXA010000107.1, from coordinate 20,813 downwards.
GACGCGGTCGTGAAAGCCTGGCGCGGCAGGTTGCCGCACCCCGCCCTCGGGATCATGCTGCCCAGGGACGTCGCGGTACGGGACTGGGGCGACTGGGACGAGAGCCTCGCGGCAGCCGAGGCGGTGTTCGTCGCGGTGTCGAGCCCCGGACTCCACGGGGTCGTCTCGGCGGCTGCCGAACACGCGGCGCCCGACGCGATCTGGGTACTCGTCACCAAAGGCTGGCAACCGGCGACGCTGCTGGCTCCGTCCGAGGTGGCGGCGGCGGTACTGGGACCGGACCGCGCCACGGTGACGCTGGCCGGACCGGGGATCGCGGCGGAGATCGTGTCCGGGTCGCCGACCGCGCTGCTGTGCGCCTCGCACGACCGCCAGGCACGTCACCAGGTCGCCCAGATGCTCACCTCGCCGTCCATGCTGATCGTCACGACCAGCGATGTCACCGGTGCGGAGACCGCGTCGGCGTACAAGAACGTGGTCGCCATCGCGGTCGGCATCGCCGAGGGGCTGTCCGACCGGTTCATCGAAAGCGCCGTGGTGCGTGCGTTCGCCAACGCCCGCGGCGCCATGTTCGCCCAGGGCATGCTGGACATGGTGCACCTGGTCGAAGCCAGGGGCGGGCATTCGAGCACGGTCCTCGGGCTCGCCGGAGCGGGCGACCTGTACGTCACCTGTGTGGGTGGGCGCAACGGACGCTTCGGTCGGCTGCTCGGCTCTGGGTCACGCCCTGAGCAGGCACTACGGTCGATCGGCAGTACGGTCGAGGGGATCGCGAACACCACCGCGGCGCTCGGACTCGCCGAGCGGTACTCCATCGACCTGCCCACCGCCCGCGCGGTGGACCTCGCGCTGGGCGGCGGGTTGGCGGACGAACACGCGCTGGAGCAGGTCCGCCAACTGTTCACCACGTCGCTGCGGCAGGCTGCCCACCATCCTCGATGACCGGGCGAGGTTCGCGGCACGCGTCGACGGGTACACCGACGCCATGAAGACCACCTGGAAGCCGCACGACGAGCACGGCGACCTGTCGGGCAAGGACCGCAAGCACCTGCCGGACACCGTGTACGCGTTCCCGGACCAGCGCAAGGAACCGCTCACCGACGCCTCGCACGTCCGCACCGCGCTCGCCCGCTTCGACCAGGTGCAAGGGGTCAGCGACCGGGACCGTGACCTGGCGTTCGCGAACATCCGGGCGGCTGCCGCGCACTACGGCGTCGACGTGGCCGAAAAGGACTGGCGCCAACTCGGCAAGCGACCGCACACCGGCAACAGCGCGCACTGACCGGCGCGGTACCGCCGGCGACCCGACGTGGACCTCACTCCGGGACGACCGCGACCAGGCGGCGCAGCGGTCCGTGTAGCCGTAGTCGGACCCGCAGCCGCAGGTCGCGGGCGAGTTTGACGGCGACGACGGCGGCGGTCAGGGCGGGTACCGCGCCGGCGAGGAACATCCCGAAGCGCGGTCCGAGGTGCTGGTCGATACCGCCGACCAGCGGTCCGCCGAGCGCGCCGCTGCCGATGAAGACCAGCAGGTACACCCCCATGACCCGACCCCGGATCCCGTCCGGGGCGGCGAGTTGGACCATCGAGTTCGCCGAGATCAGCAGCAGCAGTGTGGTCGCGCCGACGGCGCTGAGGAACAGCCGGAAGATCCACTGGTTCGGCGCGAGCGAGGCGAGGATCTCCAGCGCCGCGAGCGCGAAGCAGATCGTGACCAGCCCCCGTAGCCTGGTCCGGGGTCGCCGCGCCGAGATCAGGGCACCGATCAGCGAACCGACCGCGACCGTGGAGCTGAGCAGCCCGTACCCGCCGGCTCCGGCGTGGAACGCGGTCTTGGCGTACGCGGCGAGGGTCACCGGCAGGTTGGTGGTGAACATGCCGAACACTCCGACCAGGACGGTGGGCCACAGCATGTGCGGGCGGCGCACGACGTACCGGATACCGTCGCTGAGCCGCCCGGTGGTCGCCGCTTTCGGCAGCGTGTTCAGTTGGTCGGGGCGGATCATGATCAACGCGACGATGGGTGCGAGGTACGAGACGGCGTTGATCGCGAACGCGTACCCCGAGCCGACCGCCTCGATGAGCGCCCCGCTGATGGCGGGACCGACCAGCGCAGCGGACTGGAACACCGACGAGTTGATGCTGATCGCGTTGCGCAGCTGTTCGGGTCCGACCATTTCGTTGACGAATGACTGACGCGTCGGGTTGTCCACGGCGGTGACGCAGCCGAGCACGAACGCGACCACGTACACGTGCCACGCCTGCACCCGGTCGGTCAAGGTGAGGCAGGCCAGTACCGATGCCGTCGACGCGATGCCGAGCTGCGTCGCCAGCAGGAGCCGCCGCTTCGGGTAGCGGTCGGCGAGTACCCCGCCGAACAGTCCGAACAGCAGCGTGGGCAGGAACTGCAGGGCGGTGGTCAGACCGACCGCGGTCGCGCTGCCGGTGATGCTCAGCACCAGCCAGTCCTGGGCGATGCGCTGCACCCACGCCCCGGTGTTCGACACCAGTTGTCCGAACGCATAGATCCGGTAGTTGCGGATGCGCAGCGAGGCGAAGGTGGTCTGCCGGCGGACCGGCGGCGGGGACGACGAGACGGACGCCGGCGGCGGCGTGGCCGCCACGCTGGTCGTCGGGTGTGCGCACCGTACGGGGCGCGTCGGCGGTGGAGTGCGGGGACGAGCGCTCTCGGTGGTCGTGGGGGCGCGGCTCAACAGTCTTCCCAACCTCGTCACGGATGTCCGCGGTACATCCTGACCATGGGACGGATCATTCCGAAAGCTAATTGATCATATTAGTGTGATAGCGAATCCCGATAAGGAGCGGCGAATGTACGATCCTGAACTGCTGCGCAGCTTCCTCGCGGTCGCGCAGTCGCTCAGCTTCACGCGCGCTGCGGCATCGCTCGGCATCCGGCAACCCACGGTGAGCCAGCATGTACGCAAGCTCGAACAGCAGATCGGACGGCAACTGTTCATTCGCGACACCCGAAGCGTCACGTTGACCGCGGACGGCGAGGCGATGGCGGGGTTCGCGCGCTCGATCCTCGCTGCCTACGAGCCCGCCGTCAGCTACTTCACCGGATCAGGGCTGAGCGGACGGCTGCGGTTCGGCGTGACCGACGACCTCGCGCTCACGTCGGTGCCGCGCATCCTGCGCGACTTCCGGCACCTGTACCCGCGGCTCGATCTGGAACTGACCGTCTCGCAGAGCCTGACCCTGCAACGGCGCGTCGAGTCCGGGCACCTCGATGTCGCATTCGTCAAGGCGAGCCCGGGCGACGGTCGCGGGCGACTCGTCCGACGCGACCGTCTGGTGTGGGCCGCCGTGGACGGCGCGAGGATCGACCTGGATCGGCCCATCCCGCTGATCGTGTACAAGGCGCCGAGCCTGAGCCGCTCGCTCGGCGTGCAGGCGTTGGAACGGGCGGGGCTCAGCCACCGGATCACGTGTACGGTCCGGGGCGTCAACGGGGTGCTCGCCGCCGCCCGCGCCGGTCTCGGTATCGCCATCTTCGCGCGCAGCCTCGTCCCCGAGGACCTGGTCGAACTGCCGGTCGACGCCGGGCTGCCCGAACTCGGCGACATCGACCTGGTCCTGCTGACCAGCTCGCGAGCGGCGACGGCGGCGGTGGACGCGTTGACCAAGGCGATCCTGGCGACCGGGAATCCGATCAGGAGCCCGATCCGCAACCTCGGGCAGTGACGCCGCACGGTCGCTCGGTCGCATACCCGTCACCGGCTGCGCTATCCGGGTCGCCGGTAGTGGCGACATACTCGCCTGCATGCCCCGGTCCGGTAAGGTCCCTCCGCCGCGCACGCCCGCGACCGACCTGCTGCGCAGGATCGAGTCCCACCTCGCGGTGGGTCGCGAACTCGATCTTTCCCAGGGCGCCTCGATCGAGTTCGAGGACATGCGGACCTGGGGCGTCGACCGCGAAGTCACGGGCGAGGACCTCTGCCGGCTGCTCACCGACCCGTCGGTGACCCGCAGCCCACGCGGGATCCGACTGCGCGGCGCGCGGATCGTCGGCGGCATCGATCTGTCGTACCGGAAACTGGACGCCTGTCTGCATCTGGTGTCCTGCCTCGTCGACGGCGAGATCAACCTCATCCAGACCGAACTGCCCCTGCTGATGCTTCGCGGCTGCCACATCGACCGGCTCACCGGCGATCGCATGAAGGTCGGCGGGGGCGCCCTGCTCGACTACGACCCGAAGAGCGGGGAGCGGGGATTTCGAGCGACCGGTCTGGTGCGGCTCATGGGAGCCGAAGTCGGCTGGTTGAGCCTCGAAGGCGCGACGTTCCGGTATCGCGGGCGTCGCGTCGAGGGCACGAAGGGAGAGTACGACTCGCGGCTGTCGGATCGCCCCGACGACGACGCGTGCCTGCGAGCCGACGGTTTGACCGTCAACGAACGCCTGACCTTGGTCTCGGTCACCGCCGAAGGCGACATCCGGCTGCCCCGCACCCGGGTCGGAACGCTGATCGTCGACGAGACCGTCGGTCGCGACGAGCCGCGCAACCTGGTGATCTCCGACCTGCGGTACAAGGAACTGATGGGCGGGCCGAGACGAAGCGTCCGCCAGGGACTCCGGTGGCTCAACCGGCAGACGGACGCGAGCTTCAGCAGACAGCCCTACTGGATGCTGGCGAGCCACTACGAGGACGTCGGCGAGCACAGCCGCGCGACGTTCGTCCGCTTCTACGCCGCGGTCCGTCGGGTGTTCCCGAGGCGGACCCTGCGTTCCAGTCCCGGCGACCGGGTGCGGTACTGGCTGAGAAACGCGGCCCAGCCGCTCACACCCAACTTCTGGTACGGGGCGCTGACCGGCTTCGGCTACTACGCCCTGGCGAGCATCGGCTGGCTCGCCGCGACGATAGCGCTGGTGTCCGTACTGGTATCCGGCTACCGGTCGCAGTTCGTGCCGACCCGCACCCCGGTACCGGCTGCCGTCACCACCACGGTGCGCGGCGCCGACCCGGCGACGACACTCAGCGCCCACAGCGACACGTGCGACGCGAGCTATCCGTGTTTCAGCCCGCTGCGGTACTCGCTGGACTACGTGGTGCCCTTCGCGTCTCTCGGGCAGGAGGAGTACTGGCGACCGAGCGAGGTCGGCGTCCCGCGCCCGGTCCGAGCCGGCCTCATCGGCGCGAAACTGTTCGGCTGGCTGACCGCTACCTTGGCGGCAGCCGGCATCACCGGACTGCTCCGGCGTGCCTGACCCGGTCAGCCAGCCAGTCGCCGCCAGAAGAAGTCGAGGATGAGCGCCCGCTGGAACGCCAGTTGCTCGTTGTCCGCCGCGCCGCCGTGACCGCCCTCGATGTTCTCGTGGAAGGTCACGTCGTAGCCGTACTCCTCCAGCCGCGCCGCCATCTTCCGCGCGTGCCCCGGATGGACCCGGTCGTCGCGGGTCGAGGTGTACAGCAGCACCGGCGGGTACCGCCGAGCAGGCTGGACGTTCTGGTACGGCGAGTACAGCTTCAGGTACGCCCAGTCGGATTCCTCGTCCGGGTTGCCGTACTCGGCCATCCACGAGGCGCCGGCGAGCAGCCGGTGGTACCGGCGCATGTCCAGCAACGGCACGCCGACGGCGAGGGCGCCGAACAGGTGCGGGTACCGGGTGAGCATCACCCCCATCAGCAGTCCGCCGTTGCTGCGCCCCTCGGCGCCGAGCTGGTCGCTGGTCGTCACGCCCCGCGCCACCAGGTCCTCCGCGACGGCGGCGAAATCCTCGTACGCCCGAGGGCGGTTCTCCCGCATCGCGGCGTGGTGCCACGCCGGTCCGTACTCCCCGCCGCCGCGGATGTTCGCCAGCACGTACCTGCCGCCCCGAGCCAGCCAGCCCCGCCCGATCATCGACTCGTACACCGGGGTGCGCGCGACCTCGAAGCCGCCGTACCCGGTCATCAGCGTCGGACCCGGTCCGGCGTCGGGCGCGCCGACCACGAAGTACGGCACCCGCGTGCCGTCGGCGGAGGTGGCGAAGAACTGCCGTACCTGCAGCCCGGACGTGTCGAAGAAGGCGACGGTGTCGCGTACCGGTTCGGTCGCCGCGTTGTCGCCCGCCGTGCCGAGGCGCACGGACGGCGGTTGCAGGAAGCCCTCGCAGTGCAGCAGGTATCCGTCGCCGTGGTGACGGTCGGTGACCATGGCGCTGACGTGTCCGACGTCGGGGAGCGCCTCGGTGCGCCAACCGCCGGCGTCCGGTGTCAGCACCAGCAGTCGCGTCCGCACGTCGACGAGCACGTCGAGGATCAGATGCCGCCGGGTCCAGTGGTGCCCGCGCAGCGCGCTGTCCGGTGCCGGCGCGAACAGCACCTCCAGGTCGCGGTCCCCGGCGAGGAAGGCGTCGAGCCGGGCGACCAGCAGCGCGCCCACCGGATGGGTCGCGCCGCCGACCGACCACGGCGACCGCAGCCGGATCAGCAGCCAGCCGGCGTGCGTGTCGATGTCCGCGTCCATCGGTACGTCCACCCGGATCAGTGCGCCGTCGAAGAGGGTGAACACCTCCTGGTGGAAGAAGTCGACGACCCGTTCGACGAAGTCCCGCCCGGACGTCGGGTCACGCCAGGCGTGAGCCGCGAGATCGTCCGGTTCCGCCTGGTACACGAGCGTCGCCTCGGACAGCGGGGTGCCGCGCCGCCAGCGCTTGACGATCCTCGGGTACCCCGAACTCGTCAGCGATCCGGGTCCGAAGTCGGTACCGACCCAGATGTGGTCGATGTCGATCCAGCCCACCCTCGACTTGGCTTCGGGCAGGGTGAATCCGTCGCCGACGAACGCCCGGGTGTCCAGGTCGAACTCGCGGACCACGTGGGCGTCGGCACCGCCGCGAGACAGGCTGATCAGGCAGCGGCGGTCCTCCGGGTGCAGCATGGCGACCTCCTGCCACACCCAGTTCTCGCCCTCCTCGGCGGCGAGCGCGTCGAGGTCCACCAGGATCTGCCAGTCCGGCTCGGGTTTGCGGTACTCCGCGAGCGTGGTGCGCCGCCACAGACCGCGCGGGTGCGTCGCGTCCCGCCACAGGTTGTACAGGTACTCGCCGTGCCAGCTCACCAACGGAATCCGCTCGTCGGCGTCGAGCACCTGCCGCAGTTCGTCGCGAAGCCCCGCGAAGCGGTCGCTGCCGGCGAGGTTGGTCAGGGTCACCGCGTTGTGGTCGCGCACCCAGCTCAGCGCGGCGTCACCGTCGACATCCTCCAGCCACTGGTACGGGTCGTCGCTCGCATCCGTCATGCCCGTCAGTCTGCCTGCCGGGCGCACGTCGATGAAGACCGCCCGGATATCGGCACTTCCGCACCGTCGTGAATGCCCGATCGCATCTTGCCACGCCGATGTGCCCGGAAATATTCTTCGCGCGACTGCCAGCCGAACGAAGAGTTCCGTCGCACCTCCCCCTACCCGAAAGAGCTGCCATGGCCTTCTACCAGCACGAAGTCGACCGCCGCACGCTGTTCAAAGTCGCCCTGGGCGCAGCGACCGCCGCCGTGGTCGGCACCGAGCTCGCCACCGCCGAGCCCGCCGGCGCGACCCCGAGCGCCGAATTCCCCTGGATCATCGACTGCGACACCTGGGGCGCCCGTCCGCCGGCATCCCCCATCCGCATCACGGGCAACACCACGAACAAGATCATTCTCCACCACATGGCGTTCCCGAACGTCGCCGACTACTCGCGCGAGCACGCGATGCAGTTGGCGCGGGACTGCCAGCACCTGCACATGGACATCAACGGCTGGGCGGACACCGGGCAGCACTTCACCGTCAGCCGCGGCGGGTACGTGCTGGAAGGCCGGCACCGCAGCCTGGAAACCCTCGAGGTCGGCGAGCACCAGGTCATCGCGGCGCACTGCCCCGGCGAGAACGGCAACGCCATCGGCATCGAGAACGAGGGCACCTACATCACCGAAACCCCGCCGCAGGCGCTGCTCGACTCGCTGGTGAAACTGTGCGCGACGGTGTGCGTGCAGTTCCGCCTCAAGCCGTGGGACATCTTCGGACACTGGGACTTCCGGGTGACCGACTGCCCCGGCGTCGCGTTCTACCGCCAGTTCCCGATGATCCGGTCCCGGGTCGCGGCGGTGCTCGACATCGCGCACAAGGACATCCCGAAGCGGCGCTGGCCGGACATCTGGCGGTTCGTCGACTCGCCGGTGGTCCAGGTCGCCCAGTACCTGCTGGCCGATCTCGGGTACCCGCTCACCCCGAACGGCGACTTCGGGTACGACATGAACGCGGCGGTCGCCGACTTCCAGGCCAGCCACGGCATCCCCGTCGACCCCGACGCGACGTTCGACACGGCGACCTGGGAAGCGCTGGTGCCGGAGCTGGACAACACCGCCACCGGGCTGCCCGTCAAGGCGGTGCAGTACATGCTCAGCCGCAAGGGGTACCCCGAGGTCGCGGTCAGCGGCGAGTACGACACCGCGACGATGAAGGCGGTGCAGGACATGCAGCGCCTGCACGGGTTGGAACCCACCGGCAAGGTCGACGTGGACACCTGGTGCGCGGTCGTCGGCGGATCGGTCCGCTCGGCGTTCGACTACGGACAGTGAGCTGTCGGTCCGCCCCCGGCACGCCGGGGGCGGACCAGTCCCTGCTCACGTTGTTCGACGTAACGCGATCAGAGCGATGTCGTCGGTTGCGGGCTCGCGGTGCAGCAGCGTCATGGCGTGAGCGCACAGGTCGTCGGCGGAGCCGCGCCCGAGCACGGCGAGCAGATTCGCGATCCCGGCACCGATCGGCCGGCCACGGCGTTCGACCAGCCCGTCGGTGTAGAACAGCAGGGCGTGCGGCAGTGCCGTGGTAGTGGACCTTCTGGGCGGCTCAGGGTACGCCCCGACGGGAAAGTCGACCACGGCGTCCATGGGCCACGGGTTCCCCTCGGCGTCGAGCATGATCGGCGCGAGGTGTCCCGCCAGCGACACCGTGATCGTGGTGCGCTCCGGGTCGATCACGGCGTACGACACGGTCGCCATCGCGTTCGGCTCGAAGAACTGGATCTTGCGGTCCAGGCGGGTCAGCACGTCCGCCGGGTCGGTCGTCTCCAGCGCGTACGAGCGCAGGGCGCTGCGCATACGGCCCATGACAACCGCCGCCCGCAGCCCGTTGCCGGCCACGTCGCCGATCACCACGCCGACATGCCCGCTCGGCAGCGCGAACAGGTCGTACCAGTCACCGCCGATGCCCACCTCGGCACCCGGCACGTACCGGGCGGCGACATCGAACCCGTCGATCTCCGGCGGGCGGGCGGGAAGCAGGCTGCGCTGCAGCGCGACGGTCGTCTGCCGTTCCAGCCGGGAGATGCGGGCCTGGGCGGCGACCCCGGCCCGGTCCGCCACCAGACGCAGCAACTCGATCTCGTGGTCGCCGAACCGGCGCGGAGCGCGACTGCCCACGTGCAGTACGCCCAGCAGCCGCCCGGACGCGCTGATCGGCACCCCGGCCATCACGATCAGGTTTTCGTCGATCAGGATCCGGTTGGACACCGTGGAACGGTCGATGTGATCGAGGACGAGCGGCTGACCGGTCGCGGCGATGGTTCCGGCGAACCCCTCGCCGACCGGGACGCGCACGCCCTGGCGTACCTCTTCCTCCAGCCCGCTCGCCGCCGTGGCGACCAGCTCACGCCCGGACGGGTCGAGCAGCAGGATCGCCGCGGTGTCGGTCCCCATCAAGTCACGGGTGCGAGCGACGAGTTCGGCGAGCAACTCCTCGACGTCGTACCGGGACAGGGCGGCGTCGGTGAGCGCCAGGAGTTGACGCAGCCGCTCGCCGCCCTCCTGCGTGACGGCTCCGCTCACCGTGGTCTCCCCGGCACGACGTGGCAGGGGCGCAGAAGGCGAATCGGGGCGCTGCGTCCCGCTAACGACACCATCGTCACGATACCGTCGGTTGCCGGTTACCGGTGTCCCCGGACAGGTGCGCCCACACACCCGTGATCACCAGTACCTCCTGGGTGATGCCGCGCGCGCCGGTCACCCGGTACGCCACCCCACGTCCGTCGGCGTTACGGCGGCCTCGCAGCAGCAGCGCGATGCCCGAGGAGTCGAGGAACGTCACCTCCGACAGTTCGACCTGCACACTGGTCACGCCGTCCCCGGCGATCGCGTCGTTGATCGCGTCCTCGACGGTCGGGCAGGTAGCGAGATCGACTTCGCCGGCCACGGCGACGGTGAGGACGCTGCCCCGTCGCTGGCTGGACACCGAGACCTCCACCCTGTCTCCCCCCTGCCGACGTCGTACGACACCGACTCTAGTAGGGCACCATATCCGCGCCCCCGCTGGCACGCAGGTGCTGCAGCGGTTTCCGTGGACTTGCGCCCCGCACGGGCGGAACCTACGCCGATGGGCGGAAGCTACGCCGTGGGAGCCGCGAACTCCGCGCGACACGCGACGACCGGCCGGCGCAGCCGCTCGCCTCGACGCCCCCTCGGACGCCGCACCGATCGCGTCGACGAGCGCGCCCGCCCGGCTCTCCAGCGATACCGCCCGGACCTCCACGATGATCGCCTGCGCCTCACGTACCAGCGTCGCGGCGCGTCGCGGCTCGCCCAGCCGGACGCCGGTCCACGCCCGGTCCAGCAGGGTCTGCGCCTCCAGATGGCGGTCACCGAGATCGCGGACGATCCGAAGCGCCCGGTCGTGGCAGCGCCGCGCGACCTGAGCGTCGCCGAGCCCGGCCCGGATGCCGCCGAGCGTGTTCAACGCCGCGACCAGTACTTCGCCGGTACCGCCGCCTGACCGCAGCGGTGCGGTGGGGGCCTGGTTGCGTGCGACCAGGCCCCCACCGGTGTCAGAGCAGGCTCGGCGGTCCGACGGTCGCGGCGCTGTCCGGATACCCGTACTGCTTGAGCAGCCTCGCCACCTCGCCGCTGGACCGCAACTGGGCGATGTCGTCGTTGAGGGCGGCGTTGAGCGCGGTATTGCTCTTCGTGTTGGGCCAGCCGATCTGACCTGGGTTCGTTGTCGCCTTGACCGCCGGGTCCGCCGGCGGCGTCGCCATCTGGTAGCCGGTCAGCCCCAGCAGCTTGATCATGTTGGTGGACCCGCCCGCGCCGTCGACCGCCACGTCGATCCGGCCCGCCTTGAGGTCGCGGAACGTCTCCGACTCCCCCGCGTAGATCTTCAACGCGTCACCGAGCAGTGCCTGCAGATCGGCGTTCCACAGGTTGCCCTCGAACGTGCCGACCCGCTTGCCCTTCAGGTCGTCGACTGTCCCGATCGCGCCGTCCTTCGACACGAACACCATGTTGTCGGTGTAGATCGGGTCGGTCAGGTTGAGCACGTCGGCGCGCTTCTGGGTGCGGTACCACGAACCGGCGGCGAGATCCGCCCGCCCGGACTGCACCGCCGGGATCACACCCGCGGGCGCCTGCTCGAGGATCTTCAGGCGCACGCATTCCCACTGCGCGATCTGTTTGAGCAGTCCGCCCTCGACGCCTCCGAGGTCGCCGCCCTTGACGATGGTCGCGGGGGCGTACGTGTACGTCGACACGGTCAGCGTCCCCTTGGTCAGGGTGTGGAAGCTGTGCCGTGGCGTGCAGTCGGCGGCGACGGTGCCGGTACCCGTGCCGGTGCTGCAGCCGGACAGGGCGACCGAGGCGAGCATGGCTGCGGCGAGCGCGGCGAGCGTGCGGGACATGGACCCCTCCGTGTGCGGTGCTGGCGATGTGGCGGTGACTCAGGTCGACAAGCGGGACAGGCGGCGTTCCAGGGCGCGGACCCCGATGGCTGACGGGACGACGACGGCGGCGTAGACGATTCCGGCGAGGCTGAGCACTTCGAGGTAGCCGAAGGTGGCCGATCCCACCGCATACGCCTTGCTCAGCAGTTCCGGCACCGCGACGGCGAACGCCAGCGAGGTCGCCTGGAACAGCACGATCGCGAAGCCCAGCAGCGGTGGCAGGGCGATCCGCAGCGCCTGCGGCAGGACGACGTACCGGTACTCGTCGATCAGGTTCAATCCGCTGGCGCGCGCCGCCTCGAACTGACCGGCGGGGACCGCGCGCAGCCCGGCGCGGACGATCTCGCTCATGTACGCGCCGGACACGTAGCCGAGACCGACCGCCGCCGCGGCGAACGATTCCAGACTCAGCTTCACCTGGGGCAGCCCGAAGTAGACGAGTTGCAGCATGACCAATGCCGGCACTCCGCGCCCGAACTCCACGACCGCCAGCGCCGGCAGCCGTACTGCCGTCCGCCGGGACAGCACCGCCAGCGCGAACGCCAGGCTCAGCGGCAGCCCGACGAGCAGACTGACCACGGTCAGCGCCAGGCTGGTGCGCAGACCGTCGAGCAGGATCGGCAACTGGTGCGCCCAGTCGGTGAGGAACCCGAGGCTCATCGGGCCAGCCCCGCGCTCAGCCGTCGGTCCACCCGACGGGACAACACCGCCATCGGCAGACCCAGCACGATGTACAGGACGCCGGCGAGCAGATACAGCGTCAACGTGTCGAACGACGTCTGCGCCTCGTGGTTCGCCTGGTACGCGACGTCGGTCACGCCGAGCACCGACGCGATCGCCGAGTCCTTGAGCAGGTTCAGCGCGAACGTCGCCGCCGGTGGTACCGCGATGCGCAGCGCCTGCGGGGCGATCACGTCGACGAACAGTCGCGCCTCGCCCAGCCCGAGGGCGCGCGCGGCGGCCCACTGCCCGGCGTCGACGCTGAGGATTCCCGACCGGTACACCTCGGCGAGGTGGGCACTAGAGATCAGCCCGAGGCCGAGGATCGACGCGGTCAGCGGTTCCAGGCGGACGACGTGTTCGGCGAGCCCGTAGTACAAGATGAAGATCCACACGATCGGCGGTACGCCGCGGACCAGGTCGACGACCAGCCGGACGGCACCCCGTACCGGTCGCCACGGCGAGCGGGTCGCCAGCAGCATCACCGGCAGCCCGAGTACCGCGCCCAGCGCCAGCGCGCCCGCCGTGACTGCGAGCGTCATCGGTACGCCTCGCAGCAGGACCGTCAGGTGGTCGAGGGCGCTCATCCTTCGAGCACCGCCCGCAGGAACCGGCGGGTGCGTTCCTGGCTCGGTTCGGTCAGCACCGCTTGCGGATCGCCGCTCTCGATGATCCGACCGTGGTCCATCACCACGATCCGGTCGGACACGTCCCCGGCGAAGTGTAGGGCGTGGGTGACCACGATCATCGTCATGCCGTCCGCGGCGAGTTGCCGCATCACGTTGAGCACCTCGAGCCCCAGTTCGGCGTCGAGCGCCGAGGTCGGCTCGTCGAACAACATCACCGAGGGGTCCAAGGACAGGGCGCGGGCGATCGCCACCCGCTGCTGCTCACCGCCGGAGCACTGCGCCGGGTACGACGCGTGCTTGTGCTCCATGCCGACGCGGCGCAGCAGGTCCATCGACCGTTCGTCCGCCTCCGACCGGGTCCTGCCCAGTACCCGCATCTGCGCGAGCGACACGTTGCGCAACACGGTCAGGTGCGGGAACAGGTTGAACGACTGGAAGACCATGCCGACCCGGCGACGCAGCGCGGTCAGCGCGCCCCGCGACATGGCGGCGGTACCGGAGAAGACCAGCCGACCTTCGACGTGGATGGTGCCGCTGGTCGGCGTCTCCAGCAGGTTCACGCAGCGCAGCAGGGTGCTCTTGCCGGCGCCGCTGGGACCGATGATCGACACCACGGTACCGGGCTCGACGTCCAGGTCGACGCCGCGCAGGATCTCGGTACCGCCGATGCGTTTGACGATCGACCGCAGCGTCACGGCGTGCTGCCGACCCGGCGCCGACTCCGCCCCCGGCGAGGAAGCCGACCCGACCGCGGAATCCGGAAGGGTTCCCACGTGACCTCGTCTCGTCTGTCCTGTGTGCTTCATCATGTTGGTCGATCGACCGGAGGGCAACGGCTCGTCATCGATGCGCGTATCGTTATGCACCTATATCCCCCGAGAGGCGGTGTCATGTCCCTGCGCAGTAGGACCCTTGCCGTCGCGGCCGGCATAGTCGCGGTCGCCACGGCGACGTTCGGCGCGATACCCAGCGCGTCGGCGGCGAGCGCCCCCGTCTCGCTGCCCGCCGGCGAGTTCACCCTCACGTCCAACTACCACCAGTACGACACCCTGAACAGCGCCCTGGTGAGCATCCTCGGCACGGTGCCCGTGCACACCGTGATGGACAACGCCAACCACGACCGGCAGGCGATCACGGACTCGCTCGGCCTTGCCGGATACGTCGGCGGATTCACGTTCGACGACGGCGACAACAACGACTGCAAGAACTATCCCCAGGGCATCACCAGCACCCGCGACGCGGTCGGCAGCGGCGGCAACTACGACGGGCACCAGCTCATCGTGGTCAGTTGGTACACCAAGGACGCCTGTGACGGGTCGCAGACCCGCAGCCGGCTCACGCTCGTCGACTGGGACGCCGACTACCCCAACAAGTACCGCAAGGTCCTGCTCGTCGAGCCGACCGGCACCAGCAGCGCGCCGAGCTTCAAGGACATCCCGATCCACGCGGGCGGCGTGTCGTGGTACGGCGACTACCTGTACGTCGCCGACACCGGACACGGCATGCGGATCTTCGACATGAGGAAGATCCTCAAGACCGACACCGGAGGTACCGCCGACCAGATCGGACGCCAGTCGGACGGCACCTACTACGCGCACAACTACGCGTACGTGCTGCCCCAGATCGGCACCGCCACCGCCAGCACCACGTCGGGCACCCCGTTGGTCTGGTCGTCCATCTCGCTGGACCGGGTCAGCGGATCGATCGTCATGGTCGAATACACGTGCTCGTCCGGCTGCACCAGCTACCCGAACCGGGCGCCGCGCGCGGTCCGGTTCCCGTTCGTCTCCGGTACCACGACCTTCGCGACCACGACCACGGCGTCACAGGCGCTGCAACTGCCCTGGTACCACCTCAACGGGGTGGCATCGCACAACGGGCGCTGGTGGTTCAACTCGTCCGGCGCCAAGCAGCTGTACTACTGGACGCCGTCCGTCGGCCCGCACACCTACAGCTGGGTCAGCGGCGGCGAGAGCATCAGCTACTGGGAGGACGCGTCCAACCCGGACCTGCTGTGGTCGTTGCGGGAGACGCTGGGACACCGCGACGTGTTCGCGGTGCAGCAGGCAAGTTACAACTGACCGACGGCGACCCGGCCGGACGGGAGCAGCTCGTCCGGCCGGGTCCGCCACTTCAGCGGCGGCTACCAGCGACGTCAGGCAGCAGTCGCCGCCGCCGACATGATGCGTCGGATGTTGTCCGGGTGGAAGAACTCGGTCGGCGACCGGGTCCCGGCGACGACACTGGCGAAGCCGTCCGAGGCGTCGGTGTCGCCGGCGACCGCGGCGAGAAGCTGGGCGGTCTCGGGTGGCGGCGGCGCGAGGGACGCCATCTCGGTGGTGAACTCGAAGATCGGCAGCACCTCCTCGTCGCGTCGACGCTGATAGACCGCCATCGCCTCGTCGTACCGCCGGGCCCCACGGAATGTCTCGTCCAGCGCGGTCGCGCACAGTTCCGCGTCGCGGAACGCGTCGCTGATGCCCTGGGCGGTGATCGGGTCCTTGTTGTACCCGGCGTCGCCGACCAGCGCCCAGCCGGCGCCGAACGGCTGGTGGAAGTACCCGGCGACGGATGCGCCCACGAACCGGTCCACCCGGGTGGCGGCGTGTACCCGGTCGGCGAACTCCGGCGCCAGTTCCAACGTCTTCAGGTAGTTCCCCTCCACGTCCGCCTTGTACGCGTCCGCCTCGGCGTACGGCCAGCCGACCACGATCAGGGTCAGACCGTCGTTGGTCGGTATCGCCCCCCAGCCCCGGTTCGGCCGGACCACCGTCTCGAAGCCGTCGACCGGCAGGTCGCGCCAGTAGGTGTAGTAGCTCGCCTGCTGCTTCGGCTTCAGGTGGTACGCGGCGGGTCGGACCGCTCGCACCACCCGCGAATACCTGCCGTCCGCGCCGACCACGACCCGGGCTCGTTCGACCACCTCGGTACCGCTCGCGTCGCGACCCCGGATACCGGTCACCCGCCCGTCCGCGGCGACCACGTCGTCGACCGTGAACCGCTCTCGGACCTCGGCTCCGGCGCGGTCTGCGGCATCGACGAGGATCGTATCGAGCACGGTACGACGGGGCGCGTACCCGGTCCGGACGCCGTCCACCGAGCGGGGTGTACCGGTGATCGTGAACGCCCCGAAGTCGAACGAGTACCGCTCGATCGGCGGGCAGCCGGTGCGGGTCACCATGTCGAGCAGCCCCCAGCGGCGCAGCGCGGCGACGCCCGGCGCGTGGATCACGTGGGTGGACACGGTGTCGCTCGGGAAGGTCGCACGGTCTACGACCAGCACCCGGTACCCCAGCCTGGCCAGCAGCATCGCGGTCGGGGCCCCGGCACACCTGGCGCCCACCACGATCACGTCGTACTCGGTACCCATCGTGGTCTCCTCTCCGGTCGCTTCACGTTCGCCTGTCGCGGCGCCGGAGGGATCGGGGAGCTCCCCTATTCCTGTCCCGGTCGGGTACGCGCGGCGTACGCGGCGGCCTCGGCCCGCGAGCGCAGACCCAACTTGGCGAGGATGTTGCCGACATGGTGTTCGACGGTCTTGCGGCTGATGTACAGCCGGTCGGAGATTTCCGGGTTGGACAGCCCGTGCCCCAGCAGTTCGAGCACCTCGGCCTCGCGGCGGGTGAGCAGCCCGCCCGGCTGAGGCGCGGTGCTGGGCCGCACCCCCAGCGACCGCAGCAGCGCCGCCGTCGCGGCAAGGTCACGTCCGGCGCGCGACTTGTCGAACACCGCAAGAGCCGCCCGCGCCTCGGCGGTGGCGACCTCGGGTTGGTCGGCGGCCAACGCGGCGGCGAGTTCCAGCCGCGCCTCGGCGGCGTCCACCGGCATCCGGGCACGCACGAAGCAGACGATCGCCTCTCGCAGGCAGGCGCGCGGGTCGTCGGTGCCGGCGACCAGGCAGACACGCCCACGAGCCAGCGCCGCCAGCGCCCGCAGGTACTCGCCGGGGTGCCCGGCGACGTGGTCCTGCAACCGCTGCGCCGTCACCGCCGCCTGATCCGGGCGACCGGCGGCCAGGTGAACGTCGACGAGCTGCGCCAACAGGGGTGCCGCGCCGGTACTGGTCGGGTCGACCACGGCGAGCGCGCGTTCCAGGACGTCGCAGGCGAGCGACGCGTCGCCCCGCGAAAGGTGGATCGCGGCGAGCGGGCGGGCCGCCGCCGGCTCGGCGTCGACGTCCACCCCGGCGAGCAACTGCGCCGCCTCCTCGAACCGGCCCTGCCGCACCCGAAGTTCCGCGAGCCGGACCAGCGCGCCGCCACGAAGCCCGGACCGCTGGCCGACGTCCCACATCCGAACGGCTTCGGTGAGCGCCGCGTCCGCCTCCCGCCACCGGCCCGCCGCCGTCAGCACCGCGCCGTAGTGGGTACGGCAGAACGCCGACACGGCCGGCAACTTCCGGCGCTCGGCGATCGCCTCGCCGACCCGGATCCACTGGTCCGCGCGCGCCACGTCGTACGCGTGCTCGCACGCCGAGAACAGCTGGCAGAAGATCTCCTCCAGTACCGCGAAGTCGTCCACCTCCGCGCCGGACACCGCCGCGAGCGCCTCGTCCAGCAGCGCCATACCCTCGTCGGTACGGTCGGCGTGCACCAGGCTCGCCCCGAGATACGCCAGCGCCACGAACTCCAGGTCGGTGTCGCCGACCCGCCGGGCGACCGCCAACGCCTCGCGGAACCGGCGTTCCTTGGCGGCCCGGTCGCTGGTGAACATCCCGACGTCCAGCGCCACCCAGCCGCGCTCCGACGACTGCGGTACCTCGTCCGCGTCCGGCGCCTCGCCCAGCAGCGTCTGCGCCCGAGCCAGCCAGCCGCTGCCCACCGCCCAGTCGCCGACCACCGTGCCGTACATGCCGGCCAGTGTCCGTGCCACGCGCACCGCGCCGACCTGGTCGCGCTCCGCGCGGTACGCCGCGTACGCCCGCGTCCAGTCCTCGATCGCGCCGGCGAAGTCGAGCTCCAGGTACCGCACCCGAGCCAGCCCCTCGATCGCGGCGCCGCACCCACCGCCCGCGACGGCGCTCTCGAACGCGAGCCGTGCCGCAGCCGCGTCTCCAGCCCGCAACGCGGCCCGCCCCTGGGTGAGCAGTTCCTGGACGGGTACCGCCACCTGCCGATCATCGCACGTCAGGGGCGCACCGGCGGGGCGTCGCGACGGCACGTCCCGCTACGCTGCGGACGGTGAGCCTGCGTCCGGTACCGGCGTCCGCGCTGCGCGCGGGGCTCGCCGACGTGGCGAGCCTCGGCGGATACTTCCGGCTCGGCGACTGCGTCGCGGACCCGGGACCGTGGCGAGGCGTGGCGACGCTGTACGACTCCGGCACCGGTCTGCTCGACGACATCGTGGAGGCGACCGGTCGCCGATTGCGCCACCACGAACGGCGGGTCGCGGCGTCGATCGTCCACCAGGGGTTCGCCGCCCGCCTGCTCTCCCCGCAACTCGGCGCGATCGCGCTTCGCGGATGGGTGGTGGACCTGCCGGCGCGCCGCACCAGGTGGCGGCTCCTCGACCGGCACAGCCTCGCCCTGGCGGCGTGCGAGGCGCGGGCGTGGCAGGGTCCGCCCGACGCGCTGCTGGCGTACCTGCTGGACGACGCCTTCCACGAGCACCTCCTGCCGCTGGAGCACGCGTTGCGCTCGTCCGCCAAGCTCCCGGACGGGCTGTTGCGGGGCAACGTGGCGTCGGTGATCGCGAACGGGTTCCGACTGCTCGAGCCGCGCCTGGGCGCGGGCTGGCGGGACCTGACCCGGATCGCGCTGGACCACCGGTACCTGCGCGGACAGGGAACCCTCCGGGACCGGCCGCCGCCGTTCGTGCGGCGCAGCTGCTGCCTGTACTACCGGGTGCCGGGGGGCGGTGTGTGCGGGGACTGCGTCCTCGCCGCGCGTCCGGAGGACCGAGGACCGCCGATGTGATTGACCGGGACCGTACGGTCACATAGCGTCAGCATTGAGCCGACGGTTCGGCATACAGAGTTTCCACCCGCCGATCCGGGTGTCGGGTCTCCGGGCGGTCCTCTCGCTGAGGAGCGACCGTGATCGACTTCTGGTACGAGTACCCGATCGCCCGGGTGGTGTTCCGACCCGGCGCGGTCGACTCGGTCGGTACGGAAGTCGCCGCGCTAGGCGTCGAACGGGTCCTGCTGATCGCGACCGGGTCGGCGGCGGACGTCGCCGCACGGATCGTCGACCAACTCGGCGACCGCCTCGTCGGCGTGTTCGACACGGTGATCCAGCACGTACCGCAGCGGCTCGCCGAAGCCGCCCGGCTGCGCGCCGAGGACCTCGCCGCCGACGTCGTGGTCAGCGTCGGCGGCGGGTCGGCGACCGGACTCGCCAAGGCGGTCGCAGTCGCCCGAGGGGTACCGATCGTCGCGGTACCGACGACGTACGCCGGTTCGGAAGCCACCCCGGTCTACGGCATCACCGGTACCCACAAGATCACCGGGCGCGACCCTCGCGCCCGTCCCCGCGTCGTGGTGTACGACCCGGACCTGACCATGGGAATGCCGCCGCGCCTGACCGCGACCAGCGGTCTGAACGCGGTCGCGCACGCGGTACAGGCGCCCGCCGGCCCGTCGGCGAACCCGATCAGCACGATGTACGGGTTGGAGGCGCTGCGCTGGTTGCGCGACGCGCTGCCCCGCGCGGTACACGACGACCCGCACGCGCGTGCCCAGGCGCTGCTCGGCGCGCACCTCGCCGGCACCGCCTTCGCCGGTGCCGGCTCCGGGCTGCACCACAAGCTGTGCCATGTGCTCGGCGGCGACCTGGGGCTCGGACACGCGGACGTACACGCGGTCCTGCTGCCCCATGTCGTGGCGTACCAGCAGTCGATCATGCCGGACGCGTTCGCGCCGGTCGCCGCTGTGCTCGCCGGTGGAAAGGCACGGACCGCGCTGCACGTGACCGCTGGCGGGGACGCCACGAGCGCGCTGGGCACGACCGCCGGTGGGGACGCGGCGAGCGTGTCGGGCATGACCGGCGGTGGGGACGCGGCGAGCGCGTTGCGGGCGCTCGCCGGCGACCTGGGCGCGCCCGTCAGTCTTGCCGAGATCGGCGCCCCCGCCGAGCGGCTGCCCGCCGTCGCCGAGCACGCCGCGAGGGAACTCGCCGACGCGGGCGTGCGACCCCTGATCGACGAGGCGCGGCTGCGCGAACTTCTGGACGACGCCCACAGCGGACGCCCGCCGAAGCTGTATCCATGATCGGTTCTTCTGCATCGGACCTGGGGGGCATCGTGACCCACACCCGACTCGACCTCGCCGCCATCGCCGCGGAACGCGATCGGCTACGGCGCGCCTATCTCGCCGAGCCCGACCAACGTCCGGCGAGCAGTGCCCGCGGGGTCCACCACACCGCCATCCTGTGCGCCGACGTCGAACGCACCATCAACTTCTATCAGGGGGTACTGGAGTTCCCGCTGACCGAACTGATCGAGAACCGCGACTACGCGGGTTCCAACCACTTCTTCTTCGACATCGGCAACGGGAACCTGCTGGCGTTCTTCGACTTCCCGGGGCTGGACCTCGGCCCGTACGCCGAGGTGCTCGGCGGGCTGCACCACATCGCGATCTCGGTGACCCCGCAGTCGTGGCGGCACCTGCGCGACAAGCTCGACGCCGCCGGGGTCGAGTACCTGCTGGAAAGCGGAACGTCGATGTACTTCCGCGACCCGGACGGCGCGCGGGTCGAACTGATCGCCGACCCGCTCGGCGAGATGTACGGGACCAAGGTGCTGTAGCGGCGGACGGTCAGCTGTGCGGCGCCGAGGAA
>DASUXA010000106.1:0-5196 GCA_036378155.1 Micromonosporaceae bacterium | reverse complement strand
TCTTGAAAACCGCTAGGGCGGTATCCCCGTCCTCGTGGGTTCGAATCCCACGCCCTCCGCCGATGCAGGGCTTACTCGGTGTACTGCTCCAGCATTCGCGCCAACTCCTTGGGGCGGCTGAGCGCGACGCAGTGCCCGGCGTCGATTTCGTCGAGGACGATTCCCAGCCGTTCGGAGACGACGCGGCGGACGAAGTCGGGCGGGAACGCGCGGTCCTCGGTACACAGCACGAACTTCGTGGGTACGTCGGGCCATGCGTCGAGGGGCCACGGTTCTCCCATCCGAGCCTCCGACTGCCGCCGTGACCTGCTCATCGCCTCCGTGGCGAGGGCACGCGGTACGTCGTGGTAGTACCTGAAGTACAGGTCGTCGACTCCGTCCTCAGGGTCGGGCTGGTCTTGTCGCGCGTTCCAGTAGCCGGTGTTCTCCCACCACTCGACGGGTGACTCGCCGGGAGCCGGGATCATGCCCGCGACCAGGACCAACACGTCGACCGGTACGCGGTCCGCGACCAGGGGCGCGATGAACCCGCCGAACGACTGGCCCACGACCACCAGGTTGGTCCGGTCGCCGATCGCGTCCATCACGGTGTCGGTGTACTCGACCAGCCCCGCCCGGTCGTCCTCGCACGGCAGGTCAGGGGCGACGACGTGATGCCCGTGTGCCCGCAGTTCCGCCTCGACCAGGTGCCAGTACCAGCCGACGTCTCCGCCGCCGTGGATCAGGACGAACGTGCTCACGTCGGCAACTCCTTCCGACGAGTACCGGACCTATGCGTACCACAACCTTCCCGGCGACGGTCTCCTATTCGAGGACCGCCTCCAGGGTGCGGCGCGCGGTGTCCGCCATGACGGGGTTGGTGTCGACGTAGTACGGCAGGGCGACGATCGCCTGTACCAGTGCCCACCCGCGACCGCGTTCCCAGGTGGCGTCGTCGACGCGCAACGCTCGCCGGTACGTGCGCCGCGCGTCGATCGGCAGCAGGTTCCACGCCGGCATCAGGTCGACGGCGGGGTCGCCGATACAGACGGCTTCCAGGTCGATGACCGCGACCAGCCGACCGCCGTGTACCAGCAGGTTGCCCGGCATGAGGTCGGCGTGGATCCACGCGTCGCTCGCCGTGTGCGGGGTGTCCAGGCAGCGGTCCCAGACCTGAGCCAGGCGGGCAGTGTCGATCAGATGGGTGCTCTCGGCGAGCGCTCGGCGGACGTCGTCGTCGCGGGTGTACAGCGGGCCGCCCCGGGTGAGCCCGTTCCACCGGTGTCCGTCGGTGTCCATCCGGTGCATGGCGTTGACGAAGCTGGCGAGGTCACGCGCGAACGCGTCGCTGTCCCCGATCGTCCGCTGGTTCGCGGTGTCGCCGGGAATCCAGCGGTACGCCGTCCACCAACCCGGGTAGCCGTTGCCGGGCTCGCCGATCGCGATCGGCTCGGGCACCGCGAGCGGTACCTGAGCCGCGATGCGACGCGCCTGGTCCTGCTCGTGCAGCAGCGCGTCACGCAGTTCGGTGTCCGGTCGCAGCGGAAAGCGGAGGACGATGTCGTGACCGAGGCGGAACAGCGCGTTGACCGTGCCGTGCGAGGTCACCGGCTGGACCGTCAGGTGTCGCCAGCGCGGGAACTGGTCGGCGACGAGCCCGGCGACGACGTCGGCGGTGAGGTCGACCTGGTCGGCGTGCATCCTCATCCGCTGATCTTCGCGGCTGGTCGCGCTGCCACGCCACCGCGTTTCCCGCCGGCGCTATCCCGCGTCGGCGTCCACCGACCCCACCGGCGCCGCCCCGCGCAGCCGCTCCGAGAGGAAGTTTTCCCAGGTACGGCGACCGACCGCCCGATCAGGGGCGAGGTTGGCGCCGGCGCGGACCGCGCGGGCGCCGCCCCCCGGAAGCCGGACCGGCATCGTCAGCCGCCGCCGCCCGGTCGCCTCGAAATAGCTGCGCAGCAGGTCCGCCATCGGGTACACGCGGGGTCCGGCGATGTCGGGTACCAGCCCGGACGGCTCTCCCAGGGCGAGTTCGACGAGCCGGTCGGCGACCTCCCCGGCGTCCACCGGCTGGAACCGGACACCGGTCGGCACCGGTACCACGGGCAGCTTCGCCATCTGCTGGGCGACCATCAATATCAGGTCGTAGAACTGCGTGGCGCGCAGCGTGGTCCACGGCAGCCCGGACTCTGCGACGACCCGCTCGGCGGCGCGTTTGGACGCGAAATACCCGAACATCGCGCGGTCCGTGCGGCTGACCACCGGGACCCGGTCGGCGCCGACCACCGAGATGTACACCAGGTGCTTCGCCCCCGCCCGCGACGCCGCGCGCACCAGGCTCCGAGTCTTGTCGTCGTCGCCCTTGGCACTGCCGGCGCAGTGCACGATCGTGTCGACACCCGCCACGGCGGCGTCGATCCCGGCACCGGTCGTCAGGTCCCCGGTGACGAATTCGACGCCGATCCGCGACTGGTGGGCGTGTCGGCTGAGGATCCGGACCCCGGACCCGGCGTCGCGTAACCGGGAGGCGACAAGGCGCCCGAGGGTACCGGTGCCGCCGGTAAGCAAGATCGGTGACGTCATGACTTCTCCACGTCCCTCCGTCCCGGGAGTCGATCTCCCGGTCACATCGGCCCGGTTTCGCGGGTCTACTGCTAAGACACCCCGCGACGGAGGAATGTGACAGCGTGGACGAGCACACCTGGCTGACGGAGCGATTCGAGGAATACCAGCCTCATCTCCACGCGGTGGCGTACCGGATGCTCGGTTCGGTGACCGAGGCGGACGACGCGGTTCAGGACGCGTGGCTGCGGGTCAACGGTGCCGATACCACCGGCGTGGAGAACCTGCGCGCGTGGCTCACCACCGTCGTCGCCCGGGTGTGTCTGAACATGCTGCGCTCGCGTCGGCAGCGACGGGAGGAGCCGCTCGAGGTACACGTACCCGACCCGATCGTCGACCGAGACTCCGGCGTTGACCCGGAGCACCAGGCGGTGCTGGCCGACTCGGTCGGGTTGGCGCTGCTGGTCGTCCTCGAGACGCTGACGCCGTCGGAGCGGCTCGCGTTCGTGCTGCACGACATGTTCGCCGTACCGTTCGACGAGATCGCGCCGATGATCGACCGGTCACCGGCCGCGGCACGGCAACTCGCCAGTCGGGCACGACGGCGGGTACAAGGGCAGGCGCCCGCCCCCGATCCGGACCTCGCCCGGCAGCGTGAGCTCGTCGACGCGTTCCTCGCCGCGGCTCGGGACGGCGACTTCGACGGGCTGGTCGCCGTGCTGGACCCCGAGGCGATACTCCGGTCCGACGGCGGAACCGCGCGTGCCCGCCAGACGGTCGTCCTCACCGGCGCGCGGACCATCGCGGAACAGGCGACGACCTTCGGTCGGTTGTTCCCCTACGCGCGACCCGCCCTGGTCAACGGCGCCGCCGGGGTCGTGGTCGTGGTGAACGGGCAACCGCTCTCGATCATGGCGTTCACGGTCGCGCGGGGGAAGATCGTCGTCATCGACGTGCTTGCCGACCCGGAGCGGCTGAACAAGCTCGACCTGACCGCCTTCGGCCAGTGACCGATGCCGGCGCCGTCGGGTCGCGGCACCGGTCGTGCTGTCGGGGTGCGGTTCGCGCGACCGTGACGTCGCGGCGCCGCACCCCGACCCTGCTTCACACAGCGGTTTACAGTCCGCCGGTCACGACTCGACGGGCGCGGCAGACGACGCCGTCGCGTCCGTACCGGCGGCAGCGGTTTCCCGGCGGCTACGAACGATGAACCACCCGGCGGCGGCGAACGCCGCCACGCCGCCCGCGAGGCCGAACAGCCCCATCCGGGCGTAGTACGCCTTGCGCTCCTCGTACGTGTACGTGGTCGTCACGCCCTTGCGCGTCGCCTCACAGATGTCCCCCTGGTGCATTGTCTGCCCGGTTCCGCACTGGATGTCGGTCGTGTTCAGGAAGAAGATGCCGACGGGAATCAGGATGATGCCGATGATGATCGACCCGATGATGTTCTGCTTCGTTCTGTTCTTCGGCGACGCCATTGGTGCTCCACTAGGTCCTGGTCAGAGGGCGATCGAACGGTAGCCACGCGATGATCGCCGCACGATCGGGCGTTCGGAGGAGAGACGTCCCCGGACCCGTTGAGTTAACGGCGCCGGGCAACGACGCCGGACGCACCTGGTAGCGGTACGTCCAACGACCCGCGGATAAGGGTTTGCCCCCGCGGACGAAGTCCGCGGGGGCAAACCCGGTACCGGGGCAGACGCCCGTACCGGAGAACGTCAGACTGCGCGCCACGTCCAGGTGCTCGCGACCGGGACGCTCACGCTCATCGTGTACGACCCGAACAGCCCGTTCGCGTCCGCCTGCGAGGTGCACAGCCCGAGCGAACCGCTGGGGAAGTGGTACCCGGCGACCATGTCCGCTCGGCTGTCTCCGTTGACGTCGCCGACCGCCGACCGGTACGCGTTCCAGTCCCACGCGTTGGCGGGCAGTTTGTAGCTTCCGGTGTACGCGCCGAATCCGCCGTTGGTGTCGCCGAGCGAGGTGAACAACTGGATCGAGTTGTCCGAGTAGTGGTACTCCATGATGGCGTCCGCGTGCGCGTCGCCGTTCGCATCGCCGGAGTACAGCCGGATCGCGCTCCAATTCCAGCCCGCCGAGGCAGGGATGTTGAGGCTGCAGTTGAACGGCCCGAATCCGCCGCTCGCATCGGCCAGCGAGGTGCACATGCTGATCGCGCCAGTCGAGTAGTGGTACATGACGGCGAGGTCGGCACGCCCGTCCCCGTTGAAGTCACCCGGAATGCTGCGGAAAGCGTTCCAGTCCCACGCGTTGGCCGGCAGTTTGTAGCTTCCGGTGAACGCGCCGAATCCGCCGTTGGTGTCGCCGAGCGAGGTGAACAGCTGGATCGAGTTGTCCGAGAAGTGGTACTCCATGATGGCGTCGGCCCGGCCGTCGCCGTTCGCGTCACCGGCGAACAGCCGGATCGCGCTCCAGTTCCACCCGGCGGACGCGGGAATGTTCAGGCTGCAGTTGAACGAACCCAGCAGACCGTTGGTGTCCGCCAGTGAGGTGCACATGCTGATCGCGCCGGTGGAGAAGTGGTACATGGCGGCCACGTCCGCCCGACCGTCGCCGTTGAAGTCGCCGGAGATGGTACGGAACGAATTCCAGTCCCAGGCGTTCGGCGGCAGCGTGTACCCGCTGGTGAAC
>DASUXA010000105.1:0-37332 GCA_036378155.1 Micromonosporaceae bacterium | reverse complement strand
GCCCCCCCCCCCCCCGCCACCACCTCCGGCTGCGCTCGAGCCTCCTCACCGAGGACCGCCTCCACCTCCACCGGTCGCCGGTCCGCCGCGAGCGGGGCGACCGTCGCCCGGCAGCGCAGGGGCGGGGCGGACACCAGCCGGCTGGGCGCGAACAGGTCCAGTACCGGCGTCAGCGCCGCCACCTGCGCCTCGCCCAGGGCGTCCAGCGGTCGCTCCGAGTCGGGTCGGCGCCAGTCCGCACGGCTGCCGGCACGCGCGTGGCGTACCACCACGACCACCGAGGTGACCGCAGGCAACTCGGCGAAGGCGTACACCACCCGCCGGTCGCTGGCATAGCTGAGCAGCCGCGCCGCCTCGTCCGGCGGGACCCAGCGCACCACGTCGACCTCGTCGTCGCCCGGCTCGCGGTCGTCGCCGCGCGCCCGCATCGACCAGTAGTCCACCGACTTCTCCGCGCCCGCCTCGTCGGTCGGGTACCGCGCGCCGGGCAGCCGGACCTGCGGCACCGCCCGCACGCCGGTCTCCTCGTACACCTCGCGGACCGCCGCGACCAGCGCGTTCTCCTGCGGGTTCAGCTTGCCCTTCGGCAACGACCAGTCGTCGTACCGCGGGCGGTGGACCAGCGCCACCCGCACGCCGTCGCCCTCCGGCCGCCAGACCACGCCGCCGGCCGCCCGCCTCGCCGCCGTCACGGTTCCGCGCGCTCCGTGACCCGGCGCAGCAGCGCCTCCTGAAGGTCCTGCGCGGGTTCGCCGCCGCCGTCGGGTCGGCGCCACGAGCCGTCCGCCGCCAGATGGAACGCTCTCGTCGCCGGGTTCATCGCCACATCGAGAATCGTCGCCAGTTCCCGCTGCGCGGGCGGGTCCGTGACCTGGACCAGTACCTCGACGCGACGGTCCAGGTTGCGGTGCATCAGGTCCGCCGAGCCGATCCAGAACTCCGGATCGCCGTCGTTGCCGAAGTGGTAGATGCGGGAATGTTCGAGGAACCGCCCGAGGATCGACCGGACCCGGATGTTCTCCGACAGCCCCGGCACGCCCGGTCGCAACGTGCAGATCCCGCGTACCACGAGATTCACCTGGACACCCGCCTGGCTGGCCCGGTACAGCGCGTCCACGACCCGCTCGTCGACCAGCGCGTTGACCTTGATCTGGATCAGGGCGGGGCGACCCGCCTCGGCGTACTTGATCTCCCGGTCGATGCGTTCCAGGATGCCCGACCGCATGCCGTGCGGAGCCACCAGCAGCCGCCGGTACGCGGTCTGCCGGCTGTACCCGGTGAGCACGTTGAACAGGTCGGTCAGGTCCGCGCCGACGTCCGGGTCGGCGGTCAGCAGCCCGAGATCCTCGTACAGCCGGGCGGTCTTCGGGTTGTAGTTGCCGGTCCCGATGTGCGCGTACCGCCGGATCTGACCGCCCGCCTCCTGCCGCACCACCAGCGCCGTCTTGCAGTGCGTCTTCAGCCCGATCAGCCCGTACACCACGTGACAGCCGGCGCGCTCCAACTTCCGCGCCCAGCCGATGTTCGCCACCTCGTCGAACCGCGCCTTGATCTCGACCAGCACCACCACCTGCTTGCCGCTCTCGGCGGCGTCCACCAGCGCGTTCACGACCGGCGAGTCGCCGCTGGTCCGGTACAGCGTCTGCTTGATCGCCAGCACGTCCGGGTCCGCCGCCGCCTGCTCGATGAAGCGCTGCACGCTGGTGGAGAACGACTGGTACGGGTGGTGGACCAGGATGTCGCCGCCGCGCAGCGTGGCGAACACGCTGCGCGGCGTCTCGCCGTCGGCGAACAGCGAGTGGGTTGCCGGCACCACCGGGCGGTCCTTCAGATCGGGTCGGTCGACCTCCTCGTACACCTGCCACAACGCGGCCAGGTCGAGCAGCCCCGGCACCCGGAACACATCCCGGCTGTCCATGTCCAGTTCCCGGACCAGCAGATCCAGCACCTCGTCGGAGACGGTGGAAGCGACCTCCAGGCGGACCGCCGGACCGAACCGGCGACGGGCGAGTTCCCGTTCCAGCGCCTGCAGCAGGTCCTCGTCGCGGTCCTCGTCGACCTCGAGTTCGGCGTTGCGGGTCACCCGGAACACCTGGTGCTCGCCGATCCGCATACCCGAGAACAACTGCCCGAGGTGGGCGGCGATCAGCTCCTCGACCGGGAGGAACTTGATCTGCGTACCGCTCTCCTCCACGGTGACGAAACGCGGCACGTTGTTGGGCACCTTGACCCGCGCGAACAGGCTCGGCCCGCCGTCCGCGTCGCCGACCACGACGGCGAGATTGAGCGACAGCCCCGAGATGTACGGGAACGGGTGCGCCGGATCCACAGCCAGCGGGGTCAGCACCGGGAAAATGTGCTCACGGAAGTACCGCCGCAGCCGCTCGTGCTCGTGCGGCAGCAGATCCGCCCAGCGGACGATGTCGATGCCCTCGGCGCGCAGGCGGGGCAGCACGTCGTCGGTGAAGCAGGCGGCGTGCCGGGCGACCAGTTCGTCGGCGCGCTTGGCGATCAGGTCCAGTTGCTCGCGCAGGGTCAGCCCGTCGATGCTGCGGACCAGCAGACCGGTCTCCAGCCGACGTTTCAGCCCCGCCACCCGCACCATGTAGAACTCGTCGAGGTTGCTGGCGAAGATGGCGAGGAACTTCGCCCGCTCCAGCAGCGGCACCTCGGGATCCTCGGCGAGGGTCAGAACCCGCGCGTTGAAGTCGAGCCAGGACAGTTCGCGGTTGAAGTACCGGTCGTCGGGCAGGACCTCGCCGAGCCGGGGAGCGCTGGTTTCCGCCTCGCTGCTCACTCCGACATCATCACCCGACCCGGGGACGTCGACACGTACCCGAGGTGAATTTCCGGCCCGTACCGGCGCCGACCCACGGTCCGACCGCCCCGCCGGGGCGTGCCGGTCCCCGCGCGGCTAGCGCATCGTCGGCAGGGTCAGCCGGGTGACCGCGCCGTGCTCGTCGACGTCGAGATGCACCCGCTGACCGAGCCGGAGCAGCCGCAGCCCGGAAGAGTCGAACGCGGCGGCGGGGTAGGCGACCTCGCGACCGTCGTCGAGCAGCACGGTGCCGGTACGGGTCCCGGGGTCGAACGTGGCGACGGTGCCCTGCATGCCGGCAGGCTACCGGGCGGTCCCGCCCCGGCGCGCCGCGCCGGGGCGCGGTCGGGGCGAGTCAGCGGCGCGAGGCGGCGACCTCGTCCAGCACCGCGGCGGTGTACCGCCCCACACCCAGCGCGCGCGCCGCGGTCAGGTCGTCCGCCGTGTCCACGTCCCGGCGCAGCCCCGGCCACGCGCCACCGAGCGGTACCGCGCCGGACGCCGCGTGGCGGGCCGCCGAGTCGACACCGAACAGCGGGCGCAGCACCGCCCCGGCGGGGGCGGCGAGCATCGTGGTACCGGTACCGGCGAGGTCGGCGACGAACACCCGGCGACCGCCCGCCTCGACCAGCGCCTCGGTCAGTTCCGCCGGGCGCAGCGCGGGAAGGTCCGCGGCGAGCGCCGCGACCGGCCCGGCCAGCCCGGCGGCGCCGATCGCGACGGCGGCGTTCAGCCCCTCGGCGGGACGGTCCGGTACGACCCGCGCGCCGAGCCGGGTGAGCGCGGCAGCCGCGACCGGATCACTGGTCACCACGATCACGCTGGTCACCGGTTCGGCTGCGGTGACGGCGGCGACGGTGTCCTGGGCGAGCGCCAGCGCCAGCCGGGCGTGGACGCTGCCGGGCACCGCCCCGCGCAGCCGGCTCTTGGCCGCGTCGAGCGGCTTGAGTGGTACCACCACGGTCCACGCCTGATCGTGCACACCGGACATCCTGCCGCAGCCGGTACCGGGCGCCGCGACAAGCCACCCTCGTTGGCCGGTACCCACCGTGGGCAGGCATGATTTCGCAGGGGGCGGCGCGGTTGCGTGGCCGGCGACGAGGAGGGGCGCGTGGGGCGCAGGATCGGTTTCTGGAGTCGGTTCGCGGTGGTCGTCGCCAAGCCTCCGCTGACCGTGTTGACCCGACGGGACTGGCGCGGCATGGAGCACATCCCGCAATCCGGCGGGGTGATCATCGTCGCCAACCACCTGTCCGAGTTCGATCCGCTGGTGTGCGCGCACTTCGTGTACGACGCCGGTCGCTGGCCGGAGTTCCTGGCGAAGTCGAGCCTGTTCAAGGTCAAGGGGCTCGGCCCGTTCCTGAAGGCGTGCAAGCAGATCCCGGTGTACCGGGGCACCGTCGACGCGGTGAAGGCGCTGGACGCCGCCGAGGCTGCGGTCAAGGCGGGCGAAGCGGTCGTGGTGTACCCGGAGGGCACCACCCCGAAGAAGGGCGAGCTGTGGCCCACGCGGGGCAAGACCGGCGCGGCGCGGCTCTGGCTGGCGACCGGCGCGCCGGTCGTACCGGTGGTGATGTGGGGACCGCAGCGGCTGTTCGACCCCCGGGTGCGCAAGCTGCACCTGCGCCCGCGTACCCCGGTCACGGTCGTCGCCGGGCCGCCGATCGACCTGTCGAAGTGGGCCGGCGCGACCCCGTCCAACGCGACCCTGGCCGAGATCACCGAGGCGATCATGGGTCGGCTCCGGGACATGCTCACCGAGCTGCTCGGCGACGAGGTTCCGCCGACGGTACGCGACGGGGACGGTGGCCGGTGAGCGCGCGCGCCGCGATCCTGAGCGCCGGCTCCTGGGGTACCGCGTTCGCGAAGGTGCTCGCCGACGCCGGCAACGACGTGGTGCTGTACGCGCGGCGCCCCGAGGTGGTCGACGAGATCCGGTACCGGCACGTCAACTCGGAGTACCTGCCGACCCGGCTGCCGGACTCGGTGACCGCCACCGGCGACCCCGCGCAGGCGCTCGCCGGCGCCGACCTGGTGGTGCTCGCGGTACCGTCGCAGACCCTGCGCCGCAACCTGACCGAGTGGGCGCCGATGATCGGGCCGGACGCCACGGTGATGAGCCTGATGAAGGGCATCGAACTGGGCACGACCAAGCGGATGAGCGAGGTGATCTGCGAGGTCACCGGGTTCGACCTGAGTCGGATCGTGGTACTCACCGGGCCCAACCTGGCCGCCGAGATCGCCGCCGAGCAGCCCACCGCGAGCGTGGTCGCCTGCGTCGACGAGGCGCGCGCCACGTTGGTGCAGAAGGCGATCGCGAACCGGTACTTCCGCCCGTACACCAACGACGACGTGATCGGCTGCGAACTGGGCGGCGCGGTCAAGAACGTGATCGCGTTGGCGTACGGCATGGCGACCGCGATGGGGTTCGGGGACAACACCAAGGCGACCCTGATCACGCGCGGACTCGCCGAGATCGCCCGGCTCGGCGTCCGGCTCGGCGCCGACCCGCTCACCTTCGCCGGGCTCGCCGGGCTCGGCGACCTCGTCGCGACCTGTTCGTCGCCGCTGTCGCGCAACCGTACGTTCGGCGAGCACCTGGGGCGGGGCGAGACGCTGGAACAGGCGCAGGCGGCGACCCGGCAGACCGCGGAAGGCGTGAAGAGCGCCCTGGCGGTACGCGACCTGGCTCGCCGGCACGACGTGGAGATGCCCATCACCGAGCAGGTGGAGCGGGTCTGCCACGAGGGCGTGGACCCGCGCGTGGCGGTCGCCGCGCTGATGAGCCGAGAGATGAAGCCGGAGTAGCCCCATGATCGATTTCGACCGGGTCGGTGACGGTACCGCGTGCGTGCACGCCGGCCTGCCTGAGCCGAGCCCCGGCCGGCCGTTCCTGCCCGGACCGGTGTTCGCCGCCCCGTACCACCTGGACCCGCAAGCCGGACCGGCGGGCGGGGTCGACGGGTACGGTCGACCGGACAACCCGACGCGGCGGCTACTGGAAGCCGCGATCGGGGGCCTCGAGGGCGGCGACTGCGTCACCTTCGCGTCCGGGATGGCGGCGATCTCGGCGGTCCTGCTGAGCGTCCTGCGACCCGGCGACACGGTGCTGCTGCCGTCCGACGGGTACTTCGAGGTCCGCGCGTTCGCCGCGACCACCCTGGCGGAGCTCGGCATCCGCACGGTGCTCGCGCCGACCGCCGGTCCGTACCCGAACCTCGACGGGGTACGCCTGGTGCTGGTGGAGACCCCCGCCAACCCCGCTCTGGACGTCTGCGACGTGACCGCCCTGGCGGAGCGCGCGCATCGAGCCGGAGCCCTGCTCGCGGTGGACAACACCGCCGCCACGCCGCTCGGTCAGCGGCCGCTCGACCTGGGCGCGGACCTGTCGGTCGCGTCCGGTACGAAAGCCCTCACCGGCCACTCCGACCTGCTGCTCGGCTACGTCTGCGGGCGCGACGAGGAGCTGATGGCGCGGCTGGTGACCTGGCGCAAGCGCACCGGGGCGATTCCGGGCGCCTTCGACGCGTGGCTCGCGCACCGCTCCATCGGTACCCTCGACCTGCGCCTCGCCCGACAGTCGGCGAACGCGGCGGCGGTGGCGCGCCTGCTCGCCGACCGCCCCGAGGTGACCGGGGTGCGCTGGCCGGGGCTGGACGGCGACCCGTCGTACCCGGTCGCGGCGCGGCAGATGCGCCGCATCCCCGGCATCGTGTCGTTCACGCTCGCCTCCGCCGACCACGTCGCCCGGTTGCTCCGCGCGTCCCGGCTGGTCGCCGCCGCGACCTCGTTCGGCGGGCTGCACACCACGGCGGATCGGCGCGCGCAGTGGGGCGACGACACGGCGCCTGGATTCGTCCGGCTGTCCTGCGGCGTGGAGGACACCGGTGACCTGCTCGCCGATCTGACCCGCGCCCTGGACGCCGCGACGGTCACGGCCGGTGACGCCGGGTAGTCGCCTCGGCGCGAAAGGTCGAGGTCGTGGCGCTGTCCGGCGAGCGTCCGCCACGCCGAGTACTGTCACCGACGTGACGAGCCCACGCAAGATCCGAGTCGCCGTGGTGTTCGGCGGCCGCAGCACCGAGCACGCCATCTCCTGCGTCAGCGCGGGAAGCATCCTGTCCGCGCTGGACAGCGACGAGTTCGAGGTGGTTCCGGTCGGCATCACCAAGGCTGGTCAGTGGGTCCTGACCAGCGCCGATCCGGGGGCGTTGGCGATCGAGGGCCGGCGGCTGCCGGAGGTGACCGCGGCGTCGGGCACCGCCGTGGTACTGCCCGGCGACCCCACCGGGCGCGGACTGATGGTGCTCGACCCGTCGGAGGGGGCACGCGCGCTGAGCGAGGTCGATGTCGTGTTCCCCGCCCTGCACGGGGCGTACGGCGAGGACGGCACGATCCAGGGGCTGCTGGAGATGGCGGGCGTGCCGTACGTCGGAGCCAACGTGTTCGCCTCCGCCGCCGCCATGGACAAGGAGTTCACCAAGAAGCTCGCGGTCGCCGAGGGCATCCCGGTCGGGCCGTACGTTGTGCTGCGCGCCGGGCAGTCGCTGTCCGAGGACGACAAGTCGCGGCTCGGGCTGCCGGTGTTCGTCAAGCCGGCGCGCGCCGGGTCGTCGTACGGGATCACCAAGGTCACCGACTGGGCAGCGCTGGACGCGGCGGTCGCCACCGCCCGCGAGATCGATCCGAAGGTCCTCGTCGAGGCGGCCGTCGTGGGTCGCGAGATCGAATGCGGCGTGCTCGAAGGCGAGCTCGGCGGACCGCCCGAGGCGTCGCTGCTCGCCGAGATCCGCGTGGTCAAGGACCACGACTTCTACGACTTCGAGGCGAAGTACCTCGACGACTCGTGCGAGTTCGACATCCCCGCCCGGCTGCCGGAGCGGGTGACCGCGCAGGTCCGCGAATACGCCTGCCGGACGTTCAGCGCGATCGACTGCGCCGGGCTGGCCAGAGTGGACTTCTTCGTCACCCCGGAACTCGACGTGTACCTCAACGAGATCAACACCATGCCCGGCTTCACGCCCACCTCGATGTTCCCGAGGATGTGGGCAGCCAGCGGGTTGGAGTACCAGAAGTTGGTGTCGCGGCTGATCCGCACCGCCCTGCGACGCGGCACCGGCCTGCACTGAGCGTCCGCTCGGTCGTGGCGGCGCTAGCCGTGGCAGCCGCTCGGTACGTCCTTGATTGCCGGTACCGCCGCGACCACCGGAGCGGAGAATTCGATCACCCACTGGCCGGCCTGGTCGTACTGCCGGGGCACGGTGACCGTGACCGGTACCTCGCGGTCCAGTGTCGTCCACACCGTCGCGTCCGGGCGTTCGACCGGGTACCAGCACACGTTGGACAGCCGGTAGACGGTCGCGTCCGGCGGTACCGAGGGACGCGGACCGGCGCCACAGGCGACCGTGATCGGCGGGTCGCCGTACGCGGCGTTCTGCTCCGCCCCGGCGGTGACCGGTCGTTGCGGCAGGTCGCGCAGCTTCGCCGGCAGTTGGGAGGTCAGCGCGAGACAGACCGTGGACTGGCGGCGGTTCAGCGACGGCGCGGGCATGGAGACCGGCGCGGTCGACGCCGGGCGGGGGTTGGAGGCGGCGGGGCGGGGCGAGCCGCCGTGGAAGCCGCCGAGCGCCCAGAACGACACGAGCCCGGCGACCAGGGCGACGGGCAGGGCGAGGAGCGCGGCCACCAGGGCCGCGCGGCGAACATTCTGATCGGACACTTACAGGTGCACCACCGAGCAGGTCAGGGTCCGGGTGATGCCCGGTACCGCCTGGACCTTGCTGACGATCATCTTGCCGAGTTCGTCGACGTTGCGCGCCTCGGTCAGCACCACCACGTCGTACGGGCCGGTCACCGCGTCGACGCGCACCACGCCGGGAATCCCGTCGATCGACGAGGCCACGTCGCGCGCTCTGCCAACCTCCGTCTGGATCAGGATGTACGCCTGGACCACGACCGCACTCCCTTCGCCGAAGTTCGCCGGGTCGTGCGTGAAACTACCGCACCGGGTGCCGTCGACGACGCTGCGGTTGAATGACGTGTCACGGGAGGTGCGGTGGACATCGGGGAGACCGGCGAGTTCGGGCTGATCGGCAGGGTGACCGCGCGGCTGGCGAGCGGCGCGGACGTGCTGCTCGGTCCCGGTGACGACGGTGCCGTGGTAACTGCGCCGGACCGCCGGGTGGTGGCGTCCACCGACGTGCTGGTGGAGGGGCGCCACTTCCGGCGGGACTGGGCGTCGGCGGAAGACGTCGGGCACCGCGCCGCCGCCGCGAACCTCGCCGACATCGCCGCCATGGGTGCCCGTCCCACCGCGCTGCTGGTCGCGTTCTGCGCCCCGCCGGACCTGGACGTGAGCTGGGCCGAGGGGCTCGCCGACGGGTTGGGCGCGGAGGCGGCGTCAGCCGGGGCGAGCGTGGTCGGCGGCGACATGTCGTCCAGCCAGACGCTGACCGTCGCGGTCACCGCGCTGGGCGATCTGGGTGGGCTCGACCCGGTACGCCGCGACGGCGCGCGGCCGGGGGATGTCGTGGCGGTCGCCGGTCGGCTCGGGTACGCCGCCGCCGGTCTGACCGTGTTGTCGCGCGGGTTCCGGTCGCCGAAGCTGCTGGTCGACGCGTACCGGCGACCGCTGGTGCCGTACCCGGCCGGTCCCGAGGCGGCGCGACTGGGCGCCACCGCGATGATCGACGTCTCCGACGGGCTGCTCGCCGATCTCGGGCACGTCGCGGCCGCCAGCGGGGTCGCGATCGATGTCGATCGCGAGGCGTTCGAGGTACCGGCGCAGATGCGCGACGCGGGCGCGGCGCTGGGCGTCGACCCGTACCAGTGGATCCTCACCGGGGGTGACGACCACGCGTTGGCAGCCACGTTCCCTGCCGGTACCGCGCTGCCGGGCGGGTGGCGGGTGGTCGGTCGGGTCGCGTCCGGTACCGGGGTGACCGTCGGCGGCGCCCGTTACGCCGGGCCGGGCGGGTGGGACCACTTCCGCTGATCAGCGGGGTGCACCGTACCCTGTGCCGGTGAGTCAGATGGAGATCCGCGAGACGCGCTACGGCTCGCCTGTCGCCCGTGCCCTGGTCGCCGCCGCCATGGCGGAACTCGGTGCGCGCTACGGCGGCGAGGGTGACGAGACCCCGGTCGTACCGTCCGAATTCGACCCGCCGGACGGCGGGTTCTACGTCGCCTACCTCGACGGCGCGCCGGTCGGCTGCTGCGGGTGGCGCAGCTTCGAACGGTCGGAGGACGTCGCCGAACTCAAGCGGATGTACGTCGACCCGTCCGCGCGCGGCAACGGGGTGGGTCGGGCGTTGCTCCGCGCCGTGGAGGAGGCGGCTCGCGCGCACGGGCGCAAGCGCATGATCCTGGAGTGCGGCGACCGGCAGCCGGAGGCGATCAGCCTGTACGAGTCGGAGGGGTACGAGCGGATCGAGGACTTCGGGCACTACAAGGGCGCGGAAGGGGTCCGCTCGTTCGGTCGGACCCTGTGAGCGCCGCAGGACGCGCTGCCTCGCGACGCGGGACGCCGCGCACACGACGAGCCGCCGGACCCGACGGGTCCGGCGGCTCGTGTCGATCTGCGGTCAGGCGCGGGTGACCTTGCCCGCCTTGATGCACGAGGTGCAAACCTTCAGGCGCTTGGTCGTGCCGCCACCGGCCGGGGTGCGCACCGTCTGGATGTTCGGGTTCCAGCGGCGGTTGGTCCGCCGGTGCGAGTGGGACACATTGTGGCCGAAGCCCGGCCCCTTGCCACAGACGTCGCACACGCTAGCCACGGGTATCTCCTGAATTGCTCGCTTCTGGTCACCCGTGCCGGGCAACCTGGCCAGGGTACCTGATGGGCGAACCGACCGGGTAATCCGCCCCGGCGGATCGGTGCCGCCGCACCGGGGCGCGCCGCTGGCCGCGGCTGTCACAGCACGGCACTAGGCTATCGCGGTGTGCTGGACAGCCTCGATGCCGCCGCCGTCCGTCGCTGGTGCGCGGCGGGGCTCGAGGCGCTGCGCCGGCACCAGCGTGAGATCGACGAGTTGAACGTGTACCCGGTGCCCGACGGCGACACCGGCACGAATCTCGTCCTGACCGTGACCTCGGCGTACCGCGCGCTGCTCGACGCCGTCGACGCGCCGGACGGCGACGGCGAGGTCGCCCACGCGGCGGACGGCGACGGCGAGGTCGCCCAGGCGGCGGACGGCGGCTCGGGGGACGCCCGGCTGGGTCGGGCGCTGCGGGCGATGGCGCGTGGCGCGCTGCTCGGCGCGCGGGGCAACTCGGGCGTCATCGTGTCGCAGATCCTGCGGGGCGTGGCGGACACGTTGTCGGCGACCCGGCACGTCGGCGGTCGGGCGCTCGCCGCCGCGCTGCGGGAGGCGTCGACCGCCGCCTACGCCGCGGTCGCGGTACCGGTCGAAGGCACCCTGCTCACCGTGGCGCGGGCGGCTGCGGACGCGGCGACCACGGCGGACTCCGACGATCTGGCGACGGTGGCGCGTGCCGCCGCCGCCGGGGCGAGCGACGCCCTCGCCCGTACCCCGGAACTGCTGCCGGTCCTGGCCCGCGCGGGCGTGGTCGACGCCGGCGGACGTGGTCTCGTGGTGCTGCTGGACGCGCTGGTCGCGGTGGTCGACGGCACGGTGCCGGAGCACCCCGCGACGGCGTACGAGGCGCTGCGACGGTCGACCGTCGACCGGGAAGCCGGCTCCGAGTCGTACGCCTACGAGGTGCAGTATCTGCTCGACGCGCCGGAGGCGGCGGTCGACGACCTGCGCGCCGCGCTCGCCGGGCTCGGCGATTCGCTCGCCGTCGTCGGTACGGGCACCCTGGCACCCGGCGGCATCCAGACCTGGAACGTGCACGTGCACGTCAACGACATCGGAGCGGCGCTGGAAGCCGGCATCCGCGCCGGGCGACCGCACCGCATCTCGGTCACCCGGTTCGCCGACCAGCGACCCGCCCCGGACGCGACCGCGCCCGCGCCGCCCGCCGCAATCGGGACCGGCGGCGCAGCGCCCGCGCCGCCCGCCCCGGTCGCGGTACCGCCCACGCCCGAGCGCGCCGGTCAGGCGGCGGTCGTGGTGGCGCACGGTCCCGGTCTCGTCGCGCTGTTCGAGGGAGAGGGTGCGACGGTGGTACCGCACCCGAGCCCGTCGACCACCGAGATCCTCGACGCGGTCCGGTCCACCCGCGCGGAGCGGGTGGTGATCTTCCCGAACAACCCGAACGTCCACGCGGTCGCGGCGGCGGCAGCGGCGGAGGCGCGCGCCGAGGGCATCCGCACCGCGGTCGTGCCGACCAGGTCCCCGGTACAGGCGCTCGCCGCGCTCGCGGTCCACGATCCGCAGCGTCGCTTCGACGACGACGTGATCGCCATGGCGGACTCGGCCGGCGCCTGCCGGTACGCCGAGGTGACCGTCGCCAGCCGGGAAGCGCTGACCGTCGCGGGTCGGTGCCGGGCGGGCGACATCCTCGCCATGGTCGACGGTGAGGTGAACCTGATCGGCAAGGATCTCGGCGAGACCTGCCGTGAGCTGCTCGATCGGCTGCTGACGGTGAGCGGCGAACTGGTCACGTTGGTGCTCGGCGAGGACGCGCCGGACGGGCTGTCCGACGAGTTGGCTGAGCATCTGCGCAGGACGTGGACGTTCGTGGAGGTGCAGGCGTTCTCCGGCGGACAGCCGCACTACCCGTTGCTGGTGGGGGTGGAATGACAGGCGCGGTGACCATGAGCACGCCGCTGGACCGCGCGGTCGGCCGTAAGACGGCGAAGGCGCTCGCCACGCACCTGGGTCTGGAGACGGTGGGCGATCTGCTGTACCACTTCCCGAGGCGGTACGACCAGCGGGGCGAGCACACCGACATCCGGTCGCTCGCGGTCGGCGAGCAGGTGACCGTGCTCGGTCAGGTACAGAACGCGAACGTGCGCCCGATGCGGGCGCGGCGCGGTCAGTTGCTCGAGGTGACGGTCGGCGACGGTACCGGCGCGGTGCTCGGGCTGACCTTCTTCAACCAGCCGTGGCGCGAGCGCGACCTGCGACCGGGGCGCTGGGGACTGTTCGCCGGCAAGGTCACCGAGTTCCGGGGCAGACGCCAGCTCAACGGGCCC
The DNA here is from genome assembly GCA_036378155.1 of Micromonosporaceae bacterium. GTDB lineage: Bacteria > Actinomycetota > Actinomycetes > Mycobacteriales > Micromonosporaceae > DASUXA01. Next base: position 24,412 of record DASUXA010000105.1, on the reverse strand, counting down.
GACTACGTGCTGCTCGGCGACGATCCGGCGGGCGAGGCGGCGACCGAGATCGAGGAGTTCGCGGGCGCGCTGATCCCGGTGTACCCGGCGGCTGCGGCGGTACCGACCTGGGTCATCGCCCGCTGCGTTCGGGTGGTGCTGGACACCGTCCAGCCGCCCGCCGATCCGCTGCCCGCCGGACTGCGCGCCGAGCGGGGATTCATGGATCTCGGTACGGCGCTGCGCCAGATCCACCGCCCGGACAGCCGGGAACTGCTGTCCGCCGCGCGGAAGCGGTTGAAGTGGGACGAGGCGTTCGCCGTCCAGGTACGGCTGGCTCAGCGTCGACGTTCCGCCGCGCAGTGGCCCGCGAAGCCCTGGCCGAGGCGCGACGACGCTCTGCTGCACAGGTTCGACGCCGGGCTGCCGTACCGGTTGACCGAGGGTCAGCGGGAGGTCGGCGAGGAGATCGCGGCGGACCTCGGCGTGGAACACCCGATGCACCGGCTCCTGCAGGGCGAGGTCGGCAGCGGCAAGACGCTGTGCGCGCTGCGCGCCATGCTGCAGGTCGTCGACGCGGGTGGGCAGGCGGCGATGCTCGCCCCGACCGAGGTGCTCGCCGCGCAGCACTACCGCAGCCTGACCGAGTTGCTCGGTCCCCTGGGTCGGGCGGGCGAGTTGGACGGCGCGTCGGACGGCACCAGCGTCGCGCTGCTGACGGGTTCGCTGTCGGCGCGCGCGCGGCGCGAGACGCTGGCGGACATCGCCAGCGGCCGGGCGGGCATCGTTGTCGGCACCCATGCCCTGCTGTACGACGAGGTCGAGTTCCACGACCTGGGTCTGGTGGTGGTGGACGAGCAGCACCGGTTCGGGGTGGAGCAGCGCGACGCGCTGCGCGCCAAGGCGGACCAGCGTCCGCACGTACTCGTCATGACGGCGACCCCGATTCCGCGGACCGTCGCCATGACGGTGTACGGCGACCTGGAGGTTTCCACCCTGTCGCAGTTGCCGGGCGGTCGGTCGCCGATCGCCTCGCACGTGGTACCGGCGGCGGAGAAGCCCGCGTTCCTCGACCGGGCGTGGCAGCGGCTGCGCGAGGAGGTGGCGGCGGGGCACCAGGCGTACGTGGTGTGTCCGCGCATCGGCGACGGCGAGAGCGACGCCGAGGACGACGAGCCGGTCGACGAGAACGGGCGGCGCCCGCCGCTGGCTGTCATGCAGGTCGCGCCGCTGCTCGCCGAGGGTCCGCTGGCGGGGCTGCGGGTCGGGGTGCTGCACGGGCGGCTGCCGGCGGACGAGAAGGACGCGGTGATGCGCCGGTTCGCGGCCGGTGATCTGGATGTCCTGGTCGCCACGACCGTGATCGAGGTCGGCGTGAACGTGCCGAACGCGACGATGATGATCGTGCTGGACGCGGACCGGTTCGGCGTGTCCCAGCTGCACCAGTTGCGCGGCCGGGTCGGGCGGGGTTCGGCGCCGGGGCTGTGTCTGCTGGTGACCGAGGCGTCGGCGGGGACCCCGGCGCGGGAGCGGCTGGACGCGGTGGCGTCCACGGTGGACGGGTTCCGCCTCGCCGAACTGGACCTGGAGCAGCGCCGGGAAGGCGACATCCTCGGGGCGGCGCAGTCCGGTCGTCGTTCGCATCTGCGTCTGCTGTCGCTGCTGCGCGACGCCGACCTGATCCGCGAGGCGCGGGTCGAGGCGACCGCCCTGGTACACGACGACCCGGACCTGGTCGAGCACCCGGCGCTGCGCGACTGGGTCGGTCGGCTGGTCGACGAGGAGCGGGCGGAGTACCTCGAGAAGGGCTGACGCCGCCCGGCGACCGCCGGGCGGCGTCAGCGTCGCGGTCAGCTGACGAAGGTCACCCGACGGCGGCGGAACAGCAGGAACAGCCCGGCGCCGGCGGCGAGCAGCGCGGCGGCGATGCCGATGGCGGTACCGGTCGACGAACCGGTCACCGGCAGCGACTGGCAGTTCTGCGGCTTGGTGTACGTCACCGTGGTGCTCTTGCCGGCGATGGTCACCGTCGCCGACAGGTTGGCGCTCGCCTTGACCGTGACCGACCTGGCTTCGCCGGGCGCGACGGTGAGCGTGCTCGGCGTACCGGTGGACGGCGTCACGACGGCGGTCACCGGCTGCGAGTTCTGCGGGTTCTCCACGGTCACCGTGAACGAGTCGCAGTCCGACTGGGCGCTGACCGCCGGTACACCGCACTGGTCGGGCCTGGTCCAGTGACCCTGGGCGATCGTCTTGCGGTTTTCGACCACCGTGATGGCGGCGGCGTTCGCCGCCGGTACCGTCACCGTGGTCTGGTCGCCCGGCTTGACCACGGCCGACGTGGTGAAGCCGCCGCTGCCGGTCACCGTGAAGCGCGCGTCACGGGTCGCCTTGTCGCCGTTGACCAGCGCGACGGTGACACTGCCGTCGCAGGCGGAGGTGAAGGTCGCCGACGGGGCGGAGGTGGGCGGCGGGCAGGTGCCGGTCAGCACTACCGTTCCGCTGGCGGTGTTCCTGATCGTGCGGTCGCCGCGGTGCCATTCGGCAGACACCGCGAGCGTCACGTTGCCGCTGGTGTGTACCTGCTGGTGCCCGACGAGCGGACCGTCGCCCTGCTTCGGGAGCACGGCTCCCGGCACGATCACGGTCGGTGCGTCACCTGCGTTGTACGCGACGTGCGTGATGACGCCGGTGATGTCGGTTTCGCTGTTGGTCACCGTCCAGGTGACGTCCCAGGAAGCGGACTTCGGGTCACACACGGCGTGACCCTCCACTGTGGTGTGGTGCGCGCTCGCCGGCGAGGCGACCGCCAGCGCGGCGACCACGCCCAGGAAGGCGGTGGCGGCCAACGCGAGCAGTCTTCTGCCTGGTCGCGGGTTTCGGTTCACGAACTGCTCCTACAACTGAGATGAGATGAGCGGCGGCCACACGTCGCCGACGTCGGCGACGTTCGTCCCGTGGCCGCACAGCGGCAGACCCTATCGATAGATCGCGCTGTGACAAAAGTGACTGGTGTTACGGAAGTGAATGAACGGCCGGTGTCCGGCAAGGGTCGACCTTGCTCGCGTACCGTCATCGGAATGACCCGGATCGTCGCCGGTACCTTCGGCGGCCGGCGGCTCGCCACGCCCGCCGGCCGGGACACCCGACCCACCTCGGAACGGGTCCGTGAGGCGCTGTTCAGCACGCTCGAGTCGATGCTCGACCTGTCGGACGCGCGGATCGCGGACCTGTTCGCGGGCAGCGGGGCGGTGGGGCTGGAGGCGCTGTCCCGAGGCGCCGGTCACGTCCTGTTCGTCGAGGCCGATCCGAAGGCTGCCCGGGTGCTCGCGGACAACGTCGCCACGCTCGGGGCGAGAGCCTGCGCGGAGGTGCGTGCCGTGCGGGTGGAGCGACTGCTCGCCACGCCGCCCGGCGCGCCGTACGACGTGATCTTCGCGGATCCGCCGTACGCGCTGTCCGAGCCCGACCTGACCGCGATACTCGAAGCGCTGGTGGGGCACGGTTGGCTGGGTCCGGAGGCGGTACTGGTGGTGGAGCGGTCCAGCCGTACGCCCGCGCCGCGCACCGTGCCGGGACTCACCTTCGGGCGCGGTCGCAGGTACGGGGAGACGACACTTTGGTACGGTCGCCGATCGTGAGACGCGCGGTCTGCCCGGGCTCCTTCGACCCGGTCACCAACGGGCACCTGGACATCATCGTCCGGGGCGCCAAGCTGTACGACGAGATCGTCGTCGCCGTGCTCATCAACCAGGCGAAGGCCGGGCTGTTCACGATCGACGAGCGCATGGAGATGCTTCGCGAGGCGACCGCCTCGGTGCCCAACGTGGTCGTCACCTCGTTCCGCGGGTTGCTGGTCGACTTCTGCCGGGCGAACGACATCTCGGTCGTGATCAAGGGGCTGCGGGCGGTCAGTGACTTCGATTACGAACTCCAGATGGCCCAGATGAACCTCGGGCTCGCCGGCGTCGAGACCTTGTTCATGGTCACCAATCCGCTGTACTCGTTCCTGTCGTCCAGCCTGGTCAAAGAGGTCGCCAAGTGGGGTGGGGACGTGTCGCCGCACGTACCCGAACCAGTCACCAGCCGGCTCGCCAAGCGTTTGGCTGATAGCGGGGGTACGCCGAAAGGCTGATCCCGCTCGACAGGCGGCGCGGGGCATCCAGGCCGCATGATTGGTGCGGCCGGCAACCGTTCGCGGGGGCGATGGGCGCGATCAGGCGCGCCGACGCCGCAACGGTCGAACTCGAACGCCGGAGGCAAAGACAGGAGTGACCGCTGGTGGACCCGCTCGAACGGATCGACGAGATCATCGCGTTCGTGGAGAGCGCACGCTCGATGCCGATGTCGCGCACCAACTGCGTGGTAGACCGGGGCGAGATGATCAATCTGCTCGACCAGTTGCGCGCCGAACTGCCCACCGAACTGCGCCGCGCCTCGGCGTTGCTGGAGGAGCGCGACAAGATCCTCGACGCGGGACAGCGCGAAGCCCGGCGCATCATTGCCGACGCCGAGGCGGAGCACGCCCGGCTGGTATCGATCAACGAGGTCACCGCCGCGGCCGAGCACGAGGCGGCGCGGATCGTCGCCGAGGCGCGCGCCGAGGCGCAGCGGCTGCGCGACGAGGTCGACGACTACGTGGACACCGCGCTCGCCAACTTCGAGCAGTTCCTCACCCGGTCGCTGGCGTCCATCGAGCGCGGTCGCGACAAGATGCACGCGCTGCGCGAGATAGGCTCGTTCCACGTCGACGACGAGCGGCCGCTGCCCTTCTGAGCACCAGGCAGGGGCGATTCGACGTCCGCAAACCCGCTCGGGTAGCCTTGCCCGACGGCCTCTCCCGGCCGGAGTCCTACGATGCACGATCATTCGCCGCAGCCCCATCTCGATCCCCGGGCGCCGCTGGTCCTCGATACCAGGGACCTGCCTCGCCGTCCCGGGGCGATGCGTGCTGTCCAGCGGTCGGTCGCGGCGCCCACGGACCTCGGCCTGGAGCTGATCCGGGTGCCGCAAGGCACGGAGCTCGCGCTCGATCTGCGGCTCGAGTCGGTCTCGGAGGGTGTTCTGGTCTCCGGCACCGCGACCGCCCAGGTCGAGGGGGAGTGCGCGCGTTGTCTGCGCCCGGTCACCAGCACCGTCGAGGTCCCGCTCCAGGAGCTGTACGCCTACGAGCACAGCACCACGGACGAGACCGCCGAGGAGGACGAGGTCGGCCGGTTGCAGGACGGACTGATCGACCTGGAGCCGGCGCTGCGGGACGCGGTGGTGCTCGCACTGCCGGTCAACCCGTTGTGCCGTGACGACTGCCCAGGGCTGTGCCCCGAATGCGGGGTGCACTGGGACGAACTGCCGGCTGGCCACAGCCACCAGCAGGTCGACCCGCGCTGGGCCGCGCTGAGCAAACTGATCGAGGAGTAGAGACCCGTGGCCGTTCCGAAGCGGAAGATGTCGCGCAGCAACACCCGGTCGCGCCGGGCGCAGTGGAAGACCACCGCCGTGGCGACCGTCGCCTGCCCGCAGTGCAGGTCGCCGAAGCTGCCGCACGCGGTGTGCACGGTGTGTGGCACGTACAACGGCCGGCAGGTCCTCGAGGTCTGATCCGGGTCCGGAGTGACGCGATCCGAGCGGCGTGCCGCGCGGATCGCCGTCGACCTCCTCGGCGGGGACGACTCACCCGCCGTCGTGGTTGACGGCGCTCTGCTCGCGGTTGGCGCCGATCCCCATCTCCACCTGCATCTGATCGGCCCGGTCGAGGTCGTCGAGCAGGTGCGTTCCGCGCTGCCCGAAGGGGACCGCGCGCGGGTGTCCGCGCACCCGGTCCGCCACGCGATCGGGCCGGCGGATCAGGCGGTACGAGCGGTCCGAGGGGAGAGCACGGTACGTGCGGCGGTCGCCGCCGTCGCCCACGGTGAGGCGGACGGCGCGGTGTCCGCCGGCTCGACCGGTGCGCTGGTCACCGCCGCCGCCGTCATGCTGGGCCGGCTGCCGGGGGTACGGCGCCCGGCGCTGGCCGCGACCCTGCCCGCCGTCGAGGGACCGGTACTCCTGCTCGACGTGGGCGCGTCGGTCGACTGCGGTGTACCGGGACTGGTGGGGCACGCGATGCTCGGCGTGGAGTACGCCCGCACCGTGCTGGGTCTGGTCGAGCCTCGCGTCGGTCTGCTGTCCATAGGTACCGAGCACGGCAAGGGCGACCGGCTGCGGCGCGCCGCCGACGCGGCGCTCGCCGACACAGCGCTCGCCGAGGCGGGATACCGCTACGTCGGCAACGTCGAGGGGTACGAGGTCGCCACGGGCGGGCGCGCCGACGTCGTGGTCACCGACGGCTTCACCGGCAACGTCCTGCTCAAGGGAATCGAGGGCGCGTTCACCCTGGCCGGCGGCAGAATGCCGCGGCACCGGGCACCCCGCGCCGCCGCGTTGCTCGGCGTCGCCGGCACGGTGGTCGCCTGTCACGGCGCCGCCGACGCGTCCGACATCGCCTCGGGCATCGCGCTCGCCGCCCGGCTGTGCCGGGTCGATGTCGTCTCCCCCCGCGGTACGGGCGATGCCGCGCCCGTCGACCCGCTCGAGGTGTCCTGATGAAGAACCGAACCGTGGCATACCTGGAGAACGCGCTCGGTGTCGCGCTCGACCCCGACCTGCTGCGGCGCGCGCTGACCCACCGCTCGTACGCGTACGAGCACGGCGGGCTGCCCACCAACGAGCGCCTGGAGTTCCTCGGCGACTCGGTGCTCGGTGTGGTGATCACGTCCGCGCTGTACCACGACCATCCCGACCTGCCCGAGGGGCAGCTCGCCAAGCTGCGTGCCAGCGTGGTCAACATGCGGGCGCTCGCGTCGGTCGCGCGCGACCTCGGCCCGCAGGGGCTGGGTCCGTACCTGCTGCTCGGCAAGGGTGAGGAGATCACCGGAGGTCGGGACAAGGCGAGCATCCTCGCCGACACGCTCGAGGCGCTGCTCGGCGCGGTGTACCTGCAGTACGGGCTGGACACCGCGAGCGAGGTGATCCACCGGCTGTTCGGGCCGCTGATGGCGGAGGCAGCCGGGCGGGGCGCGGGGCTGGACTGGAAGACCAGCCTGCAGGAGCTGACCGCGGCGCTCGGTCTGGGCGTACCGGAGTACCAGGTCGAGGAGGACGGTCCGGACCACGCGAAGACGTTCACCGCCTGGGTGCTCGTCGCCGGTGAGCGGTACGGCGGGGTCGACGGGCACACGAAAAAGGAAGCCGAGCAGCGCGCGGCTGAGGCGGCATGGCGGGAATGGTCGACGCGTGCGGTCGGTACCAGCGACGGTGCGGTCGCGTCCGACGGTGCGGTCGCGTCCGACGGTGAGTCCGCGTCCGACGGTGCGGTCGCGTCCGACGGTGAGTCCGACGGTGCGGCCGGGTCCGACGGTGAGTCCGACGGTGCGGCCGGGTCCGACGGTGAGTCCGACGGGGCGACCGCCGAGGTCGATGCGCCCGCCGACAGCGGCGCGGCCGGGCTGGACTGAGCGGGGTCCGATGCCCGAGCTGCCCGAGGTGGAGACGGTCCGGCAAGGTCTGGCGGAGTGGGTGGTGGGCCGGCGGATCGCCGACGTCGAGGTGCGCCACCCGCGCGCGGTACGTCGGTTCGAACCCGGCGCGGAGCATTTCGCGGCGCTGCTGCGGGGCCGGACGATCACCGGCGCGCGGCGCCGCGGCAAGTACCTGTGGCTGCCGCTGGACTCCGGGGACGCGATCATCGCGCATCTCGGGATGTCGGGGCAGATGCTGATCCGACCGGCTGCCGCGCCGCCCGAGACGCATCTGCGGGTACGGATCGTGTTCGCCGACGGCGACCCGGAGTGGCGCTTCGTCGACCAGCGCACCTTCGGTGGGGTGTCGTTCTCGGCGGGCGGGGCGGAGCTGCCGCCGGAAATCGCGCACATCGCGCGTGACCCGCTCGACCCGATGTTCGACGACGAGGCGTTCGTCACCGCCCTGCGCCGTCGGCACACCGAGGTCAAGCGGGCGCTGCTGGACCAGACCCGCATCTCCGGGGTGGGCAACATCTACGCCGACGAGGCGCTCTGGCGCGCGAGGCTGCACTGGGCGCGACCGACCGACGCGCTCACCCGGCCCGCCGCGCTCCGCCTGCTCGGTCACGTCCGCGACGTGCTGCGCGAGGCGCTCAAGGACGGCGGTACCTCGTTCGACGCGCTGTACGTGAACGTGAACGGCGAGAGCGGCTATTTCGACCGCTCGCTGAACGTGTACGGCCGGGAGGGCGAGCCGTGTCGCCGGTGCGGCACGCTCATTCGTCGGGAGCCGTTCATGAACCGGTCGTCGTACTTCTGCCCGCACTGCCAGCCTCGCCCGCGCCCGCGGCGGGTCCGATGACCGGGCACGAGAACCACGACCGGGCGAGGGTGTCCGGCGACGACGCGGCGGTACGTCCGCGCCGGGTCAGCGGACCGCCAGCGGTAGGCACCAACTGGGCAGCTCGGCGTACGGGTCGGGCATTTCGCGGTCGGTGAGCAGGACCGGTCCGGCTTGCCGCTCGGCGAGCAGGCTGCGCACAGCGTCGAGTTCCTCCGGCGGTACCCCGTACACGAGGTAGCCGTCGCCGGGTCGGGCGCCCTTGCCCGACCAGTCGCGCAGTCGCGCCCAGGTGCCCTCGAACACGCAGATCCGGGCGCGGAAGTGCCGGTACAGGTCGTCGGGGACCATGCCGGGATTGAGCAGGGCATCGGTGAGCCCGAGGTGACGAGCGGCGCGGAGCGCGACAGCCACCGGCCCGACCGAGAACGGGCTGGTCGGAGCGGCGTCGAGGAAGACCCCGCGCACCGCGTACCCGGCCCAGCGCGCCACCTCGGCGCGCACCGCGGCGACCGGTCGGGTACCGACGCGCAGGTCGATGCGGCCGAGCACGCGTACCCCGGAGCGCATGAGCGCGGCCAGCCCGGCGGCGAGTCCCCGGTCGCCGTCGCCGGGTCCGGCGTCGACGCCCGCGACGCAGTCGCCGGTACCGGCGTCGACGAGAACAGTCAGCCCACGGCCGTACTCGGCGGCGAGGTTCCAGGCGAGCGGGTCGTCGGCGGGCGGCGCGTACAGCGGCAGCAGCGTCTTCATGCGGGCTCCGCGGATCGGAAGAGGATGACCACTGCGGGCTGTGGTGCCCGCTTCGCACCGTGTAACGATCCGACCGCCTGTCGGGCGCGCGGCAAATCGTGTCAGACCCGCCCGAAATCCTGCGTCCAGTACGGCGTGCCGTCGCCGGCATACGCCAACCCGACGCCCACCGCGCGGGTCTGACAGTTGAGGATGTTCGACCGGTGCCCGGCGCTGTTCAACCAGGCGCGTACCACGTCGTCGGCTGTCGGATATCCGTCCGCGATGTTCTCGCTCATCGGCTGCGGATACCCCGCCGCGCGGGCCCGGTCGCTGAAGGTGCTGCCGTCACTGCCGGTATGGCTGAGGTTGTGGTGGGTCGCCATGTCGACGCTGTGCGCCCGAGCCGCCGTGCGCAACCGTTCGTCCGTGTGCAGCGGGGCGCACCCGTTCTGCGCCCGTGCCTGGTTGGTCAGCGCGACGACCCGGTTCTCGATCTCCGTGTACCCGGTCCTGACGGGTGCGGCGGTCGAGGTCGGAACGTTCACGTCGGAGTCGGCGCCGCGTCCGGCGCCGGTGGACGACGGCGTCGACGCGGACGGAGTGACCGGGTCGGACGACGACCGGGTGGACGGGGTGCCGTCAGGCGCCGGTGTCCCCGGGGTGCTCGGTGCCGGCATCAGCGTGGCAGTGGGTCCGGGCGCGCGTCGCCACGCGGTGAGCGCGGTCACCCCCGCCACGGTGAGCAGCAGAAACGCGACGACCACGGCGGCTGCAACCGGGCGGCGCAGTCCCGGTCGCGCGCGGTGCCGGCCACCCTGTCGGGCCGCGTCGCGGTCGGCGTACGGCGTCCCCATACGCGAGACCTCCTGTCGAATGAGCACGCTGGCCCTCGTGACGGTAACGCCGTTGCGGTTGAGTCGGTTGCGCTCAATGTTCGGCTTGACTGTGGTGCGTTCGGAGCGGATTATTGTTTCGTCGCCAGTCGCGCCCGACCGTGCCTTACGGGCAATTTGCCCAGGCGAGGGAGTCGCGAAATATGGGGCGCGCGTTGGCCGGCCACTCCGGCAACGCTTGACAAGGAGACGATATGGCGAAGGCCCTCTACGGCCACGTGGGCAGCGCGCCCGATCGGCGGTTGCTCGACGAGGTCACCCAACTGCGTGCCAAGGTACGGAGCTTGGAGTTCGAGGTAGCCAGGCTGCGAGCCGAGAATGATCGGCTGGCGGCGGTCGCAGCCCAGACCGACGAGCTGCTCCGGCTGCCCGAACCAGCGCTCACCTGAGCGTCGGCGTCGGCGACCGACCGCCGACACCACCGTCCCAGGGACACGCAGACCGCACGAAGCGCGCCGACAGACATGTCGGCGCGCATCTTTTTGTCTCCGTCCAGCTTGTCGCCTTCGTCGGGCTGCCCGGTCGGCGTACACCTGCAGGCGGTGACGACCGGCGAGTCCGTGACGTTCGTAGTGGTTTGGGAGCATTCGTCCCGCTGAATTCGCCTCCGCCCGTCGCGCCAACGAGAGCGGTCGGGCACTCGGAGGTACCCTCGCCGCAGGTGACCTCCCGTCACCATGCGATCATGACCAGCCCCGTCACCTAGAGTTGAACGGCCCGAGCCTGTGCACCTGAAGAGCCTGACGGTGAAGGGCTTCAAGTCCTTCGCCTCCGCCACGACGCTGAAGCTGGAGCCGGGTATCACCTGCGTGGTCGGCCCCAACGGCTCCGGCAAGTCCAACGTGGTCGACGCCATCGCGTGGGTGCTCGGCGAGCAGGGCGCCAAGGCGCTGCGCGGCGGGAAGATGGAGGACGTCATCTTCGCCGGTACCGCCGGGCGACCGCCGCTCGGACGTGCCGAGGTGACCCTGACCATCGACAACAACGACGGCGCGCTGCCCATCGAGTACACCGAGGTGTCCATCACCCGTCGGATGTACCGCTCGGGCGAGAGCGAATACGAGATCAACGGCAATTCCTGCCGACTGCTGGACATCCAGGAACTGCTGTCCGACTCCGGTATCGGTCGGGAAATGCACGTCATCGTCGGGCAGGGGCAACTCGACGCGGTACTGCACGCCAAACCCGAGGACCGCCGCGCGTTCATCGAAGAAGCCGCCGGGGTGCTGAAGCACCGCAAGCGCAAGGAGAAGGCGCTGCGGAAGCTGGACGCGATGCAGGCGAATCTGAACCGGCTCACCGACCTCACCGCCGAACTGCGCCGGCAACTCAAACCGCTGGGCAAGCAGGCGGAGGTCGCTCGACGCGCCGCCGGCATCCAGGCCGACCTGCGCGACGCCCGGCTGCGCCTGCTGGCCGACGACCTCGCCACGCTACGCGAGACGTTGGACAAGGAGATCGCCGACGAAGCCGCCCTGCGTACCCGTCGCGAGCAGGTCGAAGCGGAACTCACCTACGCCCGCGGTCGGCTCGCCGAACTCGAGGCGGCGCACGCGGCGGACGCACCGGTGCTCGCCCAGGCGCAGGAGATCTGGTACCAGCTGTCCGCGATCCAGGAGCGGTTCCGCTCCACGGAACAACTCGCCAACGAACGGCTGCGGCACCTGTCCGCCGCGACCGAGGACGAGCGACCCGGTCGCGACCCGGAGCAGTTGACGGCCGAGTCGGAGCGGGTACGCCAACAGGAGGCGGCGCTGCGCGCCGAACTGGCGACCGCGCAGAGCCGGCTGGCTGAGGCGGTACAGCAGCGGCAGGAACTCGAACGTCAACTCGCCGCCGCCGAACAGGCGCTCGTCGCCGCCGTCAAGGCGGTCGCCGACCGGCGCGAAGGGCTGGCGAAGCTGACCGGACAGGTCGACGCCGCGCGCACCCGCGCCACCGCCGCCGAAGAGGAGATCGCGCGCGGCGAGACGGCGCTGGAGGAGGCGTGGCAACGCGCCGAGGCGGCGCAGACCGCGTTCGAGGAGGCCGAAGCCCAGGCCGACTACCTGGACGAGGGCGACGCCGACCTGGTGGAGCGGCTCGCCGAAGCGCAGTCCGCGCACGACCGGGCCGCCGCCCGCGTCAAGGAACTGGCCGACGCCGAGCGTGCCGCCGAACGCGAGGCATCGGAGTGGAAGGCGCGCGCCGACGCGCTCGCGCTGGGACTCAACCGCAAGGACGGGGCGGGCGCGCTGTTGGCTGCCGCCGACCGGGTGCCCGGTCTGCTCGGCAGCGTCGCCGCCCTGCTCGCCGTCGACCCCGGTCACGAGGCGGCACTCGCCGCCGCGCTCGGTGGGCTCGCCGACGCCGTCGCGGTGACCACGGTCGACGACGTGACCAGCGCGATCGACCTGCTCAAGGCCGACGACGCCGGGCGCGCGGCGCTGCTGGTCGCCGGACCGCCCACGGACGAGCAGCGACCCGCGCCCCCGCCCGGCACGCGGTGGGCGCTCGACGTCGTGCGCTGCCCGGCATCGCTGCGCGGCGCGCTGGACCGGGTGCTGCGGGACGTGGTGCTGGTACCCGACCTCGACACCGCCCGCCGCATCGCGTCGCAGCGACCCGACCTGCGCGCCGTCACCCCGGAGGGCGACGTGATCGGCGCGTACCAGGCGGCCGGCGGGTCGGCGAAGGCGCCCAGCTACATCGAGGTCCAGGCAGCCGTCGACGAGGCCCGGCAACGGCACGCGGAGCTCGCCGAACAGGTGGGCAACCTGCGCGCCGAACTCGAGGAGGCGCGCGCCGAGGTCGCCGAACGCAAAGAGGCGGTCGCGGCGGTGACCGCCGCCCGGCGCGAGGCGGACAACCAACGCAATGCCGCCGCCCGTCGACTCGCCGAACTGGGCGCCGCCGCGAAGTCGGCGCGTGCCGAAGCGGACCGGCTGGCCGCCGCGCGGGCGAAGGCGGAAGCCGCCCGCGAGCAGAGCCTCGCCGTACTGGCTGAGCTGGAGGAGCGGCTCGCCCAGGCACAGGCGGCGCCGATCGACGAGGACCCGTCGACGGAGGAGCGCGACCAGCTCGCCCGGCTGGTACCGCAGGCGCGGCAGAACGAGATGGAGGTCCGGCTCGCGGTCCGTACCGCCGAGGAGCGGGTCAGCGCCCTCGCCGGTCGCGCCGACGCGCTGGCTCGACAGGCCCAGGCGGAGCGCGCCGCGCGGGAACGGGCGGCGGCGCGGCGCGCGGCCCGGGCGCGGGGCGCGGCGACCGCCGACGCGGTCGCGACCGGGGCGCGGTACACCCTGGAACGGGTCGCGGTGTCGCTGGCCGCCGCGGCCGCCGAACGCGACGCGCTGGCGTTGGCGCGGTCGGCGCGCGAGGCGGAACTGTCCGAGATCCGGGGCGTGGTCCGCCAGCTCAGCGACGAGTTGGAGCGGCTGACCTCGGAGGTACACCGGGACGAGGTGGCCCGCGCCGAGCAGCGGCTGCGCATCGAACAGTTGGAGGCGAAAGCCGCCGAGGACTTCGGCATGGACGTCGACACCCTGCTCGCCGAGTACGGTCCGCAGGCGTTGGTACCGCCGACCGCCGCCGACGTGGCGGCTGCCGAAGCGGCGGGCAAACCGGTGCCGGAGCCCGCGCCGTACGACCGGGCGATCCAGGAGAAGCGCGCCGCGAAGGCGGAGCGCGACCTCGCCCTGCTGGGCAAGGTCAACCCGTTGGCGCTGGAGGAGTTCGCCGCCCTCGAGGAGCGGTACAAGTTCCTCTCCGACCAGTTGGAGGACCTCAAGAAGACCCGGCGCGACCTGCTCACCGTCGTCAAAGACGTGGACGACCGGATTCTGGAGGTGTTCGCCTCGGCGTACGCGGACACGGCGCGGGAGTTCGAGGAGGTGTTCCGGGTCCTGTTCCCCGGCGGCGAGGGGCGCCTGGTGCTCACCGACCCGGACGACCTGCTCACCACGGGCGTCGAGGTCGAGGCGCGACCGCCCGGCAAGAAGATCAAGCGGTTGTCGCTGCTGTCCGGCGGCGAGCGTTCGCTGACCGCCGTCGCGATGCTCGTCGCGATCTTCCGAGCGCGGCCCAGCCCGTTCTACATCATGGACGAGGTCGAGGCGGCTCTCGACGACGTGAACCTCGGTCGGCTGCTGACTTTGATGGAGCAGCTGCGGGAACGCAGCCAGTTGATCATCATTACGCACCAGAAGCGGACCATGGAGATCGCCGACGCGCTGTACGGCGTGACCATGCGCGCCGGGGTCACCGAGGTGATCAGCCAGCGGCTGAACCGGGAGGAGGCGGCGGCGTGACCATACCCCGCCAGCGGCCGACCGCGCTGCTGCTCGACTTCGACGGGGTGGTGCGCCGGTACGACCCGGCGACCGCCGGCGACGGGCGCGGCGGCGAGGTCGTTCCCGAGGTGCTCGACCTGGTCCGCGAGGTGCGCGCCGCCGGACACCCGGTCGCGTTGACGCCCAACTCCGGCGAGGGCCTCGCCGAGCATCTCGCGCAACTCGGGCTGACCGAGGAGTTCGACAGCGTCGTCACGTCGGCGGGACCCGGCGTGTACAAGCCGTCGCGCGAGTTCTTCGCGGCGGTGTGTCTCGCCGTCGCCACCCCGCCGGAGCGGTGCCTGTTCGTCGACGACCAGTACCGCAACGTGCAGGGCGCGCGGGCCGCCGGGCTGTCGGCGTACCGCTGGAACGGTCCGCAGGACGTGCCGTACCTGCGCGCCGCGCTCGGCCTCGCACCGGGCCGGTAGGCGCGAGCCCGGCAGGGGCGGCGTTTCGATCCACGCGATCGGCCCTTTGTCACATCCGACGCCCCTGCCTCGTCCTCCTGGCATGCCACGCATCCCCCTATTGACGGATCGTCAGGTCGGCACGCTCGTTCGGTGGGCGCTGCGGTACTCCGCGAGGCGTTTCGGTCAGGCGCCGGAGCCGGCGCGGGCCCTGGCCCACCACCCTGGCCTGCTGTGGGCGTACAGCGTGCACGAACTCGCCGTGGAACGGGCGACCCGGACCGGTCGGCTCACCGCCGAGCTTCGCGACCTGGTGGTGCACCGGGTCGCCACCCGCGTCGGCTGTTCCTGGTGCATCGACTTCGGCACCATGCTCACCCTCAAGGCCGGACTGTCCGTTCACCGGCACCGGGAGCTGGCCCGGTACCGGACGTCGGACGCGTTCACCGCGCTGGAGAAGCAGGCCCTCGCGTACGCCGACGCGATGACCGACCTGCCCATGACGGTCACCGACGAGCAGGTCGCCGAACTGCGGGCGGCGCTCGGCGCGGCAGGGCTGGTGGAGTTGACCTACGTGATCGCGTTGGAGAACCACCGCGCCCGTGTCAACCGCGCGTTGGGAGTGACGGCCCAGGGGTACACCAGCGGTGATGCCTGCCCGATGCCGTGGCGTGACCAGATCACCGCGGCTTCGCCCGCCGACGACCTGCGAGCGTGAGGTCGAGTCCGGCGCGGTCGCGACCCGCGCGCACCGATCAGGCGCCCACCGTCCCGTCGATCCGCTCGCGCAGCAGGTCGGCGTGGCCGTTGTGGCGGGCGTACTCCTCGATCATGTGCACGTAGATCCAGCGCAACGAGATCTCCTCGCCGCGCCAATGCACGTAGGTCTCGTCGAGGTCGCGCCCGGCGACCAGGGATCGCGACGTATCGCACTCCTCGGCGAACGCCGCGAACGCCTCCTGCGGGTCGGCGCCGTCGACGTCGTCGAAGTCGCCGTCCGGGTTGTCCGGGCTGCTGTAGCGCTTGGTCCGGTCGCCCCCGGCGAACCCGGTGAACCAGCCGCGCTCCACGTCGGTCATGTGCCGGACCAGCCCGAGCAGCGACAGCGAGGACGGTGGGCACGCGCGTTCGCGCAGCTGCTCGACGGTCAGACCGGCGCACTTGTGCACCAGGGTCGCGCGGTGGAAGTCGAGCCAGGCATCGAGCATTTCGCGCTCACCGGCGATGAGCGGCGGTCGGGGTCGGGTCACGTCCGGTGCGGTCATGGTCGCGACCGTACCGCCGGCGACCGACAACGCGCGCGCCACATTCGCGAGACGCCATTCCCGCGAGACCCCATTCCCGCGAGACCCGGTCACGTCAGATCGGTGTGCGCCACCGGGTACAGCGTCCCGTCCGGCGTGGTGCCCTCGATCGTCACGGTCGCCGACCTCCTGGTCAGCACCAGTCGACCGATCGCGTTGCCGAAGTACGGACCGACGATCTTGTTCCAGCCCACCGTCGGTCGCCCGGCACCGGTCGTCCTCGCCAGGGCGCGCGCCACCGCCGACGCCCAGCCGCCCCAGCCCGCCTGGAAGAACAGCCGCATGGGCAGCGGTACCCGGTTGTGCACCGGGGAGCAGGTCAGTTGGTGTACCGGGGTGGCCACGTCCGGACCGAGGACGGCACGCGCCACGTACGAGTGGTGCACGTCACCCGAGATCACGTTGATGCTCGCGGGCGGGTCGATCCCGGCGCCGCCCTCGCCGAGGTGGCGCAGCAGCGCGCCCATCTCGTCGAACGACTCGGTGAACGCCGCCCAGTGCTCCAGGTCCCACCACCGCCGCAGCCGCTCGCCGAGCGCCGCCGCCGCCCGACTGGGCGAGTCGCAGAGCCGCTCGTTCCAGGACTCGACGTGGTGTACCGCAGGGGGCAGCAGCCACGGCAGCGAGGCGCCGATCACCAGGTGCTCGTAGCCGCCCTTGCGAACCGTGTCGACGAACCATTCCCACTCGGTGCCGGGCAGCATCGCCCGGCCGCCGTGGGTGGCCGGGCCGGGGGGACTCGCCCGGCCGCCGTGGGCGGCCGGGCCGGGGAGACTCGTCCGGCCGCCGTGGGTGGCCGGGCCGCGGGAACTGGCTGGGGGGCCGCCCAGGCTGGTCGGGGTGCCGCCCAGTTGGCGGGCGCACCGGTTGTCCAGTACCACCAGTCGGGCGGGTCCCAGGTCGAGCGCGTAGCTCCACCGGTACGACTCGCGATCGGCGTCGGCGCTCGCGCCGAACGCCCGCAGCGTCCCGGTCGCGTCGCCGCCCGGTGCCGCCGTCACCGCCGCGTACACCGGGTCGGTGACCAGCGCCGCCGGGGACAGGTTGCCCATGTGCTGGTACACCCAGTACGAGGCGAGGCCCGCGCTGATCCGCTCGGACCACCACGACCGACGCGCCATGTCGGTGCGCCAGGACTGCGAGGTGTTCCAGTCGTCGATGATCTCGTGGTCGTCGAAGATCATCACGGACGGTACCGTCGACAGCAGCCAGCGGATCTCCGGGTCGGTCCACGACTCCAGGTACAGGCGGGTGTACTCGGTGAAGTCGACGACCTGGTCGCCCGGCGCGCGGCAGCGGCGGAACGGGCGGCGGCGGCGCAGCCACGACCTCGTGTCCGGCGACGGCTCGTCGGCGTAGATCTGGTCACCGAGGAGGACCAGCAGGTCCGGCCAGTCCTCGGCGACTGCCCGTCCGGTACGGACCCGGTCGGCGAGCCGGACCGCGAACGCGTCCAGAGCGTCCGGCGGGTAGTGGCGCAGCGCGTACGGCGACGCCTCCCGGCAGGAGCCGAACACCAGCCGTACCGCGTGCTCCGGTGCCACGGTGCGGATGACCGGGGCGGGAAACGGATAACCCGGCGGCGGCCACGCCACCTCGCCGTCGAGCAGCACCTGGTACGGCGTGGCGGCGCCGGGCGGCAGCCCGTCCACCACGACCAGCGCGTAGTGGCAACCGAAGGCGCGAAAGGTGCGTGCCGCGCCGGTCGCCGATCCGGCTCGTACCTCGACCGTCGCGGGTCGCGCCGACTGCACCCAGACCGTCGCCTGGTCGCCGTCGACGCGCCGGAGTACGGGGCCGAGCAGAAGCTCCTGGTGCATCCATCACGTCCGGGTCCGGGGGAGGACCCCATGATCGCCCGGTACCGGTGACGCCGCCACCCGAGCGGGCGGCGGTCGCCGCTCTCCGCCGCCCGAAGGTGTGCCGGTCGAGGCGACACCGCTGGCGGACGCGTGTCACGTCACCAGCGAGGTGAGCGTCCCAGGACGCGCACGTCGGTCACCGACGTGGCGCCCGCGTCACGGCACGCCGGCCCGGCGCCAGCGGCGCTGCCGACCGTGGACCCTGCCACGTTTTGCCGGCGGCGCGCGGGCGGGTGTCGGCGCGATCTGCCAGGATTTGCCGCATGGAGTGGTTGCTCATCACCGTGATCGCGCTGGCGATGCTGCTGGTCACCGCGGTCGGGCTGGTCGCGCCGCGGCTGCGCCGGACCCGGCGACCGGCGCCGCCGCCGTCCGGGCCGACGCCGCCGACCGCACCCGGCGCGCCGCCCGCCGAGGCGGGACCGACCACGACCGGGCCGCCCGCTCCCACCGCGCCACCGCGTGCGCCGACCGCGCCGCCCAAGGCGCCGCCCGCCCGACCCGGCGGGCCCACCGCGCCGCCGGCACCGCCGCCCCCGAGCGTCACGGCGCCGCCCGCACCTCCGACGGCTCCGCCGACCGAGGTACCGACGGCTCCGCCCCCGACCGCGCCCGCCCCGCCGCCACCGGTTATCGAGGCGCCCGAGCCGACCGCGGGACGCCTGGTACGGCTGCGCGCCCGGCTCGCCCGCTCGCAGAACGTCTTCGGCAAGGGACTGCTCGCGGTACTGTCCCGCGACCGGCTCGACGAGGACGCCTGGGAGGAGATCGAGGACAGCCTGATCACCGCCGACGTGGGCGTCGAGGCGACCCAGCAGATCGTCGACCGGCTGCGCGAGCGGACCCGGGTACTGGGTACCCGCAGCGTCGCCGAGGTCCGCGCGCTGCTCGCCCAGGAACTCGTCGCCGCGCTCGACCCGAAGATGGACCGGTCGCTCAAGGCGAGCCCGCACGACGGGCGACCCGCCGTCCTGCTGGTCGTCGGCGTCAACGGCTCCGGCAAGACCACCACCTGCGGCAAGATCGCGCGGGTACTGGTGGCGGACGGGCACACCGTGGTGCTCGGCGCCGCCGACACGTTCCGCGCCGCCGCCGCCGACCAGCTCGCCACCTGGGCGGGTCGGGTCGGCGCCGAGGTGGTCCGGGGCAAGGAGGGCGGCGACCCCGCCGCGGTCGCGTTCGACGCGGTACGTCGCGGTATCGAGTCGGAGGTCGACACGGTCCTGATCGACACCGCCGGTCGCCTGCAGAACAAAGTCGGGCTGATGGATGAGCTCGGCAAGGTCAAGCGGGTAGTAGAGAAGCATGGCGCGATCGACGAGACGTTGCTGGTACTGGACGCCACCACCGGCCAGAACGGTCTCGAGCAGGCGCGGGTGTTCACCGAGGTCGTCAACGTCACGGGGGTGGTGCTGACGAAGTTGGACGGCACGGCGAAGGGGGGCATCGTCATCGCGGTACAGCGCAAACTTGGCATCCCGGTCAAACTCGTCGGTCTCGGCGAGGGTAAGGACGACCTGGCGCCGTTCGACCCGGAGCAGTTCGTCGAGGCGTTGCTTGGCCCGAACCCGTAGCCTCCAGACAGGGCAGCAGGATCGGAAGGGCATCTTGGTGACGCAACAGGAGATCCCGCTCTACGGCGGGAACACCAGCACGGTGGTGCGGGTCGGCGACACCGTCCGGCGCAACGCCGGACCGTGGACGCCGGCCGTCCACGCGCTGCTGCGCCACCTCGAGTACCGCGGCTACACCGGCGCGCCACGCGCCTACGGCATCGACGAGCGGGGTCGCGAGGTGCTGTCGTACCTCGAGGGCGAGTGCGGGTCGTACCCGCTGGCCCCGCACTGGGTCACCGACGAGGCGCTGGTCACCGTCGCCACCATGCTGCGGATGTTCCATGACGCGCAGTACGGCTTCCGTCCCCCGCCCGGCGCGGTGTGGCGTTCGTTCGGCCCGCCGCCACCGGACACCGAGGTCATCTGCCACCACGACGCCGCCCCGCACAACGTGATCTGGCGACCGGACAACACCCTGGCACTGATCGACTTCGACCTGGCGTCGCCCGGCGCGCGCATCTACGACGTCGCGTACGCCGCCTGGACCTGGGTGCCGCTGTTCTCCGACCGCGACTCGTACACCCTGGGCTGGCGTCAACCCGACCGCCCGCGCCGGCTGCGACTGTTCGCCGACGCGTACGGGCTGATCCCGCGCGACCGGCACCGACTGGTACGCACCATCCGCAAGCGGATCGTCGACCACGTGGAAGGCATCCGGCGCATGGCGGCGGCTGGCGACCCCGCGTTCGTCCGCATCGTGCACAAGGGGCACCTGCGGCGACCGGTACGCGACCTGCGGCTGATCGACCACGAACGGCACGTGCTGGAGTACGCGCTGCGCTGACCCGGGTCTGGCACGCGTCAGGGTTCCCGCCTCGCTTTGTCACACGATCGAAACAACTGGTGACCGGCTGGAAACCGGAGGTCGCCGGCTGCCGAAACACGCCTCGGTTTGAGTGTCCCAACGGCGTACGGGCAGCGCTGCCGGTACGCGGTGGAACTTGTGACCGAGAGGAGGCAGCGTGCCACCGATCAACGACGGTGACACCGCCTGGGTGCTCGCCTCGAGCGCGCTGGTACTGCTCATGACGCCGGGTCTGGCGCTGTTCTACGGCGGCATGGTGCGTACCCGCAACGTGCTCAACATGCTGATGATGAACTTCGCCACGATCGCGGTGGTCAGCCTGCTGTGGGTCGGCTACGGCTTCACGCTCGCGTTCACCACCGGGAACGGGTTCGTCGGCTGGCACGGCTGGTGGGGGCTGCGCGGCACCTTCGACGCGCTGACCGGCGCGCCGGGCAACCAGATCCCGGTGCTCGCGTTCGCCGCGTTCCAGGTCATGTTCGCGATCATCACACCCGCCCTGATCAGCGGCGCGGTCGCGGACCGGGCGAAGTTCGGCGCGTGGCTGATCTTCGTGGCGGCGTGGACCTCGCTGGTCTACTTCCCGGTCGCGCACTGGGTGTTCTTCTTCGACAACGGCAACGGCGGGTGGATCGCCGACAGGCTCAAGGCGTTCGACTTCGCGGGCGGTACCGCCGTCCACGTCGACGCCGGCGCCGCCGGTCTCGCCCTGGCCCTGGTGCTGGGCAAACGCGCCGGCTGGCCGAAGGAGCGCTTCAAGCCGCACAACGTACCGATGGTGCTGCTCGGCGCCGGTCTGCTGTGGTTCGGCTGGTTCGGGTTCAACGCCGGATCGGCGCTCGCCGCGAACGGGCTGTCCGCGATCACGTTCGTGAACACCCAGATCGCGACCGGAGCCGCGCTGATCGGCTGGATCACCGTCGAATGGCTGCGCGACGGCAAGCCGACCACCCTCGGCGCGGCGTCCGGCGCGGTCGCCGGGCTCGTCGCGATCACTCCCGCGTGCGCGACCGTCGAGCCGCTCGGCGCGATCGCGCTCGGGCTGATCGCCGGGGCGGTGTGCGCGACGGCGGTGGGTCTGAAGTACAAGCTGGGCTTCGACGACGCGCTGGACGTGGTCGGGGTGCACCTGGTCGGGGGCGCGGTCGGCGCGCTGCTGATCGGGTTCCTCGCCGCGCCGTTCATCTCCGGTACCGGGGGAGTCGCCGGTCTGCTGTACGGCGGCGGTCCCGCCCAGTTGGGCAGGCAGGCGGTCGCGGTGCTCGCGGTCGGGGCGTACTCGTTCGCGCTGGCGTACCTGATTGGCACGGCGATCGAGAAGACCATCGGGTTCCGGGTACGCCCGGAGGCGGAAGCCGAGGGGCTGGACACCGCCGAGCACGCGGAGAGCGCGTACGACCTGACGCCGACCGCGGGCGGCGGCGGGTTCGCGCTCGCCGGCATCGGGGCGCGTCCGCCCGGTCGCGGCGACCACCGGGACGCGCGGGTCGCACCGGTCGAACCGCGCACCGGACCCGCCCCCGAGGCCGGCGCGGCACCGGTCGCCGGACCCGCGCCCGAGCCCGGCGCGGCACCGGTCGCCGGACCCGAACCGGAGCCGGCTGCCGAGCGGGTCGCCGGTAGGACCGCCCGATAGCGTCGTCGGAATGGAGGGCGTGAAGATGAAGCTGGTCACCGCCGTGATCAAGCCGTACCAGCTCGACGCGGTGAAACAGGCGCTGCAGGCGTTGGGAGTCACCGGGCTGACGGTCAGCGAGGTGCAGGGGTACGGCAGGCAGAAGGGGCACACCGAGGTGTACCGGGGCGCCGAGTACACCGTGGACTTCCTGCCGAAGATCAGGATCGAACTGGTCACCGACGAGATCGACGTCGACAAGATAGTCGACGCGATCGTGAACGCCGCCCGGACCGGCAAGATCGGCGACGGCAAGGTCTGGGTCACCCCGGTCGACGACGTCGTCCGGGTGCGTACCGGCGAACGGGGACTCGACGCCCTGTGAGCACGGCGGTGCGCCTGGCGGGCGGGGTCGGCCCGGCGGCACGCGAACAGCGTGCCGCCGGGCTGGACACGTTCCTCGCCGGGCTGCTGCGCGACGCGGAGACCGTCGCGGACCGGGCGCGGCAGGAGCCGCGCGGAGCCACGACAGCGCGGCAGGAGCCGCGCGGGGCCACGACGGTCGACGGGGTCGCCCTGGTCGCGACCGGCGGGCTGGGTCGCCGCGAATGCGCCCCGCACGGCGACCTCGACCTGTTGCTGCTGCACCGGGGCGGTACGGCACCGGGCGGCGTCGACATCGGCACCCTCGCCGAACAGGTGTGGTATCCGATCTGGGACGCGAGGCTCGCGCTCGACCACTCGGTACGCACCGTGCCCGAGGCGCTGTCCGTCGCCCGTGACGACGTCAAGGTGGCGCTCGGTCTGCTGGACATCAGGCACATCGCCGGGGACGCCACGCTCACCGCCGAACTGCGCGCAGCCGTGTACCAGCGCTGGCGACGTGAGGCGGACCGGCTGCTGCCCGCCCTGCGCGAGGTCACCGAGGCGCGCTGGCAGGCGTACGGCGAACTGGCGTTCCTGCTGGAAGGCGACCTGAAGGAGGCGCGCGGCGGGCTGCGGGACGTGGCGGTGCTGCGCGGTATCGGGGTCGCCGGGATCGCCGACGTCACCCGTCCAGCGGTGCGCGCCGCGTACACCCGGCTGCTCGACGTACGCGACGCGTTGCACCTCGCCACCGGGCGACGGATGGACCGACTGGTGGCACAGGAGCGGACGGCGGTCGCCGACACCCTCGGGTTGCCCAACGGCGACGCGCTGCTGCGTCGGGTGTCGACCGACGCGCGGGCGATCGCGTACGTCATGGACGACGGTTGGCGTGCCGTCGACCGGTGGCGGTCGGTACCGGCACGCGGGCGCTCGCACCGCCACCCGATCGCACGCGACGTCGTCGAACAGGACGGCGAGGTGGTGCTCGCCCGGTCGGTCGTCACCGCCAGACCGCAGACCAGCCTCGGACCCCGTGTCGCCGCCGCGGCGGCGGTCGCCGGGCTGCCCATCGCCCGCGCCACCCTGGAGTGGCTCGCCCGGTTCTGTCCGGCACCCGCCGTGCCCTGGTCGCCGGACGCCCGCGAGGCGCTGCTCACCCTGCTGGGCAGCGGGCCGGCGCTGATACCGGTGTGGGAGGCGTGCGACCGGTACGGACTGGTCGACGGCTGGTTGCCGGACTGGCCGCGACTGCGCGGACTGCCGCAGCACAGCCCGGTACACCGGTACACCGTCGACCGCCACCTGGTGCGCACCGCCGCCGAGGCTGCCCGGTACACCTCCGAGGTGAGCCGCCCCGACCTGCTGGTCCTCGCCGCCCTGCTGCACGACACGGGCAAGGGGTTGCCCGGCGACCACAGCCGCACCGGAGCGGTGCTCGCCGCCGGTACCGCCCGTCGCCTCGGACTGCCCGACGAGGACGCCGACCTGGTCGGCACCCTGGTGCGGCTGCACCTGCTGCTGCCGGACACCGCGACCCGTCGGGACGTGGGCGACCCGGTGACCGTACGCACCGTCGCCGACGCGGTCGCCGACGTGCGCACCCTGGACCTGCTGTACGCCCTGACCAGGGCAGACGCCCTCGCGACCGGGCCGGGCGCGTGGTCGTCGTGGCGGGAACGACTCGTCGCGGACCTGGTCGCCCGGGTACGGGCGGCGCTGGACACCGGGACGGTACCGCCCCGACCGCGTCCCGACCCCACCCTGGTCGCCGGGGACCCGCCGGTGGTCCACGTGTCCGTCGACCGGGTGGCGGTCGCCGCCGAGGACCGGCGCGGACTGCTCGCCGCCGTGACCGGCTGCCTCGCCGCGCATCGGCTCGACGTGGTCACCGCCGACGTCTCCAGCGTCGACCGGCGCACGCTGCTGGAGTGCGCCGTGCAGCCCCGGTACGGCACGCCTGCCGACATCGACGTGTTGCGGGCGGACCTGCGTCGGGCGGCGAACGGCGATTTCGACGCGCGCCCGGTCGGCCGGGTCGCTCCAGGCTCCCACCAGGTAGAAGCTGTCCACCGCGTACCCGCCGAGGGTGGCGATCCGCGCGGCGCGGACCTGCGCGCCCGCCTGCTCCAGCGCCCGAGCGACCCGGAACAGCAGACCCGACGCGTCGGCGGTAC
>DASUXA010000104.1:0-73784 GCA_036378155.1 Micromonosporaceae bacterium | reverse complement strand
CTCGTCAGGGCGAGGTACCCGCATCTGTCGGCGACCGAAGTGATCCACCGGATGACGGCGACGGCGATCGACAAGGGGCCGCCGGGGCGGGACGACGAGTACGGGTACGGCATCGTCAACCCGGTGGCAGCGTTGACCGCGAATGTTCCGCCACTGTCGCCTTCAGCCGCGCCGACCTCGCCATCGTCCGGTGTGGACGCGTCGTCTCAGGCGCTGCCACCCGCGCGGCGCGGCGTCAACCCATGGCTGGTCGTCGCCGCCGTCGTACTGCTGCTCATCGGGGCTGTCGCGACGTGGCTACTGATTCAGGACCGGGCGCGGGGCGACATCGACGCCGAGGCGCCCGGTTGAGATGTCCGTCGCGCGGTCGCGCCGCGCGATTGGAGTACCTGGATTTCGCTAGGCTCGTCGCGTGGATCCCACCCCGCTGCCGAGCCCGGAGGATGAGCGGACCGCCGCCAGTCCGGCGACACCGAGGCAGCGTGAAGCAGCGGAGCCAACCGGCGCTGACACTCCACCTGTCACGGCGGCACCGCCGCCCGTCGCCGTACCCGGGCGCAGCCGGCTCCGCACCGTCCTCGTCGTGGTCGCGGTCGCCGTCGCAGTCGTCTGCCTGGGCGGGCTCGGCGTCGGGTACCTCGCCTACGACAAAGCGACCGGGCCCGACCTCAGCCACCCCGACGTCGCCGTCTCCGACTACCTTCGCGAATCGCTGGTCAACCGCAACGACGTCCGCGCCGCCCAGTACACCTGCGGTCACCGCCACCTAGCGCAGATTGAACAGTTACGCGACGACCTGATCGCCCGGGAGAAGCGTTTCGGTACCCCGATCAACGTCTCGTGGGGAAAGTTGACGGTAAGCAAAACCGGCGACAACGCCGCCCACGTCGCTGTCGACCTGCGCATCAGCGCGTCAGTCGACGGCGGGTACCAGCAGCAGATGCAGAGCTGGGAGTTCGAGGTGCAGCATCGATCCGGCTGGCAAGTGTGCGACGCCAGCCGCAGAAGCTGACGCGAGGCGGCACGAGACGATCCGACGAACGGACAAAACCGGCGCAAGACGTCAACCACGCGCGAGGCGTCGAGCCCGCAAGGCGAGCCGCGGCAGCCGGCGTTATTCCGCCCACAGCTGGTACATCGGCACCTCGAGGGTGCGCGGCAACTGGCCGCGCCAGCCCCAGCGGTACCAGTCGACCTCCGCGCACACCCGCACACACACGTCACCCTCGGCGTTCTCGTACACCTCGGTGACCGCGCGAAGATCACGTTGCGTGCCGTCCGGTCCGACGCGCACCACGCGACGACCGGTGATGCCGACCACGTCGCGGGCAGGTACCGGCTCCCGACGCGGAGGCGCGTCCAGCGACACCAGGCGGGAGAACACGTCGCGACCGACGGGTGTCGCCTCGCCGCGCGGCACCGGTCCGACCGTCTCCACCCACACCCGCTCGATGGGCACCAGCGGCGCGAACACCTCCGTCTGTTCCGCTTCGGCGCGGTACCACTCCTGCTCGGTCAGCACCGGCACGAACGTTCGGCTGCCCTGTACCAGCGCCGAATCGGCACGCAGATCGGCGCGCCACCCGAGACCGGGCAGACCGACGAGCACCCTGCGTCCCCGCAGATCCGCCTCGGCTGCGGCGGGGACCGGGACGATCGGCCCCGGCGGACGCGGCACCCAGTCGCTCACGACGCGCCGCCTCCTGACGGGAAGCGTCCCGACGGGAAGCCGCCGCTCACGGCGCGCCGCCCAGCGGCGCGCCCTGCTGGTTCATGAACGGCACCGGGTCGATCGCGCCGCTCGGGTACCGATCACCGTTGATGTGTACCTCGAAATGGCAGTGCGGTCCGGACGAGTTGCCGGTGGACCCGACCCTGCCGATCTGTTCGCCGGCGGCGACGGTCTGACCCACCACCACGTCCGGTCGGTCGACCATGTGGCAGTACCGGGTGATGATGTTGCCCGGATGCAGGATCTCGACGTACCAGCCGCAGCCGAGCACCGACGTCGAACCGTCACGCCAGCACCCCCACGGCTTGCCGTCGGGACCGATCGCGTTGCACGTCGCGGTGATCACCACGCCCGCGGCGGCGGCGTGGATCGGGGTACCACGACCAGCGGCGAGGTCGACCCCGTTGTGCGTCGGGCGGTCCGGCGGTCGGAACCCGGACGTGATCTCGCCGCGCACCGGTACCGTCCAGCCCGAGGCGGCGACCTCGCCCGGTCGGGCACAGCGCAGGTCGACAACCGAGCCGGCGGCTCGTGCCGCGCCGTGGGCGAGCGTGTTGACGATCAGCGTGGCGAGCGGCTCGTGTTTGGCGTACGCGTCGGGGTAGGCGCTGATCTGTACCGCCTGGGCGGCATCGGTCAGCGCCATCCGCTCCCAGCCGTGGACCGTGAGCAGCTTCTGGTAGAACTTGCGCGAGGCGTACACCGGGTCCATCAACTGTTCCGGAGTGCCCCAGCCCTGGCTGGGTCGCTGCTGGAACAGCCCCAGCGAGTCGTGGTCGTTCGCGGCGCCCAGGTCGCCGAGATTCCGCAGCACCGATTCCTGCAGGGCGGTCGCGATGGCGATCACCCAGCCGCGTGGCGGCACCTTCAGCTGCTGCCCGACGCTGATGATGATTGCCGCGTTGTGGATCTGCTCCTCGCCGAGTGAGGCGATCGACGGCAGTTTGCTGTTCGCGTTCACCACGGTGGTCACGCCGCAGCCGAGCGCCGCGGTGTTCGTCGTCGACGAGTTGCCGCCGAGCCCGGTGAGGAAGAACGCGGCGGCGGTACCGCCCGCGCAGCACATCAGTGTCAGCCCGGCGACCAGCGCGATCAGCAGCCGGCGTCCGGTCCTGACGGGTCTCATCCCCGGTCCCAGTCCACGCCGTCGACGAGCCACCGCCCGTCCACCAGGACCACGCGCAGGTCGAGTACCCCGGAATCGACCGGGATGCGCACCTGCGCATAGGAGTCAGCGCGGTCGACGACCTCCGGGTCGCCGGTGAGCCGATCCGCCGGTACCTGAGCCGGGTCGACGCCCCGCAACTTCTGCGACAGGTCGTCGGTCGCGTACCGGGCGAGCCGGAAATGCCACTGCGCGGCGGTCACGTTCTGATGCGCCAGCCACGCGCGGGCGAACGCCATCGCGACGACCTGCGGTTCGACGCCGTTCGCACTCGGCGACGGGGAACCGCTCCCCGGTACCGACACCACACTGTCGTCGGGCTGCTCGGTGCCATGGCTGGTGGGAGGGGTCGTGACCGCCGTGGTACCGAGCGGTGTCTGTTCGACCGGACCCCCCAGCCCGCGCGCGACCACGACGACCAGCGCGACCACGACGAGGACCCCGAGTCCCACCGCGTACCGGTTGCCGAGCAGCCGTACCACCTGGCGCATCTCGTGTCACCCGACGTTCGCCGACTCGGGCCGGGGAGCCGGCGCCTGTGGCGGCTTCGCGGCGCGGCTCTTCGGTCGGTACACGGCGTACCCGGTGGGCGTGTCCGGCACGTCCGCCTCCACCCACTCGGCGGTGACCGCTCGTTGGCGCGGTGTCGCCGACTCCGGGCGGGCCGTGCGCGCCTCGACCGGGTCCTCGGCGCGCGCCTCGGGCCGCAGTACCTCCGACCGCGCCTCCCGCCGACGGTCCACCACGGACTCCACGGCGGGAGTCGCGATCGCGAGCGTGGCAGCCTCGCGCAGGTCACGGAAGAACCGGCGGTGCCAGGTACCGGCGGTGGCGATCGCGCCGGTCGAGTCCTTGCCGCCGAGTTGGGTGATCCGCCGGTACGGGCGCAGCAGCAGCCAGCCGACCACGCCGCAGAGCCACACCAGGGTCACCTGCAACCAGCCGGGCAGCGCCGCCGAACTCATGATCAGATCGACCGCGAACAGGTAGATCGCCGCGCCGGTACCGAAGATCACGATGTTGAACATCGCCGCGATGACCGAGTTGACCAGCCGTCGCAGCCCGGAACTCGCGGGTCGGAGCATGCCGACGGTACCGAGGACCGGCGCCGCGACCACCGCCCAGCGGAAGATCAGGAAACCGAGCAGGACCAGTACCGAGGCGGTGACGTCGAACATCGCGAAGAACAGCGCGGACAGGATCGCGATGAATCCCGCCCCGATCCGGTCCATACCCCGCGTGCCCTGCAGGTACTCGTACGCCTGCGGATCCTCGGTCTTGATCTGTTCGGCGACCTTCATCCACTGGTTCTGCTTCTGGGCGATCGTGGCGTCCCGGGTACTCGGGTTCTCCCGGATCCGCTCGGCTTCGTCCCAGCTCAGCGACTTGGCGTCGTACAGCGCCGGTCCGTACTTCCGGGCGGTCAGGCTGTCCGCCGACCCGAGCGCCCCGCGCAGCCAGTTGCGGTACAACATGGTCTCGGTCGCCGTGTCGCTGGCTCGTACCGCCGGCGGTCGCACGTCCTTGCACGCCGCCGGGTCCGGCAGTACGCACTTATCCGGCGGAATATCCTTGGGCTGCGGTCCGACCGCCCCGTGGACCACGCCGAGCCCCTGGATCAGCGACTGGTCGGCGAGGTGCGCGGAGCGTACCGGCCAGGCGGCGATCGCGGTGACCGCGACCATCACCAGAATCGCCCAGCCCGCCGTGGTCATCGCCGCGCTCATGTCGGACTGGCGCGAACGCCACAGCAGGTACAGTCCGACCACCGCCAGCGTGACCGCGCCGAACACGGTGAACACGCGCTGGTAGATCGCCTTGGTCGCCTTGTCGACCAGGGTGTCCGCCCAGCCCCACATGCTCTGTGGCTGCCACGCCTTCTCCCGCAACGCGTTGGACGCCCCGATGACGCCGGTGGCGAACATGAACTCCGCGTTGGCGATGGTGTTTTCGAACTTGTAGTCCGGGTGCATCAACGTCGGCACACAACCGATGTCGTACGTCGTGTAGTCGTAACCGGCGTAGCCGTAGCGGCTGTACAACCCCTGCGGACCGGACAGCTTCGACGACTCCGGCTCGGTGACGAACCAGCCCGCCATCCCGGAGTCGGGCGGCTCCGGGATCGGCGCGGCAAGGCACTGCGCGCGCTGCTGGCTCAGGTCGTGCAACTGTCCGACACAGCGGCTGAAGTTGCCCGGGTCGCGCCATTCCTGCACCGTGCACTGGTCCTGCAAGGTCGGACCGGCGACGGCGGGCGCGGTGGGCCCGAACAACACGCTGATCGCCGCGACGACCACCGCCGCCGCGAACGCGACCGCTCTCATCACGCCTCCGACTCGTCGAGGGGGAGATCAGCGAGCGGGTCGAAGTCGTCGCCCAGGTCGACCGGCGTACGGGTGGCGGTCGGCGCGGCGCCGGGCGTGGTGTCCAGATAGGTGAGCAGGTCGCGCACATACGACACGTCCACCCGTACCTTCTGCACCCGGCCGTCCACGTCGCGCATGACGAACTCGCGGAACCCGAGCCGGGTCGACGACGCGGTGTCCACCTGCGACAACGCGGCCAGCGTGTGTTCGTACCCGACACCGGTCGGCACCCGCAGCAGCCGCAGCGCCTCCTCCGCCACCTCCGGGTCCTCGGCGATCCGCCCGACGAACACGGTGGAGACGAGGTTCTGTACGTCGAGTCCGAGAATGTCGCGCGGATTCTGGGAGGCGACCAGCGCGGCGAGGTTCCACTTGCGCGAGTCGCGGGCGAGTCGCACCAGGAACGAGCGACCCGAGCGCCACCCCTCCATGAAGTGCGCCTCGTCCAGCCCGACGAGTTTGCGCGCCCCCATCGAACCGCCGTAGCAGCGGCGTACCGCCAGCCGGTGCGCGGTGTGCAGCATCGGCAGCGCCAGCGCCTCCTCCGCCGACCAGTACTCCCGCTCGATCTTCAGGTCCGGCAGCCGCAGCCCCGCCATCGTGATGACGGTCAGCGTGGCGTCGGAGCCCAGCAGCCCCTCCGGCGGCGAACCGAAGAACAGCAGGGCGAGCGGCATCTCGGCGGTATCCAGCAGCAGGTTCGCCAGCTCCCGACCTTCGTCGTCGTCCAGCCCCGAAAGGCACGTGACGATGTCGTCCAGCGTCGACGTCTCCTCCGCCGGTACCTGCCGGACCGCGTGGCGCAGCAGCGTGGCGGTCGACGCTTCGCGGGCGACCTGCGGCGGTACCAGCATCGAGCAGATGTCCTGCACCAGCATGCGCCGCTCGGCACGGGCGTTGGACAGGGCGATCTCGTACTCCCGGTCGCCGGTCGGACCGCTCGCGAAGTGTCCCCGTTGCGGGGTCGGGATCAGCGCGTACGGGGCGAGCGTGCCGTGTTCCGAACCGGTCAGGTTGAGCACCCGCGAATACGGTCGCAACTCCGGCATCGCCGCCAGTCGCGCCAGCGGGCCGGACGGGTCGAGCAACGTGACCTGGACGCCGCGCCGCGCCGCCAGGTAGCCGAGCGCGCCCATCAGCGTCGACTTTCCACCGCCCGGCTCGGCGACGAACACCGCCAGACCGGAGCGCTCCCGCACCTCCATCGGGAAATGCAGGTCGAGGAAGACCGGTCGCCGGCTGGTGCCGGCGGTTCGCCCGATCAGGTCGCCGCGCCGGTCGCCGACCGTCGAGGCGGCCTGCGGCAGCGCGGCGGCGAACAGCTTCACCGGCATCCGGCGCAGATATCCGGTGTTCGCGACCGGTTCGCCCGGGATGAACTCGCGGGCGAGCCAGTCCTGGTTCTTCGGGTGCTGCAGCGAGATGCGCAATTCGCGGGAGTACATCTGGATCAGCCGGCGCGCCCGTTCCAGGCATTCGTCGCGGGTACGTCCGCCCACGGCGATGCGGTGCCAGCCGTGTACCCGCGCCGCGTCGGTGGGCAGCCCGGTGGTCATCTCGTCGCCGAGGTGCAGCGCCCGCTGGGCGAGGCGTTCCAGCTCCGGCGGGGCGTCCATGCCGTGTTCGGCGTAGTCGAGCTGCTGGGAGCGGATCATCCGCAGCCGGTGTTCCAGGTTGCGGAACGAATCGTTGGGTCCGAGCACGTCGACCCGCGACGACAGCTCCATCGGCCAGGGCAGCCGCTCGTGGAAGTGCAGCCACGGCTCGTGCCGCTCGGGAATCTCCAGCGGCTCCATCCGACCCACGGCGAGCACGGCGACGTGCCGCTCCTCGCCGGTCATCCGGTTGACCAGCTTCACCGTCGAGCCGTACGGCGTGCGGTACCGCTCGATCTGCTCGGTCAGCGCGAGCAGGTCGCCCCGCTCCCAGACGCCGCTGGTCACCGGGGACAGCGCGCCGGGCGGCGACATGCACAGCGCGACCGAGCGGTACAGCAGCCACTCCAGTTCGGGTGCGGTCACCCGCCTGCCCCGCATGCCGAACGCGCCGAGTACCTCGTCGAACTGCTCGACCATGCGCGCCATCCGACGCCGTTCGGACTGGGCGACGCCCTTGCTGAACAGCCGTCCGATCCGTTCGGCGAAGGTGTCGCCGAGGGTACGGCGGGCGAAGGTCACGCCGAGGAACGACTGCCCTTCCGCGTGGTTGACCTGCCGCAGGTGCTGCTGCGCGGCGACCAGGTGGTCGGCCCACGACGGGGCGCCCGGTACCTCGGGCAGCGGGGCGGGCGTGTTCTGGTCCAGGGTGCGCGCCCACTCGTCGGCGGGGAACGGTCGGGTGGTGCGTCGCAGGTGCAGGCGGAAACCCGCGAGCCCGGCGTACTGCTCGGCGATCGCCGACAGCAGCGCCTCCCGCTCGGCGTCCGGTCGGAACGCCCAGCGCACCTCGGGCAGCCAGTACCACGCGGTGACGGTGTTCGGGGTGAAGGTCAGATGACCGGCGATCTCGGTGATCGCCAGTTCGACCGCCGGGTCGCGGTCTTTGTGCCGCGGCGGCTTCGGGGCGGGCGTCTTCGCCGGGCGAGGCGCCGGCTTGCCGCGACCGCGGCCGCTGTCGCGGCGCTCCCGCGCCGGGCGCTCCGGTTTCGGCGGCGGCGGAGCGGGACGGCGCGGGTCGGGAGTGGGCGGCGTCAGCCCGGCGGGCGCCGGTGAGGTCGGGATGACCGACGGCTGGGCGCGCTGCCGCCCATGCGCGGTCCGGCTCGCCCGCTGGGCGGGGGCGTCCCGACGCGGCGGCTCCTGCCGTCTCGGCGTGTCCCGACGGGACGTCGACTCGGCTGCCTTCGGCGTGTCCCGGCGCGGCGGTGCCTCCGGGTTGCGCCGGTTGCCGGGACGTGGCGGTTGGCTGCCGGCGCGGGGTGCGGGGCGGGCTGGTGCCGACGAGCGTTCCGCCTGGGCTGCCGAGGCCGCGTCGTCGTCCGGGGCGGACGGCTCGAACAGGTCGAGGAACGGCGACTGGATGTCGTCCGGGTCTTCGTCGACGGTCTGCGGCGCGGGTCGGGGCCTGGACGACTGGAACACGGCGATCGCGCCGTGTCCGGGGGTCACCTCGATATCCGCGTCGTCGCCGCGCTCCGGCCGCCTCGGCGTGACGGCGGGGCGCGGCGGGCGCGCGACGACGCCGTCGTCCTCCGGATGGTCGGGACGGGACTGCGACGGGCTCATGCCAACTCCTCGCGAACCCGTACCTTCGAGGCGACCAGGCGGGGTTCGCGGCGTTCGGCAGCCGGTTCGCGGCTGCCCCGCCAGTCCGTCAGGGCGGTGCGGATCACCATGCGGGCCGGCCGGTCGGGGTCGACGTGCCGGAAGATGTACGAGGTCGACACCATCGCCAGGGCGATCTCCCAGGCGGGGAAGAGGTCGACCTTGAACGTGAACAGGTAGTGGATCGCCATGAAGACCGGCACGAGCAGCACGAACAGGCCGTACTGCGCGTACGGCAACTGGACCGGCAGGGTGTAGCCGGGCGGGCCCAGGTAGACCAGACGGGCCCGGTAGATGTCGTCGTCCGTGCGCAGCCGCATGCGAGTCCTACTTGAACGCCAGGTTGATCAGGTAGTCGCCGACGAAGAAGAGGGACACCGCTCCGGCGATGAACGCCAACCCGATGATCGCGATCGCCGAACTCGTCAGCACCCTGGAGATCTCGCCCTTGCTGGCCCGTCCGATGAACACGATGCCGAGGACGGCCAGCAGGATCGGCGCGATCTTGCTGGCGAAGAACGAGACGAGACCCTCGGTGTTGAGCTCCTTCGGACCCTGGTCGGGAGCGGCGAGCACGTCCACGGCGTGTGACGCGTGCGTCCACACCGCCTGGCCGAGCTCCAACAGCACCATCAGAAACCTCCCCGGAACGCGTCCGGCACAACCAGCTCGTCCGGTCTAGCCTTCGGCAACTTGCACCCAGTGGTATCAACCCGTGACGCTGCGTCTTGGTTGACCGTCTGGTTTAGCCCCGAGAGTACGTTGCGGTCCCTCCTGTAACAAGCTTCGAGGGTTGCGTCGCGTGTGGTTCCTGTGACGATCGTTCCCGCAGGTCAGCTCGCCGATCGAGATCGTCGCCCGCGTCGTGGCCGCACCGGACCTGCATCGGTGACTGCCCGATTCATCCGTATCACTCGCTCACCGTCCCATCTGGTGGGCGGACCGACACGCGGACGGGCGCCACGCGCCCGCCGCAACCCCCGGCGGCGTCGCGCCCGCATAGGGTTGGCGTGTGTCGGACCTGTTCCAGCTCGGCCGCCCGGTGGTGATGGGGGTCCTCAACGTCACGCCCGATTCGTTCTCCGACGGCGGGCGGTACGCGGACCTCGACGCCGCCGTCGCGCACGGCATCGAACTGCGCGACCAGGGCGCCGACCTGGTCGACGTAGGCGGCGAATCGACCCGTCCCGGCGCGGACCGGGTCGACCCGGACACCGAGCGGGCGCGGGTGCTCCCGGTGATCCGCGAACTCGCCGCCGCCGGCGTACCGATGAGCATCGACACCACCCGGGCAGCGGTGGCGGCGGCGGCGCTCGAAGCCGGCGTCACGGTCGTCAACGACGTCTCCGGCGGGCTCGCCGATCCGGGAATGGGCAAAGTGGTCGCGGACGCCGGCTGCCCGTGGGTGCTGATGCACTGGCGCGGACACGCCCGGACGATGCGCGACCTCGCGGTGTACACCGACGTCGTGACCGAGGTGCGCGACGAACTCGCCGCCCGCGTCGAGGACGCGCTCGCCGCCGGGGTCGGCCCCGACCGGCTGATCCTCGACCCGGGCATCGGCTTCGCCAAGACCGCCGAGCACAACTGGCGACTGTCGGCGCACCTGGACGCCCTGATCGCGCTCGGCTACCCGGTGCTGTTCGGGTCCAGCCGCAAGTCGTACCTGGGCGCGCTGCTGGCGGGGCCGGACGGCAGTCCGCGCCCGGTGGACCAGCGCGAGGCGGCGACGCTGGCGACCACCGTGCTCGCGGTGTCCGCCGGAGTCTGGGGGGTACGCGTGCACGACGTCCGCTCTACTGTGGACGCGATCAAGGTGTGGATGGCGACGGAGGCGCACCGGTGAGCGACCGGATCACGCTGACCGGGCTGCGGGTGCGGGGTCGGCACGGGGTGTACGACTTCGAACGCGCCCAGGGTCAGGACTTCGTCGTCGACGTCACCCTCGACCTGGACCTGTCCACGGCGGCAGCCAGCGACGACGTGGCGGACACCGTGCACTACGGGGAACTCGCCGAGCGACTGGTCGCGATCGTCGGCGGGGAGCCGGTCAACCTGATCGAGACGCTCGCCGACCGACTGGTCACCGAATGCCTCGCCGACACGCGTGTGACCACTGCCACGGTCACGGTACACAAGCCCGAGGCGCCCATCCCGCACACGTTCGCCGACGTCGCGGTCACGCTCAGCCGGAGCCGTGGATGAGCCGCGCGCTGCTGTCGCTGGGCAGCAACCTGGGCGACCGGTACCAGCACCTGCGCACCGCGATCGAGGCGCTGGACGACGTCCTGGTGGTGGTCTCCGGGGTGTACGAGACGCCGCCCTGGGGCGACCCGGACCAGCCGGCGTACTACAACGCCGCCGCGCTCGTCACCGACCCGGCTGCCGGGGCGTACGACTGGCTGGCGCGGGTCCGGTCGTTGGAGGCGGACGCGGGTCGGGTGCGCGACCCGGAGCGCCGGTTCGGTCCGCGTACCCTCGACGTCGACGTGATCATGGTGTGGGGCGAGGACGGCACGCCCGTCGTCCAGGACGATCCGGAGTTGACCCTGCCGCATCCCAGGGCAC
Organism: Micromonosporaceae bacterium; assembly: GCA_036378155.1. GTDB lineage: Bacteria > Actinomycetota > Actinomycetes > Mycobacteriales > Micromonosporaceae > DASUXA01. The sequence continues at coordinate 62,690 of DASUXA010000104.1, read as the reverse complement.
ACCTGCGCGCGTTCGTGCTGCGACCGTGGATCGACATCCAGCCGTACGCCTCGCTGCCCGGTCACGGCTGGCTCACCGATCTGTTGCAGCGCCCCCCGGTAGCTGACGACGTGTCGAGCGTTCGGCCGCTGACCGACCTGACGTTAGAGTCGGCGCCATGACCGGCGAGCCATCCGTCCCTCCGTCGCCGCCCAGCCAGCGTCCGCCGCGGCTGCGTCCGACCCGTCCCGCCACCCTGGTGGTGACCGGGCTCGCCGCCGCCGCCCTGGCGTGGCTCGGGATCAGCCGGTGGTACTTCGACATCCCGGCGCTGCCCTGGCTGCCGGCGCTGACCGTGGGCGCCCTCGCGGCGATCGAGGCGGTCACCGCCATCAGCACCAAGGCACGTATCGACCGCAAGCCGGGGACGGCGCCGGTCGATCCGCTCGCGGTCGCCCGGTACGCGGTGCTGGCCAAGGCATCGTCGCTGGCGGGTTCGATCTTCGCCGGTGTGTACGGGGCAACCCTCGCCTGGCTGGTGGCGAACCGCTGGAACTCGCACGCGAACGCCGACCTGCCCGCCGCCATCGCGGGACTGGTGACGTCGCTGGCACTCATCGCCGCCGCGCTATGGCTGGAGCATGCCTGCCGGGTGCCGAAGCGCCCGGAGGATGAGGACAAGCCCGAGTAGAGGGGTTTCCCCCGCGCGTCCGCGAAGGTACGGTCGGGCACCAAACCTGACGGTGTTCACGTGCGGAGGGCTGCGGCATGGCCAACAGCGACGACGGGCCACGGTACCCGGGCGGCACCGGTGTCCGCGACGACGTGACGGCCGACGTCGGCGAGCGGAGCGGCTCGAGCGACTTCGACGTCGACGACGAGCGCGAGACCGGTCGCGACAGCCTGAGGGTCCACGTCGGCTGGGAGATCGTCCTGCTGCTGGCCGCGGGCGCGGTCGGTGCGTTGCTGTTCATCGGGCACCGCAGCGCGGTCAGCGGGGGCAACCTGCGCGAGTTGCTGGTGTTCGCCGCCGCCGTCGGGTTGCTCGCCACGGCGGCCGGGATGAGCCTGCGAGCGGGTGTACCGAACCTGGCGCTCGGTCCGGTCGCCGTCGCCTCCGGGTACTTCCTGGTTACTCACGCGGATCGGGGTCTGGCCGCGACCGCCGGGGTGACCGCCCTGCTCGCCCTGGGCGGCGGCGTGGCGATCGGGCTGGTGGTGGCTGTCCTGCACGTACCCGGGTGGGCCGCCAGTCTGGCGGGTGGGCTCGCGGTCGCCGGCTGGGTCGTCGCCACCCACGGCGACCCCGTCAAGGTCGACCTTTCGTACGACCCGAGGACGCAGGCGGTGTACTGGTTCGCCGCGTTCGCCGGCACCTCGATCCTCGCCGGGCTGCTGGGTACCGTCCGACCGATCCGGTCGGCGCTCGGCCGCAACCGTCCGACCGCCGACCCGGCGCTGCGGCGCGGTGGTTCGGCCGCGTTCATCGCCTTCCTCGCCCTGGCGGTGTCGACGCTGCTCGCCGGCGTGGGCGGGATGGTGCTCGCGATGGGGTCCGCCGAGGTTCCGCCGAACGACGGGTTCGCGCTGACCGGGCTCGCCCTCGGCGCCGCCCTGCTCGGCGGTACCAGCGTCTTCGGGCGGCGCGGCGGGGTATTCGGCACGGTCCTCGCGGTGCTGCTGATCGTCCTGGTCATCCGGTACGTCGAAGCCCTCGATTGGCGTGTGTCGAGGTTCACGGTCGCGGGGGCGGCGGTCGCGGTCGGTCTGCTGATCTCCCGGCTCGTGGAGGCTCTCGGTACCCCCGCCGACGACGACTCCGACGACGGTCCGGATCCGCTGTTCTCCGCGGCGTCGACGTCGACCACGGGCACCTGGTCGACGCCGGAGCAACCGGGCTGGACGAGCCAGCTGCCGGCTCGTCAGATCGACGACACGTGGGCTGGCGACCAGCGGTGGGGCAACCGGTAGGCTGCCGACATGAGCGCCTTGCCGGATCGTGACGCCCGGTTCGCCGAGCTTGACGCGCTGAGCACCGAGGACCTGCGTGAGCGGGCGTTCGCGAAGGCGCGCGACCGGCACGACGTTGGTTTCTACGTGTCGGTGATGCGCCATCTGCCGGCGGCGGAGGACGTCGAGGAACTGGACGGCTCGCTGGGCGCCTACGGCGCGTCCGTGGACGAGGCGGTGGAGTTGTGGCGCGAGCTGACCGGGCAGGACCGCGACTACGGTGAGGCAGAGCCGCTGTTGCGGGCGGCCTTCATCGACTACCTGCTCACCGAGTGACACATCCCAAAAGCGGGCGCTCCTGGCGTCATCGACAATGTCGACAATTCACCAAATATAGATCGGCGACGTTTGGTTTCGACGCCTGGCGGAAACATATCCGGGCATGGTTGTCACGACTGGACGGGGCGTACGCACCGCCACCGGTACCGGCACCCTCGCGGCGCTGGTCCTGGTGCTCGCCTTCGGCAACCCGTCCTACCACGACTGGGCGGCCAGAAGCACCGACGCCAACAGCGCGCTCGGCTTCTTCCTGCGCGAACTCGGCTGGCCCGGCTGGACCTTCAGTTCAGCCGTACCGCTGCGCGACCTGATCGCCGCCGACCTGAAGGCGATCCTGCTGATCGCCTTCACCGCGATGTTCCTCATGGTGCTCCCCGGATCGCAACTGTCCAGCGCCAGGGGCACGCTCAGCGGGCTGTTCGCCGGCTGGGGCAGCTACATCTTCGCCGGCGCGCTGGCCGGCTTCCTCGCCGCGTTCCTGCAGGCACACGCGAGCCTGCTGGGCGCCTACCACTGGGCCGCGGACGGCGCCGTGTACGGGCTGTTCGCCGGCTGGATCGTCGGGCTCGCGACGCTCGGAGCGCGCCGAACCTGACCGAGACGAAGACTCACCAGACCTCCCCAGGGGTGCTCAGGGCGCCGGCCGGACACGGTCGGCGCCCTGAGCGCGTCCGGGATCGGTACGGTGACCGCCCGCCATCGAGGGTCAGCCGATGCCGGCCCCGGCCGGGTGCCTCCCCACCGGCGTACAACGCTGGTGATGTACCCACATCCCGAGGCGTGTCGACCTCAGCCGGCACACCTCGGCGCCCGCACACCTCGACGCCCGCGACTTGACCGGTCGCGCGAACCGGGTCGCGCCTCACCGTACCGTCGCCGGGTCCGACTCCTCGGCGTCGAGGCGGATGTCGGCCAGCGACAGGGTGCCCACCGCCTCGCCCTCGTCGGTCACCGCCACCCTGCCGTCCGCGCTCGTCAGCACCGCCGCCATCGCGTCGTACAGGGTGCCGGACAGCGGCACCGTCGGCAGCCCGTCGCCCCGCGACGCGGGTGCCAGCAGCGCCCGGTTGATCGGGGTGACCGCGAGCCGACGGATACCCCGGTCGTTGCCGACGAACTCGCGCACGAAGTCGTTCGCCGGGTTCGCGAGCAGGTCGGCGGGGCGGGCGTACTGCTGCAGCCGACCGCCCTCGGCGAGCACCGCGATCCGGTCGCCCAGCCGTACCGCCTCGTCCAGGTCGTGCGTGACCAGCACGATCGTCTTGCGTACCGCCGCCTGCAGCTTGCGGAACTCGTCCTGCAGCCGGGCTCGCGCGATCGGGTCGACCGCCGAGAACGGCTCGTCCATCAGCAGCACCACCGGGTCAGCGGCGAGTGCCCGGGCCACGCCGACCCGCTGCCGTTGACCGCCGGACAACTCCTGCGGGTACCGCGGACCGAACCGCGCCGGGTCCAGCCCGACCAGTTCCAGCAACTGGTCGACCCGCTCGGCGATCCGGGCGCGCTTCCAGCCCAGCAGCCGCGGCACCGTACCGACGTTGGTGCGCACCGTCTGGTGCGGGAACAGTCCGACGTTCTGGATCACGTACCCGATGTGCCGGCGCACCTCGACCGGGTCGGCGCGGCTGACGTCCTCGCCGTCGATCGTGACGGAACCGGAGGTCGGCTCGATCAGCCGGTTGATCATGCGCAGCACGGTCGACTTGCCGCAGCCCGACGGACCGATGAGCACGACCAGCTCACCGGCTGGTACGTCGAGGGTCAGCCCGGTGACCGCCACCGTGCCGTCGTCGAACTGTTTGCGCAGACTGTCCAGCGCGATCGTCGCCGCGCCGCCGTGCGGGGTACCGTCCACCTATGTCCTTTCCGGACCTGGCCGACCCGGCCTACGCGGCCGCGGGCAACCCCTGGTTCTCGGGGCAGTACGTGCGGGACAACCTCGACACGATCCTCGCCGCGCTGCGCGAGCACGCGACCCTGACGGTCGAGGCGGTCGTCCTCGCCACCGTGATCGCGATCCCGCTGGCGGTGATCGCGTACTGGTTCCGATCCCTCACCGGGCCGATTCTCGCACTCTCCGGCGTGCTGTACACGATTCCGTCGTTGGCGCTGTTCGCGTTCATCGCGCCGTTCGTCGGTACCGGTCCGGTCACGGTTCTCATCGGTCTGGTGCTGTACGCACTGCTGATGATCGTCCGCAACGCGCTCGCCGGGCTCAACCAGGTACCGCCCGAGGTGCGCGACGCCGCCGAGGGCATGGGGTACGGCAGGTTCTCCCGGCTGCTGAAGGTCGACTTTCCGCTGGCGGTACCCGGCATCGTCACCGGGTTGCGCCTGGCGACCGTGTCCACGGTCGCGCTGACCACCGTCGGCGTACTGGTCGGTCACGGCGGTCTCGGGCAACTCATCCTGGGCGGGTTCCGGAACAACTTCTACCGCGCGGAGATCGCGACCGGGACGCTGCTGTGCGTCGCGCTGGCGCTGGTACTCGACCTGCTGCTGGCCACGCTCGGCCGGCTGCTCACCCCGTGGACCCGGCGGGGGGTGCGGTGAACTACGTACAGGCCGCCGTCGCCTGGCTGAACGACCCGCTGAACTGGACCAACCCGGGCGGGGTGATCCAGCGGCTGGAGGAGCACCTGTTCGTGTCCGCGATGGCGGTGCTGATCGGGTGCCTGATCGCCTGGCCGCTCGGGCTCTGGTTGGGGCACACCGGTCGGGGCGGCGGTGTCGTCGTGCTCGTGTCCAACCTGACCCTGGCGATCCCGACCGTGGCGCTGCTGACCATCCTGCCGCTGACCGTGATCGGGTTCGGTCCCCGGTCGGTGATCCTGGCGCTCGCCGTGTTCGCGATCCCTCCGCTGCTCGCCAACGCGTACACCGGGCTGCGGGTGATCGACCCGGAGATCCGCGAGGCAGCCCGCGGCATGGGGCTGTCGACCCGGCAGATGCTCACCCGCGTCGAGTTGCCGCTGGCGGTGCCGTACCTCGCGGCGGGGTTCCGTACCGCCGCTGTCCAGGTGGTCGCGACCGCGACCCTGGCGGCGCTGGTCAACGGCGGCGGGTTGGGCACCATCATCAACCTCGGGTTCGGGCTGGGGCTGGCTGCCGGCGGGGGACAGGTGCTCGCCGGCGGATTCCTGGTCGCCGTGCTCGCGCTGCTGGTCGAGGGGGTACTCGCGGTGGTCCAGCGCGCGGTCACGCCGCGTCCGCTCCGCCCGCCCAGGCGCCGCGCCGCGCGTCGTACCGCCCCCGAACCGGCTGCCGAACCCACGGGCTGAGCGCCCGACCGGCGCGGTCAACGCGCGCTTACCCGGACGGCGCTAAACCCATCGACAATGACGAAACGATGACAATCCCCAATTCCGGTTGCCGTCGCCATGACAGTCTGCTGGCGTAGACCCAGCGGGCGGCAAGGCTGCCCGTCGGACACGCGGCCGGCGCGACGCCGGCCGGGACACGGAAGGCGGGTCAACATGCGAACCGTCACGCGAACATTGCTGCTCACCGCCGCGGTGGTCGCCGCTGCCGGGCTCACCACAGGCTGCGGCAAGGCCGGATCGTCCGGTACCCAGGCGCCCGCGACCGGCGCCTCCGGGGCCGGCTGCGCGCCGGTCGCCGGCAACCAGCTCGTGGTGCTCACCGACGACAAGCACCTGCAGACCGTCGACAACATCGTGCCGGCGATCAACGCCAAGGCGTCCAATCCGTCGCTGGTCGCGGCGCTGGACAAGGTCTCCGCGAGCCTGGACACCCAAAAGCTCATCGCGTTGAACAAGTCGGTGGACGTCGACCGCAAGACCCCGCAGGTGGCGGCAAGTACGTTCGCGCAGGACAACAACCTGACCGCCGGTATCGCCAAAGGCCCCGGCGGCAAGATCACTATTGGCGCGGCGAACTTCAGCGAAAACCAGACGCTCGCCGAGCTGTACAAGATCGCCCTGGGCGCCGCCGGGTACGACGTCACCGTGCAGCAGATCGGCAACCGCGAGTTGTACGAGCCGGCACTCGAACGCGGCGAGATCCAGGTCGTTCCCGAGTACGCGGGGACGCTCACCGAATTCCTGAACAAGAAGGTCAACGGCGCGAGCGCGGCTCCGCTCGCCTCCGGTGACCTGGACAAGACGATGTCCGCGTTGACCGGGCTGGGCAACAAGGTCGGGTTGACCTTCGGCAAGCCGTCGGCGGCCGCCGACCAGAACGCGTTCGCCGTGACCACGGCGTTCGCCAACCAGCACGGCGTGAAGACGCTGTCGGACTTCGCCGCCAAGTGCGCCGGCAAGGCCACCGTCCTCGGCGGACCGCCGGAGTGCCCGCAGCGCCCGTTCTGCCAGCCCGGACTGCAGCAGACGTACGGCATGTCGTTCGGGCAGTTCATCCCGTTGGACGCGGGCGGACCGCAGACCAAGAACGCGCTGAAGACCGGGACGATCAGCATCGGTCTGGTGTTCTCCTCGGACGGTTCGCTGGCGACCGGGTGAGCGGTCGCCGGGCGGGCCGGCGACGCCGGCCCGCCCGGCGAGGCTCCGCTGACCGGGCTCGTGACCTCGTTGTCTGACCGGTCAGCCGGGTCGCGATCGAGAACCGGACACACAGCCGTTCCCCTGATCGACAACTCTCGGTAGCCTCTACAGCCATGCCGGGCTCGGAGACCACTGCCGTGAAGCGGGGCGGGAAGCTGCTCTCGCTGCTGTTCTGGGCCGGGGTAGCACTAGCCCCGCTAGCCGCGGTTCTGCTGCTCCTCAGCCAGGGCGAGACGATGCTGCGCGCGGCCGTCGTCGTCGCGGTACTCGCGGTCGTCCTGATCGGACTCTCGATTACTCTCCGTCCCGACTCGGAGACTGTGCGAGTCGAGATCGAGGAGACGCTGTACGACGAGATCGACGCGCTCCGCGAAGGCGTCCGCCGCGACATCGCGAGCGCGGCGAAGGCGACCCACAAGTCTTTCGGCGAGCGGGTACAAGCGCTCCAGGACACCGTCGACGGGCTACGCGCGCAACTCGACCCGCACGGCCCGTTCGAGCGGTCGGACCTCAAGGCGCCGCCCGTCGCACGGGCGTCCACCGGTCACGCGCCGGTCGGCGGAGTGGTCCGGCACACCGAGACGGTACAGGTCACGACCAGGCAGACCATTGTCGACGCGGACGAGGGACGCGGGCGCGTCTACGGCGGAGGCGTGTACGGCTCGCCTGCCGCCGAACCAGCCCCGTCGCCGCGCGGGCGGGCCGACGAGTGGACGCCCCCGTCGTCCAGCCGCGAGCCGCGGGACCAGCGGGAGCCGCGGGACATCCGCGAGCCTCGCGAGCAGCGGGACACCCGCGAGCCTCGCGAGCAGCGCGACATCCGCGAGCCTCGCGAGGAGTCGTGGACCGAGAAGCGGCTCCGCGAGCGGGCAGCGGCGGACCGGAACCGCGACGCGGGCTCCGAGCGCGGCGGTGGTCGTCGGTCCCGAGCCCAGGGCACCGAGACGACTCGCGGTTCGGCGCGCGGACTCGGCGACGACCCGTCCGCCGACGACAGCTGGTCCAACTTCCGCGCCGGCGACCGGTGGGCATCGGTACGCGCCGACGATCGCGGTCGGGAACTGCGGATGGGCGAGCGGCGGGCGGCAGTGCACGCCGACGAGCACGGCACCGAGTTCCGGATCGAGGACCGGTGGGCGGCGGTACGCCGGGATGAGCCGTCCCGCGCCTCCCGGCGGGAAGCCCGGTGGACCGACGACTCCGACAGCGGAACGTCGGGCAGCTGGTCGTCGCGCGGCGGCGAGGCGCAGGGCACCTGGTCGTCGCGCGGCGCCGACTCGGGCGGCTGGTCGCCCAGCGGCGACTCGGGTAGCTGGTCGTCGGGCGGGGACTCGGGCGGCTGGTCGTCGCGCGGCGGCGACTCGGGTGGCTGGTCCCCACGGGACGAGGACTCGGGCGACTGGCCGCCGGTCGGGCGTCGGTCGGCGCGAGCCGCGCTGCCCGCCGCGAGCGCCGAACCGTCCGCCGCCGAATGGATGGCGAGGCACGGCGAACCGGAGCCGGTCGGGCGGCGCGCCCGGCGGCACGACGACGACGGGTGGAGCGACGACCGCTGGGAACGCGACCGGGACGAGCCCGCGCGGATCCCACGACAGCGTCGCGTCGTCGACTTCGAGACGTCCGACGACCGCTGGCGCTGACCACGCCCGCCCGGCGGCGGTCGCCGGCGAGGGCTGTGGCGGCACACCCGGTCGGGTGCGTCCGACGCATACCCCTACTTGTCGATGTCGCCGACCACGAAGAACAGCGAGCCGAGAATCGCCACCAGGTCGGCGACCCGGCAGCCGGGCACGATCACGGACAGCGCCTGCACATTCGCGTACGACGCGGTGCGCAGCTTGAGCCGCCACGGCGTCTTGTCGCCCCGCGACACCAGGTAGTACCCGTTGACGCCGAGCGGGTTCTCGGTCCACGCGTACGTCTCGCCCTCGGGCGCCTTCACGACCTTGGGCAGCCGTACATTCACCGGTCCCGAGACCCGGTCGACCCGGTCCAGGCACTGCTCGGCGAGGTCGAGCGAGGTGTACACCTGCCCGAGCAGGCACTCGAACCGGGCGTGGCAGTCCCCGGCGGTACCGGTGACCACCGGCACCGACAGTTCGCCGTACGCCAGGTACGGCTCGTCGCGACGCAGGTCGAAGTCCAGCCCCGAGGCGCGCGCGACCGGACCGGACACGCCGAACGCAGCCGCGTCGGCGGCGCTGAGCACCCCGACGCCGACGGTACGGGCGGCGAACGTCTCGTCGTCACGGATCAGCCGGTCGAGCGCGGGCAACCCGGCACGCACCCGGTCGACCGCGCGCCGGGCGCGCTCCGTCCAGCCGACCGGTACCTCCTCCTTCAACCCGCCGATCCGGTTGAACATGTAGTGCACCCGCCCGCCGGACACCTCCTCCAGGACTTCCTGGAGAGTCTCGCGACCGGCGAACGCGCCCCGACCGAGTTCCGCCGCGCCGATCTCCACCGGGTACGCGGCGAGGAACATCAGATGGTTGACCACCCGGTTGATCTCGGCGAGGGCGGTGCGCAGCCACACCGCGCGCTCCGGCACCTCGATGCCCATCAGCCGTTCCACGGCGAGCACCACACCCAGTTCGTTGCCGAACGCGGACAGCCAGTCGTGCCGGTTCGCCAGCATGATGATCTGCCGGTAGTCGCGCACCTCGAACAGCTTCTCGGCGCCCCGGTGCATGTACCCGACGATCGGCTCCGCCGACACGACCCGGTCCCCGTCCAGCCGCAGCCGCAACCGCAGCGTCCCGTGCGTCGAGGGATGCCCGGGACCGAGGGTGAGCACGGTGTCGCCGGGGTCCAAGCCGGTACCGGTCCCGACTGTGACCTCGGTCGGCGGGGCGTCGCTGGTCATGCCTGGCATGGTAGGCGCAGCGCGACCTCGACCGGTTGCAGCAGCCACAGGTGCCCACCCAGCCCGGCGGGGTCGGTGAGCTCACCCGCCTGCGAGGCGTCGGCGAGCCCCCGCAGGTACCCCGCGGGATCGCGGGCCGCCAGGTCCAGCGGCGGTCGGGTACCGCGAACTCCCAGCTCGCGCAGCGCGTCGCGTTGCGCGACCAGTACCGCCCCCGACCCGGCGAGCGCGTCCATCGCCACGTGCGCGGTCAGGTCGCTGCGCCCGTCCGGCACCGGCGGCACCTGCCGTCCGGCGCGGTACCCGGTGAGCGTGCCGAACGTCGGGCGGCTCGTCGCCGTGTGCCCGTAGTCCACGGCGAGCGCGAGACCTCGCCGTACCGTCGACACCGCCGCCCACCACGCCTCGTCGCGCGGTCGCCCGATCTCGGCGCGGGTGCCCGCGGTCGCCCCGCTCAGCGGCCACCACCGCGCCAGCCAGTCCCGGTCCGGCGGGTCGGGCGGCTCGCCGAGCGACTCGTGGCCGTCGCCGTCGACCAGCACGTACCGCGCGACACCCGCGTCGTCCACCTCGACCACGTCGACCGGGACGTTGTCCAGCCATTCGGTCGCGACGAGCAGCCCGGTCACCGGGCGAGGCAACGTCGCCGACCACCGGATCGCCTCGGGCAGATCGGCGGGGCGTGGCGCGACCTCGACGGCGGTCAGCCGTACCCGGTCGGCGAGGTCGGGCGCGAGCCCGCCCAGCAGCGCGGTGAGCAGTTCGCCCCGCCCCGCGCCGACGTCGACCACGTCGAGTACCGGCGGCTCGCCGAGCGCGGCGTCCAGCCGGCGCAGCAGCCGCCCGATCGCGGCGGCGAACAGCGGTGACGCGTGCACGCTGGTGCGGAAGTGGTCGACCGGAGCGCCGCGCGCCCCGGTGAACAAGCCGTCGGGTCCGTACAGCGCCGTCGCCATCGCGTCCCGCCAGCGCCGCACCGTCGCCTCCCCGAACCGCCCGTCCCCGCACCGTACCGGGGCAGGTCGCCCGTGAAGATTGCCACAGCAGGTGGGCGGGTACATGCATGTCAGCGCATACTTGCCAGCGACCGGTACCCCATCGACGAGGACTGGATCACGAACATGAGCGCGATGCCGCGCCAGCCTGCCACGTGTCAGGCCGGCCACCGACCTGACGTCGGGATCATTGGCAGCGGCCGGGTCGGCGCCGTACTGGGCGCCGCGCTGGTCCGAGCCGGATTCCCGGTCGTCGCGGCCTCTTGCCGCACCCCCGCCTCCGCCGCGCGGATCTCCCGCCTGCTCCCCGGTACCCCTCGCCGCGACCCGGAACAGGTCGCCCGCGTCGCCCGACTGGTCGTCCTCGCGGTCCCCGACGACGTCCTCGCCCCGCTCGTCGCGCACCTCGCCGAATCCGACGCGTTCTCGCCTGGTCAGGTCGTCGCGCACACCTCCGGGGCGCACGGTATCGGCGTCCTGCACCCGGCTGCCGCGCTCGGCGCTCGACCGCTTGCCCTGCACCCCGCGATGACCTTCACCGGTCGCCTCGACGACCTCGACCGGCTGAACGCCGGAATCTCCTTCGGCGTGACCGCGCCCGACGACCTGCGCGCGTTCGCCACGGACCTGGTCGACGCGCTCGGCGGTACCCCCGAGTGGGTCGCCGAACAGCGCCGGGCGCTGTACCACACCGCCCTCGCGCACGGCGCGAACCACCTGGTGACGCTCGTCAACGAGGCGATGGACCGACTGCGCGACGCCGGGGTGGTCCATCCGGAGCGGGTACTCGACCCGTTGCTGCACGCCGCGCTCGACAACACGCTCCGACTCGGCGACGAGGCGCTGACTGGACCGGTCGCGCGCGGCGACGTCGGTACCGTGGCGCGGCACGTCGACACGCTCGAGGCGGTCGCGCCGGAATCGCTGCCCACCTACCTTGCGCTGGCCCGGCGTACCGCGGACCGGGCGATCGCGGCGGGACGGCTCGATGCGAACCGCGCCGAGCCGCTGCTGGACGCCCTCGCCAGCAAGCGTCCGAGCGAGCGAGCGTCCCGATGAGCGCGAGGAGTGAGCTTGCGAGCCCCGCAGTCGCGAATCAAGCAGGCACTATGAGGACGGTGCACGACCGCGCGGGTCTGGCCGAGGCTCGCGCCGCGCTCACCGGTTCGGTCGCCGTGGTGATGACGATGGGCGCGCTGCACGAGGGGCACGCCGCGCTGCTGCGCGCCGCCCGTGAACGCGCCGACCACGTACTGGTCACGATCTTCGTCAACCCACTGCAGTTCGGACCGAACGAGGACTTCGACCGGTACCCGCGCACGCTCGACGCCGACTTGGCGGTGTGCGCGGCGAACGGGGCGGACGTGGTGTTCGCGCCGAGCGTGTCCGAGATGTACCCGGACGGGCAGCCGACGGTACGCGTGGACCCCGGACCGCTGGGCGGCACGCTGGAGGGCGCCAGCCGTCCCGGCTTCTTCCACGGGGTACTGACCGTGGTGCTGAAGCTGCTCCACCTGACCCGCCCGGATTTCGCGTTCTTCGGCGAGAAGGACTATCAGCAGTTGACGCTGGTACGCCTGATGGTCCGGGACACCGCTCTCCCGGTGCGGATCGTCGGGGTGCCGACGGTACGCGAACCGGGCGGTCTCGCCCTGTCCAGCCGCAACCGGTACCTGTCGCCGGACGAGCGTCGGGTCGCGCTGGCATTGTCCGCCGCGCTGCGCGCGGGCGCCGACGCCGCGGGTCGAGGTGTGGGCGCCGAGTCGGCGCTGTCGGCTGCCCGAGCCGCGTTCGACGAGACCGGCCGAGGCGTCGCCAAGCTCGACTACCTGGTACTCACCGACCCCGACCTCGGACCGGCTCCCGCGACGGGGCCGGCTCGGATGCTGGTCGCCGCGTGGGTGGGTGCCACCCGCCTGATCGACAACGCCCCCCTGGAGTTGACGTGATCTTCGCTCGTACCATGCTGAAGTCCAAGATCCACCGGGCCACGGTGACCCAGGCGGATCTGCACTACGTCGGCTCGGTCACCATCGACCAGGATCTGCTGGACGCCGCCGACCTGCTCCCCGGCGAGCAGGTGGCGATCGTCGACGTGACCAACGGCGCGCGCCTGGAGACGTACGTGATCCCGGGCGAGCGCGGCAGCGGTGTGATCGGGATCAACGGCGCGGCTGCGCACCTGGTACACCCCGGCGACCTGGTGATCATGATCTCGTACGCGCAGATGGACGACGCCACCGCCCGCGAGTACCAGCCGAAGATCGTCCATGTGGACGCGGCGAACCGGGTCATCGAGCTCGGTACCGACCCGGCGGAAGCCGTGCCCGGCATGGCGGACGACGTGGTACGCGGCGACCTGACGGTGAACGCTCGCCTGGTCGCCGCCTGACCGCGCCGGCGCGCCCGGCGGCGTCCCGTCACGGGCAGCGCGTTGTCGGGCCCGTACCGTAAGCTGCCTCGCTGTCCGGGCGCGCCGAAACGGCACCCGGCGCGGCGAGGAGGTTCCGTTGCGACGGTGGGTCACGATCATCGGGCTGGCCGCTGTGTCGGCTGTCGCTCTGGCGGGTTGTTCGGTGCCCGCCGGGACGGACGGCAACCTCGTCGACGACTGGCCCGCGGTCGGCGAACCGAAGATGATCGTGCCGACGGCGGGCGTCTGCTACGCCGCCAAGCCGGGCGCCACCTGGGACGCCACGACCGACCAGCCGGTGCCGTGCACCACGAGCCACGCGGTCGAGACGATCTATGTCGGCAGCTACACCGGCGACGCCGCGAAGCGGACCACGACGCCGCCCGCGGGCGGTCCGGAGCAGCGCGCCGCGTACGCCACCTGTAGCCAGAAGGCGAACGACTTCCTCGGCGCGGACTGGCACACCGGGTTGGTCATGGTGAACCTGGTCGAGCCGGACAACCCCGCGTGGAAGGGCGGCGCGCGGTGGTTCCGCTGCGACGTCATGAGCACCGACGGCTACACCTTCAAGTACCAGATGGTGAGCTGGTCGTTGAAGGACGGGCTGCGCGGTGCACGGTCGCTGGCGAACACCTGCTTCGACGCGACCGAGACCTCGGACGGGCGGCTGGGCGAGATGCGACCTGTGGACTGCGCCAAGCCGCATCGCGGTGAGTTCGCCGGGCTGTACACGGCTCCCACCGGCGCGTACCCGGGCGACAACGACAAGAACGACCCCGCCGAGTCGGGTTGCGAACACGTGGTCGGCAAGTACGTGGGCAGCGCTTGGGGCAGGCGTTCCGACCTGGGCTGGTTCTGGAACTACTACAACGAGAACCAGTGGGAGCTGGGTGACCGCACGGTGCTGTGCTACGCGGTGGCGTTCAACGGCGAGCACACCCGGCTGTACCGGGGCACCTTGAAGAACATCGGGAGCGCTCCGCTGAAGAGCTGACCGCACCGGCGGCGCGCTCGCGCTGCGTGACGCGGTCGCGTTCGTCGGGACGACGACGCACTGGACACTGTGCACCGTGGTCCGGCACCCGGCGGGTACCGGTGCCGAGCCGACTAGGCTGCCCATCTGACCAGCGACAGGGAGGCAACGGGGTGCGACGGGGGATCGCGGCGGTCGTCGCGGGGATCGCGTTGGCGATGCTCGCCGGATGCGCGCCGGCGGGCGTCGACGGCAATCTGACCGACGACTGGCCGGCGCTGCCCGAGCCGACCATCCGGGTACCGGTCGTCGGCGACTGCTGGTCCACCACAGCCGACGTCTCCGTCGACGTGACGACCAGCAACACCTCGCTGGTCGACTCGTGCTCGCTCAGCCACCAGACCGAAACCGCCCACGTCGGACAGTTCTCGGGTTCGGCTGTCGGAAAGTCGGTACCGGCTGCGGACAGCGCCGCCATGCGCGCGGCGTACCGCGACTGCGCCGCGGCGACCAAGGACTATCTCGGCGGCGACTGGTACGACGCCCGTCTCGACCTGGTGCTGCTGACGCCGAGCGCGAAGCAGTGGGCGGTAGGCGCCCGGTACTACCGCTGCGACCTGGTTTCGATCCGGACGTACCGGCACGACCTGGTGACCGCGCACGACAGCGCGAAGGACGGGCTGCGCGGCGCGCGTCCGCTGGCGATGGGCTGCATCGACGTCACCCGCGATTCGGACGGCATCAATACCGTCGACCCCGCCGACTGCGCGAAGTCGCACAGCGGCGAATACGCGGGCACCTACCTCGCGCCGGCCGGGCCGTACTCGTCGAGCGTCGACGTGCGCCGACGGATCGGTCTGGACGGATGTCAGCACATGGTCGCCCGTTTTCTCGGGCTGTCCTTCCCGATCGCCCGTACCGACATCGCCTGGCTGTCCACCGGCTTCGTCAAGGACCACTGGGCGTACGGCGACCGTGGCGACCGGTGCTTCGCCATGGCGTACAACTCGGCGAAGAAGACCACCGGTTCGATCAAGGGGCTGGGCGGCAAGCCGCTGCCGAAGTGAGATCCAGACCGCGACCCGCCACCCCGGAGACGTTGCGGTCGGCGCGGTTCGGTTCACTGTCCGGGTGCGCTTACCGTCCCTGCCGACCCGGCTCGCGGCGCCCGAACCGGGCTGGTACGAAACCACCGACGTGGCGGTGGTGGGTTCCGGCGTCGCCGGGCTGACCGCCGCGCTGCATCTGCGCGCGGCAGGGCTGCACGTCACGGTGATCACGAAGGTGAACATCGACGACGGCTCGACCCGGTGGGCGCAGGGCGGGATCGCGGCGGTGCTCGACCCGCTCGACACGCCCGCCTCGCACGCGCGGGACACCCTCGTCGCCGGTGTCGGGCTCTGCGACCGCGCCGCCGTCGACATCCTGGTCAGCGAGGGACCGGACCGGGTACGCGAACTCATGCGCTGGGGCGCCGATTTCGACCGCAACCCGGACGGGTCGCTGATGCTGACCCGCGAGGGCGGGCACCACGCGAACCGGATCGTGCACGCCGGTGGCGACGCGACCGGGGCGGAGGTGCAGCGGGCGCTGCACGCCGCCATCCTGCGCGACCCGTGGATCAGGGTGGTCGATCACGCGCTCGTGCTCGACCTGCTGCGCGCCGCCGACGGGCGGGCGTGCGGACTGACTCTGCACGTACTCGGGGAGGGCACGCCGGACGGGGTCGGCGCGATCCTGGCCCGCGCGGTCGTCCTGGCGACCGGCGGGATGGGGCAGGTGTACGCGGTCACCACCAACCCGGTGGTGTCCACCGGCGACGGCGTGGCGCTCGCGTTGCGCGCCGGTGCCGTGGTGACCGACCTGGAGTTCGTCCAGTTCCACCCGACCGCGCTGTACCTGCCGCCCACCGGCGACCCGCACGGCGCGCCGCGCCGTGCCCAGCAGCCGCTGGTCTCCGAGGCGATGCGCGGCGAGGGCGCGTACCTGGTGGACGCCGACGGCAAGAGGTTCATGCTGGGTCAGCACGAACTCGCCGAGCTGGCGCCACGCGACGTGGTCGCCAAGGCGATCCACCGGCAGATGCTGGCGGACGGTACCGACCACGTGTGGCTGGACGCCCGGCACATCCCGGACGTCGCGACCCGGTTCCCCACCATTACCGCCTCGTGCCGGGCGGCCGGCGTCGATCCGACGACCGACCTGATCCCGGTCGCGCCCGCCGCGCACTACGCCAGCGGCGGGGTGCGTACCGACCGGCACGGCGCGACCTCGATTCCGGGGCTGTACGCCTGCGGCGAGGTCGCCTGCACCGGAGTGCACGGCGCGAACCGGCTGGCGTCGAATTCCCTGCTGGAGGGGCTGGTCTTCGCGCGGCGGATCGCCGACGACGTCGCCCGGCATCTGCCCGCGCAGGCGGACCCGGTACCGGCGACCGACGGCGGCTGGGTGGTCGACACGACCGTGCGCGAGCCGCTTCAGCAGGCGATGAGCCGGTACGCCGGAGTGCTGCGCTCCGCCGGCTCGCTCGCTTCGGCAGCCGGCGAACTCAGCGCTCTGGGGGAAAGTCGCGGGTCTGCCGCGACCGGTACCTGGGAGGCGACGAACCTGGTGACCGTGGCGAGCGCGCTGGTCGCGGCGGCGAGCCGGCGCGAGGAGACGCGCGGCTGCCACTGGCGCGAGGACTTCCCGGCCGCGTCGGACGCGTGGCTGGGGCACCTGCTGATGAGCTTGCGCGACGCGGGTGTGACCACCGACGCGGGTGCGACCACGCATGGGGTACTGACCGAGACCTGGGAGCCGTTGACGTGAGAGCCTCGACCGAGCGCAGCCTGCGTGACGCCGGACTGGACCCGGACGCGGTGGCGGCCGTCGTGCGTACCGCCCTGGACGAGGACCTCGGACCGCAGCGGCTGGACGTGACCAGCGCGGCGACGATTCCCGCCGAACAGGTCGACAGCGCCGAGCTGGTCGCCCGGTCGCCGGGGGTGCTCGCCGGGCTCGCCGTCGCCGAGGCGGTGTTCGACGCCGCGTCCGGCGGTACCGTCGACTTCGTCGCGAAGGCGTCGGACGGCGCGCGGGTGGCGCGCGGCGACGTGCTGGCGACGGTGACCGGTCCGACCCGCGCGCTGCTCAGCGCCGAGCGCACCGCGCTCAACCTGCTCTGCCGGATGTCCGGGGTGGCGACCCACACCCGGGCGTGGGCGGACGCCCTGGCGGGTACCGGCGCGACGGTGCTCGACACCCGCAAGACGACCCCCGGTCTGCGGATTCTCGAGAAGTACGCGGTGCGTGCGGGCGGCGGGACGAACAAGCGCATGGGTCTGTACGACGTCGCCATGATCAAGGACAACCACAAGGTCGCGGCGGGCGGTATCGGCGCGGCGTACCGCCGGGTGCGCGAGGCGTTCCCGGACGTCGCGGTACAGGTCGAGGTGACCACGGTCGCCGAGGCGGTGGAGGCGGTGGCGGCGGGCGCGACGTTTCTGCTGTGCGACAACATGACGCCGGACCTGCTGCGCGAGGTGGTCGCCGCCGTCGGTGGCCGGGCGGAACTGGAGGCGACCGGCGGGCTGACCCTCGCGGTGGCCCGCGAGTACGCGTCGACCGGCGTCGACTACCTGTCGGTCGGAGCGCTCACCCACTCCTCGCCTATCGTTGACATCGCTCTCGACCTGCGGCCCCGGGACGGCGTGTGATGCTGCTGTGTATCGACATCGGTAACACCAACACGGTTCTCGCCACCTTCGAAGGCGAGAAGATCGTGCATTCCTGGCGGATCAAGACGGATGCCCGGAACACCGCCGACGAACTGGGGTTGATGCTGCGGGGGCTGCTTGCCGGCGACGCGGTGGAGATCACCGGAGTGGCGACCTGTTCGACGGTACCGGCGGCGCTGCGCTCGATGCGTACCATGCTGGCCCGGTACTACGCGGACATTCCGGCGGTGATCCTCGAGCCGGGCATCAAGACCGGGGTACAACTCGCCATCGACAACCCGAAGGAGGTCGGCTCCGACCGGGTCGCCAACACCCTGGCGGCGTACACCCTGTTCGGTGGACCGGCGATCGTGGTCGACTTCGGTACCTCCACCAACTTCGACGTGGTGTCGGCACGCGGCGAGTACCTCGGTGGACCGCTCGCCCCCGGCATCGAGATCTCGGTCGACGCGCTCGCCTCGCGAGCCGCTCAGTTGCGCAAGGTGGAACTCGTCAAGCCGCCCCGGGTGATCGGTAAGAACACCGTCGAATGTCTCCAGTCCGGCGTGGTGTTCGGGTTCGCCGGTCAGGTCGACGGACTGGTCCGCCGGATCAGCGCGGAACTCGACGAACCGGTCGCCGCGGTGGTCGCCACCGGCGGGCTCGCGCCGATCGTGATCGGGGAGTGCCACACGATCACCCACCACGAGCCGATGTTGACCCTGATCGGGCTACGGTTGATCTTCGAGCGGAACGCCTGAGGCGCGCTCTGGGCGCGCTGACGACCGGGTCACCCTCGGTGGGTGACCCGGTCGTTACTGTTCGCCTGCATGCTGGTGGTGTACGCGGGCGTGTGGCGGCACGCCGGCGTGCGCGCCGACCGAGCGCCGCCAACCGGGGGGTCATGTGACAGCGGCGACGGAGGCGGCGGTGCGTGGCCGAGCGGCCCTGCCTCCGGGCAACCCGTACCTCATGCGTAACAGCTGGTACAGCCACGCCGGGTGGGGGCCCGCCGGTACCGGCGCCGCTCCGGTTTCGTCCTGGACCGGCAGGTACACGCTGCGTGAGGCGTCGCTCCAGTGGGTGCCCGGCGGACCGGGTACCACCGGTGCCGGGCACCGCCGGTACCAGGGGTACGGGCAGGCGGTGCTCGCCTGCGGTACCGGTCGGGTGCAGAAGATCCGGATCGACGGCGGCAGGTTCGACGTCATCGACGAACTCGTGGTGCCCGGTCGCGAGGGGTACCTGCCGAGCGCCGCCGAGATCGTCGACCTGGTGGCGCTGGTCGACGAGGCGGGCACCGACGAGCGGCGGTTCCTCCCGCCCCTGTGCGACATGCTGGCGCGCACCCGGCTGACCGGTGCGGCGCTCGACGACGGCCGGTACGGCGTGCTGGACCGGGACGGCTACTGGTACCTCAACGTCGACGGCGCGATCGTGAAGATCGCCGACCGGGGACCGGACGGAGTCGAGACGGGCATTGAGATCCTCGCCGCTCGCGACCTCGGCGCCGGTCACCTGCGCGGGCTCGCGATGACGTACGACGGCGCCCTGGTCGCCGCGACCGCGGACGCGATCGTGGTCACCGATCGCGACCTGCGGCGAGTCGCCGCGTACCCGTTGGACAGCCCGCTCGCCGGGCACGGGCTGTGCCTCGACGCGCGAGCCGGGATCTACGTATTGACCGAGACCGGCCCGCGCAAGTTCGTCCGGACCGGGCGGTCGATCTCGGCGGATCCCGGACACGGCGCCTGGCAGTACCGGTACGAGGACGGCACCCGACCGGTCGCCGGTCCGGCGCTGATGGGGTTCGGCGACGATCCGGACCGGTTGCTTGTCGTGGCGGACGCGCCGCCGGGCGGCGACTCGGCGCGTGCCACGGTGTTCTGGCGGGACCGGGTACCGGCGGGCTGCTCCCGCCTGGCCGGTCGCCTGCCGCTCACGACCGGTGCCCGGACGCGGGCGCCGCTGGTGTTCGGGTACCGCGCGCTGTATGTCACCGCCCCGGCGGCGGACCGGGCGCACCCCGCGCCCCTCGATCCGGCGCTGTTCGCGTTCGGCGTGTCGACCCCCGCGCTCGGGCGAGCCGAGCAGGTGGTGTGGAATCCGGCGCGGCGCCGGTTGGAGCGTGGCTGGTCGCGTTCGATGGCGCTGGCGTCCGGCGTCGGACCGGTGTCGACGCGGGACGAGACGGTCACCCTGTGTACCGTCCGCGACGGTCAGTACACCCTGGTCCCGACGGACTGGGCGAACGGCGACCCGCGCGGCGAGATCACGCTCGGGCGTACCCACCGGCTCAACACGCTCGGTGGTCGGTACATCCCGATGGCGAGCGGCGACTACTACGTGACCGGGTTCTTCGGCGCGGTGCGGGTGCGCCGACCGTGACGAGTGCGCTCGACGCCCGCCGGTCGCCCGCCGCCGACCCGAGGCGACGTCGTGCGCCCGTGCGGACATTGCCGGCGCGGACGTCGGACCCGTGGGGACCGGTCGCCCGGTAATCGAGATCGACACGGTGGGTAGGCTCGTCGGGAAGTCGACGACGAAGGAACTGTGACGTGTCCGACCAGCCGATCCCGCCCCAGGACGATCTTCCAGAGCAGATGCGGGTACGCCGCGCGAAGCGCGCCCGGATGCTCGAACAGGGAATCTCGCCCTACCCGCCGGTCTTTCCGCGCACCCACACCCTCGCGCAGATCCGCGCCGCGTACGCCGACCTGCCGACCGACACCGCCACCGGCGACAAGGTCGCGGTCACCGGCAGAGTGATCTTCCTGCGGAACACCGGAAAACTGTGTTTCGCGACACTACGCGCCGGCGACGGCACGGAACTGCAGGCCATGCTCTCCCTCGACCGGGTCGGTGCGGAGGCGCTGGACGCCTGGAAGCACACCGTGGACCTGGGCGACCACGTGGGTATCGAGGGCGAGGTGATCACCAGTCGGCGCGGCGAGTTGTCGGTACTCGCCGACCGGTGGGTGCTGACCGCCAAGGCGCTGCGTCCGCTTCCCGTCGCGCACAAGCCGATGAGCGAAGAGGCGCGGGTACGCCAGCGGTACGTCGACCTCATCATGCGACCGCAGGCACGCGAGACGGTACGCACCCGCGCGAAGGTGGTACGCAGTCTGCGCGACTCGTTGAATCGTCGCGACTTCCTCGAGGTCGAGACGCCTATGCTGCAGTTGCTGCACGGCGGCGCGACAGCGCGTCCGTTCGTGACCCACAGCAATGCTCTCGACACCGATCTCTACCTGCGCATTGCGCCCGAGCTTTTCCTCAAGCGCGCAGTCGTCGGTGGGATCGAGAAAGTGTTCGAGATCAACCGCAATTTCCGGAACGAGGGCTCGGACTCCTCGCACTCGCCGGAGTTCGCGATGCTCGAGGCGTACGAGGCGTACGGCGACTACAACACGATGGCGGTGCTGACCCGCGAACTCGTACAGGAGGCCGCGTTGGCGGTCGCGGGCTCGTACGTGGTGACACATCACGACGGCACCGAATTGGACCTGAGCGGGCAGTGGCGTGAGGTCACCCTGTACGGCTCGCTTTCCGACGCGCTGGGCGAAGAAGTGACGGTCGACACACCGATGACGGCGCTACTTCGCTATGCCGACAAGTTCGAGGTACCGGTCGACCCGAAGTGGGGTCCGGGCAAACTCGCCGAGGAACTGTTCGAAGCTCTCGTGGTACCCGAGTTGATCGAGCCGACGTTCGTACGCGACTATCCCGAGGAGACCGCGCCGCTGACCCGCCAGCACCGGGACACTCCGGGGCTCACCGAGAAGTGGGACCTGTATGTGCGCGGAATGGAGTTGGCGACGGCTTACTCCGAACTCGTGGACCCGGTTGTACAACGCGAACGACTGCTGGCCCAGTCGCTGCTCGCCGCGAAGGGAGACTACGAGGCGATGCAGCTCGACGAAGACTTCCTTCGGGCGATCGAGTACGGCATGCCGCCGACCGGTGGTATGGGGATGGGAATCGACCGGTTACTCATGGTGCTCACTGGGCTCGGCATCCGTGAAACGATCCTCTTCCCGCTGGTCCGACCCGAATGATTTCCGTGTCCCATTGACTATGCGACACCTTTTCGCGATATTGTCTTCACATACGGGCTGTACCAGGCCGAAAGGAAAAGGCAGTGGCGCGCGAAGTCATTCACAAGCTGATCGATGACCTCGACGGCGGTGACGCCGACGAGACGGTGAAGTTCGGGCTGGACGGCGTCCAGTATGAGATCGACCTGAAGAAGAAGAACGCGGACCGGCTGCGCGAGGCGCTGTCTGAATTCACGGCGGCGGCGCGTCGGGTCGGGCGAGGTGGAGTCGTCGTCGGCGGCAGGGCCGCGGCGGCGCGCAGCCGTGGCGGTCGCAGCGTCTCCGACCGGGAGCAGAACAAGGCCATCCGCGAGTGGGCGAAGCGTAAGGGCATCGACGTGTCCGAGCGCGGTCGGATCAAGCAGGAGATCGTGGACCAGTACCACGCCGAAGCAGGTCGCTGAGCAAGCCGTCGTCGGCCTCCATGGCGCCCCGTGACGCGACGCGTCACCGGGCGCCATGATCGTTTCCGGGCTGCCGGATTTCGCTCTGCGCGTACAGCACGGGTGCCAGGAACAGGCAGGACACCTGTCTCGTTGCCCTCTACGTCGCTGGAACCTGCTGGTACGTGGGTACGAGGGCGGGATCGGGCGGTTTGTCGTAACCGATCCGCAGCCTGCGCGCAGGTTAGACGCGTCGGCTACCGGCGATAGAGTGATGGCACGGATACGACTCAGTGCCTTGGGCACGTGAGGAGCACGAGGGAATGTTCGAGCGGTTCACCGACCGAGCACGTCGGGTTGTCGTCTTGGCGCAGGAAGAAGCCCGGATGCTCAACCACAACTACATCGGCACGGAGCACATCCTGCTCGGCCTCATCCACGAGGGTGAGGGGGTGGCCGCCAAGGCTCTCGAGAGCCTGGGCATCTCCCTCGAGGGCGTACGCCAGCAGGTTGAGGAGATCATCGGGCAGGGGCAGCAGGCGCCGAGCGGCCACATCCCGTTCACTCCGCGTGCCAAGAAGGTCCTGGAGCTGTCGCTGCGCGAGGCGCTGCAGCTCGGCCACAACTACATCGGCACCGAGCACATCCTGCTGGGCCTGATCCGCGAGGGTGAGGGCGTCGCGGCGCAGGTGCTGGTGAAGCTGGGCGCCGACCTCAACCGCGTCCGCCAGCAGGTGATCCAGCTGCTGTCGGGCTACCAGGGCAAGGAGCCGGCAGCCGCCGGCGGCACTGTGACCGGCGAAACGGCGCCGTCGACCAGCCTGGTGCTCGACCAGTTCGGTCGAAACCTGACCCAGGCGGCCCGCGAGGGCAAGCTCGACCCGGTGATCGGGCGCGAGAAGGAGATCGAGCGGGTGATGCAGGTGCTCTCCCGCCGGACCAAGAACAACCCGGTGCTGATCGGCGAGCCCGGCGTCGGCAAGACCGCCGTGGTGGAGGGTCTGTCCCAGGCGATCGTCAAGGGCGAGGTGCCCGAGACGCTGAAGGACAAGCAGCTCTACACGCTCGACCTGGGCGCCCTGGTCGCCGGTTCGCGCTACCGCGGCGACTTCGAGGAGCGGTTGAAGAAGGTCCTCAAGGAGATCCGCACCCGCGGCGACATCATCCTGTTCATCGACGAGATTCACACCCTGGTCGGTGCGGGCGCCGCCGAGGGCGCGATCGACGCCGCGAGCATCCTCAAGCCGATGTTGGCGCGTGGCGAGCTGCAGACCATCGGCGCGACCACGCTGGACGAATACCGCAAGCACCTGGAGAAGGACGCCGCTCTGGAGCGCCGCTTCCAGCCGATCCAGGTGGGTGAGCCGTCGCTGGCGCACACCATCGAGATCCTGAAGGGGCTGCGCGACCGGTACGAGGCGCACCACCGGGTCAGCATCACCGACGCCGCCCTGGTGGCTGCCGCGACGCTCGCCGACCGGTACATCTCCGACCGGTACCTGCCGGACAAGGCGATCGACCTGATCGACGAGGCGGGCGCGCGGATGCGCATCCGCCGGATGACCGCGCCGCCGGACCTGCGTGACTTCGACGAGCGGATCGCCCAGGTGCGCCGCGACAAGGAGTCGGCGATCGACGCTCAGGACTTCGAGCGGGCCGCGCAGCTGCGCGATCGCGAGAAGCAACTCCTGGCGCAGAAGGCGCAGCGGGAGAAGGAGTGGAAGGCGGGCGACCTCGACGTCGTCAGCGAGGTCGACGACGAGCAGATCGCCGAGGTGCTCGGCAACTGGACCGGCATCCCGGTGTACAAGCTCACCGAGGAGGAGACCTCCCGCCTGCTGCGCATGGAGGAGGAGCTGCACAAGCGGATCGTCGGGCAGGAGGACGCCGTCAAGGCGGTCTCCCGCGCGATCCGGCGCACGCGTGCCGGCCTGAAGGACCCGAAGCGCCCGTCCGGCTCGTTCATCTTCGCCGGCCCGTCCGGTGTCGGTAAGACCGAGCTGTCCAAGGCGCTCGCCGAGTTCCTGTTCGGCAGCGAGGACGCGCTGATCCAGCTCGACATGTCGGAGTTCCACGACCGGTACACGGTGTCCCGCCTCGTCGGTGCCCCGCCCGGATACGTCGGCTACGACGAGGGCGGTCAGCTGACCGAGAAGGTGCGTCGTCGTCCGTTCTCGGTGGTGCTCTTCGACGAGATCGAGAAGGCGCACCCGGACGTGTTCAACACGCTGCTGCAGATCCTGGAGGACGGTCGACTGACCGACGGCCAGGGCCGCATCGTGGACTTCAAGAACACGGTGATCATCCTGACCACCAACCTGGGCACTCGGGACGTCGCGAAGGCGGTGTCGCTGGGCTTCCAGGCTTCGGAGGACACCGAGAGCAACTACGAGCGGATGAAGCAGAAGGTCAACGACGAGCTGAAGCAGCACTTCCGCCCGGAGTTCCTCAACCGTATCGACGACACCATCGTGTTCCACCAGCTGACCGAGGGCGAGATCCTGAACATCGTCGACCTGATGATCGGCCGGATCGAGACCCAGCTCCGCAACAAGGACATGGGGCTGGAGCTCACCGAGAACGCGAAGCGGTTCCTCGCGAAGAAGGGGTACGACCCGGTGCTGGGTGCCCGGCCGCTGCGCCGCACCATCCAGCGCGAGATCGAGGACTCGCTGTCCGAGCGGATCCTGTTCAACGAGATCCGACCCGGACAGATCGTGGTCGTCGACTGCGAGGGCGACCCGACCGATGTCGACCACGCGAAGCTGGTCTTCCGCGGCTCGGACCGCCCGGTCGAGGTGCCCGACGCCGTACCGGCCAACCTCAGCGGTACGTCGGAGGAATGATCGCCCCGGCGGGCGGCGACGCCCGCCACTGAGCAAGGCAACGGCCCGGCCCACGCGTCGCGTGGGCCGGGCCGTTGCCCGTTGCCGGGCCGGCATGCCGGTGGCTGCCGTGCGAGCATCGCGCGGTGCGGTGGGGGCCGCGTACCGGCGCGACCGGGCGGCGGTCAGCTAGGCGATGTAGTCCTCGAGCAGCGCCGGGGTCAGCCCCGCCTGGTGGATCGCGTTCAGCGCGGCGATGAAGTCGTCGGCATACGCCGGGCGGAAGTGCATCAGGATGATGTCGCCCGGCTGGACCCGGTGCAGCGGCGTCTGGTACCGGACGATGCCCTTGTCCACTGTTTCCGTCCAGTAGAAGACCGCCCGGATGCCGCAGTCGTGCGCGGCGCGCAGCGTCGTCTGGTCGTACTCCCCGAACGGCGGGCGGAAGAGGTCGGGTCGCCGCCCGAACAGCGTCCCCAACTGGTCCACCGAGCCGCAGATCTCGTGGTGCTGCAGGGCGTACGACTTGCCGCGCAGCGACGGATGGGTCAGCGTGTGCGCTTCGATCACCGCGCCGGACGCCTGCAGACCGCGAAAGTACGCCGGATTGCCCGCCGCGACCGGGCTGATCAGGAACAGGGTCACCGGGATGTGTGAGGCGCGCAGCAACGCGAGCGCTTCCGGGCGCTGTACCCAGCCGTCGTCGATGGTCAGGAACGCCACCGGCTGCCGGGTCGGGATCTTGTGGAAGAACCGGGCGAACGGTCCGTCGGGTACCGTGATCGGCTCCGGCGCCGGTGCCGGTCCGAATACCGGCAGCCGGGCGAGCAGGCTCGCCGGTGCCGGCGGGGCGGGCGGCGGCGTGGAGTACGCCTCCCCGCTGTCGTTGTCGCCGGCGGCGAGCGCGCCGCCGGCACCGCCGCCGCCGCGCCACCGGGCGAACGGCGCGTCACCGGCGCAGGCGGTCACCGTCACGATGGTGAGCAGGGCGAGCAGGGTGGCGATCAGGCGACGGCCGGGCATCGACGCGGGCCGTGTGCGGGGGGCGGGCACGGGCGCGAGAGTATCGCCGCGCCACCGCCGCTGTCATCAGCCGGGACCGTGCTGCCCGGCGAGCGCGTACCAGCCCGCCTCCACCTCGTGTACCAGACCGTCGGCGAGCAGGCTCGCCAGCGCCCGGTCGCGCTGCTCCGCCAGGTGCCACACGCTGTCCAGCTGGGCGGCGGGCACCGGGCCGGACGTCTCCCGCAGTACCGCCAGCAGCAGTCCGCGGACCTGCCGGTCGGTACCGGCGTAGCGCTGCCGCCGTCGGCTCGGTCCAGCCTCGGCGGGCTGCCCGGCGAGCCGCCACGCGCAGCCGGTCGCCAGCGGACACTGGGCGCAGCGGGGCTGCCGCGCGGTACACACCAGCGCGCCGAGTTCCATGAACGCGACCGAGGCGCGCGCCGCCTGCGCCGGTACCGCCGGCAGCAGCGCCTCGACGGCGGCGAGGTCGCGCACCGTCGTGGCTGGACCGGCGTCTCCGCGTCCGTCGAGGGCGCGGGCGAGGACCCGTCGCACGTTGGTGTCGACCACGGGTACCCGCTGCCCGAACGCGAACGCGGCGACCGCGCGTGCCGTGTACGACCCGACGCCCGGCAGACCCAGCAACTCGTCGACGCTGGACGGCACTTCGCCGTGGTACCGGTCGACGATCGCGGTGGCGCAGCCGTGCAGTCGCAGCGCCCGGCGCGGGTACCCGAGCCGACCCCAGGCGCGGATCGCTTCGGCGGCGGGTTCGGCGGCGAGCGCGCCCGGCGTCGGCCACCGGTCCAGCCACTCCTGCCACACCGGGAGCACTCGGCTGACGGGTGTCTGCTGGAGCATGAATTCGCTGACCAGTACCGCCCAGGGGGTCGCGTCGGGACGCCGCCACGGCAGGTCCCGAGCGTGATGCTCGTACCACCTGGTGGTCATCTCGGCGAAGTCGAGGTCCATTGTCCGGCAGACTAACCGGAGTGAGCGAGCTAGCCGTGACCGTGGTCGGCCGGGACCGCCCGGGCATCATCGCCGACGTCACCCAGGCCCTCGCCGGCCTGGGGCTGAGCCTGACCGACTCGACCATGACCCTGTTGCGTGGGCACTTCGCGATGACTCTGATCTGTGCCGGCGACGTCGAGCCCGACCGGGTCGAGCGGGCGCTGGCGCCGCTGAGCGGGGACGGTTCGCTGCTGGTCACCGTCGCGGGGGTACAGCCGGAGGCGGCGCAGGAGCCGCTGGGCAGCCCGTACGTGCTCACCGTGCACGGCGCCGACCGGCTCGGCATCGTCGCCGCGGTGACCCGCGTGGTCGCCGCCGCCGGCGGCAACATCACCGACCTGACCACCCGGCTGACCGGCGACCTGTACCTGCTGGTCGCCGAGGTCGACCTGCCCGCCGGGTGCGACCTCGACGCGCTGCGCGGACAGTTGGTCGAGGTGGCGGGGAAGCTCGACGTGTACGCGGCGCTCCGCCCAGCCGAGGCGGATCTGCTGTGACGTCACCGCTCGGCTGGTCGGCGGACGAACTCGGCGTCGACGGTGAGGTCCGTCGCGTGGTCGCCGCCCCGGCCCGGATTCTCGGCGAACCCAGCGCGCCGGTCGACCCGACGGACCCGACCGTGATCCGCCTCGCCGCCGACCTGATCGCCACGATGCGGGTGTCGCCGGGCTGCGTCGGGCTGGCCGCCCCGCAGGTCGGTGTCGCCTCGCGGGTGTTCGTGGTCGACGTGTCGAACCATCCGAAGACGGTCACCTGCCACGGCACTTTGGTGCTGTGCAACGCGGAGGTGGTGGAGGCGACCCGCTGGCAGAAGGGGCGCGAGGGGTGCATGTCGGTACCGGATCTGACCGGCGACGTGAAGCGCGCCAGCCGGCTCACGGTCACCGGACAGCTTCCCGGTACCGGCGACGGGGTCACGGTGACCACCGACGCGTTCGAGGCGCGCGCTCTGCAGCACGAGATCGACCACTGCGCTGGCCTGCTGTTTCTCGATCGGGTGGCGGGCGCGCATGCGGTCTTCGCGCGGAGGGTGTATCTGTAGGCGGCGCGGCATCACGATCGTGACTCCGGTCGCTACTACGGTGAGGACATCATGAAGCTGACGGTGGGTCCGCTGCCCCCGGCTGTCTACTGGCGACGCCGGGCGGTCGTGCTCGGCGGCATTCTGCTCGTCGTCGTTCTCATCACGTACTCGTGTTCCGGCGGTAGCGGTACCGGCGGCGGTGGGGCGACCGGCAGCGGACAGCCGACCTCGGGCAGCGGCGGCGGTCTGCTGCGACCCACGATCGGCGATTCGTCGTCCGCCTCGCCGACGCCGACGGGAAGCCCGGACGTGTCGAATTCGGAGATTCCGACCACCACGCCCGCCGTCGCGGCATTCGACGACTCCGCGCCGACATGCTCCGACTCGGACATCCAGGTCACCGTGGTCGCCGATCCGGCGTCGTTCACGCCGCCGTCGCTCACTCGGCTGACCATCAAGATCAAGAACATCTCGACACACTCGTGTAATCGCGATGTCGGAGCCGATCCGCAGGAATTGCGCGTGATGTCTGGTTCCAAGATCGTCTGGTCGTCGGACTACTGCCAGACCACCCACGGGCAGCCGGACGTGCGGACCTTCGGACCGAATGTGGAAGCCACCTTCTACCAGGAGTGGGACGGTCGCTCCGTGGCACCCAAGTGCGTCCGGGGCGGTCCGCTGCCGACCGGCTCGTACCAGGTGGTCGCGCGGCTGGACACGAAGTACAGCCCGGCGGTCACGCTGACCGTCAAGTAGCGGCGCCCCGACCCCGGTACCTCCTGCGACACGGTCTGGTCGGGACAATGCCGACATAGCGACGTTGCGCCGGAGGTGTACCGGTCGACGCTCACGTGCTGGGGCGTATCGACGTCGACTGCGAGGCCCCGCTAGACGTACCGCTCCAGGATCGACGCCTCCGCCAGTCGCGACAGACCCTCACGGACACTGCGCGCCCTGGTATCGCCGACCCCGTCGACCGCCTGGAGATCCTCCACAGTCGCGCCGAGCAACCGCTGGAGGCTGCCGAAGTGGTTCACCAGCCGGTCGACCACCGTACTGGGCAGCCGAGGCACCTTCGCCAGCAGCCGGAAGCCGCGCGGTGACACGGCGGCGTCGAGCGCGTCGGGTGAACCCGGGTAGCCGAGCGCCCGCGCCACCGCGACCAGGTCGATCAGGTCGGTCGCGGACAGCGCGTCGAGTTCGTCCAGGGCGTCCTCGAGTTCCCGGCTGCGCCGCCCGCCCGGCAGATAGTCGCGGATGACCAAGGTGCGGTCGGCGTCCACGCCCGCCATGAGTTCTTCGAGTTGCAGGGCCAGCAGTCGCCCGTCGGTACCGAGTTCCACCACGTACCCGGCGATCTCGTCGGCGATGCGGCGCACCATCTCCAGCCGCTGGACGACCGCCATCGCGTCGCGGACCGTCACCAGGTCCTCGATCTCCAGCGCCGACAACGTGCTGCTCACCTCGTCGAGGCGCAGCTTGTACCGCTCGAGCGTGGCGAGCGCCTGGTTGGCGCGGGACAGGATCGCGCCCGAGTCGTCGATGACGTGGCGCTGTCCGTTGACGTACAGCCCGATGATCCGCATCGACTGGCTGACCGAGATCACCGGGAAGCCGGTCTGCTTGGCTACCCGCTCCGCCGTGCGATGCCGCGTGCCGGACTCCTCCGACGGGATCGACGGGTCGGGCATCAGGTGTACCGCCGCCCGGACGATCCGGGTGCAGTCGCTGGACAGCACCACGGCGCCGTCCATCTTGCACAGTTCGCGCAGCCGCGTGGAGGAGAACTCGACGTCCAGCGGGAACCCGCCGGTGCAGAGCGATTCGACGGTCCGGTCGTACCCCAGCACGATCAGGGCGCCCGTGCGACCACGCAGGATCCGCTCCAAACCGTCACGCAGCGCGGTACCAGGAGCCATCAGCGCCAGCGTGGCACGCAGCGGATCCGCGCTGACGCTCGCGCTGCTCCACACCACGGTCCGGTCGATCGGCACCCCGACAGTCTACGGATCGATGACGGTGCGATGCTGCTGCGGTACGCCGGGTGAGGCGGCAAACCCGTGTCGGTCACTCACCGGGTCACGCGTCGGCCGAGGCGCGCGCCGCCCAGTGCGTGGCGGCGCGGATGTCCGCCACCTCGAGAACCTTCATGCCGCTCGGAGCGGACCCGGTCGCGGCGGGGCCGCAACCGGGAGGTACCAGTGCGAACCGGAACCCGAGGCGGGCTGCCTCGGCGAGCCGACGCGGTACCGCGCCCACCCGGCGCACCTCGCCGGTCAGACCGACCTCGCCGATCGCGACGAGGTCGGGGGCGAGCGGCAGGTCGTGCGTGGCGGACGCGACGGCGAGCGCCACACCGAGGTCGGCAGCCGGCTCGACGACGCGGATGCCGCCCACGGTCGCGGCGAACACCTCCCGGTCGTGCAACTTCACGTTGAGGCGCCGTTGCAGGACGGCGAGCACCATCGCCAGCCGGGCACCGTCGAGCCCCGACACGGTCCGGCGAGGCGATCCCGCCACCTGCCCGCCGATCAGCGCCTGCACCTCGGTGACCAGGGCGCGCCGCCCCTCCATCGCCACGGTCACACACGTGCCCGGCGTGGGTTCGGCGTACCGGGTGAGGAACAGACCGGACGGATCGGGCAGGCTGGCGATCCCACCCTCGTGCATCTCGAAGCAGCCGACCTCGTCGGCGGCGCCGAACCGGTTCTTCAGACCGCGCACCATCCGCAGCGAGGAGTGCTTGTCGCCCTCGAACTGCAGCACCACGTCGACCAGGTGCTCCAGCACCCGGGGCCCGGCGACCTGGCCGTCCTTGGTGACATGACCGACCAGTACCGTCGCGACGCCCCGCTCCTTGGCCGCCGCGACGATCGCGGCGGTCACCGCGCGGACCTGCGTGACGCCGCCCGGCACCCCGTCCGCGCCGGGTGCCGAGATGGTCTGCACCGAGTCGACCACCAGGAGACCCGGCTCGACCGCGTCCAGGTGCCCGAGCAGCGCCGACAGGTCGGTTTCGGACGCCAGGTAGAGGCGCTCGTCCAGAGCGCCGATCCGCTCCGCGCGCAGCCGCACCTGGCTGGTCGACTCCTCACCGGACACCACGAGAGCGGGCGAACCCGCGCCCGCCGCCCACTTCTGCGCGACGTCGAGCAGCAGCGTCGACTTGCCCACACCTGGTTCCCCGGCGAGCAGCACCACCGCGCCGGGCACCAGTCCGCCGCCGAGCACCCGGTCGAGTTCCGCTACCCCGGTGGGCCGGGCACGCGCCGGCTCGGCGCTGATCGTGGCGATCGGGCGGGCGGGCTCGCTCGGCGTACGAGGTGCGACGGCGCGGGCGGACGGCGCGGCGGGACCCGCCGCCGTCTCGACAACCGAACCCCACTCGCCGCACTCCGGGCACCGGCCCACCCACTTGGCGGGCCGGTGCCCACACGCGTCGCATTCGTACACCGCGCGCGGTGCGCGCGTCTTCGCCGCTTGCCTCTCCGCCACAGGCGCAAGCTAGCCGAGCGGTACGACTACTTGTCGTCGACCACGCCGTCGATCGGCGAGTGCTCGATCGGGCCGGCGGGCGGACCCACCGGTACCTCGACCGGGTTCGTGGCGCCGCCGTCGAACTCGAAGCGCAGCAGGACGGTGTCGCCGCCGGTGAGCGGCTTGGTCAAGCCGAGCAGTACCAGGTGGGTCGGCGAGTCGGCGGTCAGGTCGACGTACTGCCACGGTCCGATCGTGATGTTGAGCTGGTCCGACGGCGGTTCCTCCTGGGGCGCCGCCGACGGCTGGGTGGGCGCGACCGCGCTGGGGGAGGGCTTCGCCGAGGCGTGGGCGCCCGTGCTCGGCGACGCTGCCGGGCGACCGGCGGGCGCGGCGGAACCGCTGGCGACGGTACCGGTCGGCGCGGCGGTCGCGGTCGCGGCGGACGGACTCATGCTCGGTGCGGACGGCGCGGCGGACGGCACGTCGGCGGGGCGACCCGCGGTCTCCTTGATGACCCGGTCCGCGCCGACCGGGTGCCGGTCGTCCGTGGACACCGTGACCCGGGTCAGCGTCACCGGCTTGCTGGTCTGGTTGAACACCCGCACCGACAGGGCCGCCTGGCCACCGGCCGGGTACCCCTTCGGACCGGGGTACACCACGACGGCGTCGCGCACCGAAACGAGCTGGTCGTCGATGCGCACGTCGGCGTTCGCGCCCTGGACCGCCGGAGCCATGTGCGCGGTCTGCGCCAGCTTCCCGGCGCCGCAGCCGGACAGCAGGCCGGCGGCGGCCACCGCGGTAAGGCCCGCGGCCGCCAGGACGACCTGTCGGCGTACCGTCTTCGAACCCGCGACCGTGCGCGTCACGTCGCTCCTCCTCGATCGACACCGCCACGCGGTGTACCTAGATCGACACCGCGAACCGCGGTACAGCGTAGTGGGCGGTACACCGCCGCTACACGCGGGAGCCGGCGAGCAGCAGCAGCGTCACATCGGCGACGGCGACCAGGAGAACGGCGCGGAACGCGGCACGCGAGCCGGCGGTACGCGCGGCGTACCCGGCGACGCCGAGCGCGACGACGGTACCGGCGACGATCAGCAGAGCTGCCCAGGACGGTGGACCGGGCGGTCCGAAGGCGAGCGCACCGGTCGCCGACGCCAGCAGTACCGTCGCCGCCACCCACGACCCGGTACGCCCCAGCCGGTGCGGCAAGCCGCGCACCCCGGTACGGGCGTCGTCGTCGAGGTCGGGCAGCACGTTCGCGAAGTGCGCGCCGGCGCCCAGCAGCGCGCCCGCGACGACCAGCCAGGCCGGGGGCGCGGGCGCGCCGGGCAGCCCCAGCGGTACGAACGCGACCAGCGCGCCGAACGACACCAGGTACGGCACCACCGACAGCATGGTGAACTTCAGCGGCCAGTCGTACAGCAGCCCGCTGACCAGCGCGAGCAGCAGCGCCGCCGCGGCACGCGGCCCGGACAGGAAGCTCAGCGGTACCGTCGCCAGCGCCGCGACGACCGCGCCGACCGCCACCGTCCGCCGGGACACCAGCCCGGCTGGGATCGGCTTGTCGGCGCGACCGGTCAGCGCGTCCCGCCCCGCGTCGAGCGCGTCGTTGCACCAGCCGACCGCGAGTTGGCTGGCGAGCACGGCGACGGCGACCGCTGCCACGCCTGCCGGCGAGCGCCCGACGACCACCGCGAGCAGCGCAGCGCCGACGGTGACCGCCGCCGTGGGCTCCGGGTGGCACGCCCGTACCAGCCCGACCAGAATGCGCCGCATTCGGTCAGTCTGGCGGGTTCGCTGGGTTCGTGCCAGGCTCGGGGAATGCGGGGGCAGGTTGCGGGGGGTCGCCGGCGACCGCCGGCACGCAACGACCTGAGGCAGTACGACGAGCTGGCGGGCGAGTGGTGGCGACCGGGCGGCGCGTTCGCGATGCTGCACTGGATCGCCGCCGCGCGGGCGCGACTGGTACCGCCCGCTGACCGCCCCGGCGCCGTGCTGCTCGACCTCGGCTGCGGCGGCGGACTGCTCGCCCCGCACCTGGTCGGCAAGGGGTACCGGCACATCGGCGTCGACCTGGTCGCGTCCGCCCTCGGCGAGGCGCGGGCGCGGGGCGTCGCCGTGGTACGCGCGGACGTCGGACGGCTGCCGTTCGCCGACGGTACCGCCGACGTGGTCAGCGCCGGGGAACTGCTGGAGCACGTCCCCGACCTGCCCGGCGTGGTCGCCGAGGCGTGCCGGGTGCTTCGTCCCGGTGGACTGCTGGTGCTCGACACGCTCAACGACACCCGGCTCGCCCGGCTGCTCGCGGTGACCGTCGCCGAGCGGGTACCGGGCGGCGCGCCCCCCGGCATCCACGACCCGGACCTGTTCGTTTCGCCCTCGTCGCTGGCCGCCGAGTGCGATCGTCACGGTGTCGGGTTGCGGTTTCGGGGTATCCGACCGGGCGTGGCGGGACTTGTCCGATGGCTGGTGACCAGGCGTGGGGAGGTACCGATGGTGCCGACGTTCACGACCGCCGTGCTGTACCAGGCGATCGGCGTCAAGCGGGGCGCGACCGACGCAGGCGTGAGCGACGGGGTCGCCCGGTGACCCCCGGGTCCGGGGTCGGCGCCGCCGACCGCGAAGCGCTGGCGCACGCGCGTCGGCTCGCGCCGCGGTTCGCGGCGCGAGCCGAGGACTACGACCGGGACGGCGAATTTCCGGTCGCGGACTTCGCCGACCTGCGCGAGGCAGGACTGTTCGGGCTGATGGTGCCCGCCGCGCTCGGCGGGTACGGGGCGGGCTTCGCCGACTACGCCTCGGTCGCGGCGGAACTGGCGCGGGGCAGCGGCGCGACGGCCCTCGTGTTCAACATGCACGCGTCGGTCACCGGAGCGCTCGCCGGCATCCCGCGCGAATTCGCCTCGGTCATCGGGGTACCGGACGACTTCTTCGACGCCCGCGACGAGATCCTGCGCCGGGCGGCGGCGGGCGCGTTCTACGCGGTCGCGATGAGCGAGCGGGGCGCGGGGTCCCGGCTGTCGAAGCTGGCGACGGAGTACACCGCGGACGGCGACACCTTCCGGATCAAGGGCGCCAAGGCGTTCGTGTCGGGCGCCGGGTACGCCGACGGGTACCTGGTCGCCGCTCGATCGGCCGGCGACCCGGAAACCGTGTCGCAATTCCTGGTACCGGCGGACACCGACGGCATCACGGTCGAGCGCACCTGGGACTCGCTCGGCATGCGCGCCACCTGGTCGCAGGACGTCTACTTCGACGTCCGGGTACCCCGCGACACGCTGCTCGGCGGCGTGGAGGGTCTCGCCCTGTGGTTCGCCCAGCTCATGCCGCACTGGCTGGTGGCGAGCTACGCGGCGGTGTACGTCGGGGTGGCGCGCGCCGCCGTGGACGCCGCCGTCGAGCACGTCACCGCGCGCGGCCTGGGCGGGCTGGCGAACGTACGGGCGCGGATCGGTCGCGCCGACGCGGCGGTCGCGGCGGCGAGGCTGGTCGTCGACGAGGCGGCGCGCCGGGTGGACGAGGCGCCCACGGACGAGGAGACCCGCCGCTGGGTGTGGCGGGCGAAGCTGCTCGCCGGTACCACCGCCGCCGACGTCGCCGCCTCGATGCTCGAGGCGGCGGGCACCTCCGCCTCGCGTCGCGGGCACCCGTTGGAGCGGCTGTACCGCGACGCCCGCTGCGGATCGTTGCAGCCCGCCACGTCCGACGTATGCGCCGACTGGCTCGGTGTCGCCGCGCTCGGCGGCGACCCGGACAGGGACGGAGCCGCACCGCGATGGTGAGCGTCGACCACCGGGTGAGCCTCGCCGGGCTGGGTGTCGCCCACCCGCCGGCGATCGGGCAGGACGACCTCTGGCACGGCTTCTTCGCCCGGCACTACCAGGGCGTGCAGCGTGCGATCGCGGAGCGGATCTTCCGTAACGCAGGGGTCGACACCCGGCACGGCGCGGTGAACCCGCTGGTCGAGGACGTGACCGGGTGGCCGACCGCACGCCGGATGGAGCGGTACCTGGTCGAGGCGCTGCCGTTGGGCAAGGCGGCGGTGGCGGACGCCCTCGCCGCCGCCGGGCTGGACGCCGCCGACGTCGGCATGTTCGTCGTGTGCTCCTGTACCGGGTACGTCACGCCGGGCCTCGACATCCTGCTGGCCCGTGATCTCGGCATGCCCGCCGACACCCAGCGCCTGTTCATCGGGCACATGGGCTGCTACGCGGCGCTGCCTGGGTTGGGCGCGGCGACCGACTACGTACGCTCGCGCGGTCGTCCGGCGGTCCTGCTCTGCGCCGAGTTGACCAGCCTGCACGTGCAGCCCTCGGCGGCGGACACCGAACAGATCGTGGCGCACGCCCTGTTCTCCGACGCCGCCGCGGCGGCGGTACTGCTGCCCGGTTCCGACAAGCATCTGGTCCACGACGTCGCTTCGGTCACCGACGTGGCGACCGCCGGCCACATGACCTGGGACGTCACCGACCTCGGCTTCCGGATGGGGCTGTCGCCCCGGGTACCGGATGTGCTGTCCGCGCACGTCGCACCCCTCGTGGACACCTTGCTGGCGCGGCACGGCATGACCCGCGACCAGATCGACGGCTGGGCGGTACACCCCGGCGGGCCGCGCATCCTGGACGTGGTCGCCGACCGGCTCGCCCTACCCGATCCGGCGCTCGCCGCGTCGCGCGGCACACTTGCCACCCACGGCAACTGCTCGTCGCCGACGGTGCTGATGATCCTGGACCGGCTGCGTCGCTCCGTTGACCCGAGGCGCGTGGTGCTGCTCGCGTTCGGGCCCGGGCTCACGCTGTACTCCGCGCTGCTCGGCGAGGGCTGACGGAACCGCCGCGACCGCGCCGCTTTCGGTCAGCGCAGCTCCTTGAGCTGGGCGCGCAGGTCGTCCACCCTGCTCACTCCGCCGACCACCGAGGCGACGCTGCCGTTGCCGCGTACCACCAGCGCGGTCGCGGTGCCCGGCGTGGTGCTGCTCGGGCGGTACATCGCGGCCAGCGCGCCCTCCGGGTCGGCGGCGCTGCGGACCCGGGTACCGGGCGGCAGGGTGGTCGCCGGGTCGCTGCGGGCGACGGCGAACACGGTGACTCCGGCCGGTACCGCCTCGCGGGTCGCCTCCGCCAACTTGCCGCAGTCGCATCCGTCGACGAGCAGCACGACGGCGGGCAGCGACTCGTGCAGTCGTACCGGCTGGTTGGACTTCCCGACGAGGGTGATGTCCGGGAGGTCGGCGGGCGCGGTCGCCAGCGGTACCACGGTGGTGCCGTGCAGCAGGGGTCGGTTCGTGTCTCCCGGCCATACGATCGCGAACAGGCTGGTCAGCGTCGCCATGATGGCGATCGCCATGATCAGGAGGGGAACGCCGAGCGCGGAGTTGTCGTCGTACGACCGGACGGTCCGTGCCGGCAGCCGCAGCCGGCGCCGCCACCGGTTTCTGCGCGCCTGGCGGCGCAGTTGGCGACGGACCTCGTTGGCTTCGCCGGCGAGCTCGCGCGGGTCGTCGGGGATCACCAACGAGCCCCACTCCGGAGGCAGGTCGGGCAGGCCCCCACCGTCCGGCGGCCGGCCGTCGTTGTCTCCGCTTCGCGAGCTCATGGTTGTCTCCCTCAGCGCCTGACTTCCACTCTCTCGCACTACGACCGTAAGCGCCAGAGCGAGTGCCAGCACCCGGGTACCCCTCGCCGACCCGCTGAAACGATCAGCGCATCGCACCGCGCACGGGCTGCGCGCGGGCGTCCGGGGCTGGGGTGGGCGCCGCCCCGTACATCCGATCCCGTCACCTATGGATAACGCAGAGTAGCTGAATCACGTTCTCAGCTTCGTGTCAAGCCGGAGAAAGCCGACTCACACGTGGGCTGAGCAGCACTGATGCTGACGCGGAGGATGGGCCGATGGTTGCGTCGCGTGTTACCCTAGACACAGCGAAAGGGGTTTCGAACCTATGGTTTTTAGTGTCGGCGAGACCGTTGTCTACCCCCACCACGGGGCCGCACTCATCGAGGCAATCGAGACCCGGATCGTCAAGGGTGAGGAGAAACAGTACCTCGTCCTCAGGGTCGCTCAGGGTGACCTGACGGTGCGGGTGCCCGCGGAAAATGCCGAGATTGTCGGTGTGCGCGAGGTGGTCGGTGAGGAAGGCCTGACGAAGGTCTTCGATGTACTTCGCGCTCCGCACACCGAGGAGCCGACCAACTGGTCGCGGCGTTACAAGGCCAACCTCGAGAAGTTGGCGTCCGGTAACCCGTTGAAGGTCGCCGAGGTCGTTCGGGACCTCTGGCGTCGTGAGCGCGAGCGCGGCCTGTCCGCGGGCGAGAAGCGGATGCTCGCCAAGGCGCGCGACATTCTCGTCGGCGAGGTGGCGCTCGCCGAGAAGAGCACCAAGGACGAGGCCGAGACCCTGCTCGACAAGGTGCTCGCCGAAGCCTGACGGCTCGACTTTCGAACAGACCCGACTGAGGACCGCGACGTGACCGCGCACCTGCGACTGCGTGGTGACGTCGCGGTCCTCGTTCCTGCGGCGGGAATGGGCGTACGTCTCGGTCCGGGCGGGCCGAAGGCGCTGCGTACCCTCGGCGGCGAACCGCTGCTCGTGCACGCGGTACGCCGACTCGCCGCGGCGGAATGCGTGGGCTGCCTCGTGGTCGCCGCGCCACCGGACGCCGTCGACGCGGTCCGCGTGCTCCT
Source organism: Micromonosporaceae bacterium (assembly GCA_036378155.1). GTDB lineage: Bacteria > Actinomycetota > Actinomycetes > Mycobacteriales > Micromonosporaceae > DASUXA01. The sequence goes on along the minus strand of DASUXA010000104.1, from coordinate 24,439 downwards.
CGCCCCGGTCGCGCCGGTGACCGTGGTGGCGGGCGGAGCCACCCGGCAAGCGTCGGTGCGTGCCGCGCTCGACGCGGTACCGGGCGCCTTCGACATCGTCCTCGTCCACGACGCGGCCCGGGCGCTCGCGCCGCCCGCCCTGGTCGACCGGATCGCCGCCGCGATCCGCGCTGGGGAGCGGGCGGTGGTACCGGTGCTGCCCGTGGTCGACACGATCAAGCAGGTCGGCGACGACGGGTGTGTCGTCGCCACCGTCGACCGGGCGGTACTGCGGTCGGTACAGACCCCGCAGGGCTTCCGCCGCGACGTCCTCGTCGCGGCGCACCAGGCGGCCGTGGACGACCTGACCGACGACGCGGGGCTCGCCGAGAAGATCGGGGTACCGGTCGCGACCGTCGCCGGCGACGAGGCGGCGTTGAAGATCACCCGTCCGTTCGACCTGGCGATAGCGGAGGCGTTGCTGGCCCGTTCGGGCTGACCGGAGCATCGGCGCGCAGCTCCGGCACGGCGACGCGCTGCGGTCGGCGACGCCACACCAGAAACGTTCCGATGCTGCCCGCGACCCCGAGCGCGATCACCGACGCACCCGCGATCATGGTCCCGGTGGTACTCCCGCGCGCGGTCGAAGCGCCGAGCGCCGCGTACGCGAAGGTGGCGGGCGCGGCACCGAGCAGGGTGCCCGCGACGAATGTCGGGAACCGGATCGCGGTGGTACCGAACGCGTAGTTCGACACGCCGAACGGGACCAGCGGAATCAGCCGGGCGACGACCACCGCCACCATGCCCCGCCGGGTCACCGACGCCTCGATCGCCGCGAGCCGTCCGCGCAGACCGTCGGCGACGAAGTCCCGACCGAGGTACCGCCCGACGCCGAACGCGAGCGCCGCGCCCAGGGTGACGCCGACGACCGTGTACAGCCCGCCGTGCGCGGCGCCGAACAGCGCCCCGCCGACGAACGCCAGCGCGGTGCGCGGGGCGAGCGCCGCGGCGAGCGCGGCTCCGCCGAGCACCGCCACGGCGGGTGCGAGCGGGCTCCCGGCGACGGCGGCGATCATCTGGTGCCGGCTCGGTCCCATCGTCAGCATGATCGCGGCGAGCGCGGCGACCAGCACGACGAGCGCGCCGAACCGCATCGCGGGCAGCGGCAGCCGGCGCGAGGCGAGGACAGGGAACCGTGACGGCACGTCGTCCACGATAGGTCGGGCGACGGTCGGCAGGAGTCATGTGACCCGCAACATATTCACGCCTTGTGCCGATTTCAGTGCATATCTTCGGGCCGCTGTGGTACCTAGCACGGATGACGCCTGATCAGAGTGCTCCGGCGACCGAACAGGCGCGCCGCCGACTCACGGATGTGGCGCGGGCGGCTCTCGCCGAGTTCGCCGATCTCAGCGGGTACCAGTTGGACCGGCTCACCGGCGCCCGACCGGAGGACGACGGCTGGTCGCTGCTGGTCGATGTCGTCGAGCTGGAGCGGGTACCGGCAACCAGCAGCGTGCTCGCGACGTACCAGGTGGATACCGACTTCGCCGGGCACGTCACGTCGTACCAGCGGTTGCGGCGCTTCACCCGTAACGCCACGGACCCCGCGTGACGGGGGTGTGATGACGACCGAACCTGAGCCACGCCGGTCGCGTGGCCTTTCGGGCGGGGTGGCGAGGTACGGCGGCGGTGGTCGTACCGATTCGCTCGCCGACATCCTCGAACGGGTGCTCGACGCGGGCATCGTGGTCGCGGGCGACATCGTCGTACAGATCCTGGACATCGAGCTGATCACGCTCAAGGTACGGCTGATCATCGCGTCGGCGGAGACCGCCCAGCAGATGGGCATCGACTGGTGGAAGCGCGACCCGTTCCTCAACAGCAACGCCAACGATCTCCAGCAGCGCAACAGGGAACTCGAACAGCGGGTCGCCGACCTGGAACGGCGCATCGAGTCGGCGGGCACGAACGCCCAGCCGCCCGTCGACGTCGAGCCGCCCGTCGACGTCGAGTCGGCTACGGAGATCGAGTCGCAGCAGCGCGCCGGTATCGAGTCGGAGGAGCGCCGGTGACGTGAGCAGGACGGGCATCTACGTGTACGCCGTCGTGCCGGCCACCCCGACGATCAGCGAACCCACCGGCGTCGCCGGCGCCCCGGTCGACCTGATACCGGTCGCCGACCTGTCGCTCGTCGCCAGCGAGGTCGACCTGGACGACCTGGCGGCGCTGAACGACCCGGCGACGGACCCGATGTCGCTCGGCGCGCTGGCGGAACGGCACGACGCGGTGGTCCGGGCGGCGATGGACAGCAGCGGTTCGGTGCTCCCGTTCCGCCTCGGCACCGTGCTGACCGATCGGGACGCCGCTGCCCAGTTCGTGACGAGCCGGGCGGACGACTTCCGGCAGACGCTCGCTCGCCTGCGGAAATGCTTCGAATGGGGTGTCAAGGTCGCCGAGTCGGGTAGCGAGGAGACAACCGGCGCGGGGAGCGGTGACCAGGCGCGAGGCGTCGACTCCCCAGCCGGGGAAAAGCCGGGCACGGCGTACCTCGCCCGCCGCCGCGAGCAGTTCGCCGGCGCCGAGCGGCGTCGGCAACAGCGCGCCGAGGTAGTCGAGGACGTCCACCGCGCGCTGTCCGAGGTCGCCGTCGAGTCGGTCCCGGGTACCGGACGGGAATCGGGCGTCCTGCTCGACGAGGTGTACCTGGTCCCGGGCAGCGACCAGGAGCGGTTCCTGGACACGGCGTACGACCTCGGAGAACGCCTCCACGTGGAAGGGTTGACATTGCGGGTGACGGGTCCGTGGCCGCCGTACTCGTTCGCCCGCCCACGGGAGACCGCGGATGACTGATACGCGGACACCGGTGCGTTATGCCGGTACCGCCGATCTCGTCGATCTGCTCGACCGGGTCGTCGACCGGGGAGTGGTGGTGAGCGGGGACATCGTGATCTCGCTTGCCGGAATCGACCTGATCTACCTCGATGTACGGCTCCTGCTGATCGCGGTCCAGACATCATTGAACCAGGGACGGGAGGAGCGGTGAGCACTCCGCCGACCGGCCGGCATCCGGCGCGGCTCGACATCGACGCGGACCAGCTCGGCGAGGGACTCGGGCGACTGGTCCTCGCGCTGCTGGAGATCGTGCGCCAACTCGTGGAACGCCAGGCGCTGCGTCGCGTCGACGGCGGAGACCTGACCGACGAGGAGGTGGAGCGGCTGGGGCTCGCCCTGATGGCGCTGGACCAGCGGTTCGCCGAGCTGCGCGACGTCTTCGGAGTCTCCGAGCGCGACCTCGCCCTGCCCTTGGACATTCGCGGACTCGACCAGGGCTACCCGACCGACCAGAACCGACGCGAAGGCGGGTGACCGGTGAGCGTTGTATCCACCTCAGGACAGCCGGCAGCCCGGGCGGAACGCCCCGGCGGTCTCGCCGAAGTGCTCGACGTCATTCTCGACAAGGGCATCGTCATCGACGCGTACGTCCGGGTGACGCTGGTCGGTATCGAACTGCTGACGATCGACGCGCGGATCGTGATCGCGAGCATCGACACGTACCTGCGCTTCGCCGAGGCGGTGAACCGCCTCGAACTGGGCTCCGGGGAGCAGGCACCCGGCCTGCCCGGGCTGATGCGGGGAGTCACCGAGGGCGCGGCGAAGGCGAAGACGAAGGGCGCGCTCGCCGGCGCGAAGGAGACCGTGAAGGACACCGCGTCCGACGTGGTCGGCATATTCCGGGGCGACGACGACTCGCGGCAGCGCCGCTCCGGGCGCGGCGGGGGCGGCGGTCGCGGGGTGATCGCCAGCATGAAGGACGCCGCGTCCGACGTGGTCGACCGGTTCCGCAGCGACGACGATCAGGACGAGCAGGACGAGCAGCAGGAGTCGGCGGACACCGGCAGCCGCGGCCCGCTCGCCGCTGTGAAGGAGACCGCGTCCGAACTGGTCGACCGGTTCCGCAGCGACGAGCCGGACGACGAGCGCGCCGAACCCGCCGAATCCACCGAACCCGCCGGGTCCGCCCGAGCCGCTGAACCCGCCGGAGCCTCGGCGAACGAGGCGCCCGCCGAGGGCGGCGGTACGTCCACCGGGCGCGGCGGCAGTGCGTCCGGGCGCGGCGGCAGTGCCCCGGGCGGCGGCACGGGGAGGCGGGAGTCGGCGAAGCCCGCCGGCAGGGAACCGGGACGGGGTGTACCGGCTGAGCGCCGGCCACCCCAGCGCTGACGACACCGGGAGGCAGCGGTGCCGTTCCTGCACGTGTACGCGATTGTCCGGGCCGGCCACGCCGCGCCGGAGCACCTCGTCGGTGTCGGTGACCCGCCGGGCGAGGTGCGCCTGGTCGCGTCCGGTCCGATCGCGGCGGTGGTGAGCGAGGTCGCCGACGACTTCGAACCCGAGGACGAAGACGCGGTGCGGCACTTCGACGTACTGACCGCGCTGGTCCGGACGGGTCCGGTGCTGCCGGTCCGGTTCGGTACGGTCGCGCCCGAGGACGCCGCGATCCGCGATGAACTGCTCGACCCGGTCGTCGACGATGCGGTCGCCTCGCTGGACGAGTTGGACGGACTGGTCGAGGTCCGGCTGACGGTGGACGTGGACGAGGATCGGGAACTGCGCGACGTGGTCGCGACGTGGCCGGAACTGCGCGAGGAAGCGCGGTACGCCGACGGGGCGGATCTCGCGTACCGGATCGAACTCGGTGAGCGCGTCAACGACGCGCTCGCCGAACGCGCCGAGGTACGCGACGACCGCATCGCCGAAGCGCTGCGACCGCTCGTGGTGGCTGAGGTCCGGTTGCCGACCGACGCTCCGACGACGAGCCGCCACGCGTTCCTGGTACGCGCCGACGAACTGCGCATTCTCGACGCAGCGGTCGCGGCGCTGCGTAAGGATCTTGGCGACGGGTACCGCATGGAGTACGTGGGACCACTGCCGGCGGTCGACTTCATCGCGGCAGACGACCTGCGGGGGCGGCGTGACGCTAGCCGTTGGGGTTGGTGATACGCGTAATTTCACGGGGGACAAGGTGGCAGATAGGGCGAAGATCGGTGCGGCCCTGGTCGGGGGGTACCTCCTCGGTCGCACCAAGAAGGCGAAGGCAGCCGTGCGGTTCGCCATGTGGCTGAACGGTTCGGCAGCCGGGGGCATCGCGCGCGACAGCGTCAAGCGGATCGCGACGTCGCCCGAATTGACGAAGCTCACCACTCAACTGCGCGAACCGTTGCTGGACGCGGCGCGCAAGGCCGCGGTCGCCGCCGTCGAAGCGAGGGTGGCAGGTTTGGCGGATTCACTGCAGGAGCGCACCGCCAAGCTGACCAGTCAACTGGAGAGCGTGCAGGGCGAGGTGACCGAACAGGCTGGGCAAGCCGGGGAACAGGCCCAGGAGCAGGTACAGAAGCTCGGTCGGCAACTTCCCGGTCAGGGCAAGACCGGCGAGGCGGAGGAGCAGGCTCAGCAGGGCGGCGAGAAGGCTCAACAGGGCGAGAAGCAGGGCGAGCAGGCTCAACAACAGGGTGAGAAGCAGGGCGAGCAGGCTCAGCAGCAGACCGGGCAACCCCAGCAGCAGAGCGATCAGGGCACACCGCCGGATGGCGAACAGGCCCAGCAGGGGGAGCAGCAGGGTGAGCAGCAGGGCGGCGAGCAGGCTCAGCATGCTGAGCAGGCCCAGCCGGTCGCCGGGTGACGAGGGAGCCGTGACATGTCCGAGTCCGAGGAAAAAGGCGGCGGTGTCCTGCAGTCGGTGCTCAGCAGCCCGGTGGTCGGCAGGCTGACCGACCAGGCGAAGAACTACGCGGTGGCGAAGGGCGAGCAAGTGGTCGGGCAACTGGCGCGGAAGTTGCTCCCCGGAAACACCGGCGAGGGCGCGGACGGCGGAGGTCCGTTGGGGGCAGCCGTCGGGAAGGGCCTCGAACAACTCAAGGACGGTAAGTCGCCGGGACGCGCCGCGGTCGGCGCGGCGATGACCGGTATGAAGGAGAAGGTCAAGTCGGCGTTCAAGCGCGGCGGCGGTGGCGGCGGGCAGCTGAAGGTCACCAACATCGAGGAGCAGATCGACGTCGGGCTGCCGGTGGACGTCGTGTACAACCAGTGGACGCAGTACCCGGAGTTCGCGAAGTTCATGAAGGGCGTCGAGAACGTCGACGCGACCAGCGAGACCGAGTCGAACTGGCGGGTGAAGGTGTTCCTGTCCAGGCGGAGCTGGAAGGCGACGACGCTGGAGCAGGTACCGGATCGGAAGATCAAGTGGACCAGTGAGGGCGCCAAGGGCACCACGAAGGGCGTGGTCTCGTTCCACCCGCTCGCCGACGACCTGACCCGGGTGATCCTGGTGATGGAGTACTACCCGGCCGGGTTCTTCGAGAAGACCGGCAACCTGTGGCGTGCCGGTGGTCGGCGTACCAGGCTCGACCTGAAGCACTTCCGGCGCTTCGTCAGCATGAGCGGGGAGGCGACGGGCGAGTGGCGCGGCGAGATCCGCGATGCCGAGGTCGTCAAGCAGCCCGAGGAAGCCACCGGTCGGGCGGAACAGCAGCCGGAGCAGGCGCAGCCCCAGGAGGGCGAACAGGCGCAGGCTCAGGGCGAGCAGCCGCAGGGTGAGGAGCAGCCTCAGCCGGCTCAGGGCGGGCAGGAACCCAAGGCTGAGCAGGCTCAGGGCGAGCAGCAACCGGAGGGCGAGAAGACCCAGGGCGAGCAGCAGGCTCAGGGCGAGAAGCCCAAGGGCGAGAAACCCGAGGGTGAACAGCAGCCCCAGGGCGAACAGCGTCAGCCTGAGATGGCGTCGCAGGAGTCCTGACCAGGGCAGACGGTGTGGGCTGCGGCGAGGCAGCCCACACCGTCGTGCCTGCCCGACGTGGGTACCGAGGGCGTTCGCCGGTGAGGCAGCCGCTCGCGGTACCGTCGCCTGGTGATCGTCCCCCGGGTCGGTGTCGGTACCGATGTGCACGCCTTCGCCGCCGGTCGTCCGTGCTGGGTCGCCGGGCTGCTGTGGCAGGGCGTCGACGGTCTTGCCGGGCATTCCGACGGGGACGTGGCGGCGCACGCGGCATGCGACGCGCTGCTGTCCGCGGCGGGACTCGGCGATCTCGGTTCGAACTACGGTACCGACCGTCCCGAGTGGGCCGGCGCGGCCGGCACCACGCTGCTCGCGGAGACCGCCCGCCGGGTACGCGCCGCCGGGTTCGAGATCGGGAACGTGTCGGTCCAGGTGATCGGCGTCGCCCCGAAGATCGGCAAGCGCAGGGACGAAGCGTGCCGGGTGCTGAGCGAGGCGGTCGGCGCGCCCGTGTCGGTCACCGGTACCACGACCGACGGGCTCGGTCTCACCGGACGCGGCGAGGGTCTCGCGGCGGTCGCCGTCGCGCTTCTGGTCCCTCCCCAATGACGCGATTGCCGATTTCCGGTCGCGAATAGCCGCCCGAGTGTCACGCTGAGTTGGACGCTTTGTTGTCGAGGTTTGGGTACAGCGGGCCAGGGTATCCGGACCACCACGAACGGCGGTGGGAAGCGCAAAGCGGATTTGTTCGATCCTTCGGGTCGAAACCGCTCATCGGCGACCGGATCGCCTCGACGGTGGTTCTGTCACCGGATGTCGGCGCTGCGCGGCGCATGGTCGCACCCGTCGCCGGACACCGCGAGTGACCAGGGCGTACAGCCGGTGAGCGGCCCTGTGGAGGAGTGATGACATGACTGTCCAGACCTCAGGCGGCGGCGGTGGCGCGATCGATCGACCGAGTTCGTCGAGCCTCGCCGACGTCGTGGACACCATTCTCGATAAAGGTCTCGTGATAGACGCGTACGTTCGCGTATCGCTGATTGGAATCGAATTGTTGACGATCGACGCGCGCATTGTCATAGCGAGCGTCGATACATATCTGCGTTTCGCCGAAGCGGCGAACCGACTGGATCTCGCCCAGAGCGGCAACTCGCAAGGTCTGCCCGACCTCCTCCACGGAGGACAACAGCAGGGCAATCAGCAGCAGGGTGTCGAGCAGGGTAAGGGCCAGGCCGCGATCGAGGGCGTGACCGACAAGCTGAACGAACTGACCGACCAGGTGCAGCAACTCGCGCAACCCGGTCGGCAACGGTCAGGGGAAGGGGAGTGACGATGTCGGCGTCTGCGCAGACCGGTCAGGCGCAGCCGGGTCAGCAGCGGGTCGGCTGGTACATCTACGGCATCACGACCAAGGACGTCGAGATCAACAGCGGCGCCCCCGCGGTCGGCGACCCGCCCGGCAAGGTCGAGGTGGTGCGGCACGGTGACGTCGCCGCCCTGGTGAGCCAGGTCGACGTCGATCGTCCGCTCGGACGTCCCGACGACCTGCTGGCTCACGAACGCCTGCTCGACGGGGTGGCCGCCAAGGCGCCGGTACTGCCCATCCGCTTCGGCGCGGTCGTGGCGAGCCGCGAAGCGGTACTGGACGAGCTGCTCACACCGCACGGCGACGAATTCGCCAGGGCGTTGCGCGAGATCGAGGGGCGTTTCGAGTACCTCGTGCGCGCCAAGTACGTCGAACGCGCGGTGGTGGGCGAGGTGTTGTCGGAGAACCCCACTGTCGCGCAGCTTCGCGAACGCCTCGCCGGGCAGCCGGAAGAGGCGACCCGCGACGAGCGCATCCAACTCGGGCAGATGATCGCGCAGGCGGTCGAAGCGAAACGGACCGAGGACACCCAGAAGCTGATCGAAGCAGTGGAGTCGGTCGTCGTCGCCAACGCGGTACGACCGCCGTCGAACGAGTTCGACACCGCCAACATCGCTTTCCTCGTGGAGCGTGAGCGGCAGTCGGACTTCGAGAACGCCCTGCAGCGCGTCGCCGCCGACTGGGACGGGCGGGTGACGTTGCGGCTGCTCGGCCCGGTCGCGCCGTACGACTTCGTCCAGCCTCCCGCGCCACCGCAGTGACATGGGTCTGGTTTCGTTCGTCCTGACCCTGCCGCTGGCGCCGATGCGAGGCGTGATCAGCCTGGCGCGGGTGCTCGAACAGCGCGCCAACGAGGAGTTGTACGACCCTGCCCGGGTTCGGCGGCGGCTGGAGGAGATCGAGGAGGCGGCGGCGTCCGGCGAGATCAGCGCGAGGCAGGCGACGCGGGCGCAGGAGCAGGTCCTCGAACCCCTGGTCTCCTCGGGCGAACAGCCCGCGCAGGAGAGTGCCGATGCCGGTACCGGACGCGAGCAGCGCGGCGTCGCCGAGGACTTCGTGTCGGCACGCGGTGGCGAGGGCGAGGAGGAGCGCGGCGGCGCTGAGGACTTCGTCTCCGTACGCGGCGAGGAGCGCGGCGCTGCCGACGACTTCGTGACGGTACGGGGCGACGAGGATCAGCCGGGCGGTACCGGGGAGCCGGGCGAGCCGCGCGACGAGTCCGCGCCGCCTACCCCGAAGCCGCCCGTGCCGAGGTCGGCGGAGCCGTGATCCGGGTCGAGCCGTGACACCGACGGTCCGACGGCGCCGGGATCGGCGCCGTCGGACCGTCGCGGCAGGTCAGTGCAGCGCGATGCGGACCACGCTTCCGGTGCCCGCACAGGTGCCGCAGTTGGACACGTACGCCGATCCGCCCCGCAGGGCGAGACCAGCCGGGGTGGTCAGCCCGGTACTGGCGACGACGTGCTGGGTGCCGCCCCTGTCGACACGGATCAGCGCGCCGGTCGGGTCGCCGGACAGCAGTCCGTTACGCGCGATCTCCAGGACGTACAGCCTGCCGCGCTGATCGAACCCGATGTCGATGATGTTGGTGAATCCCGAGGCGTACACCTCGGGCGCGTGACCCGGTACCACCCGCCAGACGCGTGCGATACCGGGCAGGAACGGGAACCCGGTCAGTTCGCCCACGTAGTACGCGCCGTCGGGTCCGCGTACCACCGAGGTCGGCACGGACTGGACGGGGATCGTGGCGCCGGGCGGCATGCCGAGCGCGGGCGGCGCCGGGAAGGTACGGGTGGGGAACACCGCCAGCGTCGAGATCCGCCCGTTGGCGGTTACCCGTACCAGGTCGTTGCCGCCGGAGTCGACGACGACGCGGGCGCCGGGCACGGCGAGCACCGAGTTCGGGTTGCTGTCGGGTGCGCCGCCGTCCGGGTTCGCGCGGGCTTCGTACCCGGCGATGTCGGCGCTCTGGGTCCAGTCGTGCTGGGCGATCCGCCCGCGCAGCAGCCACCCTGCGGTCTGTTGTCCGATCGCGGGGAGTTGTGCGCGCGCCGCCGGGTTCGCGCCGAGCCCCACGGTGAGGTACAGGTTTCCGCCGCCCTGGAACGAAACGTCGGACGGCCCGATCGCCTGGGTCCCGTCGGGGTTCGCCAGCGACGACAGGCCGGTGAGCACCCGGCTCTGCGATCCGTTCCGGATCTGCGTCACCGCGCCCGAGGTACCGAAGCAGACGCTGCCTCCCTCGGGACCCGGCAGGCACGGTCCCGCGCCGCCCCGTCCCGCTTCGGCGACGTACAGCGCGCCGTTGGGGGCGAACGCGAGCCCGCGGGGATTGTCGAGCCCGCGGGCGATCGTGGTCATCGAGTCGGCGGCGTAGGCGGGTAAGCCGGTCAGGGCGAGCGCGACGGCGCCCGTGGCGGCGGCGACCAAACGAGCAGCACTCTTCACGAATGTCTCCCTCATGGGTCATGGGTCTGGCCGCCACGCTACGATGATCAAATTGTTTATGTGCCGTTTTGCCATAAACACCAGTTTGTTCCACCTGACGGAACGAACGACGACGCTCGACGATCGGTGCGGCGTGCCGCGCGCCACGTTCTCGCGAGCGGCGGGTCGACGAACGGGGCTGGCATGATCGAGACATGTCGGTACCACTGCCTGACCTTGCCAAGCGTCTGTTGGACGCGCCGACCTACGTCACCGTGACCACGATCAACCCCGACGGATCCCCGCACAGCAGCATCGTCTGGGTCACGCGGGACGGCGACGACATCCTGATGTCCACCACCAAGGCTCGCCGCAAGGCGCGCAATCTCGCCCGCGACCCGCGCGCCTCGGTCTGCTTCTTCGACCCCGAGAACCCGTACCAGTACGTCGAGGTGCGGGGGCGGGTCACGATGACCGAGGAGGGCGGCCGGGCGCTCATCGACGAGCTGTCGATGAAGTACAGCGGCCGCCCGTGGCAGAAGGAGCCCGCGGACACCGTCCGGGTGGTCTGCCGGCTGATGCCGGACAAGGTGATCACCCGGTAACCGATCATTCGGTAACCGATCAGCGGTAGCCGATCATCCGGTCGCGGTGTCGGTGCCCTCCTGGGACGGACGCGACCGGCGCGCCCAGGTCCACGCGTACCCGGTGTCCTCGCAGGCCAGGGCCGGTTCGCACAGGTTGAGCGGGCGGAAGGTGTCGACCATGACAGCCAGTTCGTCGAAGTAGTCGACGCCGATCGCCCGTTCGACCGCACCGGGCTGCGGACCGTGCGTGAAACCGCCGGGGTGCAGGGAGATCGAGCCCTGCTCGATGCCGGAGCCGCGCCGCGCCTCGTAGTTGCCGCCCGTGTAGAACAGCATCTCGTCCGAGTCGACGTTGTGGTGGTTGTACGGCACCGGGATCGCCAGCGGGTGGTAGTCCACCTTGCGCGGGACGAACGAGCAGATCACAAAGTTCGGACCTTCGAAGGTCTGGTGTACCGGCGGCGGCTGGTGGACCCGTCCGGTGATCGGCTCGAAGTCGTGGATCGAGAACGCCCACGGGTACAGGCAACCGTCCCAGCCCACCACGTCGAACGGGTGATTGGCGTACACGTACCGGGTCCAGCCGCGCCGGTGCTGGACCAGCACCTCGACGTCGGTACCGTCGACCACCAGCGGCTCGCCCGGTCCGCGCAGGTCGCGCTCGCAGTACGGGGCGTGTTCGAGGAACTGCCCGCGCACCGACAGGTACCGCTTGGGCGGTCCGATGTGCCCGGTCGCCTCGATCGCGAGGGTGCGCAGCGGCTGGTCGCCGGTCGGCACGATCCGGTGGATGACCGAGGTCGGAATGATCACGTAGTCGCCTTCGCCGACCTCGAGCACGCCGAAGGTCGACTCGATGCGGGCGGTGCCCGCTTCGACGTAGACGCACTCGTCGCCGATGGCGTTGCGGTACAACGGACTGGGTTGGTCGGCGACCGCGTACGAGATCCGTACGTCGTCGTTGGCGAGCAGGTGCTGTCGACCGAGGATCGGGTCCGCCCCGCCGGCGTCGAGTTTGTGGGTCTGGAAGTGGCGCGGCTTGAGCGGGCGGTTGGCGATCCGCGACCAGGCGGGCGGGTCGAATTCCTCGGCGGCCACGATCGCGGTGGGCAGGTGCCGGTGGTACAGCAGCGACGAGTCGGAGGAGAAGCCCTCCTGACCCATCAGCTCCTCGGCGTACAGGCTGCCGTCCGGCTGACGGAACTGGGTGTGTCGCTTCGGCGGCACGTCGCCGACGCGGCGGTAGTACGGCATCCTCGGCCTCCTGCGCGGTGTACCGGCTCAGAGAGCGCGTCCGATAATCGGGCGTTATTGTCCGTTACTCGTAGCTTCCGCTAGGTTGAGTGACCGTGTCAACACAGGTACCCACCCTGCTCCGCGGACTCGTCGACGACGCGGCGGTGTTCCCACCCGGCAGCGCGCCGCTGCCCGAGGCGGTGGCGGCGCACCGGCGTCACCGCACCGCGTGGTACCGCGACCTGATCGGTCCGCTGCTGCTCCCGGCGTCCGCGCTGCGCGCCGTACCGCACCTGCTCGGCGCCCAGGAACGGCTCGCGATCGCGGTGATCGCCGACGCCGGCGTCGCGCTCGAACCGACCCTCGACGCGCTGGACGATCGGCTCGAGGTACGCCAGGTCGAGGTCGCCGTCGCCAAGCGCGGCGAAGACCCGCAACCCGGGCTGCGCACGCTGCTCGACCTGCTGACCGCCCGTCCGCACCTGCGTGGGTACGCCGAGATTCCGCTGGCCTGGGGCCTGATGTCCGCCCTGGACGAGGTCGAGCGCGCCCGGCGGGACGGCATCGCGATCGCCGCGAAGTTCCGCACCGGCGGGCTCGCCGCCGAACTGTTCCCCAGCCCCGACGAGCTGGCGGCGGTGATCTGCGCGTGCCGCGACCGGGAGTTGCCGTTCAAGCTGACCGCCGGGCTGCACCACGCGGTGCGGTACACCGACCGGCACACCGGCTTCACCCACCACGGGTTCCTCAATATCCTGGTCGCCGCCGGACAAGCCGCCGACGGCGCGCCGGTCGCCGAGGTCGCCCGGACACTGTCGACGACCGAGCCGGCGCCGCTCGCCGAGGCGGCGCGCACCCGGCTCGACCAGCCCCGTCCGCTGTGGCTGGGCTACGGCACCTGCAGCATCTCGGAACCGCTCGACGACCTGGCTGGGCTCGGGCTACTCCAGGAGGACGCATCGTGACGTGGGTACCGGGAGCCGACGGCTCCCTGTTCGACGCGACGAACCTGCCGTACGGCGTCGTCGCCCGCCCCGGCGGAGAGCCGCGCATCGCGGTACGGATCGGGGACTTCGCGCTCGACCTCGCCCGGTGCGAGGCGGCGGGTCTGGTCGACGCGGCGGGCACCCTGCGCCGACCGGTACTCAACGACTTCATGGCGCTCGGTCGGGCGCGGTGGACCGCCGTACGCGAGCGCCTGGTCGACCTGCTCACCACGCCCGACCGGCGGCAGGAGGTCGAGCCGCTGCTGGTACCGCTCGCCGAGGTGGAAACCCGGATGCCGGTCACGGTCGGCGACTACGTCGACTTCTACTCGTCCGAGCACCACGCCGGGAACGTGGGACAGATCTTCCGACCGGGGCAGCCGCCCCTGACGCCGAACTGGCGGCACCTGCCGATCGGGTACCACGGGCGAGGCGGGACCGTCGTGGTGTCCGGTACCGAGATCGTCCGCCCGTGCGGTCAGCGCAAACCGGCGGACTCCGACCACCCCGTGTTCGGGCCGAGCGTACGGCTGGACATCGAGGCGGAGGTCGGCTTCGTCGTCGGGGCACCGAGCCGGCTCGGCGAGCGCGTCGACACCGCGAGCTTCCGCGAGCACGTGTTCGGGGTGGTCCTGGTCAACGACTGGTCGGCGCGGGACATCCAGGCGTGGGAGTACCAGCCGCTCGGACCGTTCCTCGGCAAGTCGTTCGCGACCTCGATCTCGCCGTGGGTGGTACCGCTGGACGCGCTCGACGCCGCCCGCGTCGACGCACCCGAGCAGGACCCGCCGGTGCAGGACTACCTGCGCGAATCCGAGCGGTACGGGTACGACCTGGCGCTCGAGGTGCGCTGGAACGGCACGCTGGTCAGCCGCCCGCCGTTCCGCACCCTGTACTGGACGCCCGCGCAGCAGTTGGCGCACCTGACCGTCAACGGCGCGTCGGTGCGGACCGGCGACCTCTACGCGTCCGGTACCGTCTCCGGACCCGAACGCGACCAGACCGGCTCGTTCCTGGAGCTGACCTGGGGCGGGAAGGAGCCGGTGAAGCTCGACGACGGCACCCAGCGGACCTTCCTGCAGGACGGCGACGAGGTGAGCATCAGCGCGACCGCGCCGGGTCCGAACGGCACCCGGATCGGGTTCGGCGAGGTCACCGGGCGGATCGCGGCGGCACGCTGACCGGTCCGGTGGGCGCGCCCACGTCCGCGCCGGTGGGCGGCGCGTCCGCGGTCGGGGCTGGCAGGCTGGTCGGGTGTTCGAACTGCGCCATCTGAGCGCGTCGCGAGCCCGACCGACCGCCCGCGAACTGGTCGGTCGCGGACTGCGCCAAGAGATGCTGATGCGCCCCGGGCTGCGCGAGAGCCTCGCCGCGGCGGTCGCGGACGACCCGTCGTTCGGGTACGCGCATGCCGGGCTCGCCCTGCTCGACCTGCTGCTCGGCGGTCCGGTCGAGCCGCATCTCGCCGCCGCGCGGAGCCACGCCGGTACCGCGTCCGAGCCGGAGCAGGCGACGATCGCGCTGGTCAGCCGATGCGTGCGGGTACCGGCGGCGCAGCGGTTGGTCGAGGCTCGCGCCCATCTCGCCCGGTACCCCTCGGACCTCCTCGCGATCATCCTGGGTCTCGCCTCGGTCGACCGGGGCGAAACCGGTCCGCGACCCGCGATCGACCTGCTTGACCTGGTACTACCCGCGCACCAGGCGCACTGGTGGGTGCCGGGCGTGCTGGCGACCTGGCTGGCGGAGGCGGGACAGGTACGCCCGGCGTGGCGGTTGGCGGAACGGGCGCTTGCCGCCGAGCCCGGCGCGTGGCACGCCGCACACGCGTTCGCGCACGTCGCGTACGCGACCGACGAGCATCGCCAGGGCGCGGACTGGCTGGACCGGTGGATCGGCGAGCACCGACCCGAGGGGTACGCCCTGGCGCACGTCACCTGGCATGTCGCCGTGGGACGGCTGGCGACCGGCGACGGTACCGCCGCCAGCCGCGCCCTGCTCGGCGTGCTCACTCCCGCCTCGCCCGAGTTCGGCGTCGACGCCGTCGAGTTGGCGACGGCGAGCTGGCTGTGCCTGGGCGCGGGCGACGCGACCCTGGCGCACCGGGTACGCGCCGCAGTCCGCCGCGACCCGGCACGGCTGGTCGCGGTCGGGTCGCCGTTGTCCGCGACGGCAGCCGGTCTGCTGCTCGCCGCCGCCGGGCAGGTCGCCGAGTTGGACGAGCTGACCCGGCTGACGGGGCAGCGCCGCGAGCCGGTGTACCGGCAGGTCGTCCTGCCGATGCTGGCGGTCTGCGCCGAGCTGGCGGTCGGCGACCGGGACGCGGTGTCGCACGCCGTCGACCTGGTCGAACCGGACGCGCTCGCGCGGCTCGGCGGCAGCGGCGCCGAGCGGGACGCGTTCGAACACTGCCTGCTCCTGGCGTTGCGCGGTGCTGTGACGCGGGGCTTGTCGCCGGCGGACGGGGGTACCGGTTGACGCCGACACGCTCGTGATTGGGTACGCCACCGGCGAGGTAGCCCGCCTGGGACGCTCACCTCTCCGGTGACGTGCGTACATCAGCAGCGCCGGCGGAGGAGCGACCAGCGGTGCCTCAGCCGCCGCCGGTAGGGTGCCCGGCGGAGGTGGGCGGATGGAGTCGGGTCGTCGAGGCGCGCTGAGCTGGCCGCTGATCACCGGGGCGGTGGTGGGGCTGCTGCTGGCGACCATCGTCGTCGGGTACCGGGTACTGGCGCCCGCCGAGACCGTCGACCCGGCGGACGCGCCGTACCCCGCGCCGGTCGTCGCCGAACCGCGCGGCTACGGGCAACTGTCCAACGCCCCGCTCGTCGTGGACCGGCGGCTGCGGGTGTACGCCGCCGAGCGGCGGATCTGGGCCGACGCGCCGGTCGACGCCCGTGCCTCGATGACCCCGTACTGGGCGTTCCGGCGCTGGCCGGCGCAGGTGCTCGGGGTCGTGGTGGCGCCCGGACCGGTCGTGGTCGGGGCGTGGTCGGACGGCAAGCTGGTCGCCCTGGATGCCCGTACCGGGCGCGAAGCGTGGCGCGCCGAGGTCGGGTCGACCGGGGCGTACAACAGCCGGCGCACCGGCGCGGGCGTGGTGTACCAGCCGGCGCACCTGTTCACCGCGACTGCGGCGGACGGTCGCGCGGTTGTGCTGTCCTCGTGGGGCGGGACGGTGCGTGCGTTCGACGCCGGCTCCGGCGCCCTGCTGTGGAGCCGTCCGCGGGGCTGCGAGTCGCGGGACTGGACCGTGGACGGCGCGTACGCGACCGTCGACTGCGCCCAGCCGACCACGGTCGACCTGTTCGACGCCGGTACCGGTACCGCACGGCCGGTCTGGCGGCTGTCCGGCGGCGACCCGACCCCGATCGCGTGCGCCGTCGGTCACTCGGATTGCCGGGCGGTACGTACCAGTACCTCGGCATGGCTGCTCGGACCGGGCGGTGCCGCGGTCGAGGCGAGCGCGCTCGCCCCGACCGCGGCGTGGCTGGTCGGACGGTTCGCCGTCGAGCAGACCACGCCGACCGTGATCACCGCTCGCGACGCGGTCACCGGCGCGCCGGGTTGGACCTGGCAGAGCCGGGACGGGGCGGCGGCGACCCTGATCGCCACCGAGCCGGGGCGCATCTACGTGCTGGTCGAGCAGCGGACGCTGGTCACCGTGAACCCGCTGGACGGTACCGAGTTGTCGCGGGTCACCCCGCAGCCGGAGATCGTCGGCACCGGGTGGCGACCGGCACACGTGTACGCCCGTGACGGGTTCGTCGCCGTCGAACGGGTGCGCGGCCCGGAGAACTCGGTCGACAGCAGCTACTTCTCCAGTGGGGAGCCGGTCCTGCTGCTGGGCAGTTGACCGGCGGCGGAGCGACTCCGCCGCCGGTCGAGGGTCGACATCCTCAGTCGAGGACACGCGGCTCAGCCGGCGAAGAACTCCTCCGCCGCCGCGAGGAAAAGGTCGTCTTCGTCGGGGGTACCGACGGTGACCCGGACCCCGTCGCCCTGGAACGGGCGCACGATCACCCGGTGCCGCTCGCACACCGCCGCGAACTCGGCGGACCGGTCGCCGAGCGGCAACCACACGAAGTTCGCCTGGGTGTCCGGTACCTCCGGGAGCAGTTTGCGCAGCGCGGGCAGCAACCGGTCGCGTTCGGCGATGACCAGGTTGACGCGGCGGCGCATCTCGTCGTCGGCGCGCAGCGCGGCGAGCGCCGCCGCCTGCGCGACGCTGGACGTCGAGAACGGGGTGACCACCTTGCGCACGGCGGCGGCGACGTCCGGCTGGGCGACCAGGAACCCGACCCGCAGACCGGCGAGCCCCCACGCCTTGGACAGGGTCCGCAGCACCGCCACGTTCGGGCGGTCGCCGTAGGTTTCCAGCCCGTCCGGCACCGCCGGGTCGGTGACGAACTCCCGGTACGCCTCGTCGAGCACGACCAGGACGTCGTCCGGTACCCGGTCGAGGAACGCGTCGATCTCGTCGCGGGTCACCGTCGTACCGGTCGGGTTGTTCGGGTTGCACACCAGCACCATCCGGGTGCGGTCGGTGATCGCGTCCGCCATCGCCGGCAGGTCGTGACCGTGGTCCTCCCTGTTCGGCACCTGAACGCTGGTCACCCCCGCGACCGCGGCGATGATCGGATACGCCTCGAACGACCGCCACGCGTACACGATCTCGTCGCCCGGCATGGTGACCGCGCGGGTCAGGTGCTCCGCCAGGGCGACGGAACCGCATCCGGTGGCGATCCGATCCGGATCGACGTCGTACCGCTCCGCGAGCGCGGTGCGCAGCGCGTTCACCCCCATGTCGGGGTACCGGTGCACGCCGGACACGGCTTCGGCGACGGCCTCCGCGACGCCGGGCAGCGGTCCGTACGGCACCTCGTTCGAGGCGAGCTTGATCGCCCCGGGCACCGTGCGTCCCGGTACGTAGTTGGGCAGAGCTTCGAGGTCGGCACGGGTGAGCCGGCTCATCGGGGGCCTCCCTGATCGGTGCTTGGTCGTCCGACCTGGACGACGACGGTCTGCGCGCCCTTGTCGTGCAGCGCCTGGTGCAGCGGTTTGTCGACCGCCGCCACGATGCTGTCCACAGCCTGGAGTAGGAAGCCGATGCCGAACTGCCACAGCAGCATCGGCAGCCCCATGGTGTTCCACCGCCGGGCGGCGCGGGCGAAGCCGATCCGCTCCTCGTTCTCCAGCCGTACCACCTGGATGCCGACCAGCCGTTTGCCCAGCGTCTGACCGGTGTTCGCGATCGCCGGCACCTCGTACGCGAACCACACGGCCATCGCCAGCAGGATCATCATGAACTGGATGGTCGCCAGCCGCTCGGACGGCAGCAGGTCGTTGGTGGATTCCCCGAGGCTGCGCCGCCGCGCGTACTCCCGGTAGAACGGCAGGAACTGCTGCCACCACTGGTACGCGAACCAGCCGTTGACCACGACGTTCAGCGCCACGATGGCGAGGATGTCGATCAGCCTCGCGACCAGGCGCAGTCCGAGCGGGGCGAGCAGCCGACCGTGCGGACGCGGCGGCGGGGGGACTGCCGGGTAGGGGTGCGGGTACCAGCCGGGAGGTACCTGCGCTCCGGGCGGCAGCCAAGCCGCGCCCGGAGGCAGCCCGCCGGGTGGCAGCCCGCCGGGTGGCGGTCCGCTCGGCGGCGCCGTGCCGGGGTGCTGGGGCGGGTAGCCGGGCGGCGGGACGACGGGCGTCGGCGCGCCGCTGGTCGGCCACGGTACCGCGCCGACCGGCACGTTGACCTGCGGTGGCGGCTCGGGCGCGACCGGTACCGGCGGCGGCGTCTCCGGCGGTGGACCGGGCGGCGGGGTGGCATCGGCGGGCAGCGGCTCGCCGATCCAGCCCTCGCCGTCCCAGTACCGCTGAGTCGTCGGGTCAACCGGATCCTTGTACCAACCGGGCGGGACCGCGCTCATGGCACGACCCCTTCATGCGTCGGTGGCTCGGTCACCGGGACAGTGTCGCAGGTACGCCGAACTACAGGTTTCCCCGCTTCTCCTGTTCGCGCTCGATCGCCTCGAACAGCGCCTTGAAGTTGCCCTTGCCGAAGCCGAGCGAGCCGTGCCGTTCGATGAGCTCGAAGAACACGGTCGGGCGGTCCTGTACCGGCTTGGTGAAGATCTGCAGCAGGTACCCGTCCTCGTCCCGGTCCACGAGGATCTTGCGCTTCTGCAGTTCCTCGATCGGCACGCGTACGGTGCCGATCCGCGCCCGCAGCTCCGGGTCCTCGTAGTACGAGTCCGGGGTGTCCAGGAAGTCCACGCCCGCCGCGCGCATCACGTCGACGGTACGCAGGATGTCGTTGGTCGCCAGCGCGACGTGCTGGGCGCCCGGTCCGCCGTAGAACTCGAGGTACTCGTCGATCTGCGACTTGCGGCGGCTGACCGCCGGCTCGTTCAGCGGGAACTTGACCTTGCGGGTACCGCTGGCGACGACCTTGCTCATCAGCGCCGAGTAGTCGGTCGCGATGTCGTCGCCCACGAACTCCGCCATGTTGGTGAAGCCCATGACCCGCTTGTAGAACTCCACCCACTCGTCCATCTTGCCCAGCTCGACGTTGCCGACGATGTGGTCGACCGCCTGGAAGAACCGCTTGGGCTGCAGACCCGCCTCGATCGCGGCGGTGCGGTCGACGATCGGCGCGTGCGCCACGAAGCCGGGCAGGAACGGTCCGGTGTACCGGGACCGGTCGATCAGCGAGTGCCGGGTCTCGCCGTACGTGGCGATCGCGGCGACCCGTACGGTGCCGTGCTCGTCGGTCTCGTCGTGCGGCTCGACCAGCCCGGTCGCGCCGGTGGACAGGGCGTGCCGGTACGCGGCGTCGACGTCCGGTACCTCCATCGCGATGTCGACGATGCCGTCGCCGTGGCGGGCGTAGTGCTTGGTCGCCTCGGCGTCGGCGTGTACCCCGCCGGCGAACACGAACCGCGCCGAGCCGGAAACCAGGACATATTCGGCGTGGTCGCGGTACCCCTGCTCCGGACCTCGGTACGCGACGCAGGTCATGCCGAACGCGGTCGAGTAGTAGTGGGCGGCCTGCCGGGCGTTGCCGACATAGAAGCGGACGTAGTCCAGCCCCTTGACCGGGAACGGGTCGTGGGCGATGTCGTGCGGTACAGCGGCGATGAGCTGGTCGACGTCGACGTCTTCATCGACCCCGTCGAGAACGTCCGAGCTGCGATCGATCGCCTGGGTCATCGCGGTCACTCCCTCCTGCGCGGCTTTGCCGGTGAGCATGGCGTGGGCGGTACCGCTAGGCAACAGTTACCCTGATCGGTGGGCAAGATGTACACATCGCCCGCCGACACGACCCGAGTGCTGGTCAACCTGACCAGCGGATCGCGCGGCGGAACCGAGTCCGTCTCGCCTGGCTTATGGCGATTCATGCGTCCCACCCGACAGCGGAGGTCAGGTGACCAGAGCCGACACGGGTATCGACGAACTCGACGCCCGACTGATCACGCTGCTCGCCGAGGAGCCCCGGATCGGTGTGCTGGAAGCCTCGCGACGGTTGCGGGTCGCCCGCGGTACCGTCCAGGCCCGCCTCGACAAGTTGCTGGAACGCGGGGTGATCACCGGGTTCGGACCGGATGTGTCGCCCGCCGCGCTCGGCTTCGGCGTCACCGCGTTCGTCGTCCTGGAGATCCGGCAGAGCCGCGGTCACGACCCGGTCTCCGCGCATCTCGGCACGATCCCCGAGGTGCTCGAGGTGCACACCATCACCGGTACCGGCGACCTGATGTGCCGCATCGTCGCCCGGTCCAACACCGACCTGCAGCGCGTGATCGACCAGGTCGTCGGGTACGAGGGGATCGTCCGCGCGTCGACGATCATCGCGCTCGCCGAACAGATCCCGTACCGGACGCTCCCGCTGGTTACCGCCGCCGCCTCCGGCGGCGGCGCGGTTGGCGGGGGCGCCGCCTCCGGCGGCGGGGGCGCGCCGCGCGGCGTCGGCGGCGATACCGCCTGATCGTCCCCTGTGGAGCCGGCACCGGCGTCGCTAGGCTCGCCCCGTGGCGAGGGGGCGGGTGGTCGGGCGGATCGAGGGCGCCGTCGTGGTCGCCGCCATCGCGATCGCCATCACCGTCGCGATCGTCACCCGGCACAATCCGATCACCTACGCCAACGACTGGCTGGCGCGGCTGAGCGTCCTGGCCGATCCGAAGCCGACCTGGAGCGTGCGGGTCGGCGACCAGCCGACCGCCGCCGCGATCGCCGACCACGTCGTGATCCTCGTGTACCCGGACGGGGTCGAGGCTCGCGACCTGCGCACCGGCGACCCGGTCTGGGCGCACGACGCGGACTGGGCAGCGGTGGCGGGCGTCGGTGACAAGTCGGTCGCCGTGGTCGGACGCGCACACGGGCGCGGCTTCGACGTGTACGACCCGGATACCGGCGCTCCGTTGTGGCACGACAGCGAGGCGACGTCCGCCTGGACCTACTCCGACCTGGTGCTGTCCCTGACCTGTACCGGCGTGACGTCGTGCACGTTGACGGGGCGGCAGCCGCGCGGCGGCGCGGTCCGCTGGCGCGCGCCGCTGCCGGGCGGTCGCGGGCGGGTACCGGGCGGCGGCAACGGCGCGCTGTCCGGGTTGCGTCCGCTGGGTACCCCGCTGTTCTCGGTTCAGCCGGTACCGCCGCTGCTCGGGTTCCCCGGCGACGATTCGGTGCGCGTGGTGTCCACTGCGAACGGGCGGCTGGTTCGCGAGTACCGGCAGACCAGCACCACACGGGTGTTCGTGGCGGGCAACCGGGTGGTGTCGGTGGGTTCCGAGCGGCGTGCCGGGGGCTGCCGGTTCACCGTCGAGGGTCGCGACCCGGTGACGGACCGGCAGGTGTGGCGGCGCGAGGGGTACGACCCGGGTACCGCCGACCGGCTGGGCTGTGAGCAGCGCGGCGACCCGGTCGGCGCGGGTACGCTCCTGCTCGCCGGTGGTCCGGACGGCCGCGACGTGCTGCTCGACGTCGGCACCGGCGCGATCCGGTACACGGTGGACGCCGGCGAGAAACTGCTGGCGACCGACGGTCGGGTCGCGTTGCTGCGGACCAGGGACCGCGCCGCGATCCGGGGAGTGGACCTGTCGCACCCCGGTACCGGTTGGCGACGGCGCGCCGACCGGCAGGCGGTCGCGCTGCTCGCCGGGGACGGCGCGCTGATCACGGACGTGGTGGACCGTCGGCTGGTCGAGGTGGACGCCGGTACCGGTACCGTCCGGGTGGACGCCAGGAGCGCCGCCTCGCCCCTCGCGACCAGCCGGGACGGCTTGGTCGTCAACCGGGGCCGTACCGTCGGCTGGCTGCCGACCGGCGCGCTGGTCGCCGGCTGACCGAGTCCTCGGCTCAGCGAGTCTCCAGCTGGGCGAGTCTCCAGCTGGGCGGGCGTCGCCCCGAGCGCCCGGTTTGTCCGGCATGCACGGGGGGCGATGTCGCCTAGCTCATCACGACGACAGGGGTCGCTGGGCGCGGTCGTACCGCGTGGCTACAGTGCGCCCATGGGCAGCCCTGAGTTCGCGTACGCGCCGTTGCTTCCGCTGGGTTCGGACGACACCGAGTACCGGCAGGTCACCACGGACGGAGTCGAGGTCGTCGACGGTCCCCGCGGGCGGCGGTTCCTCACCGTCGAACCCGAGGCGCTGCGGCTGCTCACCACCGAGGCGATGCACGACATCGCGCACTACCTGCGCCCCGCCCACCTCAAGCAGCTGCGCGCCATCGTGGACGATCCACAGGCGTCGCCGAACGACCGGTTCGTCGCGCTCGACCTGCTCCGCAACGCCAACATCGCCGCCGGCGGCGTGCTGCCGATGTGCCAGGACACCGGTACCGCGATCGTGATGGGCAAGCGCGGTCGGCACGTGCTCACCGACGGGCGCGACGAGGAGTACATCGCGCGTGGCGTGTTCGACGCGTACACCCGGCTCAACCTGCGCTATTCGCAGCTCGCCCCGCTGACCATGTGGGAGGAGCGCAACACCGGCAGCAACCTGCCCGCGCAGATCGAGCTGTACGCCGAGGACCCGCACGGGCACCCCGACGAATACAAGTTCCTGTTCATGGCGAAGGGTGGCGGGTCGGCGAACAAGAGCTTCCTGTACCAGGAGACCAAGGCGCTGCTGAACCCGCAGCGGATGATGGCGTTCCTGGACGAGAAGCTGCGCTCGCTGGGCACCGCCGCGTGCCCGCCGTACCACCTGGCGATCGTCGTCGGCGGCACCAGCGCCGAGTACGCCCTGAAGACCGCCAAGCTGGCGAGCGCGAAATACCTGGACAGCCTGCCCCGGCACGGGTCGATGCTGGCGCACGGCTTCCGCGACGTCGAGATGGAAGCCGAGGTCCTGGAGCTGACCCGGCAGTTCGGCATCGGCGCGCAGTTCGGCGGGCGGTACTTCTGCCACGACGTACGCGTGGTCCGACTGCCCCGGCACGGCGCGTCCTGCCCGGTCGCGATCGCGGTGTCCTGTTCGGCGGACCGGCAGGCGCTGGCGAAGATCACCGCCGAGGGGGTCTTCATCGAGCAGCTCGAACGCGACCCGGCGCGGTTCCTGCCGGACGTCACCGACGAGCAACTGGACACCGACGAGGTGGTCCGGATCGACCTGAACCAGCCGATGGATGCGATCCGCGAGGAGCTGTCGAAGTACCCGGTGAAGACCCGGCTCTCGCTGTCCGGACCGCTGGTTGTGGCGCGCGACATCGCGCACGCGAAGATCGCCGAGCGGCTGGACGCGGGCGAGCCGATGCCGCAGTACCTGCGCGACCACGCGGTGTACTACGCCGGTCCGGCGAAGACCCCGGACGGGTACGCGTCCGGCTCGTTCGGGCCGACCACGGCGGGTCGGATGGACGCGTACGTGGCGAAGTTCCAGGAAGCAGGCGGCTCGCTGGTGATGCTCGCCAAGGGCAACCGGTCCCGGCAGGTCACCGAGGCGTGTCACAAGTTCGGCGGCTTCTACCTCGGCTCGATCGGCGGCCCGGCGGCCCGCCTCGCCCAGGACTGCATCCGCAAGGTCGAGGTACTGGAGTACCCGGAACTCGGCATGGAAGCGGTCTGGAAGATCGAGGTGGAGAACTT
>DASUXA010000103.1:0-9551 GCA_036378155.1 Micromonosporaceae bacterium | reverse complement strand
GGTCGACGGTGCGAGCACCGTCGACCGCCGCCCCGTTCAGCAGGGGAAGCAGCTGTCAGCCGGGCAGTACCCGTACCTGCGCGCTCGGGAAACCCTTGTCCCACCAGTGCCCGTACCGCCGGTACACGGCAGGATCGCGATCGGCGAGGAACGCGGTGAGCGCGGCGGCTTCCGTCGCCAGTCCCGCCCACGCCTCGTCCGGCAACGGGTGGAACGCGGTCGCTTCGATACCCCCGTCCACCGGGCGCCACACCCCGGCGACGTACCCGTCGACGAGCAGCGTCGGCAGCACGTCGCCGTTCTGCCGGGTGACCAGCCGACGGTACTCGGGCGGAATCACCCGACCACGGTCGGCGTAGGCGAGCAGGACGCTGTCCCACATGGGCAGCAGCCGCGGCGGGGCGACCGCGTCCTCGGACGGGTACTCGGCGCCGGGCACGTCGTACAGCCTGGTCCCCGCCGGACCCGCCACCTCGACCACCTTGTCGCCCAGCGCGTCCAGCGCCGCCGCCACCACCGGCCGGCGCAGAATCGTGAACTGCGCGAAGTCCTGTGCCGAAGCCGGGCCGAACGCCTGCAGGTACCGCAGGAGCAGCCAGCGCACCGACTCGTCCTGGCTGTCCGGATCGGGCTTGGTGCCGGCGGCGACGAAGGACGACGGCGTACCGAACGACCACGGTCCACCGGTGGGCACGTGGTACAGCGGCGCGAACGTCCGCATCGCCCACCACACGCCCTTCCGGCGTTCCCCGAGTCGCGCCTCGAGCATGTCCTCGACCTCGGCGCCGGTACGCGGGCGCGCGGCGAACTCGGCGAGGTGCGGCAGCAGCGCGTCGACGTCCTCGATGGACAGCCCGCTGGCATGGAACCGGCGGTCACCCAGCCGCGAGGCGCGCAGGCTGGGCGTCAGCGCGTTGTGGAAGTCCGGGTAGTCGTCGGCGTGCACGACGTGCAACGTGATGCGCATCAGCGTAGCCTTGACCACCGCGTAGTCGGCGAACGCGGCGTCGAGCGCCGCCGCGTCGAAGTCGACGAGCCGGTTCCACAGCGCGAGGTACGGCGACGCGGGCTCCTGCGCCTGCAGGGCGACGACGCGGCGCACCGCGTCGACCGGGTCCAGCCGTTCGCGCGTCAGCAGCATCTGCCGCCGCAGCGTGGCGCGGTTGAGCTGTCGGGCGGTGAGGCTCATGCCAGAATCCTCGTTCTCGGCGTCCAGGGGCGACCGGCGACCGGATCAGTCCGCCGGGTCCGGCGGGCGGCGCCGACCTGTGAACAGACCGCTCAGCGCCCGACTCAGCCAGACTCCGAGCATGCCCTGGATCACCGCGACGAGCAGGGCGACGACGACCAGCAGCCAGCCGAGGGCGGGCAGCCCCGCCACGGCGACCGTCGCGCCCGCCGCCGCGATCACCGGCTCGCCCACGACCGCTCGCCACACCAGCGGTACCGCCCAGCCGACCAGCGCCGCCGCGACCGCGGTGAGCAGCGCCGTGCGCACCCGGACCGCCCGGAGCCGGGTGACCGCGCCCAGCGCCACACCGACGACGAACGGCGCGAACCACAGATGCGCGACGGTCGCCAGCGTCACGATCAGTACCGCGGCGACGAGCCCGGCGACCGTGGCGCGGGTACCGACTCCGGTCGCCGACCCGGTCGACGACGTCACCGCCTCGGGCGGCGCCGGAGCCGTCTCGTGCGTTTCCACCTCGGTCATGCGTCGCTCACCCCATCAACTCGCCGGCGTCAGCGTCCACCGGGTCGACGTGTCGCCGGTCGGCGGCATCGGACGCTGACGCCCGTTCCACCAGTCGGCGATGAAGTTCCGGTACCACGGCGACGTCGGGTTGTCGCTCTGGCCTCCGGGGTACACGGCGGTCGCGGTCGCGGTCTTCGTACCGGTCCAGTCGATGACCATCCGCCAACTCGGGCCCCACGACGAATTCATGTCCCCTTCGGCGGCGTTCACCGTCCACCGGTCCCCTTCGGACGGCTTCGGACCGTACCCGAGAGCCGCCGCGCCCAGCAGCGACGGGATCTCGCGGGTGTGCAGCCGCGACCACTGCCACGTCGACGGGTCGTCGCCCAGCTTCTTGCGCAGGTCCGAGACAGTCTTCGCGAAGGCGGCGCGCATCGCGGTGGCGGCGTCGCCGTGCGGGCGACCCGGTGGGCTGAACGCGGGGTTGTCCGGGTCGCGCAGGGTCCACGCCTCGAGGTCCTCGTCCAGGCTGGGTAGTCCGGCGGAGACGGAGAGGACCTGGGGGTCCACGTCGACCCGCACGTGGGTGGCGTCCCACCAGGGCTGGAAGACCACGGACAGGTAGTTCGACCAGAACGTCCACCAGATGCTCGCGCCCGGCGACGTCGCGGTCATCCGGCTGTCCCAGCTCCTGAGCTGATCGAGGGCGGCTCGTTGAGCGCCGTCCAACGGCGTGTCCGCGAGCGCCTTGGTCAACCGGGGCACGATTCTGGTCGCCAGGTTGTCGGTGACGTCCATCTGCAGCGTCCGGAAGTCGTCGGCGGTCATCGACGGGTGGCTCTCCAGGTACGCGTAGATCTGGTCGGCGCGGTACCCGTTGTCGAAGGCGTTCAGGCTGGTGCCGATGTAGTACGGGTAGTCGGGACCGACCGGACGCTGGTTCGCGCTCGCCGCGACGTGGCTCGGCGGGTTGTACACCTGCGGCGCCGCCGCGTACGGGATGGTGCCGACGATGTCGCTGCCGCCGGTGCCCGACAGCGGCAGCCACGGCTCCCCCGCCTTGATGATCGGGAAGTACCCGGCTGCCATGATCGCGATGTTGCCCTGGTCGTCGGCGTAGGTGAAATTGAGCGTCGGCGAGTGCCAGTCGCTCAGCGCCTCGCGGAACTGCTGGTAGTTGCCCGCCTTGTTGACGGCGAGGATCGCCCTCATCAGGTGCGCCGGGTAGTCGCCCATCCACGAGATGGCGACGGTCTGCTCCATCGCCTTGACCATCGGGCCGTGTACCGTCAGATCGACGGTGAGCGGGACGTCCGCGCCGCCGCGCACCGGGATCGTGTAGTGCAACGTCTGCACGTGGCGCCACTTGCCCTGCCAGCAGTACTGACCGGGGCGGTCCGGGCTGGTCTGCTCCCGGTAGAAGAGCGTCGACTGGTTCTGTACGTCGGTCATCGACCACGCGATCCGCGCGTTGTGTCCGATCACCACGCCGGGCAGACCGACCAGGCTCGCGCCGGTGACCTCGGTTTCCGGGGCGGACAGCGCCAGTTGGTACCAGTACGACGGCAGGGACAGCTGCAGGTGCGGGTCGCCGGCAAGCATCGAGCGGCCGCCGGCGACCGCCGGTCCGTTCGCCACCCAACTGTTGCTCGCCGAGAACGTGTGAGTCTGCGTCTGCGGCAGCCGCTGGAACTGGGTGAGGATGGCGCGCTCGGCGGGACCGAACCCGGACGCGGTGTCGAGGCTGGCGGGCGCGACCGTACACGCCTCGCCGCCGCCGCCCGGCACGGCGGCGTTCGCGTTGCGCTCGGCGGGTAGCGGGCTGACGCCGAGGTTCCGGTACGGGCCGACGTCGTAGGGGCGCTGGTCGTTGACCGGCAGCACCGGGAACCACTGCATGGTGCGTTCCTTGCCGAGCGCGTCGACCAGCCAGGCGTAGTTCAGCGGGGCGGAGGTGAGGGTGAGCTGCTGGCTCAGCAGGTTCTGGATGGCGAGGCTGTCGACCGGGGTCCAGTCCCGCGGGTACAGCCCGGTCAGGGTGAACACGCCCGGCCAGTCACCGCTTCGGCGCAGCTCGGCGAGCCGGTCGTTGACACCTTCGCTGTACGCGATCAGCGCCTGCGCCTCCGGGCTGTCCTTCTGGGTGTCGGCCCACAGCGCCTGCGCGGTCCGCAGCAGACCGATCTGCAGCTCGAACCGGTCGGACTCGAGCGTGCTGGGGCCCGCCAGCTCCGACAGGCGTCCCTCGGCGACCCGCCGGTACTGGTCGAGCTGGGTCAGCCGGAAGGTGGCGTGCAGGTAGCCCTCGGCGAGGTACAGGTCGCGGTCCGACCGGGCACGCACGGTGGGCACCCCGGCGGAGTCGAACGACACCGTCGCCGGTGCGCGCATCCCGTGCAGTCGTACCGTCTGGGAACCCGCCGTGGCGGCGTCGCGTCCCCAGTTCCACACGCCGCCGGCGGGGTCGAGGACGTGACCGAGCGCCGGGACCGGTCCACCGCCCACGGTCAGTACCACCATCAGCAGAACCGAGACGACGGTCGCCGCGAGGGCGTTCACGTACCGCATCAGGTGTCCCCCAAAATCGCCACCATTCCCAGCCCGGTGCAGTCCGCGGCCCGAACAGACATTCCGTGAGAGTACGGGTGATCCATACCGGTGTCGTGTCGCTCGAACGGGGACTGTCCGTACCCGGGCGCCGGCCCGGCGGCTCGACCACCCGGCGACGGCGAGGTCGGTAGGTATGCCGCAAGTCGCCGCAACACGCGACACGAGAGCCGGCGAGGCACGCGTACCTTTTCCAGCCATGGGGCGTAGACCGCTGGCACCGATTCACGTCGCGATCTCGCAGGTCGCCGCCGCCCAGCCCGATCAGCCGGCCGTGCTGGGCGTGGACGGGACCGAACTGACCTACCGGCAGCTTGATCGAGCCGCGGACGGCTGGTGCCGGCGGCTGAGGGCGCAGGGGGTACGCCCGAACACCGTGGTCCCGGTATTGATGCGCCGCTCCCCCAGCCTGCCGGTGCTGCTGTTGGCGGTGCTCAAGTGCGGCGCCGCCTACGCGGTCCTGGACCCCCGCTGGCCGCCCGCCCGGATCGACGCCGTCCTGGCGGCGATCGGTCGCCGCCACGGCGACCCGGCGTGGCTCGCGGCGCCCCTGCTGGTCGTCGGCGCCGAATACCAGCACCTCGTCACCGGCGCGCAGGTTCCGGTGTGGACACCGCCGCCGCTGGGCGAACCCGACCCGGACGGCGACGGCGGACCAGCCGGGGTGGACGTCTCCCCGGACGCGCCGGCATGTGTGTTCTTCACGTCCGGTACGACCGGCGAGTCCAAAGGGGTGGTGTCCCCGCACCGGGCGACGACCCGACTGTTCACCCCCGACGGTCCGATGGCGTTCGGTCCCGGTGACGTCATGCCGCAGACGACCATGTTTTCCTGGGACGTGGCGAGCCTGGAGTTGTGGGGCATGCTCACCACGGGTGGGACGTGCGTCGTCGTGGAGGACGACTACCTGACGCCCTACCGGATCGCCGAGCTGGTCGGGCGGTACAAGACGACCACGCTGTGGCTGACCACCTCGCTGTTCAACCTGACGGTGACCGAGGACCTCGACTGCTTCGAGGGACTGCGGCAGATCTACATCGGCGGTGAGCGGCTGTCACCGTCGCATGTGCGCGACTTCCTGGACAGGTACCCGGACACCCGGCTGCACAACGGGTACGGGCCGGTGGAGTCCTGCGTGTTCGCTACCACGCACCTGATCAGCACGGCGGACTGCGCCGCCGAGCACGGCATCCCGATCGGGCGACCGGTACCCGGCACCGAGGTCGTCGTCCTCGACGGGGACGAGGTGTGCGACCCCGGCACGCCGGGCGAGCTGTGCCTCGCCGGGGACGGGCTCGCCCTGGGCTACCTCGGCGACGAGGCGCTGACCCGCGCCAAGTTCACCGAGGTGCCGGTGCACGGGCGCCCGACGCGCGTGTACCGCACCGGTGACCTGGGAGTTCGCGACGAGTCGGGGGTCCACCACTTCCTCGGGCGTACCGACCGGCAGATCAAGCTGCGTGGTCAGCGGATCGAACTCGACGGTATCGAGGCGGAGGCGAACGCGGTGGCGCCGTTGACCGGGTGCGCGGTCGTCGCGCTGCCCGGCACGCTCAGTCAGTACGACGGCATCGCGCTGTTCTACACCGTCGCGCCGGGCACGGCAGCGGCGTCGTCGGGCGGCGACCCGCTCGACGTCCGGCGCAAGCTCGCCGGACGGCTGCCGCCGTACGCGGTGCCGGATCTGGTGACGGTGCTCGACCAGTTGCCGCTGAACCCGAACGGCAAGGTCGACTACGCGGCGCTCAGGTCGGCGTACGGCAGCCGGTCGTGAGTCGATCAGGAATCTACGGACGCTGATGGCGTCGACGAATCGCGGGAGGTAGTCGCACTGTGCGAGGCAATCCCTCCTTTCTGTGACATCCGTATCGGCACAGGGCGCCCGTAGCGTACGCACCATGGCACACCCTTCGCAGGCTGAGACCTTCGCCGGAAACGATGACGGTGCCGGCGGTGCGTCCGGCGCGAGGTCCGTCCGCCGCGTGCCGCCGCGCACGCCGTACGAGGAGGCCATCGTCGCGATCTGGCGCGACATCCTCGCCCGCTCCGACATCGGCGTGTTCGACGACTTCTTCGACCTCAACGGACACTCGCTGCACGCCATCCAGGTGGTGGCGCGGATCCGCAAGATCCTCGGCGTCGACATTCCGGTACGCGACTTCTTCGAGTCGCCGACCGTGGCGGCGCTGGCGTCGGTGGTCGCCGCGAAGTCGTCGTCGGAGCGCCGCGTCGTCACCCGTCGCGCCCCGGACGCCGCGCCCGTGCTGTCCTTCGACCAGCAGCGGCTCTGGCTGGAAAACCAACTGCTGCCCGGCGCGGCGTACAACGTGCACGGTCGACGGCGGCTGGTCGGTCCGCTCGATGTCGCCGTCCTGCAGGCCAGCGTCCGCGCGATCCTGGCCAGGCACGAGGCGCTGCGCACCCGGTTCCCCACCGTCGACGGAGAGCCGGTCCAGGTCGTCGACGACGTCGACCCGAACTGGCGTCTCGACGTCGTGGACCTGAGCGGTCTGCACGACCCCGCCGGTACCGCCCGCCGGCTGATCGACGAGGAGTCGCTGACCCCGTTCGACCTGGCTGAGGGTCCGCTGTTCCGGTGCCGGCTGGTCCGGTTGAGCGACACCGACCACCTGCTCACCGTCACGTTCCACCACATCATCTCCGACGGCTGGTCGATCGGGCTGTTCGTCCGGGAACTGTCGGCGTTGTACGAGGCCGGCGGGGACCCGGCGCGTGCCGACCTGCCCGAGCTTCCCGTGCAGTACCGCGACTTCGCGGTGTGGCAACGCGGCTGGCTGACCGGCGAGGCGCTGGACCAGCAGGTGGGGTACTGGCGGGGTAGCCTGGCGGGCGCGCCGCCGGCGATCACGCTGCCGACCGCGCTGCGGCTCGCCGTCGGTCAGGGAGCGGACTGCGAGCGGATCCGGCTGACGCTGTCGCCGGAGGAAACCACCGCGCTGCACGAGATGTGCCGCAAGCACGGCGTCACGGTGTTCATGGCGCTGTTGGCGAGCCTGGCGACGGTGGCGGGTCGGTGGGCCGGTCAGTCGGACATCGTGATCGGCGTACCGATCGCGGGTCGAACCGACGTCGGCACCGAGAACCTGATCGGGTTCTTCGTCAACACCCTGCCGCTGCGGGTCGACCTGTCCGGCGACCCGACCTTCGCCGAACTGCTCACCCGGGTACGCCAGGTCGCGCTGGACGGGTACGCCCACGCCGACGCCCCGTTCGACGTCCTGGTCAAGGAACTGCAGGTCGCCCGCGACCCCCGGCGTACCCCGCTGTTCCAGGTGATGCTGAACGTGCTCGGCGGCGCTGCCGAAGCCGAGGAGGTCTGCGGCATCGTGGTGGAGGAGGTCGACTCGCCGCCGGTACCGAGCAAGTTCGAGTTCGCTATCACCTCGCGCGAGAACCACGGCCGCCTTTCGCTCGAAGTGGACTTCAACGTCGCCCGGTACGATTCGGCGACGGTCCGCCTCCTGGTCGACCACCTGGGTACCTTCCTGCGGGCGGCGATGGACGACCCGACCAGGAACCTTCTCGACTACCCGTTGCAGTCCGGCGAGGACGCCGGCGGCGACGCCCAGCCGGCGCCGCGCCCGACGCCCGCCCCGCACCTGGCGGTCCAGCGGTACGCCCAGCTCGGCGACCGGGTCGCCGTGGTCGACCGGCACGGCTCGTGGACCTACCACCGGCTCGACCAGGCAGCCGAACGGGTCGCCCACACCCTCGCCCAGCGCGACATCCAGCCCACCGACCGGCTGGGCATCGTCCGCCGACCCACCGCCGGTTTCGTCGCCGCCGTGCTGGGCTGCCTGAAAGCCGGAGCCGCGTTCTCGGTCATCGAAGCCGCCGGACCGGTACCCGCGCAGTACCTGGGGGTGTCGACGCTGCTGGATGTCGAGCCGACCGGCGAGGTCGCCGACGACACCGTCGATCTCAGTACGGTCGTGCGCGACCAGGGCGAGGCGGCACCCGCAACGCGTGGCGCGACGCAACCGGAGGCGTCCGACTGGGCGGTCGACCGGTTCCAGCTCACCGGCGAGGACCGGTACACGGTGCTGTCCACCCAACCCGGTCACCTGCTGTCCGCCATGACCAGCGCGTTCCACACCGGAGCCACGCTGGTCGTCGCCGAACCCAGCAGCGACGTCGCCACGCTGACCGCGTGCCTGCGCGACAACGCGGTCAGCGTCCTGTACGCCAACCCGCCGGTGCTGCGCGCCCTCGCCGCCGCCGACGCGGCACTCGCCGACCTGCGCTACGTGTTCGTCGACAACTCCGGCGACCTGATCTGCCACGACGTCGACGTCGTCCGACGCGCCGCGCCGAACTGCCGGATCGTGGCGGTGTACCGGGTCGGTCGCGACGGCCGACCGCTCGCCGTCTACGAGGTGCCCGACGACTGGCAGCCGGACCGCGCGCCGCTGCGCGTACCGCTGGGCGCGGACCTGCCCGACAACCCGGCCCGACTGCGCCACGCCACCGGACAACCCGCCGCCGTCGGCGAGGTCGCCGAGATCTGCTTCGGCGACTACCAGACCGGCGACCTGGGACGCCGCCGGCTGGACGGCACGCTGGAGTTCGTGGGCAAGGTCGGCGGGGACCCGATGGTCGACCCGGTCGAGACGGTGGCGGCGCTGCGCGACCTTCCCGAGGTACGCGACGCGGTCGTCACCGAGTACGCCGAGGTCGACGGTCGCACCACGCTGCTCGGCTACCTCACCGGACCGGACCCGGCGCTCGGTACCGCCACGATCCGTCAACAGCTCATGCTCCGGCTGCCCGAGCACCTGATCCCGGAGCACCTGTTCGTTCTCGACGACCTGCCGCTGACCGCGGACGGCGAGTACGACCTGGGCGCGCTGCCCGATCCGCACGCGGACGGCGACGCGACCGACAGCTACGTCGCCCCGCGTACCCCGATGGAACAGCAACTCGTCGACATCCTGCAGGAGCTGCTCAACATCGAACGGGTGGGCATCCACGACAGCTTCTTCGAGCTGGGCGGCTTCTCGCTGCTGGCAACCCGGCTCACCACCCGGATCCGGGAGATCTTCGGGGTGGAGTTGTCGCTGCGCGACGTGTTCGAGTCGCCGACGGTCGACCGGTTGGCGCAGCTCATCGTCCGTACCCAGGCCCAGGTGTCCGGCGTGGCGGACGCCGACCTCGAGGCGCTGCTGAACGAACTCGAACCGCCGCAGGGGTGAGCGAGGCGGGGCGTCGCCGGTGGTACCACCGGCGA
>DASUXA010000102.1:0-60104 GCA_036378155.1 Micromonosporaceae bacterium | reverse complement strand
GGTCGACGGTGCTCGCACCGTCGACCGCCGCCCCGTCGGTCCGGTCGTCAGGACGTCGTCGCCTGCCGCTTGGCGCGCCGCTTGACCGTGCACGGCAGCTTCGAGAAGCCGCGCTGGTGGGCGGAGTGCACCCGCTGGGCGTTCGGCCAGTCGATCTCGTACTCGGAGATCTCCGACGCGATCTCTTCCAGGATGATCCGGATCTCCAGCTTGGCGAGCGCGGTACCGAGGCAGTGGTGCGGTCCGGCGCCGAAGCTGATCATCTTCTTGGTGTCGCGGTTGATGTCGAACGTGTCGGGGTCGTCGAAGACCCGGTGGTCGCGGTTGCCGGAGGCGTGCAGCAGCACCACACGCGAACCCGCCGGGATGAGCGTGTCGTGCATGACGATGTTCTCGGTCGCGGTCCGCGAGGTCATCTGGCTGGACGAGTCGAAACGCAGCGTCTCGTTCATCCAGTCGTCGAACCGTCCGGCGAGACCCTCCCGTTGCACCTCGGGCAGCCGCCAACCGTGGTACCAGGCGTTGCCGATCAGCTTTCCGGTCGACTCGTTTCCACCGCTGACCAGAAGGAACAGGAAGGCGACAATTTCCGAGTCGGTGAGCTTGCCGCCGTTGACCTCCGCCTGGGTGAGGATCGAGGTGAGGTTGTCGCCCGGGTGCCGGCGGATGTCGGCGACCAGGTGCACGTAGTACGTGGCGAGGCGGAACGCTGCCGCCAACGTGTCGGCGGACCGGTCGTCGGAGTCGTTCTCCCGCTGGGTCAGCAGGTCGGTGTCGAACCGGATCAGATCCCAGTCCGACTCGGGAATGCCGAGCATCTCGCACACGACGTCGTTCGGTACCGCGGCGGCGAACTCGTGCGCGAAGTCGAAGTAGTCGCCCCGCTCCAGCAGCGGGTCGAGCCGCCGGCGCGTCAGCTCGCGAATCCGCTCCTCTTTGAGACCGAGCTGGCGGGGCGTGAACTCCTTCTGGATCAACCCTCGCATGGTGCCGTGCTCGGGCGGGTCCAGGGCGAGGAAGAACACGTTCTTGTACGCCTGCGGACCCCACAACGAAGGTTCGAGGGAAATGCCGTTGCGGTTGGTGAACCGCGCCGGATCGCGAAACGCGGCGAGTACGTCGGCATAGCGGGACAACGCGTAGAAGTTGCGTTCTTCGTTGCGGTAGACCGGCGCGTGTTCCCGCATCCACGCGTACACCGGGTAGGGATCTTCCTGGACGTCGTAAGCGAACGGGTCGTACCGCATCGGAGCGTCCGCTTCCACGTAGGCATCCGAGCGACTCGCTTCGTCTGTACGCATCGATCTACTCCAGTGCCCGAGACGAGCATGACGTTCGCGGCCCGTGTCGGTCCGGCCCACGAGCCACGGATGTGATCAGGAAACGTCGCGTTTCGACAAACCATGGAACCGGGTTCGTCCGGGTGACCGACGGCGTCGTCACGCCGCGAATCGTCAATCGAACGGCCGGTCAGGCTGTGCAGTTTTTACATCTGTTATGTCGGATTGAAAATATGGGCGCCGCGCGGGGTTGTCCTGTCACGTGAACCGGCGACTGCGCCCCGCACGAGGTTTCCCAGGTCGCGACGCGGCTGGGTGGTCCGGTCCGCCGCCCCGGGGCGGCGGACCGGACCGTCACGAATTCACCGCCGCCGGGACCACGTCCGACTGCGGCGACAACTTGTGCGCCGGCAGGTCGTCCGCCGGCAGCGCCGGGTTCCCGGCAGCCGCCGCGAGCAGCCGGACGAAGTCGTCCGCCAGGCTCGCCACCGTGTCCTCGTCGAACAACTGTGCGGCGTACTCGATGCGCCCGTCGAAACCGCCGTCCGACCGCTGCGTGAGGTGGCAGCAGAGGTCCAGCTTGGCGTGCGGCGGACTGGGCAGCTCGGCGCCGCCTGCCTCCGCGCCCAGCGGGTGCATGGCGAACATGACGTCGAACAACGGGTTGCGTCCCGGATCCGGTCGGGCGGCAGCCGGCTCCAGTACCGCCGAGACGATGTCCTCGAACGGTGTCGCGGCGTGGTCGTACGCGGCGAGCGCGGCGTCGCGCACCCGGCTGAGCAGCTGCTCGTAACTCGGGTCACCGCCGACGTCGACCCGGATGACGGCGGTGTTCTCGAACATGCCGACCAGGTCCTCCAGTTCGGGCCGGTCGCGTCCGCTGACCGGAACCCCGACCGTCAGGTCGGTGCCGGTGGTGTACCGCGCCAGGGCGCCGTAGAACCCGGCGAGCAGCCCCACCGCGACCGGGGCGTGGTGCTGGTACGCGACGTCGTGCAGCGCGCCGACCACGGACGGCGGGACGGTGAACCGCACCGTACCGCCGCGCCAGTCGCGCCTGCCCGTGCGCGGCCGGTCGGTGCGCAGCTCGGCGGGCTCCAGCCCGGCCAGCGCGGTACGCCAGTACTCCAGGTGACGCTTGGCGCCCGGGCCGGCGGCAACCTCGCGCTGCCACTCGGCGTAGTCCGCGTACCGCAGGGTCGGGGTGGGTACCGTCCGGCCGCGGTACGCCGCCCGCACCTGACCGGCGATCAGCTCCTGGGACCGGTCGTCGGTCGCGATGTGGTGGACGACCAGCAGCAGCGTGTGCTCCTCGGCGCCGGTGCGCACCAGGCGCATCCGGATCGGCGGCTCCTCGGCGAGGTCGAACGGCCGGGCCAGGTCAGCGGCGAGTACCGCGTGCGGATCGCCGTCCTCGATCGCCAACGTGACCGGGCTGACCGGTCGGACCACCGCGACCGGTTGCCCGGACTCGTCGTACTCGTACCGGGTGCGCAGGATGTCGTGCCGCGCCAGCAGCCCGGTCAACGCCGCCTCCAGCGCGCCGAGGTCCAGCGGACCGGGCAGGCGGATCGCCAGCGGCTCGTTGTAGGCGGTGCTGTCCGGTACCAGTTGCTGGTGCAGCCACAGCCGCCACTGCGCGGAGGACAGTCGCGGCGTGCGCCCGGCGGCGAGCGGACGCAGCTGCGGCTCCGCCGCCGCGCCGCCGTCGAGGAGCAGGGCGAGCCCGTACACCGTCCGCGCCTCGAACACCGCGTTGATCGGCAGGTCCGTCTGCAGTTCGCTGTTCAGCCGGTTGACCGCCTGGATGGCGAGCAGCGAGTTGCCGCCGAGGTTGAAGAAATCGTCGTGCGGGTCCACGTCCCGCCCGAGCACCTCCGTCAGGATCGCGAGGATCTTCTGCTCGGTCGCGGTAGCCGAGGGCGCGCCGGCGGCGCCCGGTGCGGAATCCTCCACCTGGGACATCGCGGCGGGGGCGGGCAGCGCGGAGCGGTCCAGCTTGCCGTTCTGCGTCCGGGGGAACGCGTCCAGCACGACGAACTGCGTCGGGATCATGTACGCCGGCAGGGACCGGGACAGGTGCAGGTGCAGCCGGCGCGCGTCCGGCGGGTCGGCGGGGTCGGTCGGTCGGACGTAGCCGACCAGCCGGGGCGCGTCGCCACCGTCGTCGACCGCTCGTACCGCCGCCTCGGCGACGCCCGGGTGCGTGGTCAGCAGGTTCTCGATCTCGCCCGGCTCGATCCGGAATCCCCGGATCTTGAGCTGGTCGTCGCTGCGCCCCAGGATCTCGATGCGCCCGTCGGCGTGCCGGCGGGCGACGTCGCCGGTGCGGTACAGCCGGGCGCCCGGCGACCCGGCGAACGGGTCGGCGACGAACCGTTCCGAGGTCAGCGCGCAGCGGCCCAGGTACCCCACGGCGAGCCCGGCACCGCCGATGTACAACTCGCCGTCCGCGCCCGTCGCCACCGGTTCCAGCCGCTCGTCGAGCACGTGCAGCGAGGTGTCGCGGACCGGGTGGAAGCTCGCCGGGACGCCGCGCTCGTAGCGGGTCACCGCCGACCAGACGGTCGTCTCGGTCGGGCCGTACAGGTCCCACAGCACGACACCGTCGCCCAGCAGGCGTTCGCGCAGTTCGGTCGGCAGCCGCTCGCCGCCGCACAGGACGGTGAAGCCGGGCGGCGGCGACCATCCGGCTTCCAGCAGCAGCCGCCAGGTGACCGGGGTCGCCTGCAGCACCCGCGCGCCGGTACGCGCCAGCAGCGCTGCCAGCCGACCGGGGTCGCCGGTCTCGACCTGCCGGCCGATCACCACCCGACCGCCGGTCGTCAGCGGCAGGAACAGTTCCAGGGCGGCGATGTCGAAGGAGACGGTGGTGACCGCCGGCAGCACCACGTCGTCCGGCAGGCGCAGCAGGTCGCGCATCGATGCCGCGAAGTTGCCGAGGGCGCGGTGCGTCACCTGTACGCCCTTGGGTCGCCCGGTCGAGCCGGACGTGTAGATGACGTACGCGGTGGAGTCGGGGTCGAGCGGCGGGAGGTCGACCGGTTCGGTCGGCACCGCCACGTCGTTCAGGTGTACCCGCTGGTCGGCGTGCAACCCGGGGGAGCCGGCGGCGTCGGCGGTCACCAGTACCCGTGCCCCGGCGTCCCACAGGATGTAGTTGAGCCGGTCGGCGGGGTGGTCCGGGTCGAGCGGCACGTACGCCGCGCCGGACAGTTGCACGCCGATCAGTGTCGGCACCATGTCGACGCCGCGCGGCACCGCCACCGCGACCAGGTCGCCGGGGCGCACGCCGACCCGGCGCAGGTGCTCGGCGAGACCGGTCGCCTGCGCGACCACCTGCGCGTACGTCAGTCGGTCGCCGAGCGACTCGACCGCCACCGCGTCCGGGGACCGTTTCGCCTGGGTCCGGATCAGATCCGGTACGGTGATCATGAGCGCCGTCCCCCGGCGGCGGGTTCGCGGCGGATCGCTCGCGTGCCGGGTAATGCGGTGGTCAGGCGTGTTGCGTCAACGGACATACGTCTCCCTTTCGCGTGAGTACGGCGTCGCACAGGTGTGCGCGTGGACGGACCCCCGGATCGACCCGCGTCGCGGTGATCGCGGCGTCACCCGGTCGGTGACGATGCCGGGGTACCGGCGCCGGCGGGTCCCCGGTCGGCGGGGTCGTTGTTCGCCCACGCCGCGCGAATCGACACCGCCACGTCGCGAAGGGTGCCGGTGAGCAGGTCGGCTACGTTCGGCTGGGCGTGCAGCTTCTCGGTACATTCGTCGAGCAGCCGGAAGGCGAGCAGCGAGTGGCCGCCGAGCTGCGTGAAGTTGTCGAGGACGCTGATCGGCGTCGTGTCCAGCACCCGGCTGTAGATGTCGACCAGGGTCGCCTCGAGTTCGTCGGCGGGCGGTACGACCTCCCGCTCGTGGTCGGTCAGCGCCTGCCAGATGTGGATCAGCGCATCCTTGTCGATCTTGCCGTTCACGGTGACCGGGATGCGCAGGACCGGTACGACCCGTTCGGGTCGCATGTGCTCGGGCAGCAGCGTGGCGGCGTGCTCGAGGATCGCCGAGGCGTCCACGTCGGCGACGGACGCGCGGACGGCGGGTACCACGAACGCGAGCAGCCGGACCGGGTCGCCGTGGGCGATCACCGCGCAGTCGGCGACCGCCGGATGCGTGGCGAGAACCGATTCGATCTCGCCGGGTTCGATGCGCAGTCCACGGATCTTGATCTGCCGGTCGATCCGGCCCAGGTGTTCCAGCACCCCGTCGTCGCGGTACCGGCACAGGTCGCCGGTCCGGTACATCCGCGAGCCCGGCGGGCCGTACGGGTCCGGTACGAACCGCTCCGCGGTGCGGCCGGGCGCGCGCCAGTACGACTGGGCCAGACCGGGGTCGCCGCCGATGTACGCCTCGCCCGGCATGCCGACCGGCACCAACTCCAGATTCTCGTCGAGCAGCGTCAACCGGAAGTGCTCGGCGGGTCTGCCGAGCGGTACCACGGCGGCGCCCGGGTCGGGATGCAGGATCATGTCGGTGACGGTGCCCGCCTCGGTCGGCCCGTAGCAGTTCACCAGCGTCGTCGAGGGCAACGTGGCGTAGAAGTTGTCGCGGATGCGTGGCGTGATCGGCTCGCCGCCGCACAGCGCCCAACGCAGCGCGCCGGCGCGTTCCCCGGACACCTTCTCCAGGAACGGCGTCATCACCGTCGGCGGCAGGAAGATCGTGGTCACGCCGTACGTCTCGACGAGCCTCGCCAGGTGCTGCGGGTCGCGGTGTCCACCCGGTCGGCAGATCACCAGCCGCGCGCCGTGGTACAGCGGCCAGAAGATCTCCCAGATGGACACGTCGAACCCGGGGGAGGTCTTGAACACCGCAGAGTCGCCGCGCCGGAACGGGTACCGGCTCTGCATCCAGAACAGGTGCGCCAGCGCGCCGTCGGTCGGGTAGGCGACACCCTTCGGGCGACCCGTGGTACCGGACGTGTACAGGATGTTCAGCAGCAGGCCGGATTGCCCGTCGACCACCAGGTTCGTGGCGGGACGGTCGTCCCAGCGGGCGTGGTCGGACCCGACGTCGTACACCTGCCAGGGGCCCTCGGGGATCCGGTCGCCGCAGGCCGCGTCGGTGAGCACGTGTACCGGCGCGCAGTCGGCGAGCATGTAGGCGAGCCGCGCGTCGGGCAGCTCGGCGTCCAGCGGCACGTACGCCGCGCCGGTCTTGACCGCCGCGTAGACGGCGACGATCTGGTCGATGCTCCGGTCGAGGCAGACACCGACCCGGGTACCGGGTCCCGCCCCGTTGTCGCGCAGGAAGTGCGCCAGCCGGTTGGCGCGCTCGTTCAGTTCCCGGTAGCTGAGGGTGTTTCCGTCCTCGTCGACGAGGGCGACCGCGTCCGGGGTGCGCTCGACCTGGTCCTCGAACGGTCCGGTCATGAAGCGGTACCCGACCTCGGGTGAGCGGAACGGGTTGAGCCCGTGCAGGATCCGCTCGCGCTCGGCGTCGTCGATCAGCCGGTGGCTGGCGATCGGCGCGTCCGGGTCGTACGCCATGCAGGTCAGCAGCCGCAGGAACGACTGCGCCCAGCACTGGGCGGTGGGCGCGTCCGCCGAGTTCGTCATGCTCTCCACGTACAGCCGGGTGCCGTCCTGCGACACCAGGATCGTCACGTCGACCGGGGAGACCACGCCGGTGTCGGGTACCGCGGCGATGCGCAGCTCGGCAGCGCGGCGCAGCGCCGTGGTGAAGGTGAGGGCCGGGTCCGCCGGCTCCGTCGACGTCGCCGTGATCGCCTCGCGCGCGCCCCGGATCATGCGGGCGCGCCGGACCGCGCCGCCGCGGGAGAACCGTCGCACCAGGACGGTGGCGCAGATCCACAGCGGCAGGAAATCATCGGTATCGGCGGCGTCCGCCAGGGACCGCAGGGTGCCCGACAGTTGCGCCGGGATCATGATGGGTCCGACGCACTCCGGCGGCGCCGACGTCTCGGTGTCGGGGTCGGTCGGTGCCGGACCGCGCCCGGTGGACCCGTTGGTCGCGGACCCGTTCGTCGTCAAGGAAGCGGGTCGCGTCGCAGCGGCTGCGCGTTCGGCGGAATGGTGGCTGCTGGCCACGGACGCTCCTATGACTCAGGGCTGTCTGCGTCCCCAGTTAACGAAGTTCGGTCTCAGCGGGTCAACCAAAGTCGCTGTCCCCGTTTCAGCGGACAGTCGACGGCGCGTCGCGTTGACGCCACGCTGTGTATCGGGTCCGGTCGATCGGCGTTGCCCGCGCCGCCGGCACCAGCGAGGGCATGAACGACAGGTACGCCGACCGTCGCTTGTTCACGTGACTCCACCTCAGAAGTCGCCGCACCTAGCGTCGGTTCACAAGTGGCAAACGCTGCCCGAGCGGCTCCCGATCGGAAGGCGGGGTTGGATCTTGCTTCGGATTGATGGGCGCCTGCGGTGAGCGACACCGAGATTGTGACGCAGTCGAGGACTGCCGAGGTGGCCGCGCCGTTCCTGTACGACCTCATCCGCGCGCAGGCGCGATCGAACGGCGACAGCTCAGCCCTGGTCGATCTCGTCGACGGGTCGGGCGTACCCCTCACGTACGCCGGGCTCGTCGACCGCGTCGACGCGCTGGCGGACCACCTGCGCACCCAGGGTGTCGGGCCGGAACAGCCGGTCGCCGTCCTACTCGAGCGCTCGATGGACACGGTCGTCGCGATGCTCGCGGTACTGGCGGCGGGCGGCGTGTACTGTCCGGTCGACATCACGGCACCCGACGCGCGGCTCACGGCGATCGTCACCAGCCTGCGCGCGCGGGTCGCGATCGCCGACGCGGCGAACGCCGGGCGGCTGCCCGCCGGAACGGTGGTCGTACCGCCGACCGCGCGCGGTACCGGTGCCGCGCCGGTCGCGGTGTCCCCGGACCCCGACTCGCTGGCGTACGTGCTGTACACGTCCGGCTCGACGGGGACACCCAAGGGTGTCGCGATGACCCACCGCGGACTGTCCCGGCTGATCGCGTGGCAGATCGCCAGCGGCAAACCTGGACTTCGGACCCTGCAGTTCACCGCCACCTCGTTCGACGTGACGTTCCAGGAGGTCCTGTCGACGCTGACCACCGGCGGTTGCCTGGTCGTGGCGTCCGAGGAAATCCGGCGCGACCCCGCGGCGATGCTCGACACCATCGTCGAGCAGCGCATCCAGCGACTGTTCCTGCCCTATGTCGCGCTGCAGCTGCTCGCCGTCACCGCGGGTCGGCTGTCGGTGGTGCCGGAGTCGCTGGAGCATGTGGTCACCGCCGGCGAACAGCTGATCATCACGCCCGCCATTCGCGACCTGTTCGCCGCCATCCCGCACTGCCGACTGGACAACCACTACGGACCGACCGAGGCGCACCTGGTCACCAGCTACACGCTGCCCGAGGACGCCGCGCGATGGCCGGCGGTGCCGTCCATCGGTACCCCGGTCGGCGGCGTCACCTGCTGGGTCCTCGACGAGCGGCTGCAGGTCGTGGCGGACGGGGACGTCGGTGAACTGTACGTCGCCGGTACCGGGCTGGCCCGGGGGTACCTGCACGACCCGGCGCGGACCGCGGAACGGTTCGTCGCCAGCCCGTTCGCGCCCGGCGAGCGGCTGTACCGCACCGGCGACCTGGTCCGCGCCGGCGGGGACGGCGGCTACGAGTTCATCGGCCGCGCGGACACCCAGCTCAAGGTACGCGGGTTCCGGGTGGAGCCGGCCGAGGTGGAGAACGCCCTGCTGACCCATCCGCGGGTGGACGCGGCGGCGGTCGGTCTGCGACAGGTCGCCGACGGCGTGAACGTGCTGGTCGCGTACCTGCAGACGGACGGTTCGGTGGCGCACCGCGAGATCTCGGACCACGTGCGGGGTCTGCTTCCGGCGTACATGGTGCCGTCCCGCTACGTCACCGTGGCGACCA
Source organism: Micromonosporaceae bacterium (assembly GCA_036378155.1). Taxonomy (GTDB): domain Bacteria; phylum Actinomycetota; class Actinomycetes; order Mycobacteriales; family Micromonosporaceae; genus DASUXA01. The sequence goes on along the minus strand of DASUXA010000102.1, from coordinate 50,898 downwards.
TGCCGCGCACCGCGACCGGCAAGATCGACGGGCGGGCGCTGGCGGAGCTCGAACTGCCCGCCGCGCCGGAGCAGGCGGCGGACGAGACGTCGACGGACGCGCCGTCGCTGGTCGACATCATCACCCCGATCTGGGCGCGGGTGCTCGGGCACGACGAGTTCGACGTCGACGACGACTTCTTCGAGGTCGGCGGGGACTCGCTGCTGGCGACGTGGGTCGTCGCCGAACTCGGGCAGGCGCTCGGTCGCCCGGTCGAGTTGTCGGCGTTCCTGGAGTACAGCACCATCGAGGACCTCGCCGGCGCGCTGGAGGCGGTCGTCTCCGCACCGCAGCAGCGGCGCCGCTCGTCGCAGATCGTCACGCTCCGCCCCGGTCCCTCCGCACGCAGCCTGTACCTGCTGCATCCGCTCGGCGGCGAGCTGATCTGCTACCGGGAGCTGGCGCGCGCCTCGCGCGCCCCGGCACGGCTGCTCGGCATCAGCTGGACCGGCGAACCGCCCACCTTCGGCGCCTCGCTCGGCGACATCGCCGCCGCCCACGTCGAGCAGCTGCGCACCATCCAGCCCGACGGGCCGTACCTGCTGGCAGGCTGGTCGTTCGGCGGGGTGCTGGCGTACGAGATCGCCCAGCAACTGGTCGCCTCCGGCGCCACGGTCGACTTCCTCGGGCTGTTCGACGCGAACCCGATCATCGACCCCATCACGGGTCTGCCGATGGCGGAGACTCCCTTCCTGTCGATGCTCGACGAGGTGGTCGCCCGCCTCGACGATCCCCACGCGACCGATCTCGACCTCGTCGAGCTGACCTCCAGCGATACCTGGATCCAGCTGATGGGGGCGCCGATCACCGCGGGCGCGTCGAGCACCTACCTGCGTACCGTGCTCGAGACCGCCCGGGCGTGCATGAACGCCGCCATGCGGTACCAGCCGCGACCGTATTCGGGGCCGGTGACCCTGTTCCAGGCAGCCGGCGCTGGCGAGGACCGCCAGGCGCGGCTGGCGGACGCGCTTCGCACGATCTGCGTCGGACCCTTCCACGTCACCGCCATCGGCGGCGATCACTACGGGTTCATCCGCGGGGAGCACGTCACCGAGGCGGCAACGGAACTGGACGCCGCGCTGGAGCGCGCGGGCGGGGCAGGGAGCGCACATGATGGATCTTGAACAGGATAAGAAGGTCTTCGCCGAGCGCGGGTACATCGGGCCGTTCAAGCTCTGGGAACCGGAGGAGATGACGGCCTGGTGGAAGGTGCAGCGCAAGGCGCTGCTCGACCCGGCGAACAACGCCCGCAAGGTGTTCGACAACCCGGTCAACTACGACCGGCACATCGACATCCCCGGGTTGAGCCGGATCATCACCGAGCCGGCGATCATCCGACGGATGCAGGCGCTGATCGGCCAGGACATCTTCGTCTGGCGTACCGAGTTCTTCCCGAAGAACCCCGGCGACGTCGGTACCGGGTGGCACCAGGTCGAGACGTACGCGATCGGTGAGACGACCAAGGGGATGCTCGAGGCGACCGAGCACTCGCCGGACAACCCGATGGAGCTGACCTGCTGGGTGGCGTTCACCGAGGCGACCAAGGCGAACGGCTGCCTGAAGCTGATTCCGGGCAGTCACCGGCAGTGGCGGTACGACGAGCGCGCTCCGATGAAGTGGAACGGCGCTGCCCGCGACAACTCGTTCTTCGGCTACAACTACGACGACATCAAGATCGACAAGAACTGGGACCCGGACCAGGAACACGTCGACCACGTCGAGATGAAGCCGGGCGAATTCATCATCTTCACCGCGCGCTGCATCCACGGCTCGAACCCGAACACCACCAACCGGCAGCGCATGGGCTTCTCGATCCGCGCCGTCCCCACCCACGTGCGGGTGTACGGCGGGATGACCGAGTTCGACGAGTTCGGGCACCACTTCAATCTCGACCGGCACGGCTGCGTGCTCGTCGCCGGCAAGGACGAGTACGGACTCAACCGCGTACTCACCGAGAACGCGTGGGGCGAGCCGTTCACCCCACTCGACAGGATGGCGTGACCAGATGCGAACCCACTACGTGGCAACGATTCCGCTGGACGAGGCCCGGCTGACCAAGGACCTCGAACACAGCGCCTCGTTCCGCTACTCCGAGGCGTACAGCGACTACCTCATCGGCGGACCCTGGAAGAACTGCATGCTGTACGCGCCCGCCGGAGACAGCGGCGACGGCGTGGTGACCAACTACGAGCACGACAAGCAGTCCAACTTCACCGAGTACGGCAGGCAACTGCCGTACCTGCAGGAGTTGATCACCAACACGGTGGACCTCACGCGGCTGCAGTTCGTGCGCCTGGCCAGGTTCTCCAACAGCGTCATCGTCCCGCACCGCGACCTGCTCGAACTGGGGGAGATCCCGGACGACTCGCGGCCCGCGCACCGGATGCACATCCCGCTGGTGACGCACGACCAGGTGTTCTTCAGCCAGGACAACATCGTGTACCGGATGCGGGCGGGCGAGATCTGGTACTTCGACGCGGCGCAGATCCACTCGGTGGCGTCGCTGTCGGACAAGCCGCGCATCCACCTGATTTTCGACTTCGTCAACCGGCCCGGGGAGGAATCCCTGGTCAAGGTGGCCGACGAAGGCAAGGGCGAGGGCATCCCGGCGGAATGCCGGGTCGCCCGACCGCCGTTGTCCGACGCCGCCCGTGCCGACCTGATGCGGCTCGCCGATGTGCTCACCATGGACACCTTCAGCGAGGTCTTCAGCATCGTCATAAAGAAGCACTTCCGCTGGGACGGCGGCGAGGACTTCGCCTGGGACACCATGATCGCGCTCGCGCGCGATTGCCAGGACCCGGACGTCCTGCCGCACGCCCTTGAACTGCGCCGGTACTACACCCTCGAGCGATCCGCGTAAGGAGTGGATGAGCATGACCGCGACCGTGTCCTTCGGCGCTCGGCTGGCCGAGAGCCCCGTGTACCAGAACTTCCGCAACCACCCGTTCTTCGCAGCCGTCGACAGCGCCGAGCTGACGAAGGAGCAGGCAGCCATCCTGATCGAGCAGTGGTGGCACCCCCTGCACTACTTCCCGACGTTCCTCGCGCGGTGCGTGGCGGTGCTGCCCGACATCGCGTCGAAGAGCGCGATCACCCGCATCCTGAACCAGGAGGCCGGCGGCGGCGCCGTCGACAAGGCGCACGAGGTGATCTACGTCGACTCGATGGAGAAGTGCGGTTTCGACCGTGACCGGGTCACCGGAACCGCGCCGTACCCGGAGACCGCGGCGCTCGTCGACGGCTACCGTCGCGCCTCGGAGAAGCGGGAGAGCGCCCTCGGGTTCATCTTCGCCACCGAGACCACCGACCTGCTGATGGTGTCGAGCATCGGCAAGGCGATCCAGCGGACCACCGGCGTCACCGACAACGAGTGGATCTCCATTCACGTCGAGCAGGAACCCGACCACGTCGAAGAGGCGAACCACGCGCTGCTGGCGGACTTCTCCCGCGAGCAGGAGGACGCCGTACTCGACGCCGCCAACGAGATGTGGCAGCTGTGGACGGCGTTCTTCGACCGTCTCGTGGTGGAGTCCGGCGTCGGGGCTAACGCGCCGGCGAGGTGAGCCGTGGACGACGTACGGGCGACCTATCTCCGGTTCCCGGCGTGGACGCAGCACTTCTGGACCTGGCAGACCGGTAAGGCTCTGCCAGGCCAGCAGCCCCTGCTGCGGCACACCTGGGCCTCGTACCTGGCGGTGACCCTGACGCTGTTCTTCGCGGGGCTCGCGGTCTCGACCGTCGCCGTGGCCGTGATGTTCCCGCTGTGGTACGTCGCGCTCCTGCTCGGTTGGCTGCTCACGGTCAACGGGGAACGGATGATGGTTCTCGTCATCGCGCACCAGGCGCTGCACCGGCGGTTCTCCGGCAAGGCCCGCGTGGACGCGTTCTGGGGCGAGGTGGTGACCGTGCTGAGCGTCTTCCACACGTTCCGGGACTTCAAAGAAGAGCACTTCGACAACCACCACCGGCGGGAGGTCTTCGCGACCGAGATCGACCCGCCGGTGCAGTTCCTGTTCGGTCTCGGGTTCCTGCCCGGGATGTCGCGGGCGGCGCTGTGGCGGCGGGCGTGGACGGTGTTCCTGTCGCCGGTCTTCTACTGGCGCGGCTTCCTCGGACGGATCAGCAGCAACCTGACCTCGCGCGGCTGGCGGCTGGCGGGATTCCTGGTCTGGATCGCGTTCTGGGTGTCGCTGCCGTTCTGGCTGCCGCACGGCGCCCTGGCGCTGGTCCTCGCCTTCGTCCTGCCGGTCATCCTGTTCGCGCAGCTCAGCGCGCTGCTGGACCGGCTGGGCGAACACGAATGGCTGGCGCAGCGCAACCCCGAGTTCGGTCACCGCTTCTACACCGTGGCGGCGACCGCGGCGAGGTTCTGCGGCGCTCCGGTGCCCGCCCGGTCCCTGCCGGCGGGCGAACAGGCGGTGGCGTGGCTGCGGTGGACCGCCGCGACCCTGTTCTACCACCTGCCGTCGCGGCTGCTGGTCGTGGTCGGCGACCTGCCCAACCACGACTACCACCACCGGTACCCGTCGACGCCGGAGTGGACCACCGCCGCCTACGCGCGGCAGCGGGACATCGACACCGGTCCCGAGGGCCCGCCGTACCAGGAGACCTGGGGCATGGGCGCCGCCATCGACCGGATGTTCCGGGCCTGGGAAAGATGGGAGGGGAACCTCGCGGATGCGGTTCCACATCGTTGACACGTTCGCGGACGAGCGCTTCGCCGGCAACCCGGCGGCGGTGGTGCTCGGACCCGAGTTCCCGCCCGTCGACGTCATGCAGGGCACGGCGCACTGGATCGACCTTCCGACCACCGCGTTCGTCGTGCCCAGCACGCCGGGGGAGTACCGGGTGCGCTGGTTCACCCCGCACAAGGAGATCAACCTGTGCGGGCACGCCACCATCGCCAGCGCCCGGTACCTGTTCGGACAGACCGACAACGCCGACCTGGCGAAGCTGCGGTTCGTGTCCGACAACGGCGTGCTGTACGCCGAACGGGTCGACGACCTCATCGCGATCGACCTGCCCAAGGCCGAGCTGACCGCGTCCGAACCGCCGCCGGGACTGCTCGAGGCGCTCGGTACGGACGCGGTCGCCTGCGCCGTGTCGAGCGACGACATTCTGATCGAGGTCGAGTCGCCGGACGCGGTACGCGCCGTCGCACCGGACTTCGCCGCGCTCGCGCGGCAGCCGTACCGGGGACACATCGTGACCGCGAAAGGCGCCTCGGGCACCGACTTCGTGTCCCGCACGTTCTTCCCGTCGCTCGGCGTGAACGAGGACCAGGTGTGCGTCACGGCGCACTGCAAGCTCACGCCGTACTGGGCGCAGCGGCTCGGCCGGCGCAGGCTCACCGCGCTGCAACTGTCCGAACGCGGCGGTCGCCTCGAGGTGGAAGAGGCGGGGGACCGGGTCCGGGTACTCGGTACCGCGGTGCTCCGGGACGGCGTCCCCGACCGGGCGCTGGAGGAGATGGGGACGCGCTGAGCCGCGCACCCGACGATCATGGCTGGTGAGAAGGGGTGGCCGCGGTGACGCTCGGCCTCGCGGCGACGCTGGTTGCCGACCTGGCGGTGATCGTCGGGTTGGCGCGGCTGCTCGGCGCCCTGTCCCGGCGTCTCGGTCAGCCCCCGGTGATCGGCGAGATCATCGGCGGCATCCTTCTCGGACCGACGCTGTTCCACGGCGCGGTCACGACCACGCTGTTCCCCGCCGGCGTACGACCCACCCTCGGCGTTCTCGCCAACATCGGCGTCGCCGTGTTCATGTTCCTCGTCGGACTCGAGGTCGACCGGAATCTGCTGCGCGGGCAGGGGCGGATCGCGGCAACCGTGTCGCTCAGCGCGCTGATCCTGCCGTTCGCCCTGGGTACGCTGCTGGCGCTGTACCTGGTCGGGCACCACCCCACCGCGCATCGGCTCGCCTTCGTGCTGTTCGTCGGCACCGCGATGGCGGTGACCGCGTTCCCGGTACTGGCCCGGATCCTCACCGACAAGGGGCTGATCCGCACCCCGATCGGCGGGCTCGCGCTCGCCACCGCCGCCGTCGGCGACGTGGTCGCCTGGTTGCTGCTGGCGTTCGTGGTCGCGCTGACCGACCTCGGTCACGACCCCTGGCGGGTGCTGCTCGTCGTGCCGTACCTCGCGGTCATGCTCTGGGTGGTACGACCGCTGCTGGCGCGGCTCGCCGCGCGCCATCCCGCGACCGGTCGGCTCGCCGGCGTCGGCGTGCTCCTCGCCGTGTCGGTCGGCCTGCTGCTGTCCGCGAAGGCGACCGACTGGATCGGGCTGCACGCCATCTTCGGCGCCTTCCTGCTCGGCGTCGTCGTGCCCCGCGACGGCGCCGTCGCGCTGCGCGAACAGGTCGTGCCGTGGATCAGGCGGATCTCCTCGGTACTGCTTCTGCCGGTCTTCTTCATGGTCGCCGGTCTCAACGTCGACCTGTCCTCGGTGGACCTGACCGGTCTCGGCGAACTGGCACTGATCCTGCTGGTGGCCGTCGGCGGCAAGTTCGCCGGGGGATTCCTGGGCGCCCGGGTCAACGGGGTACGCGTCCGGCACTCCGTCGTGCTGGCCGTGCTCATCAACGCGCGCGGGCTCACCGAGTTGATCGTCCTGGCGGTCGGGTTGCAGGTCGGCGTCCTGGACGCTCGGCTCGCCTCCTTGATGATCGTGACCGCGGTGGTCACCACCGCGATGACCGGCGTCCTACTGCGAGTCGTCTACCCCGAGGAGCGGGTACGCCTGGATCTCGCCTCGCTGGAAGAGGCGACGCCAGCCGACCGCGCCGCCCGCACCTCACCCACCTTCCGTACCCCTCGACCCCTGCATGAGGAGTCAGCGTCATGAATCCGTTCGACGACCCGGACGGCACGTTCCTGGTGCTTGTCAACGACGAGGAGCAGCATTCGCTGTGGCCGAGCCATCTGCCGGTACCGGCGGGGTGGCGGGTCGTGCACGGTGAGGACACGCGTCAGGCGTGCCTGGAGTACGTGGAGCAGCACTGGACCGACCTGCGTCCGCTCAGCGCGCGCTGACCGTGGCGGATGCGTTCCCTCCCTCGCCCATTCGACACAAGGAGTCAACGTCATGAATCCGTTCGACGACCCGGACGGCACGTTCCTGGTGCTTGTCAACGACGAGGAGCAGCACTCGCTGTGGCCGAGCCATCTGCCGGTACCGGCCGGGTGGCGGGTCGTGCACGGTGAGGACACGCGTCAGGCGTGCCTGGAGTACGTGGAGCAGCACTGGACCGACCTGCGTCCGCTCAGCGCCCGCTGACGGCGGTCCGCCCCCACGACCCACGGCGCCTGGGCCTGCGAGACGCCGTCTTGCGACGTCGCTGCGCTCCTTCGTCCAGTCGGCGTCGGCCCAGGCGCCGAAGTCCCCGATCGACCCGACAACCGCCCGGAGAGTCGCGATGCCCCCAAACGTGACCGGAAGGACCGCCTGGCTGCCACGTCCGCCGTCGCCGACGGCGGCGGGACGGGTGTTCTGCATCCCGTACGCGGGCTGCGGCGCCGGCCTGTTCCGCAACTGGCCCCGCGAGCAGGACTCCATCGAGTTCCTGCCGGTGGAACTGCCTGGACGCGAGACCCGGTTGGCTGAGCCGGTACCGAAGACGTTCCAGGACATGGCGTCGGCCATGATCGAGGCGCTGCTGCCGTACATGGACGTGCCCTTCGCCTTCTTCGGGCACTGCTGGTCGGCGCTGCCCGCCTACGAGGCAACCGCCCAACTGCACCGCGAGGGCATGCCGATGCCGGTCCGGCTGTTCGTATCGTCCCAGGTCGCGCCCCAGGACGGCCCGGTCGGGCGGATGCTGGGCATGAACGACGCGGAGATGGCGGAGGAACTCGAGACGACGATTCGTGCCCTGGGTGGTCAGCCGCATCCCGCGCTGATCGAGATCTACGTCAGCGTGCTGCGCGCGGACGTCGACGTGAGCCGGCAGTACATCGTGCCCGATCCGCTCCGGCTGTCCTGCCCGATCACCGCGATCGGCTGGACCGACGACGCCGAGGTCGGCTTCGGGCAGATGACCGGATGGGCGGACGTCGGCGACACCACGTTCGAGCTGTTCAACGGTCGTCACCACCGGTTCATCGACGCGCCGCCGGAACTGCTGAAGACCCTGTCCTCGGGTATGAGGTCGTGATGGTCGCCGTGCGGGACGACCAGTCGCGGTGGTTCAAGCGGTTCGGCGGCGCGGGGCCCGCCGACGTGCGGCTGTTCTGCTTCCATCACGCCGGCGGTACCGCCGCGCTGTACCGCGCGTGGCCGAACCTGATGCCCCGGTTCGTCGAGCCGATCGCGGTACAGCTGCCCGGTCGCGCGGACCGGCTCCGGGAGCGTCCCTTCGACGCGATGTCGCCGCTCGTCGACACGCTCGTGGAGGTGCTCGAACCGCTGCTGGACCAGCCGTTCGCCTTCTTCGGGCTGAGCATGGGCGCCCGGGTGGCGTGGGTGCTCAGCCATCGCCTGCGGGACCGGGCGATGCCCATGCCGACCGCGCTGTTCGTGGCGAGCACCGCCGCCCCCGAATTCCGCGAGGGACTGGCGGACTGGAATGTGGACGACGAGGTTCTCATCGAGTACCTGCGCCGGATGGGCGGTACCCCGCCGGAACTCTTCGCCGCGCCGGAACTGCTCGCGTCCCTGCTGCCCACGTTGCGTGCCGACCTGACGTTGGTCGATACCTTCCGGTTCCGCCCCGAGACGCCGCTGGACGTGCCGATCCACGCGTTCGCCGGTATCGACGACGTCGAGGGTTCCCCGGAGCGGATGAGCGGCTGGGGCGCGGAGACCAGCGCCCGGTTCGACCTCGACGTCATCCCCGGTGGGCACTTCTTCGACAGCGAAGGCGAGCGCCGGGTGATCCGTACCGTCGCCGACGACCTGCTGCGGGAACTGCGCGCCCAGTCGGCGGACGTGGCGTGAAGCGGCGGTAGCCCGGCGGGCGACCGGCGCGGTTGTCGCCCGGCGGGCGACGGGCGCTTGTCGCTCGGGCGCGCGTCGGCGCGCGCCCATCGCTCGGCGGGCCACCGGCCGGGCGTGCCGCTCGGGCGCGCGCCGCCACAGGGCGGTACCGATCGACCGCGGACGCTGCCGCGCGCGCGCCACGCGGGGCGCGTCGTGCCCTGAATGCCGAGGTCCGCCCGCCTCGTCCTCTCTTCACGTGACATTCCTTCCGCGCGGCGCGTGGGTAGCGTCACCTCGGCAGGACGCACCTGGGTCCGAGCGGCCTCGTGCCGGCTGTCGTCGCGCCCCGGTACCCGGGTTGACGGCCTCGCGTGAAGGCGGACGGCTGGACAGAACGGATTGGTATGGATATCGCCGTTGCCAGGCTCGAGGCCTGGATGCGCAGCTACTACCACGAGGTCGACTACGACATCGGCAGCAGTGGTGTTCGCGACCTGTCGATGGCGGAGTTGTGCGACATCTGCGACGTCGACCTGTCCGACCTGAACAACCTGATGTTCCGCGACAGCGAGAGCTTCGGCGGGCGGCGGCTGCGTGCCGCGCTCGCCGACCGGTGGACCGAAGGCGACGTCGACCCGGTCATGGTCACGCACGGCTCCAGCGAGGCGATCTACCTGGTGATGCACCTCGCGCTCGAACCGGGCGACGAGGTGATCGCGGTCGACCCCGCGTACCAGCAGCTGTACGACATCGCGGCGTGGCGCGGCTGCCGGATCACCCGGTGGCCGCTGCGTACCGACGCCGGTTTCCGTCCCGACCTGCCCCGGTTGCGGGAACTGGCGCGCAGCCGCCCCCGGATGATCGTGGTGAACTTTCCGCACAACCCGACCGGCATCAGCGTCACCCGCGAGGAACAGGACGAGATCATCGCGATCGCCGCCGAGGCGGGCGCCTGGCTGGTGTGGGACAACGCGTTCGGGGAGATCACCTACACCGGCGATCCGTTGCCGTTGCCGCTGCGCCGGTACGACAAGTGCATCTGTTTCGGCACCCTGTCCAAGAGCTACGGGCTCGCCGGTCTGCGGGTCGGCTGGTGCCTCGCGCCGCCGGACCTGCTGGCCCGCGCGGCTCTGCTGCGCGACTACATCGCGCTGTACGTCTCGCCGGTACTCGAGTTCTTCGCCGAACTGGCGGTGCGCAACGCCGACCGGATCGTCAAGCTCCAGCGCGAGCACGCCACGGCGAACCGGCAGCGGCTGCTCGACTGGGCGGGCAACCTGCCCGACCTGGTGCGGGTCGTCCCGCCGGACGGGGGAGTGACCTCGTTCGTGGAGTTTCCGGGGCGCCCCGACGTCACCGGGTTGTGCCGTGACCTGGCTGAACGGTACCGGGTGCTGCTGGTGCCCGGTGCCTGCTTCGGCGACACGTTCCGCAGCTACGCACGACTCGGCTTCGGCGGTACGACTGCCGAGCTGACCACTGGACTGTCCTTTCTCGAACAGCTATTGCGCGAAAACGCGCGGATGGGAGTGTCCTGATGACCGACCTGCAGAGTCGGATCGCGGCGCTTTCTCCGGAGCAGAGGGCGCTCTTGGAGGCGCGGGTTGCCGACTTGGCGGCTTCGCGTGGGTCTGCCCAGGGGGGTCGTATCCTGCCGCGGGACCGGTCCCGTCCGACGCCGTTGTCGTACGCGCAGCAGCGGGAGTGGGCTCTCGAGCGGTACCGGCCGTCGAACAACATCTCCGGCGCGCTGGTCCTCGAGGGCGACGTCGACCTGGACCTGCTGGGTCGGGTACTGACCGAGGTCATGGCCCGGCACGAGGTGCTGCGGTCGACGGTCGAGATCGTCGACGGGGTACCGGTACAGGTCGTGCATCCGGTGTCGCCGATTCCGTCCGAGGTCGACGACCTCAGTCACCTGCCGGAGGACGAGCAGTGGCGGGAGGTGCGGCGGCGGTACGACGAGGAGGTCATGCGTCCGTTCCCGCCGGACCTGCCGCAGAAGATGCGCGCCACGGCGTTGCGGCTGGGTCCGGACAAGTGGGTGGCGCTGGTGACCACCCACCACGCGGCGTCGGACGGCTGGTCGATGTCGCTGATCCTGCGCGAGGTGACCGCGCTGTTCCCGGCGATGCGCGAGGGACGTGAGCCGGATCTGCCGCCGCCGCCGATCCAGTACGGCGACTTCGCGGTGTGGCAGCGCGAGCGGCTGGGCGACGACTTCATGGCCCAGGAGCTGGAGTACTGGCGCGAGGTGCTGAAGGACATTCCGCCGCGCCTGGCGTTGCCGAACGACCGGCCGTACCCGGTACGGCGCACGTTCGCCGGTGCGCACCACACCGCCGAGCTGGGCGGTGAGGACATGCGCGCGTTGCAGGCGTTCGCCGAGCGCGAGGGCGTGTCCATCTCGATGCTGATGTTGGCGGCCTGCTCGGTGGTGCTGTACCGGTACACCGATCAGGACGACCTGGTCTTCGGCTCGGCGATCACCGGCCGGGTGCGTACCGAGACCGAGCAGGTCATCGGCTGCTTCGCCAACGCGATCCCGTTCCGGATCCGCCTCACCCGCGGTGAGACCCTGCTGGAGGTGCTGCACCGGGCGCGGGAGGTGGTCTCGGCGGCGTTCGACCACCAGGACATTCCGTTCGACCGGCTGGTGGAGGAGCTGGCGCCGAAGGAGGCGTCGCAGACCCCGCTGATCCAGATGATGATCAACGTGGTGACCGCGCCCGGTACCCTGCTGCGCCTGGCGGACCAGGTGTTGGAGATGCCGGGGCTGCGGATCTCGCCGCTGCCGGTCGATCCCGGTCCGATCCCGATCGACATCATCGTCATCACCCAGGCGATGCCCGACGCGGTGAACATGCTGTGGCACTACAGCACCGAACTGTTCAACCACGACACCATCGTCCGGCTCGCCCAGCAGGTCCAGAACGTACTCATGCAGCTGGTCCACAGCCCTGAGCGGCGCGTCGCCGACGTGGACATGCTCAGCCTCGCCGGCACCGGGGCGACCGACCGTGCCCCGCTGCCCGCGGCGGCCGACTCGAGCGACTGGGTCGGGTTCCTGGATCTGTTCAAGCAACAGGTCGAGGTGGCGCCGGACGCGGCGGCGGTGGTGTGCGGCGGCGTCGAGCTGTCGTACGCCGAGTTGGACGCGCGGGCGGAGGCTGTCGCGCGGCGGCTGGCCGAGCTGGGCGTGGGCGCCGAGTCGCGGGTGGGCGTACTGGTGCCGCGGTCGCCGGGGCTGGCGGTGGCGGTCCTGGGCGTGTTGAAGGCCGGGGCGGCGTTCGTGCCGCTGGACGGGGACTATCCGGCGGATCGGATCGGGTACATGCTGTCCGACGCGCAGGCGCCCGTGGTGCTGACCACGGCTGATCTGGCGGGTAAGGCGGCGGGGGTACCGGGCTGTGAGCCGCTGGTCCTCGACGACATCCCCGACCTCGACGACGGCGCCGCTCGGGCGACCGCTGCGGTGCGGCCGTCGACCGCCGCGTACGTGATCTACACCTCGGGGTCGACGGGGCAGCCGAAGGGGGTCGTGGTCGAGCACCGGTCGTTGGCGGTGTTCGCGCGGGAGACCGTGGCCCGGTTGCAGCTGGGCGCCGGCGACCGGTTCCTGCAGTTCGCCTCGCCGGCGTTCGACGTGCTGATCGAGGAACTGTTCCCGATCTGGAGCGCGGGTGGGGCTGTGGTCATCCCGCCGGCGAACATGCAGGGCCCGAACCTGGACCTGGCGGCGCTGGCCGAACGCGACCGGATCAGCGTGATGGAACTGCCGGCCGCCTACTGGCACGAATGGGTCCGCGAACTGGACCGCACCGAGCGGGCGCTGCCCGGCTGCCTGCGGTTGGTCATCGTCGGCGCCGAACGGGTGCTGCCCGAACGCCTGGCGATGTGGCGCCGGCACCGCATCCCGCTGATGCACGTCTACGGCATCACCGAAACCACGGTGTCGTCGACGTTCTTCCGCCTACCGGCCAACCCGAGCGACGCGGACCTGCGCCACCTGCCCATCGGTACCCCGCTGCCCACCGTCGAACTGCACATCCTCGACCCGGACCTCAAGCCGGTCCCGGTGGGCGCGGTCGGCGAGCTGTACATCGGGGGTCCCAGCGTCGCCCGCGGCTACCACAACCGCCCCGACCTGACCGCCGAACGGTTCATCGCCCACCCCACGGTGCCCGGCGCGCGTCTGTACCGCAGCGGCGACCTCGTGCGCCAGCGCCCCGACGGCAACCTCGAATTCGTCTCCCGCGCCGACACCCAGATCAAGATCCGTGGGTACCGGGTGGAACCAGCCGAAATCGAATCGGCGATGTGCCGGCACCCGCAGATCGCCCAGGCGATCGTCACCACCCACGAGCCCACCCCCGGCGACAAGCGCCTGGTCGCCTACCTCGTTCCGCAGCCGCGGACCCGCCCCAGCATCACCGACATCCGGCGCTTCCTCGCCCGGGAGATCCCCCAGTACCTCGTCCCGGCGAGCTTCATCCAACTCGACACCATCCCGCTGACCTCCAACGGGAAGATCGACTACGATCACCTGCCCGAGCCTGGCGACGAGCGCCCGGAACTCACCGAGGAACTCGTCCTGCCGCAGACCCCGCTCGAACGCCAACTCGCCGACATCGTCGCCGCCGTCCTCGGCGTCACCGTCGTCGGCGCCAACGACAACTTCTTCGAACTCGGCGGCGACAGCATCCTCGCCATCCAGGTCGTCGCCCGGGCACAGGAACAAGGCATCAACCTGTCCCCGCTCGACCTGTTCGAACACCCCACCGTCGCGCTTCTGGCCGAAGCCGCGAGCGCGGCGGCGAAGGCGGCCAACGCCGAGCAGGCAGCCGACGCCGGGCAGCCCGGTACGGCTGAGGCGGTGGCGGTGCCGAAGCAGGCGACCGGCGACGCCCAGGCCGACGGTACCGAGCAGGACACCGCCGGTGCCGTGCCCACGCCGTCGGACTTCCCGCTGGCGCGGGTGGACCAGTCGCAGCTCGACGCCCTGCTGGGCAGGCTCAGCGCCGACCAGGAGGGGTAGGCGAGAGCGGTCGGTGTGCGCGGGACCCGGCATGCCGGGTCCCGCGCCCACCCCTGTCCGCCCGTTGTCTGTGCCGCCGGTCGACCCTCCTCATCACAGCGATACGTGATCACGTCATCACCACCGGTGCTGTCACCGGAAGAGGGGTCAAGCCCCTTTGACCTGCGAAGACGATCCTTTCGCGTATGCAGAACGTAGAGCTGTCGCCGGCCAGCGTGACGCAGCGTGGGGGCGACGGGCGGAATGGCCAGGCGGACGTCGCCGCGACGTCGCGCCCCAGGCGTCGAATCAAGATGTTCAGCGTCGCACTGGCCGCGTTCACGGCCTTCGTCATCATGTCGGTCGTTCCGCTCTGGGCGGGCTACATCTCGTCGCCCAGGGGCAGGCTCTCCCCAGCGGAGCACCCGTGGTTCTTCCCGGTGCTGATCCTCCACGTGGGCGCCTCGACCGTGGGGCTGTGTACCAGCATCATGCAGGTCTGGCCGTGGCTGCGGCGCAAGTACCCGCGGGTCCACCGGTACACCGGGCGGGTCTACGTCTTCGCCGGCATCTACCCGGCGGGCGTCACCGCGATCGTACTGACGATCTTCTGGCCGTTCAGCGCGGTCACCACGTTCGGTCAGGACCTCCTCGCCGTGCTCTGGCTGTCCGTCACCACGTACGGATTCATCCTCGCCCGACGCGGTCGTACCGTCGACCACCGGCGGTGGATGCTGCGCAGCTTCGCGCTGACCGCCTCGGTCATGCTGAACGAGATCCTCGAACCTCCGATCGAGGCGATCCTGCGGCTCCAACTGCACACCAGGCTCGCCGGCAGCGAGGACGTACTGGCACAGATGGCGAACGCCACCGACAACTGGATGGGTCTCACGTTGTCGATCATCGCGGTGGAGTGGTGGCTGGAGCGGGACCTGTTGCGCCGCTCGGCACGTCGCCGGCTGACCATCAAGGCGACCGCGGACGCGTAGCGGCGGCACCCGCCACGTGATCCTTCGACGGCCGGTGGGGTGCCCACAGCTGCCACCGGCCGTCCCGACGCGGTTCCACGCCGGCGTCAGCCGGGTGGTATAGCGTCGCGTCCATGGATATTCTCCTGATCCCCGGCTTCTGGCTGGACGGGTCGTCGTGGGACGACGTCGTGCCCGTGCTGCGGCAGGCGGGTCACCGCACGCACCCGCTGACGTTGCCCGGGATGGAGTCGAAGGACGCCGACCGCTCCGAGATCACGCTACGTGACCACGTCGACGCGGTGGTCCGGGTCGTCGACTCGATGCCGACCGACCGCCGGGTGGTGCTCGTCGGGCACTCCGGCGGCGGTGCGATCGCCCACGCCGCCGCCGACGCGCGACCCGACCGCATCGCGCGGGTCGTGTACGTCGACAGCATCCCGCTGGGCGACGGCGGGGTCGTCAACGACGAGCTGCCCGTCGAGAACGGCGAGGTACCGCTGCCGGACTGGTCGTCGTTCGAGGACGAGGACCTGATCGACCTCGACGACGACCTGCGCGCGGCGTTCCGCGCCCGAGCCGTCCCGTCGCCGGCACGGGTCACCAGGGACCGGCAGCAACTGTTCGACGAGCGCCGCTACGAGGTACCGATCACCGTCATCGCCTGCCAGTTCTCCAGCGCGGCGGTGCGGCAGTGGCTGGAGCAGGGGCACCCGTTCGTGCAGGAACTGGCAAAGGTCCGCGACGTCGAGTACGTCGACCTGCCGACCGGGCACTGGCCGCAGTTCACCCGCCCCGAGGACCTCGGGCGCGCGATCGCGGCAAGCGTCGGTTCCGCCTGATCGCCCGACGTCGGGCGATCAGGCGGAACCGCTCGATCAGCTGCCCTGACCCAGGGCGGCGAGTTGCTGGGTACCGGTGTTCGCGGCGCCCGCCTCGTCGGGACGGGACAGGGCAGCCAGGTCGTACTCGCCGCTCGGGGTCAGCGGGAGCCGGTCCAGCACCACGATCCGCTGCGGTGCCAGGTGCTTCGGCACCCGGGTCGTCACGTGCTGGCGCAACGTGTTCAGCGTGCCGCCGCCGGGGCAGGCGACATAGGCGGTGTACTCCGTCCGCCCGTCCGCGTCGGCGTACCCGGTGACCACGGCGTCAGCCACCTCGGGCAGGTCGCGCAGCGTCGCCACCACCTCGATCGGGTCGCCGTGCCCCGTCTTGGCGTCCACCCGCCCGGCGAACTCCAGCGTGCCGTCGGGCAGGCGACGACCCAGGTCGCCGGTCCGTTGCCCGCCGAGCAGGATCTCGCCGACCTCGCCGACCGAGGTCGGCTGCCCGACCGGGTTGACCAGCTCGACCGCGATGCCGTCCGCCTGCGTACCGACGGGCAGCCGAAGCGGCGAGTCGGCCGCCGACCACAAGTCCGGTACCACGTGGACCGCGGTGGGCCGACCGGTGCGGGTCAGCCGGTAGGTACCCACGACCCGGCACGACGGCTCGATGCGGCGGACCAGTTCGACGTCGTGCGACATGAGCTCGCCGGCGCTGTCCACGAAGACGTACCGCAGCATCGGCAGCCGCGGCGCCCCGCCCCGCGTCGCCAGGGCGCGCAGCGCGGGCGGCGTCACGTACACCACGGTGACCGCGTGCCGCCCCAGCCACTCGACCAGAGCGGCGGGGTCGCGGGTGGTCGCCTCGTCCGGCAGGTACAGGGTGGCGCCGGCGGTCAGCGCGGTCGACACCGCGGACATCAGCTGCCCCGGCGACCCGGACAGCACCGCGATCCGGTCCTCGCCGGTCAACTCGAACCGGTCGACAGCCCAGTCGGTGTGCTCGCCCGGCGGCTCCGGCAGCGGCTCCCGCGCCGCCGGCACGGTACCGTTCGGCGCGGTCAGCAGCGCGCGCACGTCGATGCTCGCACCGTCGGGGTCCAACGCGGTCGCGACGTCGGAGGACGGGGCGGCGTTGACGCCGACGACCGGCGCGCCGGTCAGGCGGCAGCCGAGTACCGCCGCGACGAAGTTCGCCGAACGCCGAGCGACCACACCGACCTCGCCGCCGTCGCTGCCGGCGCCGGCGAGCGCGTGCGCGACGCCGAGAGCAGCCCGATGCAGCTGGGCGTACGTGTACCGACCGTCGGCGTCGACCACCGCGATCCGGTCCGGCGACCGCGTCGCGTGCCGCGCGACGGCGGCGGGCAGCGCGGGCATGTCCGGTACGGCGGCGGGCTCGGCGACCGGAGCGGGCTCGCCCGCCTGAAGCGGGTACTCGAGAATCCCGCGCGTCGGATCGTCGACCACCCCGCTCAGCAACGTGCGGAACTGGTCCAGCAGCGCCTGCATGGTCGCCTCGTCGTACCGGTCCCGGTGGAAGGCGAGATCCAACTGGTAGCCCCGGCTGGACTCGTACACGCTGAGGTTCACGTCGAACATGCTCGGCACCACGGGACGGTCCAGGAACTCCACACGTACCCCGGGAAGCTGCCAGTCGTCCTCCGCGGTGTCCACCATGTTCAGGATGACCTGCACCAGCGGCGTACGGGTCGGGTCGCGCGGCACCTGCAGCTCGCCGACCAGAACGTCGAACGGCACCTCGCCGTGGTACGCGTAGCCGTCCAGCGCGACCTGACGCACCCGGCGCAGCAGCTCGACGAAGCTGGGATCGCCGGTCAGGTCGATGCGCAGCGGCAGCGTGTTGACGAACAGACCGATCAGCCCGCTGGTGGCGGCGTCGCCGCGGGTCGTCGCCGGCGCGCCGATGACCAGATCGTCCTGCCCCGACCAGCGGCGCAGCACGGTCGCCAGGGACGCCAGCAGCATCATGAACGGGGTCACGCCGTACTCGCGGCACCGGGTGCGCAGCACCTCCGCCTCGTCGCTGGTGATCTGCGTCCGGACCCGACCGCCGGTGGCGCCCTGCTGCGCGGTACGTCGCCGGGCGACCGGCAACTCCAGCGCGGCGGGGGCGCCCGCCAGGTGGCGTCGCCAGTACCCGACGAGCTTCGTCAGCGTCTCGCCGCGCAGCCAGTTGCGCTGCCACACCGCGAAGTCGCGGTACTGGATCGGCAGCTCGGGCAGCTCGACCTTGTCGACGTCGCCGCCCGCCGGGTACAACGCGGTCAGCTCCTGCAGGAACAGCCGGATCGACCAGCCGTCGAACACGATGTGGTGGATCGTGAGGCTGAGCAGGTGCTCGTTGTCGCCCAGCTTCACCAGCAGGCAGTCGAACAGCGGACCGTTCGCCAGGTCGAAGGACGTGGTGGACTGCCGGTCCGCCAGGCGCTCGGCGAGCTCGTCGCGGTCGTCGCCGCGCCCGCTGACGTCCTCGTACGAGATCCGCCAGCCGTCGTCGACGTCGTCCACGACCTGCACCAGCTTGCCGTCGACCAGCGGGAACCGGGTACGCAGCGTCTCGTGGCGGGCGATGATCGCGCGGATGCTGCGTTCCAGCGCCTCGACGTCGAGGTCGCCGATGAGCCGTTGGCGTACGTGGATGTTGTACGAGACGGTCGGGCGCAGTTGGTCTTCCATCCACATCCGCTGCTGGTCGAACGACGTCACCGGCTCGGCGTCCGGCGGTCGCGGCGTGACCAGGGGACGGCTGGGCGCCAGCCCGGCGGCGAGCTGCCGCACCGTCCTCAGCTCGAAGATCTGCCGGACCGACACCTCGACGCCGAACAGGGTGCGCAACTTCGCCACCACGCTCGTGGCGTGCAGCGAGTGCCCGCCGAGTTCGAAGAAGTCGTCGTCGCGCCCGACCTCGTCAAGCTCGAGCACCTCCTGCCAGACCTCGGCGACCAGCTTCTCGGCGCGGCCCTGCGGCGGTCCGCCCTCCGCGCCGGCGACGATGACCGGCGCGGGCAGAGCCCGGCGGTCCACCTTGCCGTTGGGGGTCTTCGGCAGCGCGTCGAGGACCAGGATGTGGGTCGGCACCATGATGCTGGGCAGCCGCTGCCGGAGGAAGTCGCGCACGTCGTCGCTGCCGACACCCTCCGGGCCCCGCGCCGTGACGTAGCCGACGAGCCGGTCGCCGTACATGGTGACCACCGCGTCGCGCACCTCGGGGTGGCGCTGCATGGTCGCCTCGATCTCGCCCAGCTCGATGCGCTGCCCGCGTACCTTGACCTGGAAGTCCTGGCGTCCGAGGTAGAGCAGCGCCCCGTCGGCGCGGTACCGGACCAGGTCGCCGGTGCGGTACATGCGTTGCCCCGGCGTCGGCGACACCGGGTTGGCGACGAACCGCGACGCCGTCATTCCCGGCTGGTTGCCGTACCCCCGAGCCAGACCCTCGCCCGCCAGGTACAGCTCGCCGACGACGCCGATCGGCACCGGACGCAGCGCGGCGTCCAGCACGTACGCGTGCTCGTTCGGCAGCAGCCAGCCGATCGGCGGCTCCTCGCCCCGGGGCACGTTGGCGTACGTCGAGTAGGTGGTGTCCTCGGTCGGGCCGTACATGTTGTACACGCCCTCGACCTTGCCCACGTCGTACAGTCCGTCGACCACCGCGCCGGGCAGCGCCTCGCCGCCCAGCAGCACGTTCTTCACCGACTTCGGCAGGGCGCCGGCGGCGACCATCTCCCGCGCGGCGGCGGGCACCATGCTGACCATGGTCACGTCGGGGGCGTCCGGCGTCAGCAGCACCAGCACGTCCTCGACGACGACCACCGTACCGCCCGCGCACAGCGGCGCGAACAGCTCGAACACCGACACGTCGAAACAGATCGACGTACCGGCGAGGACCCGGCGCAACTCGGCGGTGGTGAACTCGCGCAGTCCCCAGCGCATCAGCGCCACAGCGCTGCGGTGGGTGAGCATGACGCCCTTCGGACGCCCGGTCGAACCCGACGTGTACAGGATGTACGCCAGATCGCTCGGACCCACGTCGACGCCCTCCACCGGGGACGTCGGCTGCCGGTCCAGCGCGGCGTGGTCGACCTCGGTCAGCACCATGGTGGCGGCGCTGTCGTCGCGCATGTACTCGACGCGGTCGGCGGGGTACGCCGGGTCCAGCGGAAGGTACGCGGCGCCGGTCTTCAGGATGCCGAGCATCGCCACGAGCAGGTCGGCGGAGCGCTTCATCTGGATGCCGACCTTGTCGCGCGGGCGTACGCCCTGGGCGCGCAGGTGGTGCGCCATCTGGTTGGACCGCGCCTCGAGCTGGGCGTAGGTCAGGTCGCGTCGCCCGTCGGTGACCGCGATCGCGTCCGGGGAGCGTCGCGCCTGTTCCGTGACCAGATCGTGCAGCCGGCTCACCGGGTCGGCGGGTGCCGCCGGTCCCGCGCTCCACCGGGCGAGCAGTTCCCGCTCCTCGTCGGTACGGATGTCCAGACGGTCGACGGTCACGTCGGGATCGGCGAGCGCGGCGGTCAGCAGGACACGCAGCCGCTCCGCCATCCGCGCCGCGGTCGCCCGCTCGAACACCTCGGCGTTGAAGTCCCAGTTGCCCCACAGCCCGTCGCCGCGTCGCCACAGGTGAAGTTCCACGTCGTGGCGCAGAGCGGGGCGTTGGACCACCATCGGCTCCAGCGACGCGCCGGCCAGCCGGGGATCGCCGTACTCGCCGTGGAACACGAAGTACGCGCCGATCAGCGGAGCACGGTCCAGCCCGTGTCCGGGCGCCAGCCGGGTGATCAGCTCGTCGAACGGCGCGTCCCGGTGCGGGAACGCCTCCAGGAACGTGGTCCGCGCGCGCCGCACCAGTTCCCGGAAACTCGGCGAGCCGGACAGGTCGGTGCGCAGCACCATCGGGTTCGCCAGCAGCGCCACCACGTCGTGCATGCCCGGTCGGGTCCGCCCCGTCTCCGGAGAACTCACCGCGAAGTCGGTCTGTCCGCTGTGCTTGCCCATCAACAACTGGAACGCGGCGAGAAGCACCATGAACAGGGTCGCGTTCTCCTGCCGACCCAGCCGTTCGGCGGCGACCACCAGGTCCTCGGGCAGAGTCAGCGGAACCGACCCGGCGTGGAAACTCGGCTGCGCCGCACGTCCGTGGTCCGTGGGCAGGTCCAGGGCGGGCAGGTTGGCGAGGCGGGACATCCAGTACTGGTAGGTTGCCTCGTCGACCTTCGGCGGGACCGCGACCGGCTCGGCGCCCGGCAGTTCGCCGCCCTCGTACGCGATGTCCAGCTCGCGCAGCAGGACCCGTACCGACTCGCCGTCGCAGACCATGTGGTGGGCGACGAGCACTAGCACATGCTCCTCGTCGTCGACCCGGATCACGTGTACCCGGATCAGCGGCCCGCGACCGAGGTCGAACGGCTCGGCGGTGATCTGGTCGGCGAGGCGTTCAGCGGTGTCCCACCGCTGTTGCGCCGGCAGGTGCCGCAGGTCCGTCCACTCGGGGGAGTACGGCAGGTCGGCGTGAACGGTACGGACCGGTCCCTCCGGACCCGCCTCGAACGTGCTGCGCAGGTTCGCGTGCCGACGGATCAGGGCGGCGACCGCCGCGTCCAGCCGTGCCCGATCGATCGTGCCGCTGTGCCTCGCCGCGAAGGACACGTTGAAGATCGGCTTGCCGGGGTAGAGCCCTTCGAACACCCAGACGCCGCGCTGGGCGGCGGTGAGCGAGGTCGGTTCGTCGCCGTTCGGCGCGGTCGAACCATGACCGGCCCGCCACCGCTCTACCAGGCTCCGTCCAGCGCTCAGATCCATGCGGTTGTCTCCCCGCCTTTCGCCACC
Organism: Micromonosporaceae bacterium; assembly: GCA_036378155.1. Lineage (GTDB taxonomy): Bacteria > Actinomycetota > Actinomycetes > Mycobacteriales > Micromonosporaceae > DASUXA01. The sequence continues at coordinate 29,282 of DASUXA010000102.1, read as the reverse complement.
ATCACGATGCGGTCCCGCACCGTGGTCATCTCCTGGTCCTCAGCCAGCCAGCGCTGCACCAACGCGTCCGCCACACCGCGTGGGGTGGGCGCGAACAGCACCGCGTCCAGCGGCACGGTCAGCCCGAGCGCGTCCTCGAGAACGGCTGCCGCCTCCGCCGCCCGTACCGAGTCCAGCCCCTTCTCGGTGAGGCTGTCCGTCGGGCCGCAGTCCGGGATCTCGCAGACGCCGGCGATGATCCCGCAGATCACCGTGGTCAACTCGGAGGTCGCCGTGGCCCGGGCACGCACGTCGGTCAGCGCGGCGAGCGCGGCGGCGTCGCCGGTCAACGCCTCGTCGTACGCCCCGTCCAGAAACGCCTCGCGGCACCGCGACCGCTGCACCTTGCCGCTGGACGTGCGGGGCACCGAACGCGGCGGTACCAGCGCCACCACGGCGAGCGGCAACTGGGTCCGGGCGAGCACCTCCGCGCGTACCACCGAGGCGAGCTGGTCGTCGACCTTGCCGCGCACCTCCATCACCAGTACCGGCAGCGACTGCGCGCCGTCCTCCACCAGGAAGGCGGCGGCGGCTCCGGCGACGGTGCCCACCGCGTCGAGCGCGGCGGTCTCCACGTCCACGGCGTGGTAGTTCACGCCCCGGAACACGATGACGTCCTTGGTGCGACCGGTCACGAACAGTTCGCCGTCACGCAGGTAGCCGCGGTCCCCGGTGCGCAGGTACGACTCCCCGTCGAGCTGACCGAACAACTCGCCCGACTCGCCGGACAGGTAGCCGGGCGTGACGTGCGGGCCGGCGATCCAGATCTCGCCCTCCTGCCCGTCGGCGCACGGCACGCCCCGGTCGGGGTCGACGATGACGATCCGCTGCCCGCACACCGCGGTACCGCAGCTGACCGCGCTGCCCGTGGCAGCCGACGTCCCGGACCAGTGTCCCGCGCTGACGATCAGGGTCGCCTCGGCGAGCCCGTAACAGGGCAGGAACGCCCGCGGGTCGAACCCGACCGGGGCGAAGCGCGCCGCGAAGTCGGCCATGGTGCGGTGCCGGACCGTTTCGCCGCCGCTGAACGCCACCCGCCAGTTCGACAGGTCCAGCCCGGTCAGTTCGTCGTCGCGTCGGGTGCGGCGCACGCACAGGTCGTACGCGAAGTTCGGGCCGCCGCTGATCGTCGCCCCGGTCTCGGTGATCTGCCGCAACCAGGTCAGCGGCGCCTTCAGGAACGTCTCCGGCGGCAGGATGCGCACCGGTATGCCGGCTGCCAGCGGAGTGAGCAGCCCGCCGACCAGCCCCATGTCGTGGAACGGCGGCAGCCAGGTCAGTCCCCGCGAGGTCGCGTCGATGCCGAACCGGTCCGCGATCGCGGCGGTGTTCGCCGCCACGCTGTCGTGCCGGACCAGCACACCGCGCGGGCGTCCGGTACTGCCGGAGGTGTACTGGACGATCGCCACGTCCTGCCCGGTCGCCGGTCGGCGCCACGCGGTGCCGTCGGCGTCCGCGCCGGGCACGGCGAACAGCGTCGGCACCGGTACCTCCGGGTACCGTTCCTTCGCCACCACCGCCGACGGGCGGGCGTCCTCGATGATGCCGCCCAGCCGGGTCCGGTCCGGTCCGGACCCGACACGCGGCGGATACGCCGGTATCACCGGGCGACCGGCGAGGAACCCGGCGAAGATCGCGACCACATAGTCCAGACCTGCGGGGTACAGCAGCAGCACCGGTCCGTCGCCGTCGGCGGCGAGCTGCTCGGCCAGCGCGGACGCCCGGCCCGCCAACTGGGCGTAGCTCATCGTGGCGACCTGCCCGCCCGGCTCGACGGCTTCGTACGCCACCGCGTCCGGCTGCTGCTCGGCACGCAGCAGGAGCACCTCGGCCAGTGGCGCCGCGCGGTCGATCATGGGTGCCCTCCGCAGAGCGTTCGTGCGCTTCGACGTACGTCCGGTGAGGTCCGCCGCCGTGGCGTCCGGCGCGCGGTCGACGTCGTCGCCGTCGAGGTCCGGACCTGGTCGAACACGGATCTCCGGACGGGCGGACGAGGGCGCGATGGTCGTGGCGTCGCCATCGTCCGGGTTTGGTCTGCCACACCAGGACGGTAGTCAGCGACCACCGCCGCAGGGATGTCCCAGGAAGTAGGGATGGATGACCGTCGCGGGTCGCAGCGGGGCGTGGCGGGCGCCGATTCGTGCTGGTCGGGCAGCCGATCCAGGGTCGTCACGTCAGATCGTTGGCGATCGTCCGGATCACCTGACGTTCACCGTCGGCGTCGAAGAAGTGCCCACCGGGCACCGGGTCCAGGTCGAAGCGCGCGCGGGTCTCGTCGCGCCAGCCGGTCATCGTGTCCGGCGGCGCCGTCGGGTCCTCGGTACCGGCGAACGCGCGGATCCGCACGTCGAGCGGCGTTGCCGGGCGGAACCGGTGGGTACGCAGCACGGCGAGGTCGGCGCGCAGCGTGGGCAGCAGGTCCGCGAGCAGTTCAGGATCGGCGAGGATCTCCGGCGGTGTACCGCCCATGTCGTGCAGGTAGGCGACGAGCCGGTCCTCCGGCACGTCCCACTGCTTGCCGCCGTCGTCGTCCTTGGGCGCGGTGTTGCTCGCCACGTACAGCACGCGGGGCAGCGGCATGCCCCGCTCGCGCAGGGCGTGGGTGAGCGCCCACGCCACCCGCGCGCCCATGCTGGCGCCGTAGCAGGCGAACGGCTGGTCCAGCAGCGGTTTGACGACCTCGACGAGTTCGTCGACGAGCGGGCCCATCGTCTCGAACGGCGGCTCGTCGTACCGGTCCGCCCGACCCGGCAACTGCACCGCGACCGGTTCGATGAACCACGGCAGCAGCCGCGGCCACATCCGGTACATCGACGCCGACCCGCCCGCGTGGTGGAAGCACAACAGCCGGATCTCCGACGGTCCGACCCGCCCGAAACGCTTGAGCCAGCGGCGGTCGCCGACCTGCGCCTGTACGCCCATCGTCACCGCGTCCGACTGTGCTCAGCCGCGACTCGGCGCCGACCCGACCGCCTGCCGGGCGGCGCGCGGGCGAAGGTCGGTCCAGTTCCGCTCGACGTAGTCCAGGCAACCCTGACGGCTGTCGTCGCCGTGGACGGTCCGCCAGCCCGCCGGGACGGTGAGCGCGCTGGGCCACAACGAGTACTGCTCCTCGTCGTTGACCAGCACCGAGAAGGTTCCGTCGGGATCGTCGAACGGGTTCATCGCGCTGACTCCTTGTACCGGACGTCGGGACTGTGCGGGTCGCCGGCGCGGAAGGACCGCTCGACGCGACCGGGGCACGGGGCGGGGCTCGCCGGTCAGCAGACCTTGTGCATCCAGGCGAACGTGTCGGGGCGGCGGCCGTACTGGATGCCCAGCAACTCCTCGCGCAGGCGCATGGTGATGTCGCCCGGGGCACCGTCGCCGACGACCCATTCGTCGCGGGCGCCGCGCACCCGCCCCACCGGGGCGATCACCGCCGCCGTACCGCAGGCGAACGCCTCGGTCAGGTCGCCGGAGGCGCACTCCTGCCGCCACTGGCTGGTCGAGATCCGACCCTCTTCGGCGTCGATACCCAGCTCGGGGGCGAGTCTGAGCAGCGAGTCGCGGGTCACGCCGGGCAGCAGCGTGCCGGTCAGCTCCGGAGTCATGATCCGGGGCTGGGCGCCGTCGCGCCCGTACACGAAGAACAGGTTCATGCCGCCCGATTCCTCGACCCAGGCGTGCTCCACCGCGTCCAGCCAGACGACCTGGTCACACCCGTGCGCGGTGGCTTCCATCCCGGCCGCGAGCGCCCCGGCGTAGTTCCCGCCCGTCTTGGCGAACCCGGTGCCGCCCTTCGCCGCGCGGGTGTACTCCTCGGACAGCCACACCGTCAACGGGGTGGGCGTGGCGCCGAAGTACGCGGTGGCCGGCGAGGCGATGACGCAGAACAGGTAGCTGTCCGACGGGTGGGTGAAGCCCAGACCGCGATGCGTCGCGATCATGAACGGGCGCAGGTACAGGCTGGTGCCGAACCCGGTCGGCACCCAGGCGGAGTCCTGGGTGACGAGCAGTTCCAGCGCCCGGATGAAGGTTTCCTCGGGCATCTCGGGCATCGCCATCCGGCGTGCCGACTGGTTGAACCGGGCGGCGTTCGCCTCGGGGCGGAACAGCGCGATCGATCCGCTGTCCTGGCGGTACGCCTTCATGCCCTCGAAGAATTCCTGCCCGTAGTGGAAGACCGAGGTGGCGGGGTCGAGCGTGAACGGCCCGTACGGCTCGAGCCGGGCGTCGTGCCAGCCGCTGCCGGCCGACCAGCGCATCGTGATCATATGATCGGTGAACACCCGACCGAATCCCGGCTCGGCGAGGATCTTCTCGCGTTCCTGCGCGGGCAGGGGAGCGTCGCACGGACGGATCTCAAAATCGATCATCAGTAGTACTCCTCACCGTCCGGATCACATGCTCGCCGCCACGGTCCGGTCGCCGACGCCCGTCGGACGCGCCCGGCGGTACGAGAAACGCACCTTCGAGGCGACGTCCGCGGCATCGGCGACCGACGACCGGGGCTCGCGCCGACGTGACCGCGTACCTGGACGACAGTCAGGCGGCCGGCGCGGCGGCTGCCGACAACTCCAGGTAGGACTGCGCGAGCGTCCGCGCGGCTGTCTGTACCGCCGAGAACGGCCGGGCCAGCGAGACACGGATGTAGCGCAGGCCGCCCTCGGGGTCGGCCCAGTGGAACGGCGCGCACGGCAGGACGTGGACCCCGCGCGACACCATGTCCTTGTACAGCAGCGACGAGTCGGGGCCGTCCGGCGGCAGTTCGATGCGCGCCACGCTGATCTGCGACGTCGGGTCGGCGAGGCGCAGTCCGATCTCGGCGATGGTCTCCTTCACCACCTGCCGGTTGCGGTCCACCAGCGCCCGCGCCCGTTCGTACCCGCCGGACACCCAGTCGCCCGCCAGGGCGGCGATCAGCAGCAGCACGACCGGCGACGCGGACAGCAGCGACTCGGAGAACGCGCGCTCGATCGGCAGCCGGGTCCGCTCGCTGTACGACAACAGCCCGACCTTGAGCTCGTGGGTCGGCCACAACTTGCCGGTGTCCTCGATGATGATCCAGTCGGCGCCGGCCTCCTCGAGCACCTTGTACGTGTCGTACTGGGCGTCGCGGACCTGGCCGCGGAAGCTGGCGTCGATGATGACCGTCTGCCCGTTGCGTACCGCGTGCTCGGCGAGCGACCGGAGGTGACCCTCGGGCGTGATCAGACCGGTCGGGTTGTTCGGGTGGGTCACGACGACGGCGCTCACCGGCGGCTCGGGCCACTTCTGCGCCAGCAGGTCCTCCTCGGACAACGGCACGAGCTTCAGACCGCGCGTCACGAACAGGTCGGCGATGTTGTCGAAGGTGGGGTGCAGTACCGCGATGGTCGCGCCCGCCGGCAGCGCCCGCGCCACGATGTCGGTGGCCAGCGTCGACGAGTAGCAGCTCAGAATCCGACCGGTACCGATCGGGGCGCTGTGCTGACCGATCGCGTGCAGGAACGCGGAGTGGGCTTCCCGCTCGATGTCCGGGAAGGGGCGTCTGGACGCCTCGGCGAACATCTCGGGGATCCGTGCGACGATCGCTGCCTGCTCCTCGGTGAGCACGAGCCGGGCATGTCCGTCGGTGAGGTTGAGGCCGCCGTCAACGTCGGTCAGCGCGTCAACCTCCATCGTGGTCAGGTTGGCAAGGTCGCTCATGTATCAGTCCTCTGCATGTCGCCCGTACGTCGACGCACCCGCGCCACGGCGGCGTGGACCGGCTACAGTGGTTCCACGTTGGAGACGACCCTAGGCGGCGGGAACGACCGCGCACCTGTCCCTTCTAACGGGGACCAATGGGGATGCGTGGATGCCGCCTACACTCGCGACCGGGGACGACGCTGCGCGCCCAGCCTGCCCGGCCCACATTTCCGCTCCACCGACCCGTACCCGACGTCGTCGAAAGACCGTCGACGTGGCCGCGCCGTGACGGCCACGAAGACCCCACGTCCCGCACCCGAACCGGCCCGGCCCGGCGCGGCGCGCAGGTTTGAGCACGGCAGGTCCGCTTCGGCGTGAAGGAGAGACGTGATGCATCAGCTGACGCTCACACCAGAGGACAACGCGCTACTCTCCCCGATGCTCACCGAGCTGGCCAAGGCGTACGACACGATCGAGAATCCGGAGCTCATCCGTCGGGCGCCGGTACTCGCCCGGTCGCTGCCGACCCACCTGTTGGAGTTCCTCGAGGAGTTCCGTCTCGGCGAGCCGTCGGCGCTGTGCATGATCTCCGGTCTCGACGTCGACGAGGCGCGGCTCGGTCCCACACCGTCCCACTGGCGGGACAGCCAGTACGACTCGCCCGCGTTCCCGCAGGAGATCTTCTTCCTGCTGTGCGCGTCGGTCCTCGGTGACGTGTTCGGGTGGGCGACGCAGCAGGACGGTCGGATCATGCACGACGTGCTGCCGATCAGGGGGCACGAACACTACGAGATCGGTTCCAACAGCCTGCAGCACCTGTCGTGGCACACCGAGGACGCGTTCCACCCCTGCCGGGGCGACTACGTGGCGCTGATGTGCCTGAAGAACCCGGACATGGTGGCGACGACGGTGTGCGACGCCGGCGACGTCGACTGGTCGGTCCTGGATGTGGAGGCGCTGTTCGAGCCGGCGTTCACCCAGATGCCCGACAACTCGCACAAGCCGCAGAACGCCGGGCAGTCGACCGGCGACCCGACCATCGACCGGCTGCGCGTGCGCAGCTTCGAGCTGATCCAGTCGTGGAACGACAACCCGGTCAAGCGTCCGGTGCTGTTCGGCGACCGCGAGAACCCGTACATGGCGCTCGACCCGTACCACATGAAGATGGACGGGTGGTCCGAGCGGTCGCTGCGCGCGTTCCAGGGGCTGTGCGACCAGATCGAGGCGCACATGCAGGACCTCAGCCTGCGACCCGGCGACACCGTGTTCATCGACAACTTCCGTGCGGTACACGGGCGTCGCTCGTTCAAGGCCCGGTACGACGGGTCGGACCGCTGGCTGAAGCGGCTCAACATCACCCGTAACATCCGCGGTTCGCGCGCCTGGCGGCGCGCGCCCGACGACCGCATCATCTACTGACGCGCCCGGTGTTCGTCGCGGGCACAGCCCGCGACGAACACCCGTCAGCCGCCCGCCGCCGCGAGGCGGTCGGCGAAGTCGGTGAGCGCGTCCCGGTCGACGTTGCTGAAACTGACCCGGAACGTGCCACGGTCGTCGGGCAGGAACGCGATACCGGGAATGACCAGCGCGTCGTACCTGACGGCGAGTTCGCGCACCACGTCGTCGGTGGCGCGCCCCGCAAACGGGTGACGTACCCAGGCGAAGAACCCACCGGCGGACAGCAGTTCGAAACCGCCCGGCCGGTTCGCCATCGCCGCGACGAACCAGCGTCGCTTGTCGGCGACCTCCCGCGCCCGCGCGCGGCGCCACTCCCGCGCGGCGGTCAGACCGGCCCAGGCGGCTTCCTGCCCGATCCGGGGCGCGCAGATCGACACGCAGTCGAGCAGCTTCATCACCTCGCGGTTGAGCTGCGCCGACGCGACCACGGCGCCCACCCGGTACCCGGGAATGGCGAGGTCCTTCGAGAAGCTGTGCAGGCTCACCACGGTGCGCGTCCAGTCCGGATCGGCGAACAGCCGGTGCGCCGGTTCGTCGGTGTCGCGGAACGACCGGTACGTCTCGTCGAGGATCAGCGCGATGTCGTGCCGGGCGGCGAGCTCGGCGAAGTCCGCGATGCCGTCCGGGTCGACCGTCGCACCGCTCGGATTGCCGGGCGTGACCACGACGACGGCGCGGGTCCGCGGCGTGATCAGAGCCTCGGCCGCCGCCGCGGTGGGCACCAGATCCGGTCCCGGTTCCAGGTACACCGGCACGATCCCGTTCAGGCGCAGCCACATGTCGTGGTTGAAGTAGTACGGCAAGGCGAGGATGATCTCGTCGCCGGGTTCCGCGAGTGCCGAGGCGACCACGCAGAACGCCTGGTTGGCGCCGGCGGTGACGACGACGTGCTCCTCGCGCACCCGTCCCTGGTACGCCTGGCACAGCTCCGCCGCGAACACCTCACGCAGCCGGGCGAGTCCGGCGATCTCGACATAGTCGCCGCCGTGCGGGTCGCGGGCGACGGCGGCGATGTGCTCGATCACTTCGGGCGCGGGCGGGTACTGCGGCGCCGCCTGCGCCAGGTCGAGGAACTCGCGTTCCTTGGCACGCCCGTCGACGAGCGCGTACGCGGTGCCGATCGGCGAGTCGATCTGCCGGAGCGTCCTGGGACCGATGCGCATGTGGGTGCTCCCTTCGCAGAGTCGGATCGCGCGGACACGCTCGGATAGCGCCGAGCTTCCCGGCCACGCAGCGTCACAGCCATCCCACCTTCATGTGACTCACCCCAGCGACAGGCGTCTGTATAGCGTCGACGCCGGACGCCGTGGAGGCGCGCCGGGATGTGACAGGGGCAACCGTGATCACACACGACTTTCCCGAAACGGACGCGGTCGCGGACGTGACGACGCTGGCGTGGTTGCTGCGGTGGCGGGCGTCGCACGAGCCGCAGCGTACCGGCTACGTGTTTCTCGCCGACGGAGCCGAGGACGCGCTCAGCTACGGCGAGCTGGATCGGCGCGCCCGCGCCATCGCGGTCCAGCTCCGCCGGGCGGGCGTGGTCGAGGGCGACCGCGCGCTGCTGCTGTACCCGCCGGGCGTCGAGTTCCTGGCGGCGCTGTTCGGCTGTGTCTACGCCGGCGTGATCGCGGTCCCCGCGTTCCCACCGGACCCGGTGCGGTTCGACCGCACCGTGCCGCGTCTGCTGGCGACCGTGGCGGACGCGACGCCGGTCGTGGTGATGACCACGGCGCCGCTGCTCGCGCTCGCCGAGAACCTTCCGCAGTGGGCGGCCGCGTTCGGCGCGATGCGCTGGCTCGCGACCGACTCGCCGGTGGGCGAGGACGCCGACGAGTGGACCGCGCCGCGCGCCGACGCGGACGCCGTCGCGGTCCTGCAGTACACGTCCGGCTCCACCGGCACGCCCAAGGGCGTGATGCTCACGCACGGCAACCTGCTGCACAACTCGCGGCTGATCCAGCGGTTCTTCGGTACCACCCCGGACAGCCGGGGTCTGATCTGGCTGCCGCCGTACCACGACATGGGGCTCATCGGCGGCATCCTGCAGCCGCTGTTCGCCGGGCTGCCCGTCTGGCTCATGTCCCCGCTCGACTTCCTGCGGCAACCGATGAGCTGGCTGGAGGAGTTGTCCCGGATCGGGGCGACCATGAGCGGCGGTCCGAACTTCGCGTACGACCTGTGTGTCCGCAAGTCCACCCCGGAACAGCGGGAACAGCTGGACCTCAGCTCCTGGCAGGTGGCGTTCAACGGCGCCGAACCGGTCCGGCGTTCCACCCTGGAGCGGTTCGCCGAGGCGTTCGCCCCGGCGGGGTTCCGGGCGGAGGCGTTCCTGTCCTGCTACGGACTGGCGGAGGCGACCCTGATCGTGACCGGCGGTTCGCCGTTCTCCCGCGCGGGCGACGTCGACCACGACGCGCTCGAGCACGGCGACGTGGTACCCGCCGCGAGGTCCACCGTGCTGCCCGAGCACCGGCTGGTCAGCTGCGGTCCGAGCGCCCCGGACCAGCAGGTGCTCGTCGTGGACCCGGTGACCCGGCGCCGTTGTGCGCCCGACCGGGTCGGCGAGGTGTGGGTCCGCGGTCCGAGCGTGGCGGGCGGGTACTGGGGTCGACCCGACGAAAGTCGCGAAGTGTTCCAGGCACGCCTGGCGGACACCGACGAGGCGGGCTGGCTGCGTACCGGCGACCTGGGCTTCGTCCGCGACGGCGAGCTGGTGATCACGGGTCGGCTCAAGGACCTGATCATCATTCGTGGACGCAACCACTACCCGCAGGATCTCGAGGTCACCGCGGAACAGGCGCACCCCGCGTTGCGACCCGGCTGTGCCGCCGCGTTCGTGGTGGACCAGGACGGCGAGGAGCGGTTGGCGCTCGTCCACGAGGTCGCGCGTGGCGCCGAGGACGTCGACGTCGCCGAGGTCGCCCGCGCGATCCGGCTGCGCGTCGCCGCCCAGCACGAGGTACAGGTCGGCCTCGTGGTGCTGATCCGGGCGGGTGCGCTGCCCAAGACGTCCAGCGGCAAGGTGCAGCGCGCCGCGTGCCGCCGTCAGCTGCTCGACGGCGAGCTCGCCGAGCTCGGTCGCAGCGTCAGCGGGGCGAGCGTGTCCGACGCCGTCGACGGCGCCGACAGCCTGACCCGGTCGACGCTGCTCGCCACACCGGTCGAGCGGCGTGCCGAGGTGATCGGCGGCTACCTGCGGGTACGGACCGGCGCCACGTGCGGGGTACCGGCGTCCGACATCGAACCCGATCTGCCCCTGCTCGCCGTCGGGCTGGACTCGCTCGCCGCCCAGCAGTTGCGCCAGCAGGTCGAGGCGGAGCTGGGGGTGAGCCTGCCGCTCGCCGACATCCTCGCCGGGGCGACCCTGTCCGACGTCGCCGTCCGGCTCGCCGAGCAGGTCGACGGGGACGCTGCCGCGCCGCACGGGGACGCCGCCGCGCCGCACGGGGACGCTGCCGCGCCGCGCCCGCCGTCGAACGCCCGCGTGCCCGAGCAGCGCTCGGCGGTCGTCGAGTCCGGGCTCACGCCGGGTCAGCGCGCCCTGTGGTTCCTGCAGCAGTTGGACCCGGACAGCACGGCGCACCTCACGATCGCCGCGTTCCGGCTGACGGGACGACTGGACCCGGTCGCGTTGCGGCACGCCTTCGACGATCTGGTCCAGCGGCACCCCGCGCTGCGGGCGACCTTCACCGCCCGGGACGGCGAGCCGGTCCAGGTGATCCGAGCGCAGGGGCACGGGTTGTTCGTCGAGTCGGACGTGACCGGGCTCGACGACGCGGCGCTGTCGGCGCGCCTGGCGGACGACGCGCACCGGCCGTTCGACCTCGCGTCCGGTCCGCTGGTGCGGCTGTACCTGTACCGGCGGGCAGCCGACGACCATGTCGTGCTGGTGACCGCGCACCACATCGTGACCGACTTCTGGTCCACCACGATCCTCGGTCGCGAACTCGCGGCGCTGTACACGGAACGAACCGGTGGGGCACCGGCGGAACTGGGCGCGCCGGGCGCGACGGTCGCCGACGTGCTCGCCTGGCAGGACGAAGTGGTCGCAGCCGGCGGTGACCTGGCGCGGTACTGGGAGCAGCAGCTCGGGGCGGGAGTGCCCCGGCTGGACCTGGGGGCGCGGAACCCGACGGGTACCTCCAGCCGCGCCGAGGTCCGGCACTTCCGGTTCGACCGGTCGCTGGTCCGCAAGCTCAGGCGGTGCGCGGCAGCCGAGGGCGTCACGTTGTACGTGCTGCTGCTCGCCGGGTACCAGGCGTTGCTGCACCGGCTCAGCGGGCAGGACGACGTGGTCGTGGGCGCGCCGGTCGCGGCACGTACCCGACCGGGCTTCACCGACGTCGTCGGGTACCTGATGAATCCGGTGCCGCTGCGCAGCCGGGCGGACAACACGGTGACCTTCCGCCAACTGCTGGCGCAGACCCGTGCCCAGGTGATCGGTGCGCTGGAACACCAGGATCTGCCCAGCGCGGTGTTCACCCAGCCGTACACGGTTCGCGGGCGGCAGCCGTTCCAGACGATGTTCGTGTTCAACCGACCGACGGCGAACGATGCGGCGCGGTTCCCCGCGGCGCTGCTCGGGCACCCCGGCATCCGCCGACCGTTCGGCGACCTCGCCGCCGAGTCGGTACCGGTCGAGCTGCGCGCGTCCGGGTTCGATCTGGAGCTGTCGCTGTCCGAGGTCGACGGCGTGGTCCACGGGTTCCTCCGGTACCGCACCGACGTGTTCGACGCGCCCGCCGGGGAACGGTTCGTCGACCAGTTCACGGCGGTGCTCGACGCCGCGACCACCGAACCGGACACCAGGCTCGGGGCGTTGGTCCGAGCCACCGGCGCCGAGCGCGCCCGCGTGCTCGACGAGTGGAACGCCACCGAACGCGTGCTCGACACCGAGCTGTGCGTACCGCAGGCGGTGGAGCGGCAGGCGCGCCGCACCCCGGATGCGGTCGCGGTGCGGGCGGGCGACGAGCGGCTGTCGTACCGGGATCTCGACGAGCGCGCCAACCGGCTCGCCCACCTGCTGCGCGCTACCGGGATCGGTCCGGGTGACCGGGTCGGCATCTGCCTGGACCGCGGCCCGGTGATGATCGTGGCGCTGCTCGGGGTGCTCAAGGCGGGCGCGGCGTACGTGCCGGTCGACCCGCTGAACCCCGCCGAGCGCATCGCCGCCACGTTCGCCGACGCGGCGGTGGGCGCCGTCCTGACCCAGCAGAGCCTCGCGGCGAAGATGCCGGACGCGGACGTACCGGTGACGCTGCTCGACGCGCAGTGGTCGCAGGTCGAGCGGTACCCGGCGACGGCTCCGACCCGGGCCGACGGCGAGTCGTGGGCTGCGCCGGACGGCGCCGCGTACGTCATCTACACGTCCGGTTCGACGGGTACCCCGAAGGGCGTCGAGGTGTCCCACCGCGCCCTCGCCAACTACACCGCGCACGCGGCGCGGTGGTACGGCATCGGACCCGACGACCGGGTGCTGCAGTTCGCCTCGATCGGATTCGACGCGAGCGCGGAGGAGATCTATCCCGCCCTGACCACCGGCGCCTGCCTGGTGCTGCGTACCGACCGGATGCTCGCCGGCCCGGACGCGTTCCTGGACGCCTGCGCGGCGGCGGCGGTGACGGTGCTCGACCTGCCCACCGCGTTCTGGCACGACCTCGTGGTCGGGCTGACGAACGGTGCCGCCAGCCTGCCCGACTCGCTGCGGCTGGTGATCATCGGCGGGGAGAGCGCGTCGCCGGAGCGGGTCGCCGCGTGGCGGGAGCGGGTGGGCAGCCGGGTGCGGCTGGTCAACACGTACGGTCCGACCGAGGCGACCATCGTCGCCACCGCGCACGACCTGACCGGCGAGGACGAGACCGGCCCCGACGGGACCGCCGTCGACGGGACCGGTGTCCAGGTGACCGGCAGCGTGCCGATCGGTCGACCGGTCGCCAACGTGCGGGCGTACGTGCTCGACGACGAGTGCCAGCCGGTACCCGTCGGGGTGGTGGGCGAGCTGTACCTCGGCGGAGCCGGGTTGGCGCGCGGCTACCTGAACCGTCCGGGTCTGACCGCCGAGCGGTTCGTGGCGGACCCGTTCGGACCGGCGGGCGGGCGGCTGTACCGGACCGGCGACCTCGCCCGGTACCTGCCGGACGGCTCGCTGGTGTTCGTGGCGCGCGCCGACCGGCAGGTGAAGCTCAACGGGTACCGGGTGGAGCTGGGCGAGGTCGAGGCGGCGCTGCGCCGGCTGCCCGGCGTCGCCGACGCCGCGGTGGTACCGCACAGCCGACGCGGTCAACTGCTGGCGTACGTGTCGCCGTCCGGAGCGGTGGCGACCCCGGTCGAGGAACTGCGCGCGTCGCTGCGCGCCGTGCTGCCGGGATACATGGTGCCGGTGGGGTACGTGACCCTGCCCGCCCTGCCCCGCACCCCGAACGGAAAGATCGACTACGCCGCGTTGCCCACGCCGGAGTCGGTACCCGACGAGCCCGACGGGCTGGGGGAGTTGCCGAAGACGCCGGAGGAGCACGCGCTCGCGGCGATCTGGCGCGACGTGCTCGGGCTGTCGGAGGTACGCCGGCACGACGACTTCTTCGCGCTGGGCGGCCACTCGCTGCTCGCCACCAAGGTGCTCGCGCGGGTGAACGACACGCTCGGCGTGGACCTGCCGCTGCGCGCCGTGTTCGAGTCGCCGACCCTGGCCGCGCTCGCGGTGCGGCTGCGCGACGCCCCGAAGGCGCAGTCCGCGCCGATCCCGCGCGCCCCGCGCGACCAGCCGTTGCCGTTGTCGTTCGTGCAGGAGCGGATCTGGTTCCTGCAGCAGTTCGAACCGGGCAGCGCCAACTACAACGTGCCCCGCGCGCTGCGCCTGCGCGGACACGTCGACCTGGACACGGTCACCCGGGCGTTGGCCGACCTCGAGGTACGGCACGAGATCCTGCGCACCACGTTCCCGGACATCGACGGGGAGCCGGTGCAGTGCGTCCACGAGCCGCGCGGCATCCCGGTGGCGATGGTCGACCGGCGGGGGCTGCCCGACGACGAGCGCGACGCGTGGCTGCGGGAGTACGTCGTGACCGCCGGTCAACAGCCGTTCGACCTGGCGAACGGTCCGTTGCTGCGGGTCACCCTGGTACGCCTCGCGGACGACGAGTACGTGCTGATGATGGTGGAGCACCACCTGATCCACGACGGCTGGGCGCAGGGCGTGTTCCTGCGCGACTTCCTGGAGTTGTACGAGGCGCACGCCACGGGTCGCGAGCCGCGCCTGCCCGAGCTGCCCATCCAGTACGCCGACTTCGCGGTCTGGCAGCGGCGCGTGATCCAGGGCGAACGGCTCGAGGCGCTGGCGGGGTACTGGTGCCGGCAGCTCGCCGGCGCGCCGCAGCTTCTCGCGCTGCCGACCGACCGACCGCGACCCAGGGTGCTGGGTTCCCGGGGCGGTCAGGAGGTTCTGACCATCGACCGCGAACTCGCGCGCGAGCTGCGCGGCTTCGGGCGCGACCACGACGCCACCCTGTTCATGACGATGTTCGCGACGTTCGTGACGCTGCTGTACGGGCACAGCCGCCAGCAGGACATCGTGCTCGGGGCGGGCATCGCCAACCGGCGGCGACCGGAGCTGGAGAACCTGCTCGGCATGATGATCAACACGGTGCTGCTGCGTACCGACCTGTCCGGCGACCCGTCGTTCCTGGACCTGCTCAACCGGGTGCGCGACACCTGCCTGGACGCGTACGCCCACCAGGACATGCCGTTCGAGAAGCTGGTCGAACGCCTGCGCCCGGCGCGGACGTTGAGCCACATGCCGCTGTTCCAGGTGATGTTCAGCTTCCTGGACACTCCGATGCCGGCGCTGCGCCTGCCCGGGGTGAACGTGGAGGTGCTCGACGCGCACAACGCGTCGGCGAAGTTCGACCTGAACGCGGTGATCATCCCGGACGCCGAGCAGCGGATGCGCGACGCCGACGAGGTGTTGTCGGAGGATCCGGTCGGCAGCATCACGGTGCTGATGGAGTACAACGTGGACCTGTTCGACGCGACGACCGTGCGCCGCATGCTGGAGCAGTATCTGACGTTGTTGCGGGCGGTGGTGGCGCAGCCCGGACGGTCCGTGGAGGACCTCGTCGGCGAGCTGGGGCTGGCGCTGGACCGGGTATCCACCGACGTCGCCACCTCGTGACGCCGACGTTCCGACACTGCGACCGCGCGCCGCGTCGATCGCTTGCGCCGGGTCCGACCGGCTCGGCGGCGCGGCGCGGCGCGCGGCTCGTCGCCGGACGGTGAGCGGGCGGAGGCGGGCGTCGGGCGACGGAAACGACTTCCGGCTCGACGTGGAACGTCGAGCCGGAAGTGGGTTGGCCGGTATGTCAGGGCTGAGTGGTCGAGAGCGGCTGCCTCACGCTGCCGGGTCGACCGGCTCCGCGCCGGCGGCGTACGGACGGGGAGGTACCTCGCCGATCAGCCGACCGAGCAGGGCGGCGCGCGTGAGTTCCGCCTTGTTGCCCACGCCGAGCTTGGCTCGGATGCGCTTGACGTACGTGTCGACGGTGTGCGGACTGATCCCGAGCCGGGTGGCGATCTGCCCGTGGGTCAGCCCCCACGAAATCTGGCGCAGCACCTGCTCCTCACGCTCGGACAGGTGGTAGTTGGACATCTCCGTCCGCTCGACGACGGGCGGGCCGCCGCAGTCGCCGGGGTACACCCGCGCCCCGGAGGCGACCGCGCGTACGGCGCCGACCAGCCGCTCGCCCGACTCGCGCTTGCTGATCACGCCCGCCGCGCCCGCCCGGAGGTAGGTCGCGCTGTCGGTCGCGTCGTTGTTGAGCACGAGCACCGCGGTGCACTTGGCGGCGTCGCTGATCTGCGCAAGGTGGTCACGTGGTGACAGAGCGTCGACGTCGATCAGTACGGCGTCGGCGAGCCAGGACGGCTCTTCGTCCGGCGACGTCCGCGCCGCGACGACTTTGATCCCAGCATTGGTCAGAATTTGGACGAGGCCGACGAGGAAGATAGGTGAACTGACAAGAATATCCGCCCGGATCACAATGCACCCGCAATCGAGTCTGCACCAATATCTACGTCATGCCGTTTGACCGACGGCTGGGGACTTGACCTCCTCTCACCATACGTTGACCGACATCACTCCGCATCGCAATTCGGCAAGGCATTCGAATAGCACTGATAAATGGAACTGCATATGACCATTGGCGACGCTAGCAGCCGGTGTCCCGCACCCACCGGTCCCCGCTTTAGGGGACACCGAGGGACAAGGACGTCGCCGACTACAAGGGGTAGCCCCAATCGGGGACGTGTCCGGCTCGGTGGAGCGCTCCAGGATGAGCGCACGCGTAACCCTGGAACAAGGCAGGTTTGGAACATGTCGATCGAAGACCTCGTCGATAACTCCAATCTGGACGAACTGCGCTGGGGTTACCTGTCGGACAACTTCGGGCAGAGAATCCACGCCGGTCTCACCGACTGACTGGAGCAGCGGCGTACCGGGGACGATACGCCGACGCGCTGCGCGGGTCGAGGCATCGAAGTGACAACCATCTAACCTTGACAGTGGAGCCGGCCACGGTCGGACGACGCTGCGGCGTGCGCGGCGGTGACGCGACCGGGCAGCCTGACGAGAGGATGAATCCGTCGTGGGCGGGGTTGAGTACGACGCCCTGGTCACGGGCAACCGGGGCGGTTTCGAACTGAGCGCGGTACGTGACATCGACGCCCCGCGCGCCTCGACCGCACCGAGGCGGTCGGCACCCGGACCGGCCGACGGGCGGGTCGCGCTCGTCACCGCCGGCAGCCGTGGACTCGGGCTGCAGATCGTACGGATGCTCGCCGAGCGGGGCATGCGCGTGGTGCTCGCGTGCCGATCGGTGGACAGCGGTCGGTTCGCGATCGACCTGCTGGGCAACCTCGACGGTCGGGTGGCGGTACGACAGCTCGACACCACCGACCCGGCCAGCGTCGAGCGCCTGACGTCCTGGCTGGACCAGCGGCTTGGGCGCTGTGACGTGCTGGTGAACAACGCGGCCGTACCCATCGACGACGACGGAGACGCCGCCACAGTAGACCTTGATCTCGTTCGTCGCACGTTGGAGAAGAACCTTCTCGGTACCTGGCGGCTCACCCAGGCGGTGGCGCCGCTGATGCGCGCCTGTCGATACGGTCGGATCGTCAACATCTGTAGTGGACTCGGTACCCGCGCCCCGATCGGGCGGAGTCTGGCGGTGTACCGGGTATCGACCGGCATGGTCGGCTCGCTGACCCGCGTGCTCGCCGAGGAGCTCGCCGAGGACGGCGTCCTGGTCAACGCGTGCTGCCCCGAGCTGACCGACGACGACGCGTGGGACAGCCACGACTCGAAGCGCCTCGCCGCGTCGGCGGACACGCCGGTCTGGCTGGCGATGCTGCCCGACGACGGTCCGACGGGACGGTTGTACCGCGGCCGGACGCCGGTGGACTGCTGATCCGCCCCACCCGCTGCCGGCGCCGCGAGCGGCGCCGGCAGCGTCGCGGTACCGCCGCCGCTATCCCTCCTTCATGTGACACCACCGCCGTCCGACCGCGCCGGTAGCTTCGTCGGTATGGATGTCAGCTGGTCTGCTGATACGGCCGCTCAGTTGATGACCATGAATTGCGATCGTTGCGTCGGGTATCCCTGCGCGCCGCCTCTCCGATCGCATTCCCGCGCTGTTGGACGACCGTCCCGCACAATGAGCCGGCCGGAGCGAAGATTGATCGTGATAGCGCGACGGACTTCTTCTCCCCGCGCCGTCCGCGGTTCGCGCCGGCACCCCCGGATGCCGGGCGCGCGGAACGATTCGGCGATACCATCGACGCGTTTCGCAGAAGTGTCCGGACATCGCGTCGGACGCCGTACCGGCGCGCGTATGCGAATCCCGGACGACAACTGTCCGGTCCGTGTCCGATTAGGACCCGACTGGTATTCGGCTGGGCATCTGTCCGCTTCGGCGAGTACCCCCGCCCGGTCCTCGCCCGTGGGTCGACCACCCGGTTCCCGCACCCGACACGCACGGCGGACCGCACGGCGCGCGTGGCGCGCACGGTGACGCCGGGGAATTCGTGACAATGTTCCGGCATCGTTGGCGAAAGATGGGGCTCGCGCGGATCACCGCGTTGATGGACCGGTCGCGCGGTCGCCCCGGTCCGCCGCCCGACGCCGAGGACGCCACCGTCGCCGCCCCCGCGACGCCCGCCGCCGGGCACGGGCGTGCACCGACGCCCGCCGCCGAACGCCGCGACGGATGCGACGCCGTCACCTCCCGGACCCTGCTCGGCAAGGTCTGGGTGCGTACCGCCAGCAGCGCCGCCGTCGGTCGCCGGCTGCTGCCGTGGCAGGTGCCGGGCGACGACGAGGACCGCACCGTGCTGCTCTGGCGGACCAGACGCGGTCGCCTGGTGGCGTTGGACGCCCGGTGCCCGCACCGCAGGTACCTGATGGCGGACGCGCGACTCGTCCGCGACACCGTGGAGTGCCCGCGCCACGGGTACCGCTTCAACGCCGACGGTCGCTGCGTCAACATCCCACACGGACCCCCGGCGCGTCTCGTCGACGCTCGCGAGATCGACGGGTACATATGGGTGGCGCTCTGAACAGCGAGGTCACGCCGGAGCCGGTGCTGCTCAGCCGTTCGGTGTCCCCGGAAGTGGGGAAGCGCTGCCGGGGCGGGACATCGGCCACCATGACCTGATGACGGCGGTACCGGTGACGGACTCCCATGTACCGCTGGGCCGGACCAGGTGGTCACTGTGGCCCGACGCGGCTCTGCGGGGCGCGGGCTTTCCGGCCGAGCGGTTCCTCGACATCTGCGACGACGAGCTCGCCACGGCGGCGGACCAGTGGGACGACACCCAGCCGGTCACCCGCGAGCAGTACGCGAAGGCGTACGCCGCCGCCACCGACCGGCTGTCCGCCGCCGTCCGGCGTACCGCCGCCGAACCGACCTTCCGCGAGGCGGTCACCTGGCAGAACCCGGGGCTCATCCCGGACTGCCTGGACAAGGTGGTGGCGGGCGAGCGCCGCAACAGCCGGGGACGCAACCACGAGCTGGCGATCGCCACCTATCTGCAGCGGTACTGCCTGAAGAACGACTCGGTCGGCTTCTTCGGTCCGATCGGCTGGGCACGGTTCGAGACCGACGACGCCGGGGTGCGCGTGGTTCCCGGTCCCGACCTGGTGTGCCGACGCACCACGTACTTCGAGGACTGGGCGATCAGCGCGATCGCCGACGTGATCGCGTCCCGTGCCGAGGTCTGGCCGTGGTTGCGCCCCCGCGTCGCGCCGTCCGCGACGGTCAGCGGGCGGGTGGTCCGGCTGCCGTTCCGCAAGCCGCTGACGCTGTCGGTTGCCGAGGCACGGGTACTCGGGCAGTGCGACGGACGCCGCACCGTGCGCGACATCGCCGGCGACCCGCCGGACCCGGCGACCGTCGCCGCGCTGCTGCGACTGCGCGAGTGGGGCGCGGTACGCATCGATCTGACCGGCGCGATGGTGACCTTCCCGGAACGGGAACTGGCGGAGCGGATCGACGCGATCGCCGACCCGGGCGTGCGGGCGCGCGCCCGCGTGCCGCTGGACGAGATCGTCCGGGCGCGCGACGCGGTATCGGCGGCCGCCGGCGACCCGGACCGGCTGCTGGCGGCGAGCCGGGCGCTCGGCGAGACGTTCGAGCGGCTCACCGGGAACGCGTCGACGCGCCGGTCGGGTGTCACGTACGCCGGGCGGACCCTGGTGTACGAGGACACCATCCGCGCGGTCGACGTCCGGCTGGGACGCGGCGTCACCGACCGACTGGCGCCGCCGCTCGGGCTGGTACTGGACAGCGCGGTGTGGCTCGCCAACGCCATCGGCGACCGGTACGAGGCCAAGGCGCGGCAGATGCTCGATCGGGAACTGGCGCTCAGCGGGAACGACAGCATGCCGCTGCTGCAACTGCTGACCGCGGTGATGCCGGAGATCGGCCGTACCGACGGCGCCGGACTGCGGTCGGAGATCGTCGACGAGGTGGTGGTCGAGTTCCAGCGGCGCTGGCAGCGGGTCCTCGATCTGCCCTCGGACGCGCTCGACCGCATGCGCCGGCACCAGGTCGCCGCCGACGCGATCGCCGAACGGGTGGCGGAGGAGTTCGCCACCGAGCCGCCCCGGTGGAGCGGCGCGCAATGGCACTCCCCGGACATCATGCTCTCCGCCGACGACGCCGACGCGCTGGACCGGGGCGACGTGGACTTCGTGCTGGGCGAACTCCACTGCGCCAGCAACACTCTGGAGAGCCAACTGTTCCCGGCGCAGCACCCGGAGCCGGAGCGGCTGCGCGCCGCCGCCGAGGCGAGCGGTCTGGATCGGCGGATGTTCATCATCCCGCGGATGGACTCGCCGGTGGCGACCTCGCGGATGTCGCGCGCCACGGAACTCATGCTCCCCAGCTACACCTACCTGTGCATCGGTTCGGAGTCGATGGCGCCGCCGCCGGGCGCCGACGTGCTGTCCGTGCTGGACCTGGAGGTACGCCGGCGCGGCGACGCGCTCGTGGTGCGCCACGTCGGCCGTGGCGACGAGCACCGGTTCCTCGACGCCGCCGGGGAGCCGCTGTCCGCGCTGGTCGCGGACGCGTTCCGGCCGCTCGACGCGGCGCGTCACCGACCTCGGGTCACCATCGACCGTCTGGTCGTGACCCGCGAGTCCTGGAGGTTCGCCGCGGACGAACCCGCCTGGGCGTTCGACAACGACGAGGCGCGGCGGTACGCGCGGGCGCGCCGCTGGCGCGCCGAGCACGGCATCCCGGAACGGGGTTTCGTCCGGGTGCCGGTGGAGCGCAAGCCGCTCGCCGTGGACTTCCGGAGCCTGCCCCTGGTGAACCTGCTCGCGAAGCTGATCAGGCGGACCGCCGAGGCTGGTGCGGGTCAGGTGACGATCACCGAGATGCTGCCGGACATCGACCGGCTGTGGCTGCGCGACGCTCGCGGCGCCAGGTACACCGCCGAACTGCGGGTGGTCGTGGTCGGCCCGAGGTGACCCTGGCGCGCCTTGTGCCGGTTTTTCGGCATGCGAGGGGGATAGGGCGGTTCTACGATCGGAGACGTCGTGATCGAACCGTGCCACGCCGCGGTCCCGCTCGACGGCGGTCCCGCGTCGGCGGTCGCGGGGCGACGGGGGGAGAGCCATGGGAGTCCGCACCTGGATCGAGGGCTGGCCCGTGTACCGGCAGCTGGCGGGCGACGACCCGCTGGGTCGCGGCGCGGCGGCGAAGTCCGAACGCTCCGAGCAGCTGACCGCCCGGACCGAGACCGCGGACACCGTGGCGCGCTCGGTCTGCCCGTACTGCGCCGTCGGCTGCGGGCAGCGGGTGTACGTCAAGGACGGGGCGGTCACCCAGATCGAAGGCGACCCGGACAGCCCGATCTCGCGCGGTCGGCTGTGCCCGAAGGGATCGGCGAGCAAGAGCCTGGTGACCAGCCCGTTGCGGCAGCGCAAGGTGCGCTACCGCCGGCCCTACGGTACCGACTGGGAGGAGCTCGACCTGGACACCGCGATGGACATGATCGCGGACCGGGTCATCGAGGCGCGCCGGGCGACCTGGGAGGACGCCGACGAGCAGGGCAACGCGTTGAACCGGACGCTGGGCTTCGCGAGCCTCGGCGGCGCGACCCTCGACAACGAAGAGAACTACCTGATCAAGAAGCTGTTCACCGCGCTCGGCGCGATCCAGATCGAGAACCAGGCGCGTATTTGACACTCCGCCACCGTCCCCGGTCTGGGGACCAGCTTCGGTCGCGGCGGCGCCACCACGTTCCAGCAGGATCTCGCCAACGCTGACTGCATCGTCATCCAGGGCTCGAACATGGCCGAGGCGCACCCGGTCGGGTTCCAGTGGGTCATGGAAGCCAAACGGCGGGGCGCGAAACTGATCCACGTCGACCCCCGGTTCACCCGGACCAGCGCCATGGCCGACCTGTACGTGCCGACCAGGGCGGGTACCGACGTCGCGTTCCTGGGCGGGGTGGTCAACTACATCCTGAGCAACGAACTCGGCTTCCGTGAGTACGTGGTGCACTACACGAACGCCGCCACGATCGTGTCGGAGGACTTTGCGGACACCGAGGACCTGGACGGGCTGTACTCCGGGTTCCACCCGGAAACCAACACCTACGACCCGAGTTCGTGGGCGTACGAGGGGCACCAGCATCCGGGCGGGCATCAGGCGATGCAGCGGGAGACCGCCGCGGGGCAGCAGCACGCCTCGCACGGTCCGGGCGTCGCCGGCGGCACCCCCCGCGACGAGACGCTGCGGCATCCGCGCTGCGTGTACCAGATCCTGAAGCGGCACTTCTCCCGGTACACGCCGGAGATGGTGGAGCAGGTCTGCGGTGTACCACGGGACAAGTTCCTCGAGGTGTGCCGGGCGTGGACGGAGAACTCCGGTCGGGACAGGACCACCGCGCTGGTGTACTCGGTGGGCTGGACCCAGCACTCGGTGGGGGTGCAGTACATCCGCACCGGGTCGATCATCCAGCTGCTGCTGGGCAACATCGGGCGTCCGGGCGGCGGCGTGATGGCGCTGCGCGGGCACGCCAGCATCCAGGGCTCCACCGACATCCCGACGCTGTTCAACCTGCTGCCTGGGTACCTGCCGATGCCGCACCACCAGCACCACCGGACGTACCGGGAGTGGGTCGACACCATCCGGCACCCGGACCAGAAGGGGTTCTGGGGCAACGCCGACGCGTACTGCGCGAGCCTGCTCAAGGCGTACTGGGGCGAGCACGCCACACCGGACAACGACTTCTGCTACGACTACCTGCCGAGGCTGACCGGCGACCACGGCACGTACGAGACCGTGTTCCGGATGATCGACGGGAAGGTCAAGGGGTACTTCCTGTTCGGCGAGAACCCGGCGGTCGGGTCGGCGCACGCCCGCGCCCAGCGGCTGGGCATGGCGAACCTCGACTGGTTGGTGGTCCGCGACCTGTACATGATCGACAGCGCCACGGTCTGGAAGGACTCGCCGGAGATCGAGACCGGCGAGATCTCCCCGGACGCCTGCCGTACCGAGGTGTTCTTCCTGCCCGCCGCCGCGCACACCGAGAAGGAGGGCACCTTCACCAACACCCAGCGGCTGCTGCAGTGGCGGGAGAAGGCGCTCGACCCGCCCGGCGACTGCCGCTCCGACCTGTGGTTCACCTACCACCTCGGGCGGATCGTCCAGCGCAAGCTGGCGGACTCCACCGACCCGCGCGACCGCCCCGTCCAGCACCTCGCCTGGGACTACCCGGTCCTCGGCGAGCAGGCGGAGCCGGACGCCGAGGCGGTGCTCAAGGAGATCAACGGGTACCGCACCGCCACCGGCGACCCGGTGAGCGGATACCCGGAACTGAAGGCGGACGGCTCGACGGTCTGCGGCTGCTGGATCTACTCCGGCGTGTACGCCGACGGGGTGAACCAGGCGAACCGCCGCAAGCCCGCGCACGAGCAGGACTGGGTCGCTGCCGAGTGGGCGTGGGCGTGGCCGGCGAACCGCCGCATCATCTACAACCGCGCCTCCGCCGACCCGCAGGGCCGCCCGTGGAGCGAGCGCAAGGCGTACGTCTGGTGGGACGCCGACAACGGCGAATGGACCGGGTACGACGTGCCCGACTTCGGCAAGAAGACGCCGCCGGACCACCAGCCGCCGCCGGACGTCGACGGACCGGCCGCGCTCGCCGGCGACGACCCGTTCGTCATGCAGGGCGACGGCAAAGGCTGGCTGTACGTGCCGGTCGGGCTGATCGACGGGCCGATGCCCACGCACTACGAGCCGGTCGAGACCCCGTTCCGCAACCCGCTGTACGGGCAGCAGTCGAACCCGACCCGGATGACCTACCAGCGGTCGGACAACCCGATGAACCCCAGCCCGCCCGAGCGGTACCACGAGGTGTTCCCGTACGTGTTCACCACCAGCCGGCTCACCGAGCACCACACCGCCGGCGGGATGAGCCGCACCCTGCCGTACCTGGCGGAACTGCAGCCGGGCATGTTCGTCGAGGTGTCCCCGGAACTCGCCGCCGAACGTGGGTTGACCCACATGGACTGGGTGCACCTGGTCACCACCCGCTCGGTGATCGAGGCGCGGGTGTTCGTCACCGACCGCCTCACCCCGCTGAAAGTGCAGGACCGCGTCGTCCACCAGATCTGGGTGCCGTACCACTGGGGCGGCAACGGACTGACCACCGGCGACTCGGCGAACGACCTGTTCGGAGTGGTACTCGACCCGAACGTGCTGATCCAGGAGAGCAAGGTCGGCACCTGCGACATCCAGCCCGGACGTCGACCGCGCGGCACGGAACTGCTGGAGTACGTCGCCTCGTACCGCAACCGGGCCGGGCTCACCGAGGAGAAACAGCCGCCGATCGTCACCACGCCCGCCGGGACCGGGGACGGGAAGGAGGGCTGAGACATGGCAGTCGACCAGCGCTCGGCCATGCGCAACGAACCCGCCGTGGCGTCCGGGTACGACAACCCGCCGCCCCGGATGGGGTTCTTCACCGATACCACCGTCTGCATCGGATGCAAGGCGTGCGAGGTCGCGTGCAAGGAGTGGAACCTGGTACCCGAGGACGGCATCGACCTGCTCGGCATGTCGTACGACAACTCGGGCGGGCTGGGCGCCGACACCTGGCGGCACGTGGCGTTCATCGAGCAGCCGCTGCCGGTGGGACGGCAGGCGCCCGCGTTCGCCGGTACCCCCACCGGACCGTCCGCCGGCGCCGACGCCGGCATGGTCCGCTCGGCGACCACCTCGGCGCCCACCGGCGCGCAGGCGCACGGCGCGGTCGCCGACCGGCAGCCCGAGTTCCTCGGCATGCCGTCGACGCAGTTGCCGGGTCGCGCGAACGGCGGGCCGCGCGAGGACATGCGCTGGCTGATGATGTCCGACGTCTGCAAGCACTGCACCCACGCCGCCTGCTTGGACGTCTGCCCCACGGGGGCGCTGTTCCGGACCGAGTTCGGCACCGTGGTGGTCCAGGAGGACATCTGCAACGGCTGTGGGTACTGCATCCCCGCCTGCCCGTACGGCGTGATCGACCAGCGCAAGGGCGACGGACGCGCGTGGAAGTGCACGCTGTGCTACGACCGGCTCGGCGCGGGGATGACCCCCGCCTGCGCCAAGGCGTGCCCGACCGAGTCGATCCAGTTCGGCCCGTGGGACGAACTGCGCGAGCGCGCCCAGCACCGGGTCGACCAGTTGCACGAGCTGGGCGTGACCGAGGCGCGGCTGTACGGCGAGGACCCCGGCAACGGCGTCGGCGGTGACGGCGCGTTCTTCCTGCTGCTCGACGAGCCGGAGGTGTACGGGCTGCCGCCCGACCCTGTGGTCACCACCCGCGACCTGCCCAGGATGTGGCGGCGCGCGGGCGCGGCGGCCCTGGCGATGGCGGCGGCGGTCGTCGCCGCGTTCGGAGGTGCGCGGTGACCGGACCACCCGAGAAGGACGAGTACCAGCGGGCCGCGCAGCGCGACGCGCAGATGTGGGCGCGCGGCGGGTCGCCCCGGCACGCCGCGCCGGAGGGCGGCTCGCCGCCGGGGGACCGCCGGGGCGGCTCCCGCCCTGAGGATCGTGGGCGCGGCTGGCGGGACGAGCCGGGCAGGTCGGCGGTACCGCCGGCGCGGTTCCGCTCCTACTACGGCCGCCCGATCGTCAAGAAGCCGGTCTGGCGCGAGGACATCCCCAGCTACTTCTACACCGGGGGACTCGCCGCCGGTTGCGCGATGATGGCGGCCGGCGCGGACGCGACCGGGTTGCCCGGGCTGCGCCGCGCGTGCCGGACGACGTCGCTGGGCGCGGTCGGGCTGAGCACGTTCTTCCTGATCCGGGACCTCGGCATGCCGAGCCGGTTCCACCACATGCTGCGGGTCGCCAAGCCGACCTCGCCAATGAGCGTGGGTACGTGGATCCTCAGCATGTTCGGACCGGCTGCCGGGCTCGCCGCCGCCGCCGAGGCGGCTCACCTGCTGCCGGAGCGGGGCGTGTCCGGCGCGGTCCGGCGTCTGCTGCCCGGCGCGGGAAGGATCGGCGGGTACACGGCGGCGGCGATCGCCCCCGCCCTGGCGACGTACACCGCGGTCCTCATCGCCGACACGGCGGTCCCGTCCTGGCACGAGGCGTACCCGGAGATGCCGTTCGTCTTCGCCGGCAGCGCGTTGGGCAGCGCGTCCGGTCTCGGACTGCTCGCCGCCCCGATCGCGGAGACCGGACCGGCGCGCCGGGTCGCGGTCGCCGGGGCGGCGATCGAACTCGCGGCGGCGCGCACCATAGAGACCCGGCTCGGGCTGCTCAGCGAGCCGTACCGGGAGGGCAGAGCCGGTCGGCTGCTGCGTGCTGGTCGCAACCTGACCGCGCTCGGCGTGGCGGGCGCCCTGCTGGGCACCCGTAGCCGGGTGGCGACCGCGCTGTCCGGCGCGGCGTTGCTGGTCGCGCCGGCACTGACCCGGTTCGGTCTGTACTACGGCGGCGTGGCGTCGGCGGAGGACCCGAAGTACACGGTGGTGCCGCAGCGGGACCGGCTGGCACGCGAAGGTCCGGCGTCGGCGACGGCGGAGCCGCCGGAACTGTTCGGGGTCGCCGGCATGATCCGTACCGTCGGCGCCCGGCTGCGCCGCGACGGGCGTCAGCCGACCACGAGCACCGCGTCCGACCGGCGCGGGATCAACTCGCCGACCACGGGGTAGCCGGGGACTTCGCCGGCGACCAGCAGCCCGCCCGACGTCTGCGCGTCGGCGAGCAGCAGCAGTTCGTCTTCGTCGACGTGGAAGTCGCCGTGCGGGCGCACCCAGTCCAGGTTGCGCCGGGTACCTCCGCTGACGTAGCCGTCGGCCAGCGCCTGCCGCGCGCCGTCGAGGTACGGCACCGCCGCCGGGTCGATCACGGCGCTCACCCCGCTGGCCCGTGCCAGCTTGTACAGGTGACCCAGCAGCCCGAACCCGGTGACGTCGGTGGCGCAGGTCGCGCCCGCGTCCAGGGCGGCTCGGGCGGCGTCCCGGTTCAGCGTGGTCATCGCCGCGACCGCCTGCGGGAACGGCTCGCCGGTCGCCTTGTGCCGACTGTTGAGCACCCCGATACCGAGCGGCTTGGTCAGGGTCAGCGGCAGCCCCGCCCGCCCGGCGTCGTTGCGCAGCAGCCGCTGCGGGTCGACGATCCCGGTCACCGCCATCCCGTACTTCGGTTCGGGGTCGTCCACGCTGTGCCCGCCGGCCACGTAGCAGCCCGCCGAGCCCGCCACGTCCAGCGCGCCGCGCAGTACCCGCGCCGCCAACTCCATCGGCAGCCGGTCGCGCGGCCAGGCGAGCAGGTTCACCGCGATCACCGGGGTACCGCCCATCGCGTACACGTCGGACAGCGCGTTCGCGGCGGCGATGCGACCCCAGTCGTACGGGTCGTCGACGACCGGCGTGAAGAAGTCCGTGGTCACCACGAGGGCGGTACCGGAGTCCAGCCGGACCACCGCCGCGTCGTCCCCGCCGTCCAGCCCGACGAGCAGGTCGCCGAGGGCTCCGGCGGTACCGGACGCCCCGGTCAGCCCCGCCACGATCGTCTCCAGCTCGCCCGGCGGGATCTTGCAGGCGCAGCCGCCGCCGTGCGCGTACCCGGTCAGCCGAGGTGTAGCAACCGTCGCCATGGGGCAACCTTGCCACGGCACCGGTACGGCGACTCATCGATCATTGGATGATTTTCCGGATTAGGGTGCACTTGGAGGCGTTCAGGCGGCTGGTGCCCCTCCCGGTCTTCAAAACCGGTGTGACCCGGGATCCGGGTCAGGCGGGTTCGATTCCCGTCCGCCTCCGCCACTGGTGTCGTCGGACCGGGAGGACAACACCGTGCAGCGGCAGACAACCGATCCGCGTCGCGCGGTGCCGCGCACCGACACGGTGCTGGCGGACCCGCGCCTGGCGGCGGCGGCGCGCCGGCTCGGTCGGACCCGGGTGAAGGCGGCGGTGTCGGACGCGCAGGACCGGGCGCGGCGCGGCGAGATCGCGCCGGAGGACGTGCCGGACACGGCGGTGGCGCAACTGCCGCGCGGCGCCGCCAGCCTCCGCCCGGTGATCAACGCGACCGGCGTCGTCCTGCACACCAACCTGGGACGGGCGCCGCTGTCCGACGCGGCGGTCGAGGCGGTGGTCGCGGCGGCGGGACCGACCGACGTCGAGTTGGACCTCGCCACCGGGCGTCGGTCCCGCCGCGGTCGGGGCGCCCTGGCGGCGCTGGCGGCGGCGGTACCGGCGGCGACCGGCGTGCACGTGGTCAACAACGGCGCGGCGGCGCTGGTACTCGCCGCGACCGCGCTCGCGCGGCACCGGGACATCGTGGTCAGCCGCGGCGAACTGGTCGAGATCGGCGACGGGTTCCGGCTGCCGGACCTGCTGGGTTCCACCGGCGCGCGGCTGCGCGAGGTCGGCACCACCAACCGCACCGCCCTCGCCGACTATCGCGACGCGATCGGTCCGGACACCGGGTTCGTGCTCAAGGTGCACCCGTCCAACTTCGTGGTGCGCGGCTTCACCTCGTCGGTCGGCGTCGCCGACCTGGCGTCGCTCGGCGTACCGGTGGTGGTCGACATCGGGTCCGGGCTGCTCGCGCCCGACCCGCTGCTGCCCGACGAACCGGACGCCGGGTCCGCGCTGCGTGCCGGTGCCGCCCTGGTCACCGCCAGCGGCGACAAGCTGCTCGGCGGTCCGCAGGCGGGGCTGATCCTGGGCCGCGCCGACCTCGTCGAGGCGCTGCGCCGGCATCCGTTGGCACGGGCGCTGCGGGTGGACAAGCTCACCCTGGCGGCGCTCGAGGCGACGCTGTCCGGACCGGGTACGCCGACCTGGGACGCGCTCCGCGCCGACCCGGACGACCTGCGCCGACGCGCCGACGCGCTGGGTGCCCGGTGGTCGGCGGCAGGGCTGCCGGCGGCGGTGGTCGCCAGCGCCGCCGTGGTC
Organism: Micromonosporaceae bacterium; assembly: GCA_036378155.1. Lineage (GTDB taxonomy): Bacteria > Actinomycetota > Actinomycetes > Mycobacteriales > Micromonosporaceae > DASUXA01. Next base: position 163 of record DASUXA010000102.1, on the reverse strand, counting down.
GGCGGGGGCGGCGCGCCCGGACTGGAGTTGCCGTCGTGGGCGGTGGCGCTGCCCGACCGGTACGCGGCGGCGCTGCGCACCGGCGACCCCGCCGTCGTCGGCCGGGTCGAACGCGGGCGGCTGCTGCTGGACCTGCGCTGCGTACCGCCGCACCAGGACGACG
>DASUXA010000101.1:0-34188 GCA_036378155.1 Micromonosporaceae bacterium | reverse complement strand
CGCCCGGCGGCGATCATCCGGGATCTGGACCTGCTACGCCCGATCTACCAGACCACCGCCGCCTACGGCCACTTCGGCCGGGAACTCCCCGAACTGACCTGGGAACACACCAACCGCACCGACGACCTCAAAGCCGCCGTGACCGCCTGAGCCGGGACGGCGCAGGCGTCCCGAAAGGAGGGTTCGTGCCGCGACCATCTGGCGCGCTGCTGTGCGGGAGCATGCCGCTGCGCTCCGCCGACGAGGCGATGCGAACCGTCGCCTCCCACCTCGGGCCGTGGCTGCGCCGGGTACCGGACGGCGAGCCGGGGCCACGATCGCGCTGGGCGCGGTGGCAGGCGCGGACGTTCGACGAGCACCCGGCGTTCCAGCGGATGCCGAGCCTGGGCAAGGCGACCTTCCGGTACCGGCCGGAGCGGCACGCCGGCACCCCGTTGACGTTCCCGGCGCTCGGTTATGCCGAGGCGGCGGCACAGGCGTACCAGGTGCTCGGCGCGCTGCGCGCCGACGGCATCCTGGCGCCGGACGTACGACTGCAGGTGTCGCTGCCCACCCCGCTGGCGGTGGTGGCGCTGAACCTCGAGGAGTCGGCGTGGGACGCGGTACTGCCCGCGTACCACGACGCGCTGCGCCGCGAGATCGACGCGATACGCGCCGCGGTACCGGACCACGACCTGGCGATCCAGTGGGACGTGGCAGTCGAGATGTTCAAGGTGTTCGACGTCGAGCCTCGGGTACCGGCCGCGGTCGAGGCTCGGGTGATGGCGAAGCTGGTCCAGTTGGGCAGCGAGGTCCCCGAGGACGTCGAACTGGGGTACCACCTGTGCTACGGCGATCCGCGCCGGTCCGGGTACCGTCCCCCGGCGGACGCCGGCGTTCTCGCCCTGGTCGCCCGGACCCTGTTGCGCGACGTGCGACGCCCGGTGACCTGGCTGCACCTGCCGGTACCGGCGCACGCCGACGCGGCGTGGTTCGAGCCGCTGCGCGACCTGGACCTGCCCGAGGCGACGGAGTTGTACCTCGGCTTGATCACCCTGCCCGGCGGCTCGGCGACCGCCCAGCGGCTGATCGCCGCCGCCGCACCGGCGGTACCCCGGTTCGGTCTGGCGACGCCGTGCGGCGTGGGTCGGTTGCCGGCAGCCGACGGCGGGCACCCCGACACGTTCTGCGACCTGCTGCGGCTGCACGCCGCGCTGGCCGATCCCCGGTACCGCTGGTAGACCGACCGCCGCCGTCGCGCACGGCGGTCATGGCGTGCGGCTGACCATGCCGTTCTCGTACGCGTAGATCACCGCGTGCACCCGGTCCCGCAATCCCAGCTTGGTGAGCAGATTCTGGACGTGCGACTTGACCGTGCTTTCGCTGACCGTCAATTTCCTCGCGATCTCCACATTGTTCAGTCCATTGACGACCAGCGCGAACACCTCGGACTCGCGAGGGGTGAGGCGGACCAGCGCGCCGTTGGCGAGCCGCCGCACCGACGCCACGTTCACGGTCGGCGGCACCGGGGTCGACGCGCCGCGCGGCGCCAAATTGTACCCGGTCGCCAACATCACCACGCTGGCACGCAGCGCGCCCGGTGTGGCGTCGCGCAGGTGCAGCCGGCTCACCTGCGGCGGTACCGACGCGAGCTGCTCCTCGTGCCGGTCGTCGACCAGCAGGAGCACGCCGCCGGTCTCGTGCAGCGCGCTGACCGCGTTCGCCATCGACCGCAGCCCGCACGACGCGGGCGACCCGCAGTCCGGCAGCACGTCGGTGACCACGACATTGGGGCGCATCTGGGTGATGCTCTCCAGCGCCGTCGGTACGTCGGTCGCCTCCCCCACCACACAGGCGCGGCGATGACCTTCGATGGCGGCGCGCAACCCCCACCGTAGGAACGCGTGCTCGCTGACGACGAGTACCCGCGCCTCAACCTCGACGACGTCAAGAGTCGGCAATGGCGTGGGCGATCGACGAGTCGGCATTTAGCCTCCTCACAGTTCGACGCGGGACTGCCGCCAACGTAAGGACTTTCAGGTACGTCCTCCGCATTTCCTCACCCGGCAGGATACATTAAGCGCTCGCCCGCTTACGGACCGTCGATTGTTTGCCTATCGCCAATTCGCCCGGCATCGAGGTACACCACATGGTCGGCGACTTCCGTCGCCAGTTCGACCTTCTGCTCGGCGAGCAGCACGGTGACACCGTCGCGTTTGGTCACCCGGCGCAGTACCCGCAGCATCTCGGTCGCCATCGCCGGGGCCAGCCCCAGGCTCGGCTCGTCGACCAGCAGCAGCGACGGTCGACCGACCAGAGCGCGGCCCACCGCCAGCGCCTGACGTTCTCCGCCGCTGAGCAGACCGGCGCGCCGGTCCCACAGGCGGCGCAGGATGGGCAGCTCGGCGAGCACCTGCTCGACCCGCTCGCGCAGCACCGCCGGCGTCAGCCACGGCGCGCCGGTACGCAGGTTCTCCGCCACCGTCAGGTCCGGGAACGTGTTGCCCGACTCGGGTACGAACCGCAGCCCGGCCGCCGCGAGCCGGGCGGGATGCGGACCCAGCCGGCGACCGTTCCACCGCACCTCCCCCGCGGACGGCGCGACCAGCCCGCTGATCGCGCGCAGCAGAGTCGTCTTGCCGGCGCCGTTGCGACCGAGCACGGCGACGCACCGGCCCTCGGGTACCTCGACGTGGACGTCGCGCAGCGCGAGCGCGCCGCCGTAGTGCACGGTCAGATCGCGTACCTGCAGCATCTGTCTCGCCTCACAAGGTTCCGGTGTACGCGGCTCGGACCCGCTCGTCGGCGAGCACGTCCGCCGGCTCGCCGACGGTGACCACCTGCCCCGCGTCCAGGACCACCAGGCACTGGGCGAGCGCGGCGATGCGGGCCAGATCGTGCTCGATGACGACCAGTCGTACGCCCCGCCGCGCCACCGTCCTGAGCACCTGGACCGTGACGTCGCGAGCCGCATCGTCCAGCCCGGACAGCGGTTCGTCGCACAGCAGCACGCGGGGACCGCCGACCAGGGCGCGGCCGATGTCGACCGCCTTGCGCACCCCGTACGGCAGCACGTGCGCGTCCCGGTCCAGCCACGGTCCGAGACCGAGCAGGTCGACGACGTCGGTGACGGTCATCCCGTCGCCGCCGCGCCGCGCGGCGAGCCGCAGGCTCTCCGCGACGGTGAGCATCGGTACCAGCACCGGATGCTGGAACGTGCGCCCCACGCCGGCGCGGGCGCGCCGGTGCGGGGCGAGGTCGCCGAGTTCCCGGGTACCGAGCCGGACACTGCCGGTCTGCGGGCGGACGAACCCGGCGACCACGTTGAGCAGCGTCGTCTTGCCGGCGCCGTTCGGGCCGACGATGCCGGTCACCGGAGCGTCGGCGGTCAGGGTGACGGCGTCCAGGGCGGTGTTGCCGCCGAACCGTACCGTCACGTCCCGCAGCACCAGTCGGGAGTCAGACACCGCTCACCTCCGCGGGAGCCGGCGCGGCGGCAGCGCGGGCCGGGTCGGCGCCGCCGGGATCGCGGCGGGACGAGCGGGTGCGGGCGAGCCCGCCGTACACGCCGTCCACCCCGTCCGGGGCGAACAGGATCAGCACGACCAGCAGCGCGCCGAAGATCACCGGCGGCCAGCCGGCGAGGTTGCCGACCAGGGTGGGTACCAGCCCGATCACGGCGGTCGCCGTGGCCAGCCCGGTGGCGCTCCACCCGCCGCCGATCAGCACCGCGCCGACCAGCAGCAGGGTGTACCCGAGTCCCCACTGCGACGGTCCGACGTACCCGATGTCGAAGGCGAGCAGCGCGCCGGCGAGTCCGAGCAGCGCCGCCGAGACCGCCTCGACGGTGAGGAACGCGGCGACCGGGTTCAGCCCGCTCGCCTCGGCGAGGGACCGGTCGGTGGCGCCGGCGAGCGCCCGCGCGCCGAGCGGCGACAGCCCGTACCCGTAGTACCCGGCCAGCACCGCGCCGCCCAGCAGCACCAGCAGCGGGGTGAGCAGTCCGATGCCGGCGACGCTGAACGGGTCGGGCAGCGGCGGCAGGGTCATGCCGTGCGCGCCGCCGGTCCACCGGTCGCCCAGCATGACCAGTTCCGGTACCGCCGCGGTGACGACCAGCGTGATCGTGGCGTAGTAGATCGCCTCCAGCCCCACGGTGAGCGCCCCGAGCAGGGTACCGAGCAGCGCGGTCGCCGCCACCGCCAGCGCGATCGCGACGAGGACCGGCAGGTGCCGGGACAGGATGCCGCCGAGGTACGCGCCGATCAGCATCTGCCCGCCCGCGGCGAGGTTGAGCCGGTGCCCGTAGCGCAGCGCCGTCGCCACCCCGGTCACCGCGATCATCGTCGCGACCAGGAACCTCAGCAGACTCAGGTGGTAGTCCGTGCCGTACCACCACACCGCGAGCCCCGCGACGACCAGCGCCGCGACCTCGACCTTCGGCAGCCAGCGGACCCGTTTGACGGTCAGCCGGGGATGCCGTGCGGACAGCGACGCCGCGCGCACCCGTACCGCGCCCTGCCGGCGCTGCCACAGCAGGAACACCACGACAAGCAGGACCAGCGAGATCGAGGAGACCAGGACCACCGGGACGAACCGTTGCACGAGGCTGGTCGTGACGCCGAGACCGACCGCGCCGCCGAGGGTCAGCGGGATGTTGCGGAACGCGCCCCAGGACGCCGCGACCGCGCTGGACAGCAGCAGCGCCTCCATCATTGCGGTGCTCAGCGTCTGGTACGCGCTGAACAGCATCACGCCCCAGCCGCTCAACGCGCCGGCCACGGCCCACACCACCGCCCGCAGCAGCGTGGTGCTCACCCCGCTCAACTCGGTCAACCGGGGGTCGCTGGCGCCCATCCGCAGCACCAGCCCCAACCGGGTGCGGTACAGCACGACCGCCAGCACGGTGAACGCCGCCAACGCGGACGCCACGATGAGCAGGGCGACCGGCGGGATGCGCACACCGGCGACCGACGGTCCCGGTACCCCGTCGAACAGGTGCAGCGTGCGCGGGTCGTACCCGAGCGCCACCTCCAGCAGCCCACCGATGATCAGCGTGGCGCCGAGCGTGGACACGAGCGTGGCGTGCAGGTCCGCGCCGCGCCGCTCCAACCGGTACACGCACACCCCGTACACGGCGAGGTTCAGTCCGGCGGCGGCGAGCACCCCCGCCGGTACCGCCAACCCGACCGGTACCCCGAGCGAGCCGTGCAGCCAGAACACGGCGAACGCTCCGGCGGTGGCGGTGGCGCCCTGAGCCAGGTTCAGCGCGCCCGAGGTGCGGTAGATGAGGATCAGGCCGAGCGCCACCAGGGCGTACAGGCATCCCGCCGTGACGCCGCCGACCACCACGCCGATCATCGTCGGCTCCTCAGCGCAACAGTTCGACGGGGAGCGAGATGCCGGCGGTCGGCCCGTACACCGGCTCGAGCCTGCCGCCGTGCCAGCGCAGGATCCGGTCCAGCACGGCGCCCGGTACCCGCGACTGCTCGCCGTAGCTGACCGCGGTGGCCAGGTCGCCCGGGTGGATCGTCTCGCCGCTGTTCAGCGCGTCGATCAGCCCCTGGCGGGTGGGTGTCCTGCCGCCCTCGGTCGCCTTGGCCAGCCCGGCGACGAAGATGCCCATGCCGATCCAGCCGAGTTCGGCGTTGATCGACGGCTTCTGCACCGAGGTGTACTGCCTCATCGCGCCCAGGAACGCGGTCATCCCCGCGGAGCCGGAGTCCAGCGGCTCCAACCAGGACTCGAACTCGACACCGTCGGCGAGGGGTCCGAGCGCGTCGAAGAACGACGGGATCGGGACGAAGAACGGGGCGAGCCAGCGCGGGTGGTACCCGATCGCGGCGCTCGCCTTGATGATGCCGGACGCCAGGGCGGGCGGCATCCACAGCAGCACCGCCGGGGCGTTCGCCGCGGCGAGCCGCCCGGCGTACCCGTCGAAGGCGGTCGCGCTGGTCGGTACCGGTACCTCCACCCCGATCCTGACGTGCTCGGTGCCCGCCTGGGCCCGCAGTCCCGCCTGGGCGCCCTGACCGGAGTCGTCGTCCTGGTACGCCAGGGACACCGCGTCGACGTGGCTCTGCGCGAGGTAGTGCGCCACGAACGCGGCGAGGTTGGCGTACGGCGGGATGTAGCCGAACAGGTTCTTCGCGTCCGGGTACTTCCGGGCGACGATCCCGGTCTGCATGGCGAACCCGACGTCGGGGACCCGCTTGGACACCACGTACGGCATGGTCGCCGCGTTCGACGGGGTGCCGAACATGCTGACCAGGGCGAACACGTTGTCCTGTTCGACCAGTTGCTTCACGCCGGACACCGCGCGGTTGGGCTCGTACCCGTCGTCCACCACGACGTAGTCGAGTTTCCAGCCGTTGATCCCGCCGGCCGCGTTGACCTTGGCGACCATCGCCTGGGCGCCGAGCGACGACTCGTAGAACGCCGCCGACGAACCGGTCTTCGCGGCGGTCGCGCCGATGGTGATGGTGTGCGTCTTGACGTCCACGCCGACCTGTCCGGCGGCGTCGCCGGTGTGCGCGTCGGCGATGCGTCTGCCGCCGCACCCGGTCAGCGTCAGCCCGAGTAAGGCGATCACCGCCGCCGCCGCGACGCCCCGTGCCCGATATGACATGACAACCTCCACTGCGTATCCACGCCGGTGACCGCCCGGTCACCAGCCCTCGGTGCGGTGCAGCCGCTGGGGTTGCCAGCGCTGCACCCGTGCCTCGACGACCGAGACGCCCGCGTTGAGCAGCAATCCGAGCGCGATGAGCACGCCCAGGGCGGCGAACGCGTGCACGGTGTCGAACTGGTTGGCGGCGGTGGCGAGCAGGTACCCGATGCCGCGGTTCGCCGCGAGCATCTCCCCCACCACCGCTCCGACCAGCGCGTACGGCAGGGACAGCCGCAGCCCGGCGAACACCCAGGCGGCGGCGTGCGGCAGGTACACGAACCGCAGCAGCCTGCCCCGCGACGCGCCCATCAGCCGCGCCGCGTCGACCAGGTCCGGGTCGACCTCGCGCACCCCGGCGTGCGTGTTGAAGAACACCAGGAAGAACACCAGCAGCGCGGACAGCGCCGCCTTCGCGCTGAACCCGATGCCGAACCACAGCAGGACCAGCGGCGCCAGGGCGATCTTCGGCAGGGTGTACACCGCGGTCACGAACGGGGTCAGCAGCGCGTCGAGCACCCGCAGGTACCCCAGCAGGAAGCCGAGGACCACGCCGATCGTCCCGCCGAGCAGGAAACCGATCGCGGTCTCGGCGAGGGTGGGTCCGAGGTGGGTGGCGAGCACGCCGGTACGCACCCAGTCGACCAGCGCCGCCGCGATGGCGGTCGGCCGCCCGATCCAGAACGGGTCGACCACGGTACGGCTGGCGAGTTCCCACAGCGCCAGCACCGCCACGGTGACCAGCACCCGACCGCCGAACAGGGACACGTTCGGTCGGGCACGGTCCCGCGCCGGTACGGGTACCGTCGGCGCGCCGGTCGATTCGACGTCAGCGTCGGGCAGCACCGCCATCGCCGATCTCCTTCCACAGCCGTTGCAGCAGGATCGGGAACTGCGGGTCGAAGCGCACCGCGGCGACGTCGCGCGGGCGCGGGTAGCTGATCGTGATGTCGGCGGTGATCGCCGCCGGACGTCCGCGCAGCACCAGCACCCGGTCGGCGACCGTGATCGCCTCCTCCAGGTCGTGGGTGACCAGCAGCATCGGTCGACGGTCGCGTTCCACCAGGTCGACCAGGTCGGCTTGCAGCGCGACCCGCAACTGCGCGTCCAGCGCGCTGAACGGCTCGTCGAGCAGCAGGACCCGGGGCTCGGCGACGAGCAGCCGCGCCAGCGCCACCCGGCGACGCATCCCGCCCGACAGTTGCGCCGGGTACCGGTGCGCCGCGTCGCGCAGCCCGACCAGGTGCAGCGCCGCCTCGGCACGCTCGCGTCGGGTACGCCGGTCCACCCCGCGCACCTGCAACGGCAGTTCCACGTTGCGCAGCGCGGTACGCCACGGGAACAAAGTGTCCTTCTGGGTCAGGTAGCCGACCCTCGGGTCGGGTCCGGTCACCGGGCGCCCGTCCACGTACGCCTCGCCACGGTCCGCGCTGATCAGCCCGGCGACCACGTTGAGCAGGGTGGACTTGCCGACACCGCTCGGGCCGACGATCGCCACCGACTCGTTCGGCCCGACCGTCACGTTCACGTCCGCCAGCACGTCGTCGCCGGTGCGCGCCATGCGCTTGCCGATCCCGTCCAGTCGTACCGCCGCACCGTCCACGACCGACCTCACAGCAACGAGTTGTCGACGACCCGGTCGTACCGCAGCCCGCCCGCCGCACTGGCGGGCTGGACGTACCGCAGGTTCGTCCGGAAGTCCTGCTCGCTGATCGCCGCGACGTGGTCGTCCGCCAGCCGCAGCGCCGACGCGAGCGCCTGCCCGAACACCTCGTCGGGCAGCCCGGTGTACGCGGAGCGGACCGCGTCGGCGCCCTGCTCCGGGTGCGAGCGCACGAACGCCGCCGCCTCGCTCAGCGCGGCGACCAGCCGCTTCGCGGTGTCGCGGTGCGTGGACAACCAGCGCCGGTCGGCGAACAGCACACCCGCGAACAGTCCCTGCGTGTCGTTGGCGCCGAAGTCGAACAGCGTGGTGGCGCCGCCCCTGCGCAACGCGAGCTGTGGTACGGGCGAGGCGCGCAGGAACCCGTCGATGCGGCCGGTGGACAGCGCCGCGACCGTCGCCTGGGTGTCCTTGATCGGGGTGATCCGTACGTCCTTGTCCGGCGTCAGCCCGGCGTCGCGCAGTTCGGCACGCAGCAGCGCGTCGTCGCCGGTACCGGGGCCGACCACCGCCAGGGTCAGCCCCTTCAGCCCACCGAACACCGCGCCCGGGTCCGACCCGCTGCTCAGACCGCGCTGTCGGGCGACCTTCTCGGACACCACCAACTGGCCGTCCCACTGGTTGAACACCTTGCCGAAGTTGACCAGGTCGCGGCCCTGCCCGGCAGCCTGCAGGGTCAGGTTCAGCACGTCGAGACCGACGTCGGCGCTGCCCGACGTGACCGCCTGGACGGCGAGCGGTCCGCTGCCGGCGACGGTCAGTTGGACCGACAGCCCGTGCCGACCGAACGCGCCGGTCTGCCGGGCGACACCGGGCAGCAGCCAGGAGATAGCGGTGGTGGGGATGACCAGGCGCACCTTGTCGGACGACGCCGAGGCGCGGTTCGGCGCGGCGCAGCCGGCGACCACCAGCAGCGCGGCGAGCAGGGCCGGCACGGCGCGCCACGGAGCGCGCAGGACCGGCACGGCGCGCCGGACCGCCGCGCTACGGGACGTTGATCGGGGCATCAACGGTGCCTCCTGGAGTACGGGTCGGAGCGGGTGGTGACCCGGTCCGGGACGTGGTCGGCGAGCCAGCCGGCGACCACGCGGGCGGTGTGCTCGGTGCCGACCTCGGCGCACAGCGCGTGCCCGTGCCGGCGGTGCAGCAGCAGCGTGGGGCGGTGGTGGTAGGCGGCGGTACGGCGGTCCACCGCGCCGTGCTCGTGCCTCGGGTCGGTGGTGGTACCGACCACGAGCGTCGGGCAGCGCGCCGGTGGCGCGTCGACCCGGTTGCGGTACCGGTCGTTCAGGGCGGTCGGCGACTCCGGCGACAACCGTCGGTGCACCGCGCGGTAGCCGCGGAACCGGGGATGGACCGGCAGCCGGTACCAGCGGCGACGCATCTCGACCGGGTCGGGTGGCGCGACCGGCGCGCCGTCCGGTACCGCCGCGATCGTCGAGCCGGACACCGAGGCGAGCGGCGACGTGCACAGCAGTACCTGCGCCAGCGGGTCGGCGTGCTCGGCGGCGACCTGGACCACCAGCCCGCCCAGGCTGTGCCCGACCAGTACGCACGGGGCGACGGCATCGGCCAGGGCGGTCACGGCGGCGGCGTAGTCGGCGACGCCGAGCCGGACGTACCGCTCGGGCGCACACCGGCTGCCGCCGTGACCGGGCAGGTCCACGGCGAGGCAGGACCAGCCGAGCTTCGCCAGTTCACGACCCCAGACCCGCCAGTACCACGCGCCGTGGAAACCGCCGTGCACCAGCACCAGCCGTACCGGGCGCGCGTCGGCTCCGAGCGGCGCCCATCGGATGAGCGCCAGCCCGGCGAGGTCGTCGCGCCGCCCGTGCACTGCCCCGGACCTCAGTACCGGTAGTAGTCAGGCTTGTACGGGCCCTGGACGTCCAGCCCGAGGTAGCTCGCCTGAACCGGGGTCAACTCGGTCAGCCGCGCGCCCAGGTGTTCCAGGTGCAGCCGCGCGACCTCCTCGTCCAGATGCTTGGGCAGGGTGTACACCTGCCGCTCGTAGCGCTCGGGGTTGCGGTACAGCTCCATCTGGGCGATCACCTGGTTGGCGAAGCTGTTGGACATGACGAAGCTGGGGTGTCCGGTCGCGCAGCCCAAGTTGAGCAGCCGACCCTCGGCGAGCACGATCACCGCGTGCCCGTCCGGGAACACCCACTGGTCGACCTGCGGCTTGACGGGTCGCCGCTCGATGCCGGGCCACGCCTTGAGCCCGGCGACGTCGATTTCGATGTCGAAGTGACCGATGTTGCCGACGATCGCGTTGTGCTTCATCCGCGACATGTGCTCGGCGGTGATGACGTCCCGGTTGCCGGTCGTGGTGACGAAGATGTCCGCCTCGCCGACCACGTCCTCGACGCGCACCACCGGCAGCCCGTCCATCAGCGCCTGCAGGGCGCAGATCGGGTCGATCTCGGTGACCACCACGCGCGCGCCCTGCCCGCGCAGCGACTGCACACACCCCTTGCCGACGTTGCCGTACCCGCAGACCACGGCGAGCTTGCCGCCGATCATCACGTCGGTCGCCCGGCAGATGCCGTCGACGAGCGAGTGCCGGCAGCCGTACGTGTTGTCGAACTTGGACTTGGTGACCGAGTCGTTGACGTTCATCGCCGGGAACAGCAGCGTGCCCGCCGCCGCCATCTGCTCCAGCCGGTGCACACCGGTGGTGGTCTCCTCGGAGACGCCGACAATGCCGCCCGCCAGTCGCGTCCAGTACGTCGAGTCCTCGGCGAACACGCGGCCCAGCAGGGCGAGCACGGCACGCATGTCCTCGGAGTCGGCGGTGTCGGGGTCGGGCACCTCACCGACCTTTTCGCAGTCGACTCCCTGGTGGACCAGCAGCGTCGCGTCGCCACCGTCGTCGAGCAGCATGTTCGGTCCACCTTCCGGCCAGGACAGTGCCCGGCGGGTGCACTCCCAGTACTCCTCGACGGTCTCGCCCTTCCACGCGAACACCGGCACGCCGGCGGGTCGTTCCGGTGTGCCGTCGCGACCGACGACCACCGCCGCGGCGGCGTGGTCCTGGGTGGAGAAGATGTTGCACGACGCCCAGCGGACGCGGGCGCCGAGATCGACGAGGGTCTCGATGAGCACGGCGGTCTGTACGGTCATGTGCAGCGACCCGGTGATCCGCGCGCCGGCGAGCGGGCGCTGGTCGGCGTACCGGCGGCGCAGCGCCATCAACCCGGGCATCTCGTGTTCGGCCAATTCGATCTCGCGGCGACCGAAGTCGGCTTGACTGAGGTCGGCGACCCGGAATTCCAGACCGGGTGTGGTCGTCATGGGTACCTCGCAAACGGTCGGGACTGGCGGTGGGGTCGGAGCCGGGTGCGGAGCCGCTTGTGGCGGACGCACCCGGCGGCTACCGGCGGGCGGCTGCGCCGCGCGAGGTCCGACGCGGCGTCGGCCGCCGGGGCGGGTCACTTGGCGCTGCGGACCACCACGTCCGGCAGCAGCTTGCGGATGCTGTTCTCGTGGACCACGCCGGTGCGGATGATGGTCGGCGGCGAGGCGAGGGTGTCGACGATCGTGGTCGCCATGTTGATCGGGCTCAACGGACCCTCGATCACGGCGTCGATCTTGTCGCCGGCTCGTTCCGCGAACGAGCGCACGTCGTCCATGTCCAGCGCCGGGGGCGTGCCGGACACGTTCGCCGAGGAGGACACCACTGGGACGCCCGCCTTGACGGGCAGTTCGTAGCCGAGGTCGTCGAGGCAGGCGAGCAGGACGGTGTCCTTGCCGGAGGTGACGAAGTCCGGGATGACGCCGGGCTTCTTGCGCACGATGACGCCGAGGAAGCCGGGCCAGTAGGCGTCGACCAGCTTGCGCGCGATCGGGTTGATCTCGCCGTACCGTTCCGCGTCCGCCTTGTCGATCGCGAGGACCAGCAGCGCCTCCGTGGGGGCGCGGCGCTTCGCCGCGTACACCCGCTTGATGGCGACCGGGTCGAGCGCGTTGGTGCACAGGCCGTACCACACCGGGCTGGGCCAGACGACCAGCTTGCCGGCCCGGATGTACGCGGCGGCCTTCTCGATGCCTTCAGGCGTCTTCGGAATCACTTCCATAGTTGTTCGGCCCCTTCCAGAGGTCGCGGATGAACTGGTATCCGACGGAGCGGTCCAGCCCGTGCCGGGCGTTGACAACGAGGCGGATGCCGTCGAGCGCGCCGGCCGGGGACAGGCTGACGTTGCCGAGGTTGACGGTCTGCGGATCGAAGATCCGGAAGAGTTTTTCCACGTAGTCCGGGGTGCGCGGACCGGCCTCGAAGATCAGGTTCTCCAGCCCGACCAGGTCGGCGAGGGTACGCAGGACGTCCGGCGCGGCGTCGATCACCAGGTCCACCTCGGCGCGCTCCACAGTGATCGCGGCGACCCCGGCGTCGAGCAGTTCGCGGAGGACCGGCGCGGCCCGGTGCGGGTCCATCGGTCGACCGGACGGGTACTTGCGACCGAACTCGAAGTACACCGCCAGCCCCTCGGACGTGGCGAGTTCCAGGTGCCGCAGGGTGGTACCGGGATCGACGCTGATGATGTTCTCGCTGAACTCGACCGAGGTGAAGCCGAGGTCGGCGGCTTCGGCGAGGAATTCGGGCACCGAGTCGGCGGCGACCGCCGTCTCGTACAGCGGACCGCCGGTCTGCAGGTCGACGTCGTACAGCCGGCACAGCTCCGCCTTGGCGCGCACCCAGTCGCGGGGGAACAGCGCCGCCCCGCCCCGGCCGATGCGGATGCTGTCGATGTACGCCCCGGCGACCTCGAACACGCCGCGGGTCTGGTCGATGCTCAACCCGTCGTCGAGGCACATGTTGCGGCCCAGCCGGCGCGGTCGGCGGGCCGGCGCGAAGCCGAACAGTTCGGCGAACGCCGTCGGCGCCGGCTCGGCGCCGACCAACGGCGACCTCGGCGCCGGCTCCGTACCGAGCACCGGCGACCTCGGCGCCGGCTCCGTACCGAGCACCGGCGCCGTCGGCGCCGGCTCGGCGACCTCCGGTGCGGTGGTCTGGGCTGCCTGGTGCGGTACGGCGGTCACCGGGTCACCGCCTCGGCCGGTCGCCGCCCCTGCTCGGCGGCGAGGGTGGCATGCAGGTGCGCCATGAGTCCGCCCTTGCTGATGATGTCGATGAGGAAGTCCGGCATCGGCTGGGTGCGGAACACCCGCCGGTGCGCCCGGTCGACGATCGTCCCGGTGTCCAGCCGCACCGTCAGCGGCCCGTGGTCGGGCAGGTCGTCGACGTCGTCGAGGGTCACCACCGGCAACCCGACATTGATCGCGTTGCGGTAGAAGATGCGGGCGAACGAGCGGGCGACGATCAGCCGCAACCCGAGGTCGCGCAGGGCCAGCGCGGCGTACTCGCGGCTGGAGCCGCAGCCGAAGTTGCGTCCGGCGACGATCGCGTCGCCGGGAGCCATTGCGGCGAGCTCCGGGTCGACGGCGGCGAGGCCCTGCAGCGCGGCGTCCTTCGACGCGCCGCCGAGGGTCATGAACCGTCCGGGGAACAGGATGTCGGTGTCGACGTTGTCGCCCAGCCGCCACAGCCGTCCGGTCACTTCGACGCGCATGCCAGCATCTCCCTGGGATCGGTGATCTCGCCGGTCACGGCGCTCGCCGCGACGGTCGCCGGCGAGGCGAGGTACACATTGGCCTTCGGGTTGCCCATCCGGCCCTGGAAGTTGCGGTTGCTGGCGCTGATCGCGTTCTCCCCGTCGGCGAGTACCCCCGCCTGCAGACCGGCGCACGGCCCGCAGCCGGGCGCTTCGACGATCGCGCCGGCGTCCAGCAGGGTGTCGAGCAGTCCTTCGGCGACCAGTTGCCGGTACACCTTGCGGGAACCGGGTGTGACGATCAGCCGGACCGCCGGGTGTACCCGGCGACCGGCGAGGACCGCCGCCGCCGCGCGGTAGTCGGTGATCCGCCCGCCGGTACACGACCCGATGAACGCCTGCTGGACCGGTACCGTGCCGGCGAAGTCGGCGACCGGGCGCACGTTGCCGGGGCTGTGCGGCGCGGCGCACAGCGGTTCGAGCCCGCCGAGGTCGAGGTCGATCCGGTCGGCGTACCGCGCGTCCGGGTTCAGCCTCGGCGACGCGTGGTCGGTGATCCCGAGGTACGCCAGGGTCGCCGCGTCGACGTCCACAAGACCGGTCTTCGCGCCCAGCTCGACGGCCATGTTGGACAGCACCAGCCGCTCGTCGACGGGCAGGTCGGCGAGCGCCGGTCCGCCGAACTCCAGCGACCGGTACGTCGCGCCGTCGGTACCCAACCGGGACAGCAGGTGCAGCACCACGTCCTTGGCGGCGACACCGGGGGCGAACCGACCGCGCACGCTGACCAGCACCGCCTCCGGTACCCGGAACCAGATCCGCCCGCGGGCGAACACGCTGACCATCTCGGTGGAGCCGATACCGGTGGCGAAGGCACCGAGCGCGCCGGCCATGCAGGTGTGCGAGTCGGTACCGACCACCACGTGTCCGGGCCTGACCAGGCCCGACTCGGCGAGCGTCTGGTGGCTGGGCCCGTCGTAGAACCCGGTGTGGCGGATCCCGTGCCGGGCCACCATCTGCTCGGTGACCCGGTTGTTCTCCGCCTGCTGCGCGGTCGCCGCGGGGACGAAGTGGTCGATCGTCACGTACACCTTGTCGGGGTCCCACAGTTCGACCCCGAGTTCCTCGAACCGCCGGAAGGTCAGCGGTCCGAGGACCTCGTGGGTGAGCGCGATGTCGACGTCGACCTCGACGATCTCGCCCGGCTGGACCGCACGGCCCGTCTTGGCGCCCAGAATCTGCTGCGCCAGCGTGCCCGGTGCCTGGTCGCCCATCGCCTACCGCCGGACCATCTCGTACCAGCCGACGCAGCCGAAGCCCTCGAACGAGTCGACCAGTTCCAGACCGCTGTCGGCGATGTCCTTCTCGATCTGTTCCGGGGTCGCCATGACCACCGGCGGGGTCAGCATCGAGCAGGTGATGTCGTGCGCCGCCTGGTCGAAGGTGTTGGTCTGGCGTACCACGTTGCCGAGGGCGACCTTGCCGCCGGGCTTGAGGGCGCGCCGGACGTCGGCGAGGAAGCCCGCCTTGTCGCGGATGAAGTGGAACGCGCCCATCATCATCGCGCCGGTCAGCGAGTCGTCCTCCAGGAACGCCACCCCGTTGTTCAGGTCCGCCTGCCGGATCGAACAGTTGGCGGGCAGGTCGCGGCTGGCGAGGGCGACGAAGTCCGGGCTGAGTTCCGCGCCGAGCACCGTGCCGTCCGGTCCGACCAGTGCGGACAGTTCGCGTACCCCGTGACCGAGCCCGCAGGCGAGGTCGACGACGCTGCCGCCGGGCGTCGCGATCGCCTCGGCGCACGCGCGCCGACCGAACTCCCAGTACGGGAACTCCAGCAGCGACTGCCAGCGGGCGAGCTGACCCGAGCCGAACTCGTTGCCCTCGCGCGCGCCGCGCAGGTAGCCGAGCGCCTCGGGTACCTGCTGGGCGTACACCACGGTCTCGGCGCGCTCCTGGCCGATCGCGTTCTGCAGCAGTTGGACGTCGAGCGGTCGGGTGACGTGCTCCGGCTCGTCGCGGACGCTGACGTACCGGTCCTCGTTGTCGTCGCCGGGTCGCGCCTCGACCGCGCCCAGGGTGGTCAGCACGTTCACCACCGCGCGCAGGGTGCCGATCCGCTCGGGCAGGTACCCGAACTGATTGGTGATCTCGCGCAGGGTACGGGGCTGCTTCAGGTAGTCCAGCAGCCCTTCCTTGGCTACCGCCCGGTACAGCAGCACATACGTGGCGCGCCGGTACTCACGGTAGCCTTCGAGCAGTTCCGCGCGCTCGCCGAGCTTCTCCGAGATCATCGCCAGTCCCTTCTGTGTCGCGTGTCAGACGCGGGTGGGTGCGCCCTGGGCGCCGGTTGTGGTGTAGGGCGGTACCGCCGCCGTGGCGGTGTGGGCTGTTGTCGCGGCGCCGGTCACGGCGGCGGCGCGCGCACCGATCGCGGCGAGGTCGGCGTCGTTGACCTCGCCCTGGGCGTCGGCGACCGTCTTGAACTCGGCGAACGCGTGCTCGAACTGTTCGCCGGTGAGCTGATGCCCGAGCCGGCGCAGGGCGTCGGCGACCGCGTGCCGGCCGGAGTGCTTGCCCAGCACGATCACGCTGCCGCGCAGACCCAGGGCGGTCGGGTCGAGGTGTTCGTACGTCTCCCGATGGGTGAGCACCCCGTGCTGGTGGATGCCGGACTCGTGGGCGAACGCGTTCGCGCCGACGATCGCCTTGTTCCGCGGAATGTGGTACCCGGTCCGCTCGCTGACCAGGTGCGCGGTGCGCGCGATCTGTTCGGTGTCCACGCCGGTGTCCACGCCCATGGACCGGGCGTGGGTACGCAACGCGACGACCACCTCTTCCAGCGCGCAGTTGCCGGCCCGTTCGCCGATGCCGTTGACCGCGACCTCGATCTGCCGGGCGCCCGCCTGTACCCCGGACAGCGAGCACGCGACCGAGACGCCCAGGTCGTCGTGGCAGTGCACGCTCCAGGTCACCCGGTCGGCGCCCGGTACCTCGCGGACCAGCCATTCGACGAGCGCGGCGAACTGGTGCGGCAGCGCGTACCCGACGGTGTCGGGCACGTTGCAGGTGGACGCGCCGGCGGCGATCGCGCGGGTGTACACGTCGCGCAGGAACTCCGGGTCCGACCGCGTCGCGTCCTCGGCGGAGAACTCCACGTCGTCGACCTGACCGCGGGCGCGGGTCACCGCCGCCTCGGTCGCCGCGAGCACCTCGTCCGGCGTCATCCGCAGCTTGTGCCGCATGTGGATGTCGCTGGTGGCGATGAAGGTGTGGATTCTCGGGTGCCAGGCGGGGCGCAGGGCGGCGGCGGCGGTGTCGATGTCGGCGGGTACCGCGCGGGCCAGCGCCGCGACGGTCGGTCGGGTCACCGTGGACGCGACCGCCCGCACGCCGTCGAAGTCGCCGGGCGACGCGCAGGGGAAACCGGCTTCGATGACGTCCACCCCGAGCCGCTCCAACTGGGCGGCGATGGCGACCTTGGTGATGGGGCGCAGGTTGATGCCGGGCGCCTGTTCGCCGTCGCGCATCGTGGTGTCGAAGACGACGACCCGGTCAGGGTCGGGCTGCCTGGTCATGACCGCTCCTTCCGGTCGCGCCGCGAGAGGTCGCGGGTCAGGTCACCGCGCGACGCACCGTCGCGCTCGAGATCACCGCGCCACTGGGTGAGCACCGCGTCGAAGCGCTCGGAGCGCGACGCGCCGTGCAGGCCGCACTCGTCCCCCGGCGCCGGCTCCCACCACCAGCGACCGGCGCGTTCGTCCTCGCCCGGCAGGGGCGCGCGGGTACACGGCGCGCAGCCGATGCTGCGGTAGCCCGCCTCGTACAACGGGTGCATGGGCAGGTTCCGCGCCCGCGCGTAGCGGAGCACCTCGTCCGCGTCGCAGGACGCGAGCGGATTGATCTTCGCCTTTCCCGGGTACTGCGCGTCGCTCTCCACGGGCGCGATATGTCGACGGCTGGCGGCGGTACCGGGGCGCAGTCCGGTCACCCACGCGTCGACGTCGACCAGGGCGCGGCGCAGCGTCTCGACCTTGCGCACGTGGCAGCACAGTCGACGCAGCGCGTAGTCGTACCGGAACAGCTCGGCGCCGTGCCGGGCGACCATGGTCCGCACCTGGTCCGGGTCGGGCATCCAGACCTCGACGTTGACCGCCAGACGCCGCCGTACCTCGTCGACCATCCGGTACGTCCCGGCGGGCAGCCGCCCGGTGTCGAGCAGGATCACCCGGACATCCGGATCGAGGTCGCGGATCAGGTCGAGGACGACGACGCCCTCCACCTGCATCGACGTGACCACCGCCAGGCGGCTGCCGAACCGGTCGACGGCCCAGGACAACAGCGCGCGGGCGGCGGCGATGCCCGGTGTCGCGGTCGGCGCGGCCGCGCCGTCGCTGCGTTGGACCTCGTGGGTGCCGGTGTCCATCCCGCCTCGCCGCCTTCCGGCGCGCGTCGGCGCGCCGCCGGCTTGCGCGATCCTCGACCGCGCAGCCGGAAAGTGGTGTTGGTTTAGGCTTCAACCCCCGCGTGACATCACCGGTCGGGTGGCCGCCGACAGCCGGAGAATTTCGCGCTTTCATTGATCGACGGCAATTGCAATCGGAAACGTCGATACCGAAGCTAGCCAGGCTCCGGCGTTCCGTCTTCGCCGGCACGTCGATTTTCGCCCCGGACCGGACGGCCGGGTCCCGGCCGCCGTGACGACCGCGCTCGCCGGACGGACCACCGGGTGTGCCGGTCCGACCGCCCGTGGTTCTGGACCCTCGGCTGAGCGGTCGCCCCACGGACGAGGGGGCACGACGCGTCGAGGACCGCGCGACACGGTCGCGTCGGCATTTTTCGGTACCGGGTGTCGATCCGGGCGCCGGTCGTTCGTGTAGAGGGCGGCAGAGCACACCGACGCCGGCGGTACCGTCAAGCCGGCGAACCTGGTGAGGAGGGCCACCAGATGAAGCAGTACCTGCTCAGCATGTACCAGCCGGAGGGGGAGCTTCCGCCGCGGGAGTTCCTGGACGAGGTGATGACCAAGCTCGAGGCGCTGCGCGCCGAACTACGGTCGACCGGCGCGTGGGTGTTCGGGAACGGGCTGCACGCGCCCGACACCGCCACCGTGGTGCGGGTCAGGCACGGCGAGGTGCTGACCACCGACGGACCGTTCGTCGAGGGCAAGGAGTACCTGGGCGGCATCACCATCATCCGGGCGCCGGACCTCGACGCCGCGCTCGACTGGGCGCGGCGCTACGCCGAGGCGACGACGCTGCCCATCGAGGTACGTCCGTTCCAGGGCGACATCGGGGACTGACGTTCGCCGTGACTGGACCAGCGACCGTCGAGCGGGTGTTCCGCGAGGAGTACGGGCGCTCGGTGGCGGTGCTGATCCGCGTGTTCGGCGACATCGACCTCGCCGAGGAGGCGGTTCAGGACGCGTTCGCCGAGGCGGTACGCCGGTGGCCGACCACCGGGGTACCGCCGAGCCCGGCCGGCTGGATCATCACCACGGCCCGGCGTCGCGCGATCGACCGACTGCGCCGGGAGGCGCCGCGCGACCGGTTGCACGCCGAAGCCGCCCGGCTGCACGTCGACCCGGAGCCGACCGAGGAGGGTGCCGTGCCCGACGACCGGCTGCGACTGATCTTCACCTGCTGTCACCCGGCGCTCGCCCCGCCGCCCGGGTCGCGTTGACGTTGCGGCTGCTGGGCGGGCTGACCACCGCCGAGATCGCGCACGCGTTCCTGGTACCCGAGCCGACGATGGCGCAGCGGCTGGTCCGCGCCAAGGGCAAGATCCGCGACGCCGGTATCCCGTACCGCGTCCCGGACGCGCACGACCTGCCGGACCGCCTGTCGAGCGTGCTGGCGGTGGTGTACCTGGTGTTCAACGAGGGGTACGCGGCCAGCTCCGGCGACGCCCTGGTGCGCGCCGACCTGTGCGTGGAGGCGATCCGGCTGGGTCGGCTGCTCGCCGAACTGATGCCCGACGAGCCGGAGGTCCTCGGGCTGCTCGCGTTGATGCTGCTGACCGAGGCGCGGCGGGCGGCGCGTACCGGACCGGACGGCGGGCTCGTGCCGCTGGCGGAGCAGGACCGCAGCCGCTGGGACCGGGACCTGATCACCGAGGGGCAGACCCTGGTGCGTCGCTGCCTGCGGCGCGACCAACCGGGCCGGTACCAGATCGAGGCGGCGATCAACGCGGTGCACAGCGACGCGCGGAGCACGGCGGCCACCGACTGGCGACAGATCCTGTCGCTGTACGACCACCTGCTGGCGTTCGCCCCGACACCGGTGGTGGCGCTGCACCGCGCGGTCGCGTTGGCCGAGGTCGACGGTCCGGAGCCGGCGCTGCGTCTGCTCGACGGGCTCGACCTCGACCGGTACCACGTGTACCACGTGGTCCGCGCCGACCTGCTGCGCCGGCTCGGACGCGACGCCGAGGCGGCCGCGGCGTACCAGGCGGCGATCGACCGTACCGGCAACGCGGCGGAACGCGACTTCCTGCGCGCGCGCCGGGACGGGCTCACCGCAGGTACGCCCTGACCTGCCGTCCGAGCGCGTCGAGGACCCGACCGCGGGCCGCGGCGATGACGTCCGCGGTCAGCGTGGCGTGCCTCGGGCGCAACGTGACGCGCAGGGTCAGCGACCGGTGCCCGTCCGGTACCGACGCCCCGCGGTACTCGTCCACGTACCGCACCGCGGCGACCAGGGCGTCAGCCTGCCGCGCGGTCGCCTCGACGGTCTGCCACGCGACCGTGTCGGCGACCACCACGGACAGGTCGAAGTCGGCTTCCGGCAGGTCGGGCAGCGGTACGAAGCGGTTCTCCCGCGAGCGGTGCGCCGCGAGTCGGGTCAGCTCGATCTCGGCGCAGGCGACCTGGACGCCGTCGATGCCGGTCAGGCGCCGGGCGCGCGGCGTGACCAGCGCGAGCGTGCCGACCCGTGTCGCGCCGACCCGTATCGCCAGCCGCGCCGACCGGTCCGCCCACGCCGGGTCGCCACCCCCGGCGCACGCCGGACCGCCGGACGCCCGACCGGTGTCCGACAGGTCGACGTCGGACGCCGGGTCGGTGTCCGGCAGATCGATCAGGTGGCAGTGCCGGCGCAGCATCTCCACGATGCCCTTCGCGCGGCGGAACAG
Source organism: Micromonosporaceae bacterium (assembly GCA_036378155.1). Lineage (GTDB taxonomy): Bacteria > Actinomycetota > Actinomycetes > Mycobacteriales > Micromonosporaceae > DASUXA01. The sequence continues at coordinate 13,199 of DASUXA010000101.1, read as the reverse complement.
GTCCACGCCGTCGTCGCCGACCAGCGCGATGCCGAGCGCCAGGGCGGTCGGCGGCAGCACTTCGTCGTCGTCGGGTTGCCGGCGCCGACCCGCCGTGCCGTGCCGCGGCGGTACCGCGTCGCGCCCGCCGAACACCGTGCCGACCTCGAAGATCCCGAAGGACGGGTGGTACCGCAGGTTGGTGACCACCGCGTCGAGCAGGTTCGGGATCAGCGAGGGTCGCAGCGCGTCGCGATCCGGGGCGGGCGCGCCCTGGAAGCGGGTCAACCTTTCCTTGTCGAACCCGGTGGCGGCGAGCAGGTGGTCGGCGACCCACGGGTACGTGAGGACCTCGCGCAGTCCGGCACGGGTCGCCAGTTGCTCGCGTACCGCCCGGTCCAGTGGGCGACGGTTGAGCCGCCGGACCGGGGTGAGCGCGATCGTCGGACGCACCGCGATGAGCCGGTCGTACCCGTGGATCCGGCCGACCTCCTCGACGAGGTCGTGCGGCAGCGAGACGTCGCCGGTCGACCGCCAGGTCGGTGCGGCGACCCGCAGGGTCGTACCGTCGACGGCGACGTCGAAGCCGAGCCCGTCGAGGACGCGGTACAGCTCGTCGTCGTCGAGGCGTTGCCCGATCCGCCGGTCGAGGAAGTCCCGGTCGACGGTGATCAGCGCGGGCGCGGTCGGCTGCAGGGTGACGTCCTGCAGGGCGGTCACCGACGCGTCCGGCGCGGCCTCGCGCAACAGGGACAGGAACAGGTCCACCGCGGCGTCGACGCGCTGGGTGTCCAGCCCCTTCTCGAACCGCGCGGACGCCTCGGTACGCAGACCGAGCCGCTGCGTCGCGCGCCGGATCGGCTGCGCGCGGAAGGTCGCCGCCTCCAGGACGAACTCGCGCGAGGCGGGACCGACCGCGGTGGCGGCGCCGCCGACCACCCCGGCGAGCGCGGCGACGCCGGTCGCGTCGGTGATCACCGGTACGCCCGCCGGCAGGTCGACGCTCTGGCCGTTGAGCAGGTCGAAACTCGTCGCCGTCGGCGTGTACCCGGCGGACAGCGGCAGCGCCAACCGGTCCGCGTCGTACACATGGGTGGGTTGCCCGACCGTGAACATCACGTAGTTGCTCAGGTCGACGCACAGGTTCACGCTCGCCTCGCCGATGCGCGCGAGCCGTTCCCGGATCAGGCGCGGCGTCGGTACCGACGTGTCGACGCGGAACCGCAGCGCCGCGAACCGCCGGCACAGCGCTGGGTCGACGCCGCCGACAAGACCGCGCGCGGCGGCAGCGCCCGACCCGGCAGCGCCCGAGCCGTCGGCGACGAGCGGTGGTCGGGGCGCGGACGGCAGCGGGCGCAACGGCAGTTGGTAGATCGCCGCCAATTCGCGCGCGATTCCGTAGTGCCCCCACAGGTCCGGGCGGTTGGTCAGCGACTTGTTGTCGATGTCGAGGATCACGTCGCCGTCGACCGTGACGACGTCCTCCACCTCGACCGTCGCCAGAGTCAGGTCGTGCGCGAGTCGGCTGGGCTCGACCTCGGGCAGGTCGACGAGATCGGACAGCCAGTCCAGGGAGATGCGCATCGTGGCTCCTAGGCGAACTGGTTGAGGAAGCGCAGGTCGGCGCTGTGCATCAGGCGTACGTCGTCGATGCCGTAGCGCATCATCACGAGGCGGTCCAGCCCGACGTTGAGGTAGCAGCCGGTCCACCGGTCCGGGTCGACACCGGCGGCGCGCAGCACGTTCGGGTGCGGGCTGCCGCCCGGCATGACCTCCAGCCAGCCCACCTGACGGCAGGTCCGGCAGCCCCGCCCGGCGCACACCTGGCAGCGCATGTCGATCTCGAAGCCGGGTTCGACGAACGGGAAGAAGCCGGCGCGCATCCGGGTCTGTACCGGGTGACCGAACACCGTGTCCAGGATCGTGTCGACCAGGAACTTGCTGGTGGCGAGCGGGACGTCCCGGTCGACGAGCAGCACCTCGTACTGGAAGAACGCGCGCTCGTGCCGGGCGTCGGTGTTCTCGTTGCGGTACACCCGGCCCGGGTACACGAACCGGAACGGCGGCTCGTGTTCGCGCATGTACCGCACGCTCGCCCCGGTCAGGTGCGGGCGCAGGCACAGCCGCTGGGCACCGTGCCGGTCGTCGGTACCGGTCAGCCAGAAGGTGTCCATGCTCTCCCGCGCCGGGTGCTCGGCGGGAAAGTTCAGGTGGTCGAACTCGTACCGTTCGGAGCTGATCTCCGGACCCTGGTACAGGTCGAAGTTCAGCGCCGCGAACGCGTCGTTGAGGTCGTCCGTCAACTGGGTCACCGGGTGCAGCCCACCGGAGCCGGCGGGCAGCCCGGGCACCGTCACGTCCAGCGGTCGGGGCAGCGCCGGCTCGCTGTCGAGCAGGTCGCGCTGCCTCGCGTCGAGCTCGGTGGTGATCGACTGTTGTGCCTCGTGCGGCGCCGCGCCGACGGTGCGACGGCCCTCGACGGGCAGCGAGCCGAGGCGACGCCGCAGCGCGGGCAGGACGCCGCTTCTGCCCAGCACGCGGCGGCGTACCGCGTCCAGCTCGGCGGGCGAGGCGGCGGCACGGATCGCCGCGAGCGCCTCGGCTCGGATGTCTGCGATCCGACGCAGCGGCGGCGCGTCGGCGGTCAGGTCGTACATCGAAGTCCTTCATCCTCGTGCGGACCACGTGAGGGCAGGCGGGCACCCCCGGAGATCACCGGGTGCGTCGTCCGCGAGGAAGGAAGGAGAGTCTCAGCCCAGCGCGCGCCACCCGGAGATCCGGGGGCAGGTAAATCGGAACGCGTGGCGGGACATGCGGTCATGGTGCCACCCGGGTAGCGACGGTCGCAAGCGATCACCTGCCGCCGGTCGCCGGTTCACTCGCCGCGTCGGCCGCCGGCACGCCCGCCTCACCGTCGCCGCACAGGTCCAACTCGTACACCTGGCCGATCAGGTCGACCCCGAAGCTGTGGTGCGGCTCCTCGCTGACCAGCGTGAACCCGCGCGACAGGTACAGGTGCCGGGCGGCGACCAGCGGGTGGTTCGTCCACAGGGTGATCCGGGCGTACCCGGCGCGGCGGGCGAAGTCGAGGCAGGTGTCGATCAACCGGGCGCCGAGACCGCACCCGCGCGCCGACGGGTCCACGAGCAGGATGCGCAGCTTCGCGGTGGTGTCGTCGGCGCGGACGCAGAACACGCAGCCGACCCGACGCCCGTCGGTCTCCGCGATCCACCCGGCTTCCCGCTGCGGGTCGTGGTCCGCCGCGTAGTCGGCGACGATCCGCGCGATGAACGCCTCCATGCTGCCGTCCCAGCCGAACTCCGCCGCGTACACCTCTCCGTGTGCCATCACCACCCAGCCCAGGTCGCCGGGTCTGCCCACCGGACGGATCACGATGTCCGAGGTCATGGAGCCTCCCAACGCCACTGAAACAGTCGTTTCAGTGGCATAGTAGCGCCGTGGCGGAACCCGCGACAGCTTCTTCTCCGCGCCGGGAGGAACTGCTCGATCAGGCGTACCGGTACGCGCTGCGGCACGGTTTGGTCGACCTGTCGCTGCGACCGCTCGCCGCGGCGATCGGATCGAGCCCGCGCGTGCTGCTGTTCCTGTTCGGATCGAAGGACGGACTCGTCCGGGCGCTGCTCGCCCGGGCGCGCGCCGACGAACTCGCGCTGCTCGACCAGGCTCGCCGCGACGTCGACAGCGTCGACCTGGCGGGGGCGGTGCGCGTGACCTGGCAATGGCTCGTCGATCCGCGACACCGGCAGTTGCTGGTGCTGTGGCTCGAGGCGTACGCCCGCTCGCTGAGCGAGCCCGACGGGCCGTGGGCCGACTTCGCCCGGCAGACCGTCCACGATTGGCTGGCGCTGCTCTCCGAGGCGCAGCGCTGCGACGCGCATCCCGACGACGGCGACGCCGCCGCGGCGGAACGCGCGCTCGCCCTGGCGGTCCTGCGCGGCGCGCTGCTCGACCTGCTCGCCACGGGCGACACCGAACGCGCCACCGCCGCGGTCGAGCGGTACCTCGCGCTGACCGCCCAGCCGCGCTGACCGCCAGCCGCGCCCACCGCCGAGCGGCGCTCACCGCCGAGCGGCGCTGACGCCGCCCATGACCTCCGACGTCATCGACACAGCCGGTACCGCCCCGGCAGGCTCGGCCCATGCCATTCTTCGAAACCACGGACGGAACCCGGCTGGCGTACGAGGACTACGGCGACGGCCCGCCGATCGTGTTCGTCGCCAGCTGGGCGTTGAGCGCCGAGATGTGGGAGTACCAGGTGCCGTTCTTCGTCGAGCGGGGATACCGCTGCGTCCTGCCGGAGCGGCGCGGCCACGGGCGCTCGGACCGGCCGGCTCGCGGGTACGATCTGGACACCCGCACCGACGACCTGGCGGCGCTGCTGGAGCACCTTGACCTGACGTCGGCGACGCTGGTCGGGCACTCGGCGGGCGGTGCCGAGGTCGCCAACTACCTGGCTCGCCACGGTACCGGGCGGGTCGTCGCCGCCGCGTTCGTGGCGTCCACCCTGCCCGCACTCAAACGCACCGCCGACAACCCGGTCGGGCTACCGGACGAGGCGTGCGCCACCATGATCGCCCAACTCCGTCGCGACCGACCCAAGTGGTTCGCCGACCGCGCCCAGGGCTTCTTCGCCACCCACCTCGGCAACGACGTCTCCCCCGCGCTGGTCGAGCACACCCTCCGGCAGTGCCTGGCGACCGCCCCGTACGCGCTGGCGCCGGTGTTCCGGTCGACGTTCGAGTCGGACCTGCGCGACGTGCTGCGCGAGCTGACCCTGCCGGTGCTGGTGGCACACGGCACCGCCGACCAGTCCGCGCCCGTCGAGGTCACCGGTCGGCGTACCGCCGAGCTGTGCCCGGCTGCGTCTACCGGGAGTACCCGACCGCCGGGCACGGACTGTTCGTCACCCATCGCGACCAGCTCAACGAGGACCTGCTCGCGCTGGTCCGTCAGGCGGCGACCGTGGCGGGCGCCACCCGGTAGTGGGTGGTCAGGCTGCCGTCGTCGCCGAGCACGTGGAACGCGACCGAGGGCGGGTCTTCGAGGTCGACCAGGTTCGACATCGTGACCGGCTGCGTCATCGTCCACGGCAGTCGCAGGGTCGACACCACGCCGGGCGCGACGCGCACGGGACGCCCGGCGAACGTCGCCGTGGCGGCGGTGTGGGCGTGCCCGCACAGCACCGCCGCCACGCGGCGATCGTCGCGGATCAGCTCGGCGAGGTCGGCGTCGTTGGTCAGCCCGATGCCGTCGACCACGGGGTGGTGCACGGGTACCGGCGGATGGTGCAGACAGACGAACACCGGCCCGTCGGCGTCCTCGATGACGCGGCGCAGCCAGGTCAGCGTCTGCGGCGCGAGCAGTCCCTCGTTCCGCCTCGGAATGGTGGAGTCGCACAGCGCGAACGTCACCGCCCCGACCCGGCGTACCTGGTCGACCGGGCCGGTGCCGTCCGCGCCGAGCAGGACGGTACGAAACGGCTGCTTCGCGTCGTGGTTGCCGGGCAGGACGAGGACCGGGACGTCGGCGGCGAGGACCTCGCGCGCCTGCCGGTACTCCTCCGGCGCGCCGTGGTCGGCAATGTCCCCGGTCACCAGGATGGCGTCGATCGGCAGACCGCGCAGGTACGCCATGACCCGCCGGGTACGGTCCAGGGCGCGCGGCCCGCCGTCGAGATGGATGTCGCTGAGATGCGCGAGCACGAACATGTCCGTGATCGTCGCGAAGCCGGGTACCGGCGGCAAAGGTCCAAACCGGGGCGGGTGGCCTGTGCCGGCAACCGCCGCCGACGGCGGCGACCGTATGCTCGGTCGCGAGGACTGTCGACAGTGGACGGAGCCGGAAGACGCATGCGGCGACCAGCCTGGGCCCCCCACAATGTCAGCATGGACATGGCAAGCCCGGCGCGCATGTACGACGCCCTGCTCGGCGGCTCGCACAACTTCGCGGTCGACCGTGAGGCGGCGGCTCGCGCGCTGGCTCTGGTACCGGACCTCGCCGACGTCGCGCGGGAGAACCGCGCGTTCCTGCGTCGTGCCGTCCGGTACCTGGTCGGTGCGGGCATCCGCCAATTCGTGGACCTCGGCGCGGGCATTCCGACGGTCGGCAACACGCACGAGATCGCCCAGTCGATCGACCCGACCTGTCGGGTCGCGTACGTCGACATCGATCCGGTCGCGGTCAACCACGCGCAGGCGATCCTGGCCGGCACGCCGGGTGTCGTCGCGATCCAGGGCGATCTGCGGGCACCCGCGCAACTGCTGGCGGACGACCGGCTGCGCGCGGTGATCGGCGTCGAGCAGCCTGTGGCGGTGCTGCTGGTGGCGGTACTGCACCTGCTCACCGACGCCGACCAGCCGGACGCGGTGGTCGCCACGCTGCGGGAGGCGATCGCTCCCGGCAGCTATCTGGTGATCTCGCATCTGACCAGTTCGGGACGCCCGGACGACGCGGCGAAGCTGAGCGACAGCGCGGCGCGCCGCACCAAGGTTCCGATCATCTTCCGGTCCCGGTCGCGGATCGAGGAGTTCTTCACCAAACTGACCCTGCTCGACCCGGGCGTCGTGGAACTACCCGACTGGCGTCCCGACCCGAGCGACGAACCCGACCGGAAACACGGTCGGTCCCTCGGGCTCGCCGGCGTCGCCCGCAAGGACTGATCACGGGAGCTGTCCGGCGTCACCGCCGGTCTGTCCCGCGCGACGTCTCGTCGAACAGCAGCAGCCAGGCGACGTTCGCACCGAGGAACACCAGGACCGTCAGCAGTACCGCCTCGACCCGCAGCGGCCGGACGGCGAGACCGATGTCGACGAGCAGTCGCGGCGCGATGGCGACGACCGCGATCAGCGCGTACAGGATCACCGCCGCCACGTAGCTCGCCAGCCCCAGCCAGGTCGGCGCGGGCCCCCACACCAGGACGAGAACCGCCGCTCCCCCGGCCGCCGCGATCGCGAACGACGTCCGCCACAGTTGGGTACTGGCAGGGTCGACGAGTGAGAGCAGCCCCATCAGTCCGGGCAGCGAGAAGTGCAGCGACACCCCGTACGCCCGTCGCCGATGCAGCGAGGAACCGCGCCATTCCGCGTGCCGGGTCTGTACCACGATGATCCAGAGACCGAGCAGCGTGAAACACACGGTCGCGAACGCGACGTAGAAGTCCGTGAGCACCGGCTCTCACCACCCCCGGTACGGCGGGTCCCGGTCAGTATGCAGCGCGCGCCCCGACAGCCCGGCGATCTCCGCCGATTCCGCCCTGATCGGACGTCCGCCCCGGGCACGCCCGAGCGGCAGTCCCGCTCAGCGGTCCGGCTGACCCGCGAAGGACTGGTTGCGCCGCGGCAGGACGGCGGGTTCCGCCCCGACCACCGGGTGGTCGTCGGTCACCGTCTCCCATTCCGGCTCGCGCTGTGCCGGTACCGGGTTCGCCGACGGTTCCTCGGTACCGCTCGCGGCAGGCGTGTCGTCGTCGCTCGTCGCCTCCGGTGCCGGTGCGACCTCGCCGTCCGGCTGGCGTGCCGGGTCCGCCGCGGCACGGGCGGCATCCGGCGGGGTCGCGCCGACCACCGGGTACTCGGCGGTCTCCGCCCCGCCCGCCGCGGCGGCCATGACCGCCGCCGCGGCGAGGTTCGCCACCCGCGCCGCTTCCCGCTGCACCCGGGCGCGTACCGCCTTGGCGTGCAGTTCCGCCGACTCCGCTGCCCGCCGCGCCTCGTCGAGCCGGTTGAGCTCGTCGGCGAGTTCCCGGCTCACCTCGTCCAGGCGTTGCTGCAACTGGTTGACCTCGCGCTCCGCCGTGGCGCCCTCGTGACGCAGCCGGGCGAGCCGCTGCTCGGCGGTGTCCAGTTCGTCCTCGAGCTGGGTCAGCGCCTCCCGCCGGGTGAGGATCTCCTGCTGTACCACGGTGAGCTGCTGATGGTGGGCCGCCGCCTGCTCGTCGGCGCGTCGACGCAGGTCCGTGGCGTACTGCTGCGCCTGCGCGTGGATCGCCGCGATCTCCTGGTTGACCTTGTTCCGTTGGTTCGTCAGTTCCCGCTCGGTCGCCGCGCGCAGCTCGGTGAGGTCGCGTTCCACGCCGGCCTTCCACTCCGCGAGCTCCTGCTGGGCGTGGGCGCGAGCCGCCTCGACCTCCTGCTGGATCTGGGCGCGAGCCGCCTCCACCAGCGCCTCGGCTTCCGCCCGCGCCTGCTCGACCTGCTGGGCGCTCTCCTCGTGGACGCGCTGCGCCTCCTGCTGCGCGTGCTCGTACGCGGCCTCGCCGTCGGCGCGCATCCGCTCCGCCTGCTCCCTCGCCTCGGTGAGCAACCGGTCCGCCTCGGCCTGGCACTGCGCCAACTGACGGGCGGCGCTGTTCGTGATCGCCTCGGCCTGCTTCTCGGCGAGCGCCAGGATCTCGTCGACCATCGGACCGAGGTGCCGGAACGACGCCCGGTCCACCTGCGGTGGGCGCTGCCGCATCTCGGTCAGCTCCACCTGGAGCCGCTGTACCTGGTCGGCCAGCTCCTGCGCGTGGCTCGCCGCCCGGTCGCGCTCGGTCGCCAGCGTCAGGATCTCGCTTTCCATGCGGTACACGTACTGGTCGACCTGCCGCCTGTCGTAGCCGCGCAGCGCGACTTCGAAGTCGGGACGGGAGTTCGTCTCTTCGCGCAACGCGAACAGCTCCTCGCCGTGGGACATGCGCCGTCCTCCGTACGATCGTGAGCGCGGGTGCCGGCGGATGAGCCGCACCGGCGGTACGCCCGGCGCGGCTGGTACGCCTGGCGCGGCCGACGGATAATACCGCCCGCCTCGGCACCCGCAACGCATTCGGACGGCACAGATATGCGGTTGTGAACAGCCTCCGCTGGGTAGCGGCGCGGTATGGCAGACACAGGTGGGCACGGCGGCGCGCCGCAGCGCGCCGCCCCAAGCGGGCACGGCGGCGCGCCGCAGCGCGCCGTCCCAGGCGGGCACGGCGATCCCGGCGAGCGCGGCGCCGCAGTCCGGCGCGCCGGCGAGGGCGACGGTACCGACACCGGCGGCGGCGACCCCGCCAGCACCCGCACCGTCCTGATCGCCGCCGGGGCGAACCTCGCGATCGCCCTCGCCAAGGGCGTCGCCGCGCTGTTCACCGGGTCCGCCGCGCTGTGGGCGGAGACGTTGCACTCGGTCGCGGACACCGGCAACGAGGTGCTGCTGTTCGTCGGGCTGCGCCGATCGACACGCGAGCCGGACCGCACCCATCCGTTCGGGTACGGGCAGGAACGGTACTTCTGGGCGTTCCTGGCAGCGCTCGGCATCTTCCTCGTCGGCGGGGTGCTGTCGATCGCCGAAGGGGTGCGCGACCTGCTGGTACCGGAACCGCTGAGATCACCGTGGGTCGGCATCGGCGTGCTGGTCGTCAGCGCCGGCTTCGAGGCGTACTCCTGGAACACCGCCCGTCGCCAACTGCGTGAGGAGGCCCGCAGCCGGCAGCGCACGCTGGTCGAGCAACTCAACCGGGTGTCCGATCCCAGCGCGTCGACGGTGTACCTGGAGGACTCGGCGGCGCTGATCGGCATCGCGCTCGCCCTGCTCGGCGTCGTCCTCGACACCGTCACCGGGCAGGTGTTCTGGGACGCGGCGGCGAGCGTCTGCATCGGGCTGCTGCTGATGGTGGTCGCGTGGCTGCTGGCGCGCCGGTCCAAGGCGCTGCTCACCGACGAGTCCGCGCCGCCGGACGTGCTGGACCGGGTCACCGCGCTGCTCGCGGGCTTCCCCGACGTCGCCGAAATCCGCGAGGTTCAGGCGGTGTACATGGGACCGTCCCAGCTCATGGTCGCCGCGTGGGTCCGGCTGCCCGCCGACGTCGTCGCGGGCTCCGCCGGTGACGCGCTGCGGGCGGTACGCAGGATCCGCGCCCACCTGCTGAGCCATCCACGGATCACCGAGGCGGCGGTACTGGTGGTGGACCCGGACGGTACAGACGACGCACCGGTCGAGCCGAACGCTGACCGGACGTCCACGACGCCGTGACGGCGGGGACCGCACGCTCGGCCGGGGTCTTGCTCGACGCGGTACACCGGCGTGTGGCGTCGGATCAGGATCTCGCCATGGGTCGACCGGCGGCGTCTGACACCTGCGACGCACGCCGGTCGTACCGCAGGAAGACCCGCTCAGCCGCGCGATTCCGGAACCGCTCTTCGCCGGCTCATGAGCCATCGCACCGACTCTTCACTCGCCGCGGCGATGAATGGCCCGACGCGACGGCGAGCCGGTTCTACCTGCTCGAAAGCGCGGAAAACGTTGATCTCGTTGTCGTTGAGATCGACCACGACGCCACCGGCGAGCACAAGGGGGATGAGGTACGCGGCGTCGTGCAACTTGACGGCGTGGGGCTCGACGATCGCACCCAACTGACCGACGAGAAGCGCTGAGACGAGTGGATTTCCGGCAAGGGTGGACAACACCATGTCGGTCTGTCTGTCCGGTGGACCGTCCTCCCTGCCGAGGTCGAGTATCCGGTCCAGGTCCTCTCTCCGAGACACCGTCGACGCCACTGAGGCCAGGCGCTTCCGCACACCGCCGAAGAGAGGGATCACCCGCCCCGCGGTTGCGAGCGGATCGTCGTCACCGATGCGACCGACGCCGACGCGGTACGGTGGGGTCGCAGGCGTTCGAGCGACACCGTTCTCGGATCCAGCCTTGAGGCCGGGCCAGCGCATTTCGTCCGGCCAGTCGATCCAGACTTCGCCGTCGTCGTGGAAGCGTTGCCAACTGACGATGGTGCCGTCGGATGATGCGATCGCACCCGCGAGATGGTCGTACCGCCCGTGGATAAAGCGATCGAAATATAAGACGACAGCGTATCCGCCGAAGAAGGTGAAGGCATTCGTGGTGCCATCGAGCGGATCGGACCACGCGACGATGTCCCCGGGCTCCGGGTACAGGTTCCGCGGGGACTCCTCGCTGCAGTAGATGACACCGGGCATACGCGAGCTGACGAGCGACTCGATGACCCGGTCCATCATCGCGTCGATCTTCGTCGGCTCGAATCCACCCTGATCGGACACGCCTCTGAACGCCAGCGGATTGACTAGACCGGACACCACTTGGGACCGAATTTCTCCCCTGGCTTGATTGAGCCCCGTCGCGACGATCCGCGCAGCTGCGACGCGGTATTCCGACGCCATCTCCATTCGCCCGTGCGACATGTCCCCCACCCTTCTTTCCCTGTCGGAGAGCCCCTTCCCACCCATGGGCACGACCCAGGTGAAGAACGAGCGTGTTCAACTACCGACACCCACCCCGTAACGCGGCGCCGGCCGCGTTCCCCCTGTCCGCTACGCGCCGGCGAAATTCCACTGTGATTAGTCTGTATCCACCACGTACCGATCCGCGACGTCGAGAGTGGTCGTCAATGCGACACAGGCCCGTTACGCCCGGGTCACGAGGGTTTGGTTTGACAGTCCGCCTCGCCGACGTCAGTCGGTTACGAGCGTCCGGCGGTCGTCCGGCAGTCGCCGGGTCAGTCCCCGCCGGTCCAGCAGTTCCAGCAGCGGTACCGCCACCCGCCGGCTCGTGCCGAGCGCCTGGCGCGCCTCGCTGAGCGTGAACGGCTGGGGCAGTCCCGACAGTACGTCCGCCGCCCGGCTCGGGGCGTCGGGCAGCAGGACGATCCCGTCGCTCACCCGCAGCAGCGACCCCGCCCGTACCGCCGCCGCCAGTTCGCGGGGTCCGAGTCCCAGCTCGGCGAGGCGGTACGCCTCCGGAGCCAGGAACGGGTGGCGAGCCAGGTCCGCGCGTACCCGGTCCACCGCGTGCGCGACCGCCGGGGGCAGGTCGGGCGCGGCGGCGCCGGTACCGACCCGACCGGACCGCTCCGCCAACGGGGGCGCGACCAGGGCGGCGACCAGGGCGCGGTCGGGCAGACCGAGGGCGCGGCGCAGCGCCTCCAGCGGGGCGTCCGGCTCCAGCGGGTGCGCGGCGGCGTACCGGGCGACCTCCTCGCTGAGCCGGCGACGCAGCCGCGCCCACTCGTCCGGGTCGGCGAGCCAGTCCCCACAGACCGGTGCCACGGAAGCGGTCACCCCCATGCGTTCCAGCTCGCCCCGCCGGATCAGGCGGCGACGGCGCAGCTCGCCGCGTTCGTCCGGAGTACCGTCCATAGTGGACAGCACTGCCGCGCGGGCGGCGGCGGCACCCCGGCGGGACAGCGGCGGCGGTGCGACGTCCAGTACGGTCGCGCCTCCGGCGATGTGGTGCCAGCCGGGGTCGCGCAGCAGCACCCGGTCGCCCAGGCGCAGCGGCAGCGGGCGGGACAGCCGCAGCCGCGCGGTGTCGGTACCCAGTGGACGCACCCGCGCGGCGACGGCTGCCGAACCGATGTGCGCCATGACCGCGGCGGGCAGGGTGTCCGGGGCGTCGCCGTGCACCCGGACGTCGATCAGGTCGGTGGGCTGGAAACGGCCCGGGGTGACCAGCGCGTCGCCTCGGCGTACCTGGTCGCGCGATATGCCGCGCAGGTTCAACGCGACCCGTGCCACCGCCGCCACCTCGGTTGCCGGTACCCCCAGCGACTGCGTCGCCCGGACCCGCACCGTCCGCCCGGTCCCGCCGAGTTCCAGTTCGTCGTCCACACGTACCCGCCCGGCGCCCAGCGTGCCGGTCACCACGGTGCCGCTTCCCTTGATCGTGAACGAGCGGTCCACCCACAGCCGTACCGGGGCGCCCGCGTCCGGTTCGGGCAGCCGGGCGAGCAGCCGGTCCAGCGACGCCCGCAGGTCGTCCAGCCCCGCGCCGGTGACCGCGCTGACCGGTACCGTCTCGACCCGTCCCAGCGAGGTCGCCGCGATCTCGCGGCGGGCACGTTCCGCCGCCGGGCCGGGGTCGGCGAGGTCCGACCGGGTGACCGCGACCAGGGCGTACCGCACGCCGAGCGCGTCCAAGGCGGCGAGGTGCTCAGCGGACTGGGGCATCCAGCCCCCGTCCGCCGCGACCACGATCAGCGCCGCCGGTACCGGACCCACTCCGGCGAGCATGTTCGGCACGAACCGCTCGTGACCCGGTACGTCGACGAACGCGACGACCCGCCCGCCGGGCAGCGTGGTCCACGCGTACCCGAGGTCGATCGTCATGCCCCGGCGGCGCTCCTGCTCCCACCGGTCCGGTTCCATCCCGGTCAGCGCCCGTACCAGCGTCGACTTGCCGTGGTCGACATGCCCGGCGGTCGCCACCACGTACAT